>NZ_JAZAQR010000011.1:0-544 GCF_036861305.1 Psychrobacter sp. S4(2024) | reverse complement strand
CATGTTTTAATAGTCTGTCAACTTCTTTTCTTAATTTGTTTCAACTCGGTAATCTAAGTGATAAGTTGGTTAACTTATTGCCTAGCTTCCTTTGCTGTGGGGCGTATTATATAGATTCTGACTGGGGTGTCAACTGCTTTATAAAAGGTTTTTAAACTAATTTAAGTGGGGTTTAAATAGTCGATAGTTTTCAATGGGTTAGAGAAAATATTTATTTGGATGGCTTTAGCTCTAACTGGTAAAGAATTATATAGATCGTCTATTAAACTGAAATTGAATCCCTTTAAGACTGTTATGAGCTTGGATAGTGCTTGAAACATCATGACATGAAGCTCATTTAACCCGCTAAATAACTCACGAGCTCTAAAAAACGAACTCAAAGAAGTCTCTAAATCTTCAAATCAAATGAGAAATCCTCTTATTTTCAAACGTCAGGCAAAGAAAATCCCCCGCCTAGATAACTAGTCGGGGGATATTTCAGAATAGAGAGCTGACGATGACCTACTCTCACATGGGCGAACCACACTACCATTGGCGCGACGAT
>NZ_JAZAQR010000010.1:0-1682 GCF_036861305.1 Psychrobacter sp. S4(2024) | reverse complement strand
TATGCTGAGATCTGATAGCAAGCTGTACTTGTACAGCGAAGTGGCAAATACCATGCTTCCAGGAAAAGCTTCTAAGCAATAGTTATAAACGAATCGTACCCTAAACCGACACAGGTGATCAGGTAGAGAATACCAAGGCGCTTGAGAGAACTCTGCTGAAGGAACTAGGCAAAATGGTACCGTAACTTCGGGAGAAGGTACGCTGCCGATGGTGATAGGACTTGCTCCTTGAGCTGTTGGCAGTCGCAGATACCAGGCTGCTGCAACTGTTTATTAAAAACACAGCACTCTGCAAACACGAAAGTGGACGTATAGGGTGTGATGTCTGCCCGGTGCTGGAAGGTTAATTGATGGGGTTAGCGTAAGCGAAGCTCTTGATCGAAGCCCCAGTAAACGGCGGCCGTAACTATAACGGTCCTAAGGTAGCGAAATTCCTTGTCGGGTAAGTTCCGACCTGCACGAATGACATAATGATGGCAGCGCTGTCTCCAGCAGAGACTCAGTGAAATCGAAATCGCAGTGAAGATGCTGTGTACCCGCGGCTAGACGGAAAGACCCCGTGAACCTTTACTACAGCTTTACATTGAACTTTGACCTGACTTGTGCAGGATAGGTGGGAGGCTTTGAAGCAGACACGCTAGTGTTTGTGGAGCCAATCTTGAAATACCACCCTGGTCATGTTGGGGTTCTAACTCAGGTATAACAATACCGAGGACAATGTATGGTGGGTAGTTTGACTGGGGCGGTCTCCTCCTAAAGAGTAACGGAGGAGTACGAAGGTGCGCTCAGACCGGTCGGAAATCGGTCGTAGAGTATAAAGGCAAAAGCGCGCTTAACTGCGAGACCCACAAGTCGAGCAGGTACGAAAGTAGGTCTTAGTGATCCGGTGGTTCTGTATGGAAGGGCCATCGCTCAACGGATAAAAGGTACTCTGGGGATAACAGGCTGATACCGCCCAAGAGTTCATATCGACGGCGGTGTTTGGCACCTCGATGTCGGCTCATCTCATCCTAGGGCTGAAGCAGGTCCTAAGGGTATGGCTGTTCGCCATTTAAAGAGGTACGCGAGCTGGGTTTAGAACGTCGTGAGACAGTTCGGTCCCTATCTACCGTGGGCGTTGGAAATTTGAGAGGATCTGCTCCTAGTACGAGAGGACCAGAGTGGACGAACCTCTGGTGTTCGGGTTGTCACGCCAGTGGCATTGCCCGGTAGCTACGTTCGGATGGGATAATCGCTGAAAGCATCTAAGCGAGAAGCCCACCTCAAGATTAGATTTCCCTAAAGAGCCGTTGAAGACTACGACGTTGATAGGCAGGGTGTGGAAGTGCAGCGATGCATGTAGCTAACCTGTACTAATTGCTCGTTTGGCTTGACCATACAACACCCAAGTGGTTTGTATGAAAGCTCTAATTAATCTATCTTGTATAGCCTAGGCTATAGAATATATATAATTTCGATATCACCTTTAACCTTGATTCAGTTAGGTTACAAGTTGGTCGACCAATAGATAATATCTTGACGTCAAAACAATAATAACAGACTCATATCTAACCCCCTTTGCTGACGACAATAGCACGATGGAACCACCTGATCCCTTCCCGAACTCAGAAGTGAAACATCGTCGCGCCAATGGTAGTGTGGTTCGCCCATGTGAGAGTAGGTCATCGTCAGCTCTCTATTCT
>NZ_JAZAQR010000001.1:0-1125155 GCF_036861305.1 Psychrobacter sp. S4(2024) | reverse complement strand
AGTGTGGTTCGCCCATGTGAGAGTAGGTCATCGTCAGCTCTCTATTCTGAAATATCCCCCGACTAGTTATCTAGGCGGGGGATTTTCTTTGCCTGACGTTTGGATGAGTGAGTGTTTATTTGCAGTTGAAAGGCTCAAATAAGCTTTTTCTGTTATGAAAATCGCTATATCTTATATTCAATATATTCCTTGGTATTCATTTAAAATGATTTGACTTATATCGTTATAGCTGCTAATTTTAAAGAGTATTTCAACTTTAGTTAATTAAAAGCATTTATAGAGTCTATACGGAAATTGACCTTATAATTAACTTATTAGTAAATACTCATACCCTATCCATGGTTATCAAAAGGAATTGATAATGAAGTTAGCTCCTCTTTTTTCAATAGGTGCATTAGCAGCTATTAGCCTTCTAGGTTGTTCTAATCAAGCTTCTGATAGTACTGATGCTTCTGCAGCAACTTCTCAAGAAACAACCACATTGCGCTTTTCTCATTTTTGGCCAGCAACCTCATCTATTAGTACAGAGGTCTTTGAACCTTGGGCTAAGCAAATAGAAGCAGATTCTAATGGTCGTTTAAAAGTAGAGTTATATCCTTCAGCAGGTCTTGCTAAAGCAGACGTTACTTATGAATCTGCTGCCAAAGGCACGATAGATATTGGCTCACAAGCACACGGCTATACCAATGGTCGCTTTCCTTTAACTCAGATTACTGAGCTTCCTGGTTTATCAAACTCAGCGACTCAGATGGGTTGTATGCTCCAAACTCTATATGAAGATGGTACTTTAGCTGGTGAATATGAAGATACGCATATGTTGTTTATGTATGGTGCTGGACCGGGTGCGTTGCATACAACGAACAAATTAATTCGCACACCTGAAGATATGAAGGGTATGCGTATTCGCCGTCCTTCTGCCGTCGCTGGCGACATTATTGAAAGTGCGGGTGCCTCACCAGTCGGTTTGCCTGCCAATGACATGTATACCTCTTTACAACGCGGCGTCGTTGATGGCTTGAGTTTTCCATGGGAAGCTGTTACCGCCTTTAAAATTGACGAAATCACCAAATACCATACCAATATACCTTTTTATAGTTCAGCGCTTATGGTGACTATGAATAAAGATAAATATGAGAGTTTACCGGATGATTTGAAAAAGGTACTGGATAAAAACTCAGGTATGGCGCTTGCCAATAAGGTTGGTGAAGTATTTGATAAACATGATGATATGGCCATAGAAGCAGCTAGGAAAAAAGGTGATGAAATCGTTGAAATCCCTGATCCATTAAATGATCCTAACTGGAAAGGACCGCTTGAGAAAGGCACCAATAAATATCTTGCTGATGTTAAAGCGCTAGGTCTAGATGCAGATGGCGTTTATGCTAAAGCAAAAGCCGCCAGTGCAGCCTGTAAGGTCTAACCTAAAGGAGTTTCGCATGGTATTTTTAGTTAAACTGAGCATCCTCATTTCAAGGTTATGTCAATTCATTGGTGGTATCAGTCTCATTATCATTGTACTGACCACCATGCTAGATGTCATTGCCCGCTATATATTTAAGCTCACTGGTGGAGAGTTTGGATTTACGGTCAAAGGCAGTGTTGAGATTGTCTCTTACTTCATGCTCTTTGCTTTACTTGGTGCTTTTGCTGCTTTTGTTGAACGCTCACAAATTATTGTCGATGTATTCACACAAAAGATGTCAAAAGCCTTGAAAGGTTACATGATGGGCACCTTTATGATGGGGTTCTTTATCATTGGTATTGTATTCGCATGGGGTCTCTATGAAAGCGCTTTTGATGCAATAGAGTACGGCAAAGTCACCCAAGACCTTCGAATATCTATGATGCCCATTTACGCTATTAGTGCCTTCTTAAGCATTTTACTTGCCATTCGCTCATTGATCGAATCCATCAATATCTTTAAAACAGGCGAGTTCTTTGACGCTGAGGAGACAGGCGCATGAGTCCAGAAATTATTGGTGCCATTGGTTTGTTATGTATGATTGCGATGGTCATGCTGCGTGTTCCTGTCGCACTTGCGATGCTTGGTGTTGGTTTGGTTGGCTTTGGTGCCGTGACAGCACCGATTGGTGCTGTACAGATGCTCAAAGACTTACCTGTTGATGTTTTAGCGAAATATGATTTTAGTGCTATTCCATTGTTCATACTTATGGGTGTCTTTGCTTCTCATTCTGGTATGGCAGGGAAGTTATTTGATGCTACTCGAACTATCTTTGGTGGCGTTAGGGGTAGTCTAGGTATTGCTGGTATTGGTTCATCCGGTATCTTTGCATCCATTTCAGGGTCATCATTGGCGACAGCGTCTACCATGACCAAAGTAGCATTGCCACAAATGGAGAAGTACGGTTATCAGCCAGGCTTTGCCTGCGGTATTCTAGCCGCTGGTGGGACTTTGGGAATCATGATTCCGCCCAGTATTGCACTGCTGGTCTATGCCATCTTAACCCAGCAGTCAGTTGGTGATATGTTTATCGCTGGTTTCTTACCGGGTATGCTTGGCATGGTGATGTACTCAATCACTGTTATGATCATGGTGCGCTGGAAGCCACATTTAGCACAACGTGGGGAGCCTACTTCTTGGAAACAAAAGCTCATCTCTTTGACAGGTCTTATTCCCTTTAGCTTTATCTTTATCGTCATTATCGCGGGTATTTTCTTTGGGCTATTTACCCCAACAGAAGGCGCTGCAGTTGGGGCGTTTGTATCGTGGGCTTATGCTTTTGCCAAAGGCATGCGAATGACGGGGCTTAAGCAATCATTAATTGAGACGCTTGCCCTCTCTGCGGTGGTCTTTTTTATGTTACTTGGTGCTGAAGCACTCGGCTACTTTATCTCAGTATCGCGCTTGTCTTATAGTTTGGCGACGTGGATTGGTACATTGGCAGTTAGCCCAATGATAGTATTGATCTGCATTTTGATTATGTACTTTCTGTTAGGCTTGTTCATGGATGCCCTAGCGATGCTGGTGATTACGATTCCGGTGGTGTTCCCAATCATTGTTGCGTTAGGTTATGATCCGGTTTGGTTTGGTATTATTGCAGTATTAACCGTAGAGCTTGGATTAATCACGCCGCCAATGGGTATGAATATCTTTGTGATTAAGGCAATGGCACCGCATATTAAGCTGTCCGATATGTTCAAGGGGGTGATGCCCTTTATTGTCTCTGACTTGATTCGCTTAGTCATTTTGGTCGCGTTTCCAGCGATATCTTTAGTGCTACTAAGTTAATTCCTACATAAAATAACACTGGAGCATTGTTGCGTACTATGTATAACGCTAGAATAATTGAGAGACATCGCTTTGAAGTAGCATCTCTACGATAAGCTTGTCTTAAAACACTCATTTTAGAATCACATGGATGCGAGAAATACTATGACTATTGCTAAGAATATCGAGATCAGTAGTACCTCTGAAAGCAGTTTTGAAGATGCTATTCAACAAGGTATTGAGCGGATTTCTAAGACCGTCAATAATGTTGAAGGCGCTTGGATAAAAGAGCAAAAAGTAGGGGTTACTGATGGAAAAATCAGTAAATATCATGTCATTATGATTGTAAGCTTTGTTATTAATGATGGTACTGATATTAGCTAAGTGTTGCTTGAAACCTAAAAAAGACTGCGATTGCAGTCTTTTTTTTGTCATAAAAAAAATATATTGAGGATTGTTGTGATTAGCAGGAGTAGCCACACGGCTTGCCTAAATATGTAGTAAAATAAAACGCTACCATTTTGAATATTTAGAATAGAAGTAAACATTTATGGCTGTCGATTTTAGTAACACGCTCATAGTCGCGATTTCTGCAACCGCTTTATTTGATTTGTCAGAGTCTGAGAATCATCTCATATCGCTTTTACAGCAGCGTCCCCACGATGCCGTTAAAGAGTTCCGCAACTATATGACTGAGCGTGAAAATGACCCGTTGACCATTGGCGCAGGTTATCCGCTGATTAAAGCACTATTGAATTTAAATCATTATTGTCATGATTGTGATAATAAGAATGACGGTGTCAATGCACCCTTGGTAGAAGTGGTCATTGTCTCAAAAAGTAGCCCTGATACAGGTATTCAAGTCCTAAATGCAATACGTGAACATGGGTTAACCATTTCGCGCTCAGCATTTATATCTGGCAGCCCTATTGCACCTTATATCAAAGATTTTAATGTGGATTTGTTTTTGACGACCAATCTTGAAGATGCGCAGCAGGTTGCAGATGCTGATATCTGTGCTTGTGCGATATTAGATGCCACGCCAGTCAATACTTATGAGTTGGATACCAAGCAGTTGCGTATTGCCTTCGATGGTGATGCAGTGTTATTTGATGATTCAGGCGAGCTGCTTTATAAGCAAAAAGGGTTACAAGCGTTTCATGACCGTGAAGCCAAAATGCGCGATTTACCGATAGAAAAAGGTCCTTATGCAGAGTTATTAATTAAGCTGTCCAAAATGCAAGAGCGTCTGCCAGCAAGCTTGCATTCCTGTCCGATGAAAATAGCCTTGGTGACGGCTCGCAATGCCCCAGCTGACTTACGAGCGATAAAAACATTGCGTAATTGGGGCGTAGATATTGATATGGCGTTTTTTTTGGGAGGGCTTGAAAAGACTTCGGTACTTAAAACATTTGCGCCGCATATTTTCTTTGATGATTCAGTTAAGCATATCGATGCGGCTCGTAGCTTTGTACCAACGGCGCTAGTGCCTTATCATTCAACCTCGCTATTACACGCCAGTAGTATATTAACTGCCAATAAAGATGCGTCATCGCTATCTTTTAAACCCGTAGAAACGACGATTTTATCTACCAGTCAGTAACATGCGTTTAACAAGATGAAAAGGATAAAACAGTAGATGAAGTGGCAGCAATTGGCGACGCTTGTAATCGTACGCATTAAGCAAGTATTTGGTCTATATGCTTTTGTACTGATACCAATGTGGGTGATGTTTTTTCTTAATGACACTGTATTTTTTGGTCTATGGAATATTTTTGGTATTGTGCCGCGAGCATTGGATATTGGCAGTATGATAGGGGTATTTGCTTCATGGACGATGCATGGTAATTTCTCACATTTAGTGGGAAATTCGCTGACACTGATGCAGATTTTGTTCTTATTTGGTTTATTTGAAAATAACGCTTATCGTACTATTCTTAAGCTTATCATCGCCTCAGGTATAATGACTTGGATAATAGCTTCGCCACTGACGATTCATATCGGCGCTTCAGGGCTGTGTTTTGCGATGCTTGGGTTTATGATAGGTGGGGCAGTGTTCGCTAGGCGTTGGGGCTATTTACTTGCTTGTATTGTGATGGGTACGGGTTATTGGCTGACTATCAAACAAGGTTTGATACCGCAGCAAGGTATCTCATTTGCGGCGCATTTTGGTGGTCTATGCGCCGGATTGTTGTTGGGTGCCAATTCTAAACATGCTTATACGAAAGTGAATAATCGTTATTAGCCTCATTTTTCGGCAAATATATTTCGACAGACTTTTTAATAATTCATAAAGATAACGATAAGTCAGCTAACAGTGGCTTCAATGATTGAGTTATTTTTTACTAATACAAACATTGATATATAGCGGATCATTTTTTTCTAATGGACGCCAAGCAGTCGTTTGTTTCACATGCTCATCAATACTTAACTTACTGTTTTTTTCTTGTAGTACATAGTCTGCACGAGCAGGGGCGGCACAGTCGATCACTTGCGGTACTTGCTGTACACTTCTACGTCTCTCAAACAAATACAAATTGACCAAATACACCTCTGGGTTATCAGCGTTAGCACGAGCGTGTCCGCTATCAGCGGCTATAAAGCGTAACGTCTGTGGTTTAACGTACGACCACGGACGAAACCACGTACCTTCTTCAACTTTCTTGACGACATGAACGCCTTCAGGAAGCTGTGCAAGCTGTTGACCAAACCAGCTATATTCTTGGCTTATTTGGAAGCCAAAGATACCAATGGCACCAAATAATGGAATAAGCCATCTTGGCGCTTTCTTACCTGCAAGTTTGCTGAGGTGAGTGATGACCAGTGCTATCCCAGCTAGACCAAACCCAGCCGCTATGGTTGCGATAAACTCAAAAAGCATAAGACTTTTCCTTAACGCAATCAGCGCATTTCATATCAATTATTAAAAATAAAATCATGTGTACAGCCTTTTTAAGCACATTTATCATGACACTCATGCTTAACTTTCTCATTATTTTTACTTTTAAGAGGGGTGAGTAAAATTATCATGATTGGACGAATAGTATGTAAAAAATATCCCATGATCAGATTGGGATAAAAAAATCACTCACGAGCAGCTGCTGCCTGTGAGTGATATATTATCGTAAAAAACCATACGTCATTTGCTAGCTTATATCGAAGCTTAGTGGTCGATTGCGCCGCCAGCGCCACGTGGAGAACGTACACTTTCAACCAATTCTTGAATGTGTGCTGGTGGTGGCGCAGTCGCATAAGACACTGCGAATGCTACGATAAAGTTAAGCAAGGCACCAATCACACCAAATGATAATGGTGAGATACCAAACAACCAGTACTCTTCAGTATCAGGGAAGTTTGCTGTACCTGTAACGAAGAACCAGCCTTTAAAGATGAAGATATAAACTAAGATACTAATTAGACCTGTGAGCATACCAGCGATGGCGCCCAAGTTGTTAATACGTTTAGAGAAAATACCCATCATCAATGCAGGGAACAGTGAGGCACCAGCAATACCAAAGGCCAATGCAACGACCTGTGCAGCAAATCCTGGTGGATTAATACCTAAGTAGGTAGCAACCACAAGCGCAACAGCCATCGTGATACGTGCGACTTTTAGCTCGCCTGCATCAGTGATATTTGGATTAAGGTTACGTTTAATCAAATCATGACTGATCGCTGATGAGATGGCGAGAAGTAGACCAGCTGCTGTAGATAGCGCTGCTGCCAAACCACCTGCGGCGATAAGACCAATAACCCAACCTGGTAGCTGTGCGATTTCTGGGTTAGCCAATACTAAGATGTCAGCGTTGACATCAAGCTCGTTACCTGCCCAACCTCTATCAACAAATACACCATCACGCTCTAAAGCATGTTCAGCTTTTGCTTTTTCAACGGTAGTCGTTGCAGCAGCAACATCGCCGCCGTCAGTGGTTGCTGCAGCCAATGCTAGCTCTGCTGCACCAAGTCCACTATCACTATACAACTGGATACGACCGTCGTTATTTAAATCGTTATACTTAATAAGACCGGTTTCTTCCCATGTTCTCATCCAATCTGGACGTTGATCATATTCGATAGCAGGAGCGTCAACACCTTGTGGATAAACAGTATTAATTAGATTTAGACGCGCCATTGCACCTACTGCTGGGGCAGTGAAGTATAGGAGCGCGATAAATACCAACGTCCAACCAGCTGTCCAACGCGCATCTGCAACTTTAGGAACCGTGAAAAAGCGAATAATAACGTGAGGTAGACCCGCGGTACCAATCATCAGTGATAAAGTAAATAGCACCATATTCAGCTTGTTCGGTACGTCAGCGGTATAAGCGGTAAAGCCTAAGTCGACGACGATTTGGTCAAGCTTGGTTAGGATAGGAATGCCTGATTCAACATGGTTTGAGAACAAACCAAGACCTGGAATTGGGTTACCCGTCAACTCAAGTGAGATAAAGACGGCAGGAATCGTATAGGCAATCATAAGAACCACATACTGCGCAACCTGCGTGTAGGTAATCCCTTTCATACCACCAAGTACGGCGTAGAAGAATACAACAACAGCCGCAATAATCAGACCAGTGGTACTGTCAACTTCTAAGAAGCGTGAGAATGCCACACCAGCACCGGTCATCTGACCGATAACATAAGTGGTTGATGCGATAATCAAACAAACAACGGCAATCATAGCAGCGGTTTTAGAATAAAAGCGGTCACCGATAAAATCAGGAACTGTGAACTTACCGAATTTACGTAGGTAAGGTGCTAAGAGCATGGCGAGTAGAACATAACCACCCGTCCAACCCATTAAATAAGTTGATGCAGCATAACCACCAGTGGCGATAATACCAGCCATCGAGATAAATGACGCTGCACTCATCCAGTCAGCGGCGGTTGCCATACCGTTAACAACAGGATGTACACCGCCGCCAGCAACATAGAACTCACTGGTCGAACCTGCACGTGCCCACCAAGCGATACCGAAGTATAAAGCGAAGGACAGACCTACAAAAATGATATTAATCGTAAATTGACTCATAGGGCTATTCCTCGTCTACACCATATTGTTTATCTAGTTTATTCATGCGCCATGCATAGAAAAAGATGAGGGCGATAAATACGATAAGAGCACCTTGTTGTGCAAACCAAAAGCTTATATCAGTACCACCTATTCTAATACCTGACAATAATGGACGTAGCAAGATGCCAAAACCATAAGAGACTAAAGCCCAAATGACGAGGCTGACTTTAATGAGACGGAGATTGGCGCGCCAATAACCTGATGAATCGTTGTGGTTCTCCATAGGACAACTCCTTTTGCCTAACATAAAAACAAGGTCACTGATCTGAGTCTGACAAGTCCCTGTGCTTTAGTGTTTATCTTATTGTGAAAACAGTGTCTTACAACCATAAAAACGGTAGATGAAAGACTAAAGCAGAGCGATCAATCAAGATAAGTAACCCAACATTATCAAAATATGAACCAACTTTTCCAGTGTAAACGATACAGACACCGAGGATAAATTACTCGATATGACTGTTATAAAAGTTAAAGGATAAGAGTCGAGGTTAGTCGCTTAAAATCTAATCATTTAACAATAGATATTGAGACAGTCGATTAAATTTATTATATGGAAATAATGATGTGTAAAGAGGGAGGGGTCGGTACTCGCTGACAATCCTCTGTCTTATTATTATCATCTTCCCGATGACATTATTTTAATAATTAGAAATACATTCATGCCGATAAGTATTGCAAGCAGCTTTTATAAACTTATTAGGAATATATACAATATTGACTTATTTAACAATAAATAAATTTTATTTACTTTATGTAACTAAATATGTGTCTTGTAGAAACTATAACTAACTTATGTTAGTAGAAGCCAATAGATATCATAACTCTGAGACACTAGTATACTAAGACCTTAGTTGTATTAAGGATTTGTTATATTCGTTAGATTAATTGATAAAACCAAAAAATGGCATTTATTTTAAAAATAACGGTTATATAAATAACTATTTTTATTATGAATAAGTATGACATCAATATAATTTCAATATCATAACTATTGATTAGGTATAAAATTTTTTCATAAACTATAAATCATAATTATTATTTTATTCCTATTAGCTTATTACTAAGCAAAAGTTTATAAATAATCAATAATTAAAAAAAGCATAAAAACAGCTAAATTGTCTATAGTCAGTTAAAATACCGCCATATGATATACGTGATTTCCTTGTCATTTTATTGCTCAAATAGGTAATGATGATCAATAAGCAAAGAGAGAACGAAACATCATAAAAAGCCATTAGTTACATCAATTTATAACATATGCTAAAAGTATAGAATGTTAGTGAAGGGGATATAGTATGAACGAAGGCGTAGCAGGTTGGTTTAATAGCATCGTAAACTATGGTGTGAGTATCATTTGGGGTAATAATGATTGGTTGATTGCCAGCAATCCATGGTATGGACTGCTGATGTTCGTCTTAATTGGTGCAGGTCTATATTTTACCGTGGCGACTCGCTTTATCCAGTTTCGTCATTTTGGTCATATGTGGCAGTTATTACGAGTATCAAATCAAGGGCGTAAAGATGGTGGTATCAGCTCATTTGAAGCACTAATGACATCACTTGCTGCGCGAGTAGGGACGGGGAATCTAGCAGGGGTGGCAATTGCCATCTATTTGGGTGGACCGGGTGCTGTATTTTGGATGTGGATGACAGCGATTGTGGGTATGTCAACCAGCTTTATCGAGTCAACCCTTGCGCAAGCATACAAAGTACCGCATAACGATAATGTTTATCGCGGTGGACCGGCTTACTATATCGAAAAGGGTTTGGGTAAACGCTGGCTTGCCGTATTTTTCTCGCTATGTTTGCTGGTCGCTTTTGGCTTGGCGTTCAATGGTGTGCAATCCAATACCATTGCACAAGCGACTAATGAGGCGTTTGGTATTCCAACTTGGATGACCGGCTTGATATTAGTAGTGCTAGTCGCACCAGTAGTATTTGGTGGATTACGCTCTGTTGCGCGTATTGCTGGCAAAGTTGTACCAGTGATGGCGATTCTTTATATTCTCTTGGCACTCTATGTCATCTTGACCAATTTTAGCGAATTTCCAGCGGCGATTGCTTTGATTGTAAAGTCAGCATTTGGCTTTGAACAAGCAGCAGGTGGTGTGATTGGTTATGGTATTGCGCAAGCGATGATTAATGGTATTAAGCGTGGTCTATTTTCGAACGAAGCAGGTATGGGTTCAGCACCTAATGCCGCAGCGACTGCAAAAAGCCATCCTGATCATCCGGCAGTGCAAGGTTTTATGCAAATGTTGGGTGTGTTTTTGGACACATTAGTTATCTGTACAGCGACAGCTTCAATTATTATTCTCTCTGGCGTGGTTGATCCTAGTGTCGAGCAAGAAGGTATTCAATTAACACAGCTAGCATTGTCGCAATATGTAGGTGATATGGGTGTAATTTTCGTCGCGATTGCCATCTTCTTTTTCTCATTCACGTCTATCATTGCAAACTATAGCTATGGTGAATCAAATCTTGAATTTATCTCTGGCGAGAAAAATGCCAAAGTGATGATTATGATATTCCGCTTTATGGTCTTGGGCATGGTATTTATTGGCGCTGTCGCCAGCCTGCCAGCTATTTGGAACTTTGCCGATTTATCCATGGGTCTGATGGCATTGGTCAACTTAGTGGCTATTATCATCTTGTCGCCAGTAGCACTTAGAATATTACGTGACTATGAGCGTCAGATTAAAGAGGGCAAAACTGCTGATCAAATCAAGTTTAATCCTGATGATTTTGTGAAATTAAAAGATGAAGCCAATCGTGATGCGTGGACAGATTAAGCTGAAATCCTAGATATACAGCGATTAAATATACCTATAACAAAAAATCGCCCTTTTGAGGGCGATTTTTTTGCAGCTTATTTTAAATAATAACCATCTAAACAATATATAAATAACAATTTACATGTTTGGATAGTTAGGACCGCCGCCGCCTTCTGGCGTTACCCACGTGATGTTCTGTGAAGGGTCCTTAATATCACAAGTTTTGCAATGGACACAGTTTTGCGCATTGATGACAAATTTAGCGCCTTCCGCGTCTTTTACAATCTCATAAACACCAGCTGGGCAGTATAGACGCGCTGGCTCAGCATAGAGTGGTAAGTTGATAGTGACAGGCACTGTTGGATCAGTTAATTTTAAATGTACTGGTTGATCTTCAGTATGGTTGGTATTTGAGATAAATACTGACGATAATTTATCAAATACCAATTTGCCGTCCGGTTTTGCATAGGTTGGCTGATAGGCATGAGCCGCACGCTCAAGCTGATCATAATCTTTTTTATTGTCATGAATGGTCAAAGGCATTTTGCCGCCCATCAGATTTTGCTCTAAAAAGGTAAACGCGCCACCCATCCATTGACCCATACGGTGCATAGCAGGAGCAAAGTTACGTGCTTCATAGTTGTCTTTATACAACCAAGACTCTTCAAACATCGTAGTATAAGCCAGCACTTCATCATGTTGACGACCTTCTTGCAAGGCTGCGAAAATCGCCTCAGCCGCTAGCATCCCTGACTTCATTGAAGTATGGGTACCTTTGATTTTGGCAGGATTTAAGAAACCTGCGTCATCACCAGCTAATACACCACCTGGGAAGGTGAATTTTGGCAAGGAGTTTAAACCGCCTTTAGTTAACGAGCGTGCGCCGTAAGAAATACGTTTACCGCCTTCTAGAACATTACGGATAAGCGGATGTAGTTTTAGACGCTGCATCTCATCAAATGGCGACATATATGGATTAGAATAGGAGAGATCAATAACAAGACCAAAGCTTACTTGATTGTTTTCAGCGAAATACAACCACCAGCCTCCAGTTGAACCAGTGTCAGTCAAAGGCCAACCTGAACCATGCATGACCACACCTTCTTCATGCTTAGCAGGATCAATATCCCATAGCTCTTTTAGACCAATACCATAGTGTTGTGGGTCACAGTCTTTATCAAGATTAAAACGACTGATCAAGCGCTTGCCTAAGTGACCACGGCTACCTTCGGTAAATATAGTATATTTAGCAAGCAGCTCATAACCTGGCTCAAAGCTATGTTTCGCTTCGCCACTGGCAGCCACACCCATGTCGCCTGTCAATACGCCTTTAACTGAACCATCATCATTATATAAGATTTCATCAGCGGGGAAGCCTGGGAACATCATGACTTCTAGCTCTTCAGCTTGTTGAGCCAACCAACGAACGACGTTGCCTAATGAGACAATATAGTTGCCTTGGTTATGCATGCTGGCAGGAATGACCGAATCCATTAATTTGATAGATTTGGTCGCTGAACCCAGCATATAGACGCGATCTTCAATTGCAGGAACGTTTAGCGGTGCGCCTTTTTCTTTCCAATCTGGAATCAACTCATCCAAAGCGCGTGTTTCCATGACCGCACCAGAGAGAGTATGAGCGCCAAATTCCGAGCCTTTTTCGACCACACAAACCATGAACTCATCGTTACCTGCTGCGATGGCAAGCTGGCGTAGACGGATGGCAGCTGAAAGTCCGGCAGGTCCACCACCAACGATAATGACATCAAATTCCATTGACTCACGTTCTACTTCAGGCTCTGCTGCAACAGGTTCTGGCGCTTTGTCGACAACGACCGTTTCAGCAACTGGCTCAACGGCTTGCGTATCTACAATAACGGGCGTTTCTTCAGCGAGCACTTCTGGTGTCACCACTGTTGGCTCTGAATTTGCTGTGTCTGTCACGATTGGCGTGTCGATATTTACAGTATCACCATCAATAACTGGCGATTGATTGTCTTGCTCTTGCATACCTACTCCTAAACTTGTAGTGGCTTATCTCAGGGCATCATTAGCTTAACAATTGAATAATAAGGCTTGTGGCGCTAACTTTACTCAGACATATGGCTGCCCGATAAAAAGGGTCTTTACGGTATCAGTTGACGACGTTACGATGAAAGTGTTTTTAAAAACCTTCAAAACATAACGTAAAATGTGTCGTTAGTACAACGCCCACCAGACTAGTTCAAATAAAAAATCGTTACTTATTATAAAAGAAAAGTCCCACAAACACGATACGCATTTCACAACATCAGTGTTAAGGTAAGATTAAGACGGTGGGGGTACAATGACGATATTGTCTTATCATACCCGAAACTAAAATTTATAGTAATAACAGATTTGCCAAACTTTGATTACTACGTGAAGGATTGTACGATGACAGATAATAATAAAGATATCGATGCCACGACTGTAAAAGATGCTGAAACCTCTAATGACAAGCTGTCTGAGCTAAATACTATAGACAATTTGAGCCAATATTTAAAGTCTGCGGCAGGGACACGTGAAGGACGTGCCATACCGCCACTAGAAAATTGGCATCCTGAACAAATTGATGATATGGATTTGGTCATCAAAGCCAATGGCGAGTGGTGGCATGAAGGCGGACACATGACCCGAGAGTCATTAGTCAGTCTGTTTGCCACTATCTTATGGAAAGAAGAAAAAGACAGGGTGACTGAGTATTTCCTAAAGACGCCCGTACAGAAATTGCGTATCCAAGTGGAAGATGCGCCACTATTAATCAATGATGTCGGTATCGTCAACGAAGAAACTAATAGTTGGCTTGAATTTACCACGACAACGGGTGATGTCGTACGCTTAGATGATGAGCATCCTATTTTTTTACGTCCTTATGACTCTGTTAATGTGGAGGGTAATGAAAATAGAAATGATCACTCTAATGATATGGATGCTGTTCATAATAGTCACGGAGAGGAAAACCAACAACTAACATCTGAGGTACAAATGCGTCCTTATATGCTGGTTCGGAATGGATTGACGGCACTTATTGGTCGCAATGTATTTTATCATTTAATCGAGATTGGCGAATTGACAGAGCAAGATGGTAAAACCACGCTAACCCTGCAAAGTGGCGGTCATGCTTATACATTGACGATGACATCTATTTAACGGTCAATAATGAGCTATAATTAGGCAGTGATTGCTATTGATCTTGAGCAAATCTTGTTATCTATCTTATAGCCCTTTTTATTTATGGGACTATTATTGAAAGTAATATTGGTTAAATTTACTAGTAGGGTCGGTATGACAGTATTTTTATCAAAATGGCGGTGAAATAATATGAAAGTTGCCGCAAGTGCTGTTACTAACACAGTTAATACTTACTCAATAATTTCTGATAATAACACTGCTGAAGAAGCGATGGTCGATAGTGTGATATACAATCATAATAAAGGGATAAAGGCAGATCCAGACCGTAGCGCGCCCATTGGCTTATTTGATTCCGGTATTGGTGGCTTGTCTGTTTATCTACATTTAGCCCAGCAACTGCCCAATGAACGCTATATTTACTATGCTGATACCCTGAATGTGCCTTATGGCAATCGAGATAGTGATGATATTAAAACATTAACATTGACGGCAGTAGAGTGGCTATATCAGCAAGGCTGCAAGCTTATTGTCATTGCGTGTAATAGTGCTTCAGCCTATGCGTTGCAGACAGCAAGATGCCATTATCCGCAGCTACCCATTGTGGGTTTGGTACCAGCATTGAAACCTGCGGTATTGGCCAGTAAAAGTGGTCATGTGGCGGTACTAGCAACCAAAGCGACTCTAAACGGTAAACTCCTGAACGATGTCATTGCTATGATAGCCAGTCCAAGTGCAACCAGAGTGACCAAATATTTTGACCCGCAACTGGTGCCTTGGGTAGAATCAGGTATGTCGGAAAACAGTGAAACGGCGCAAAATCTTCGTCAGCAATTGCAAGTGTTTGCAAAGGATGGGGTAGACCAGCTGGTATTAGGCTGTACACATTATCCATTCTTTAAAGATTTTGTGATGCAAGCAATTGAAGCGCAAAAACTATCAATGCAAGTGGTTGATTCAGGTCAAGCAATTGCGGAGCGCGTTAAGCAATTGTTGATCGCCAATAATTTGTCAGCATTGCCTATAGATGGATTAGATAGAAATGGTGTTTTAGATGCCAGTTTGAGTGACAATCAGATTAAGCCACCGTTGGTATTTTATGCGACCAAATACGATAAGCAGATGGATTTGCTGCTATCACGCTTACTTGGCGAGCAAACGCATTTACAATACCATACTCATTTTGAGTATTAGCCTTAGGGGCTCCTAGGATTAATCTCGATACAGCTGTTATAATCCCGTAGTATATTAATGGAATTGGAAATAAAGTAAACGCATTCTAGCAATATTATGCTAGGCTTGTATTTACCAAACAGAATATTTTAATTGCTTATTATTATAATTTTTCTGAGAACTCTGAGAACGTATCTTTTTCGACCAGCTAATAGAGATTAGAGGTGATCGTGCCAAACCGTCGCTACCATATTCATATTGTATGCGCTGATAACGACCAGTTATTGGTATTGGATAGTATTGCGATATTTTTTCAAGGCCGTGCCTTTTTAACCTATGATGCTTCCAGTAAATTACCCAAAGCTTCGTTATATGGGCGTCAGTGTATTGATGCTTGTGATTATGCTTTGATGGTCATTGGCGATAGCTACGGTACGACGCAAAATAATGGTGTTAGTCAAATGCATTTGAGCTATCTCAATGCTAAAGCGAAGCTCAAACCTTTACTGATACTAATAAAGAAACATCATAACGGCGCCAATATCAGTAGACAGTTGCAAGAATTTACCAATGCAGTAACGTCAAAAACGGATAAGATTTATTATTACGAGACAGAAAACGACATCGAGCAATTGCTTATCCAAGCCTATTACAAAATGGTTGCTAGCCATAATATAGCTGCGGGATGGATCAGGGTTGATGAAGAGGCGATGAAGACTAATAAACCTTCAGCATCTGAGACTCTAGCGGCTACTTTGACAAATAATAGAGTGACAGGGCAAGAGACTACTGTCGTCCCTAGTCAGAGTATGGACGATAATGTCAGTAAGCCAATCGTATTGACAGAGACCTTTGAGATTCACTATAAAGCCCAAGCTTATGAGGGTGGTAATTTAACCGATGTGACAAGACCAATGGTATTGTCATGGCAAGACGTATTAATCACTCTGATAAAAATGCCAGCTACTTTTTCAAGCTATGGTCTACAAAGTGGTATCAACCGCTTAATCGCTGCGCGAGCTGAGATCGATATCAAGCGCGAGATGCCAAATGTCCATGCTGTGGCACGTTGTCAAATCTCTCAAGACGATCTCAATCATCTACAGCGGCAATTGGTTGCTGTTAATTGGATACAGCTAACTACCTATGGAACACGGGTCACACAGGAGCTTTGGAAGCTGACTTTTTATGCAAAAAGTTTACTTGATGCAAAAAAGCCATCGATAGAAAATCCTGCTATATCAACTGCCACTAGCTAAATTTTCGCCTTCGCTATTATCAGTCATTATCGTTGCTACCAATCTTAGAACCTCATACAAATCATGATTGACTAACACGTTTCTTGCTAATGGCTACGTTTTGTAATACAAAGTATACGTGGTACTCGTTGTGAATCCCTTTGATACTCGTAATAATGATCAAGATGAACACATAATAATACTGAGCGATTAAGGAGAGCAAATAATGAGTAATGCTAAAAATGATGCGTTAAAAAGTGAGTTGGATAGCTTAGAGCAAACCATGCATGAGGCAAGTCAGTTTCATACGTTAGAAGAGCAAGTAGCAGATATGAAGCGCCGCGGTATCGATCCGACCAAAGTCTATAAGGAATTGGATAGAAAGGAAGAGGATGCAGATTGGGGTGATGCCACGTGGAAAGAAAATGGCAAATGGGAGCCTAAGACGCCAGCAGATTTAGATGATAAAGCTCGTGAAAACTGGGATGGTGACAATGGTAAACCGAATCCACCACCTATCGTTTAATGTCTAAAAATTAGATATATCATGTAAACTGTGACAAGTCATAAAGAGTGTCAGAACTGACATGATCAAAAAGCCACGCTAATTAGCGTGGCTTTTTATTTTTATTAATACTTAAAAGGCATTACCTAATCAAGAGCCTTCATCAATACGTACCAGTTTTATAGTACCATCAGCACCCGTTACACGGCGATATCGCGTTGTGCTTGATTTTGATGGGCTGATCGCTATAGGCTGTGAGTAGCTATTAGATGTAGTATTTTGCTGTTGAATTAATTGTCCCATACGATCAGCAGACGTGGGGTTTAAAGGACGACTGTTTGTTGGCTGGTTATACTGATTGCCGTATTGCGAAGTATTAGGCGCCGTATTACCAACGATGGCACGATAGAATTTCTGCCCTGCACGTCCATCAGCTGGAAAAATGCCACGGCTAGACTGGTACTGCTGGATAGCAGTACGAGTATTATCACCGATAATGCCATCGACGGCGCCGATATCATATCCTGCATTTAATAATGCTTGCTGAATCGCTCTGGATTCTTGACGACCAATACCAGGATCGTCAGTTGGCCATGCTGTGATAAAGTCAGTTTTACTACTACTCTCGCGAGTAATCAAATCTGATAAATGGGCAATCGCCAGTGCATAGCTTTCTGAGGCGTTATAAGAATAGAACGTATCAAAGTTTTTACCGACTAAGAATGCAGGGCCGTCAGGACCGGCTGGTAATAATAATCCAGCACTACTCAAGTCAGAAGGAAGCGGGCTGCCATTAGCAAGGGTTAAACCTTGATTGCGCCAGTGGCTCATCGATTTTTTATCTTTACGGTTGGACGCTGCCCAAAATCCACTTGGCAGTTTTACCTCATAACCCCATGCTTCGCCTGAACGGTAGCCACGTTTATCTAAGAAGTTTGCCGTAGAGGCAAGGGCATCGGGGACGCTATTGACCAAGTCGCGGCGACCATCGCCATCGAAGTCGACTGCCAACTCTAAAAATGTACTTGGCATAAACTGCGTCTGACCAAACGCGCCTGCCCATGAACCTGTCATATCGCTTGGCGCAATATCACCGTTTTGGACGATTTTTAGTGCATTGGCATATTCGCCTTGGAAATAGCTTTGGCGGCGATCAAAGCAAGATAGGGTCGCTAAAGATTCAAACAAAGGTTTTTTGCCCAATGTCTGCCCAAAGTTAGACTCTACGCCCCAAACGCCTAATACGTGCTCGGCTTTAACGCCATAGCGCGATTCAATTTTACGTAACGTATCCGCCCATTGACGCTTGGCACGGATACCATCTTCTACGCGTTCGGTATCAACAAGTGATGACAAATAATCCCAAACGTCTTTTTGAAATTCAGGTTGATAGTTTAGCGATTGAATAACACTAGGGTCAGGCTCACTGGGACGATAGTTATTAAAGGTATAACTATCAACATCACGAAATTTGCTAGAGTTTTTTAGACCATCTAGACACTGCTGAAACTGAGCATTAGATAAGTTTGGTGCGTCTGGCTTGGCAGCTTGAGCGGTGCTGGCAAGACTTAAGCCAATCGCTGCCGTCAATAAAGATAAGGTGGATAAGTGATTCAAGCGCATAAAAATATCCTATAAGCGTCGAAGTAGCTGTTAAAAAAACAGTTACTAGAAATTAGTTATTAGAAAGCAAAATAAAGCGATTAAAAGTCGATTTTACTTAGAGTAACCAATCTCAATAGTAAAGAAAAGGTATCGTAGCACTCTGTTACTATAAGCTGACGTTGGCGTGAGGTTAGGATAGGGTTTTAGAAAAATATAGCATTACATAATTTTAGGAAAGTCTTTGGTTTTAACGTGGATGATTAATTTTACAAGTGTTTTACAAAGCTATTTTGCTAAAATGATATCCAACTCCTCAATAAAATTATGAATACGCGCTGCGTTTTTACCCAAATCGCTACCGCCAACCCGCGATTTACTACGGATATCAACCAGACGCTCGCTACCATTATCGTTGATACGTACAACGACATCATCTTTAAAACCAAACCACGCCGTAGTATCTGTTGCTTCAACAATACCTTTATTAGCATCGATATTGACAAGCTCCCAACCTAAATTTTTGGCAACTTGTTCGGCAGCGTTCACCAATTCAGCTTTTGATTGTGAATAGACTAGCGTTTTTAGTTCCGGATAGCCTTGACGTTGTTGCTCGGCAGTTGCTTCACCAGCATAAGCGACTGGATTGGGTGCGTCAGCCCGTAGCGGAGCAATAGCGACAAACTCAGGTGGGTTGATTAAGTCAGTTGAAATATCATGAATAGGCGCTACGGTTTTGCCCTTACTCAGCATACTAAGTGGTAATCCGAAAGCAACGGCGGATAACGCAATGGTGACTACCACATTGGCAAGCGTTAGTGTATTTCGCTTAAATATAACTTGTAATACGAGCAATACAAGCGCTGCAACAGCAGTCAATATGCCATATTTAAATCCTGTAAACACCGTACCTAATTCAATGATGTCATACTTATAAAGAGGGCCTGTCAATACGACTAATAAGAAAGCAATGAGACTTACGAAACTCACTAAAATTTTCATTAGATTTCTCGCTTATGGTTGATTCAACAACCAAACATGCTCTGTCACCGCCATCTCAGGTGCGGCGTTCAAAGTCGATGATTCGCCCTCAAGCTCTTGAATTTGATAGCGAGCGCTATAATACTGCTGGATTTGCTCATGACTGATTGAAAAGGGCGGTCCTGCTCGCTCATTTTGGTCGTAATTGAGTGTCAGTAATAACTGAGGAGCGTTTTGACTGAGGTCGATAACTTGCTGACTATATTGCGGGCGCAACTCTGCTGGCATCGCAATTAATGCTGCTCGATCGTAGACCGCATCAACGCGACCAACATCATTAGTACGTAGCATAAATATATCTGCAACCCATAACGCTATTGTTTGTCCTGATAACTGCCCTTGATAGCATTTAATATTTGAATTTTTATCATGCGCTTTTATCGTATAAGAGATATTATTTTCAGCAAAAAATTCCTGTACCGCTGACTCAACCAATTCAACGCCGACCATATCAAAACCTTGATTGGCTAGCCAAATCATATCAATAGATTTGCCGCATAAAGGGATGAATATACGGCTTCCGATGGCCATTTTTAAATCTAAAAAGTATTTAATCAACAAAGGATTCACTTTAGGCTGATTAAAGCCGATGCGTTTTTCCTTCCAGCGAGCCTGCCAAAATTCTGGATTCATTGCTTTAGCCTTCAGTTATAAGAATTTCTATTATCAGTTATTTTTCACAGTCGATGCATTATCATAACTTGTCGCATAATATTGTCAAAGTCATTAACTCCAATAAAATTATCAAGAATTAAAAAAGCCAAATACTTATATTATAAGCATTTGGCTTTTACGAGATTAAAAGCTGGGCATTGAATTCAAAAAACTCTGTAATCAGAAGATAATATTTAGCTCACCATATATTGACTGAATTCTTTACGCAGTTTGGCAAGTTTTGGTGGTATGGCAAAGTTACAATAGGCTTGACCTGGATTTCTATTAAAAAAGTCTTGATGAGCTTCTTCAGCGATATAAAATTCAACCGCAGGATGCACTTCAGTAACGATGTTAAGACCCATATCACGTAGTTTATTAATCGTGCGATCGATGGTTGGTTTTTGATTGTCATCGGTGTAATAGACGACGCTGCGATATTGGCTGCCGACATCATTACCTTGACGATCCATCGTGGTGGGATCATGAGTGGCAAAGAAGACATCAAGTATCACTTCTAATGGGACAATCGATTCGTCAAATTCGACTTTAATCACTTCAACGTGACCAGTATTCCCACCGCAGACTGCTTCATAGTTGGCTGATACCGAATCGCCGCCCATATAACCTGATATTACAGACTGTACGCCTTTTACGGATAAAAATACTGATTCGGTGCACCAAAAACAGCCACCGCCTAATATAATGGTTTGCATAATTATTCCTATTCTTATCATTATAAAATATGAGCCAAGCATGTTTTACAAATTTATTTTGCTTGGTGATATACATTTAGCTTAACAGCGCAGTTGGCTGCGATAAGTAACAAATAGTAATGTTATAATGGGCTTTTGCTACGCTAAGAAGCTCGTTATTATCAGCTGCTTATTATTGATATTGTCAGTCAAAATGATTACACACGTTAAAGTTTAGTTTAATTACCAAAGAATGAGTCATACTATGAGCCAATCTCAGCCTACCACTGTTAAACATGACACCTTATTCACCACGCCACTAGATAAAGCAGCGCGCTTTTCATTTGATGAGCAAGTAGTGGCTTGTTTTCCGGATATGATTCGTCGCAGTGTTCCTGGTTATGGTCAGGTATTGGCGATGTTACCCATATTTGCTCGTCGTCATTGTAAATATCGCCAACAGAGTGATAGTGGGCAGCGTGTGAGCCGTATTTATGATTTGGGTTGCTCACTGGGTGCTGCAAGTATGACCTTGGCTGGCGAGTTTGAGCCGCAAGATTTGCAAATTAAAGCGATTGATATTTCACCTGCGATGACCACTGAAGCGACTATTTTACTGAATGATAATTATCCTGAGCATGACATAGAGGTCATCACTGCGGATATTCGCGATATTGAGCTTGAGCCATGTGATATGGTGATTTTGAATTTAACCTTACAGTTTTTACCGGCTGCCGATAGAGTGGCGGTGTTAGAAAAGATTTATGCGGCACTCAGCGAAGGCGGTATATTGGTATTGACCGAAAAGACTCATGCTTTTGATGAGCAGTATGATGCGTGGTTGGTTGAACGTTATTACGATTTTAAACGCGCCAATGGCTATACCGAAATGGAAATCAGCGGCAAACGAAATGCGCTAGAAAACGTCCTTATTACGGATACTTTAGATGAGCATCATGCACGATTGGCGCAAGTAGGTTTTCAGCGTCATCTCACGTGGTTTCAGTTTTTAAACTTCGTCTCTATTGTGGCGTTTAAATAATTCTTATTTTTAACACAGTTGTTTTTTGATCAATACGGTAACCTGCTTTTATGCTTAACGACACTATTACCCACGCCGAACGTGAACTGTATTTAACCCTGCTAGAACTAGCGCAACAGCAGCCGAACGCTTATGAGTGGCTTAAGCAATTACCAACATGGTTAAATGATATCAAAGACAAGGCCAACTATGCGCACGCGCCTGCCTACCAGGCATCAGTCGCTCGTTTGCCAACATTAACCGTCAATAATGTCGATCTGAACAGTGATGTCCTGACGATTGAGGCAAATCTTAGTGAGTCTCAGCGCAAACAAACAATGGCATTATTAAAGCAGCTCATGCCGTGGCGCAAAGGGCCTTTTCAAATTGGTGGTCAGATCAGTAGTCGTCAAACTGTTGATACTCAAGATGACAGCGATACCAATGCGCCAATATTGATTGATACCGAATGGCACAGTGATTGGAAATGGCAACGAGTCGCACCGCATTTGAGTCCTTTAAAAGGTCGTCGCGTCTTAGATGTTGGTGGTGGTTCTGGTTATCATGGTTGGCGTATGGCAGGCGCAGGCGCCGATACGGTCATCATCATTGACCCATCGTGCTTATTTTATCATCAGTTTATGGCGATTCGGCATTTTGTAGGTAGCGCAGATGCTCATACTCATGTTCATGGTACAGGGCGTTATCGAACTCATTATATTCCAGTGCCGCTTGAAGCATTACCGGATAATAGCCAGCTGTTTGATACCGTGTTTAGCATGGGTGTGCTCTATCATCGCCAATCGCCGTTTGAGCACTTGCAACAGCTTAAAGGGCAGTTGGTTAAAGGCGGTGAGCTGGTACTTGAAACTTTAGTAATAGAAGGCGATGCCAATACAGTACTGGTACCGCATGACCGCTATGCCCAGATGAATAATGTGTACTTTTTACCTTCGGTTGCCGCATTAATAGGCTGGTTAGAGAAAGCTGGTTTTACTGAAGTACGCTGCGTCGATGTGGCAGTAACTTCAGTCGATGAACAGCGCAAAACGGAATGGATGATCTATCATTCGTTAGCAGATTTTTTAGATCCTAATGATTCTAGCAAAACTCTTGAAGGCTATCCTGCACCGATGCGTGCTACTCTAATTGCCAAGAAATGATTGCAAAAAAATAATTGGCAAAGCAGTAAATTTTCAATGCTTTTTAGATAAACCACCTTGTAAACGCCATTTCTAACAATATTTTTAAGATAAAACCGATAAAACCAGCACCAAGTGCCAAAAACATCCAAAATGTACCAGCGCGACCAGCACCAGACTGTTTTGATAAGTCCCAAATGATAAAGAATAAAAAGGCAATAAAAATGGGCAATAAGATGTAAAGCCCCCAACTGGTAACGGTACTGGCAGCAATGGCAAACATAATTTTATCCTATATACGAAGTCATAAAGTACCACGTTCTCTGTTCGTTACTTTATTGCTTTTCAATGAAATACTTACAAATAGTTGAATAAGTATTTGAGCATCACGATATCTAGAGAAAGTAGCCAATAAATGGCGTTATTATAACGTGGAATAGGGTAGGTATGAATGTTTCATCAACCTTGGGAAACAGGAACGCTACAATAACTCTGACCTATAAGCCCTCTGCCAATTATAATAACCCTTAAACGTCAAATAAATCCTAGCACCTTGCTATAAATAGCATTTTATCGCTATTTTTGGTTCAAATAGTGCAATAGCAGGTAAAGGTTGTTATATTTGCAGGTTACTCATCTTTTTATCGTATTTTATATTCCACCACTTTTATTGTTTATTTATCCGAGTTTATAGTCCTATGTCACAAGCCCAAATCGATACGCTTACCTCACTGTTTGACAGTGCGATTGCAGTCCTAAAAAATGACGGCGAATTACCGGCTGATTGGCAAAATAATAGCCAAATTACGCGTACTAAGGATACCAGCCATGGTGATTTTGCCAGCAATATTGCCCTAACTGCGGCCAAAGCTGCCAAAGCCAATCCGCGCCAAGTGGCTGAAAAAATCGTCAATGCATTGCCTGAGAATCAAGATATCCGCCAAATAGAAATCGCGGGTCCAGGGTTTATTAATGTGTTTTTGAATACTGAAGCCAAGTTTGCCGTGTTAGATGATATCTTCAATTTGCAAGATGGCTTTGGCTTAAGCAAGCAGTTTGACGGACAAAAAATACAGGTCGAATTTGTCTCTGCTAACCCAACTTCTAGCTTACACGTTGGTCACGGTCGCGGTGCCGCATTTGGTATGAGCGTATCAAACTTGCTTGAGGCGATTGGCTATGATGTCACGCGTGAGTACTATGTCAATGATGCCGGTCGCCAGATGGATATCTTAGCGACCAGTACTTATTTGCGCTATCTAGAAACCAATGGTGAGACGGTCACCTTCCCCGTCAACGGCTATCAAGGCGACTATGTCAGTGATATTGCTCAGACATTAAAGACGCAGCATGCTGATACTTACGTACATCGTTTCGCAGATATTGCCGAGAACGTGCCAGAAGATGCGCAGTTCGAAATAAATGCCGATGGCGAAAAAATACTGCTATCAGGTGATAAAGAAGCCCATATCGATGGTCTAATTACTAATAGTAAAGCTTTACTTGGTAATGGTTATGAGCTGTTTCTAAATGCAGCATTAAGCAGTATTTTGGCTGATATCAAAGACGATCTAAATGACTTCGGTGTGAGTTATGAATGCTGGTTTAGCGAAAGATCGATTGATAGTGAGATTGAGCCAGTCTTACAGATTTTAGAAGACAAAGGCTATCTCTACGAAAAAGACGGCAATATTTGGTTTAAGTCGACGGATTTTGGCGATGAAAAAGACCGTGTCGTACGCCGTGCTAATGGGCAAAGCACCTATTTTGCCTCTGATATCGCCTATCATAAAAATAAATTCGATCGCGGTTTTGACAAAGTCGTGAACGTTTGGGGTGCAGACCACCATGGCTATGTACCGCGCGTAAAAGCGGCTTTATTGGCGCTTGGTATCGATGCCGACCGTTTAGATGTGGTGTTAGTGCAGTTTGTCGCATTATGGCGCGGTGATGAAAAAGTACAAATGTCATCACGCTCTGGCAAATTTGTGACCTTACGTGAGCTACGTCACGAAGTTGGCAACGATGCAGCGCGTTTTTATTACGTCGCGCGTAAGCCTGAAGTACATGTTGATTTTGACTTGGAGCTTGCGAAATCGCAAAGTAAAGACAACTTGGTTTATTACATTCAATATGCACATGCCCGCGTTTGCCGTGTGTTAGAAAAACTAGAAACCAGTGGTTTAAGTGTGGATGATGCGATAGGTGCGGCGCAGCAAGAATTACTTGTTGCACCAAGTGAAGAGGAGTTGATTAAGCTGCTTGCCGCTTATCCTGCTACCTTGATGCGCTCAGCGACAGGTTATGAGCCGCACATCTTGACTAATTACCTTAAAGAGTTGGCAGCGTTATTCCATGGTTGGTACGATAGCAATCGTATTTTGCCTGTGAGCCTGACTTCAGGTGAGACACCAAGCGCCGATGAAATGGCGATGATGCAAGCTCGTTTACGTTTATCTAAAGCAGTACGCCAAGTTATCAGTAACGGGCTTGGTCTATTAGGGCTGTCTGCACCGTCTAGCATGTAATAAAGCTAGCAACTGATAGTAATAATTCAATAATGACAGATAGATTCAGTAGGGAGAATGCGATCCATGTTAGCCAAAAAACCAAGAGGTGCCACTGAAAAGCGCAAAACAAGTAGTGCGTCAGGCTTATTATGGATGTTCGTTGGCGCAGTGTTGACACTGATGATTGGGGTATTCTTATATCTGTCACCATGGTTTAATTTTAGCCCCGCTGATACGGCTGGAGATCCTAATAAGCAAATACAGCAACGAGTGGATCCGGATGCCGACAATGGTGATTATGAGTTCTATGATATTTTACCCAATCAAGAAATGGCAACCGTCCCTGATGAAGAATTTGACAAGACCGACAATGACCAGCTGGGTGAAATCATAGATTTTGAACCGGATGTGATTGTCAATCAAACTGACAGTAACGTGCCTAGTGCTAATGATAGTACGGGTAGTATTTCTGAAGGTACAACCAGTGCGCCAAATGCTGGTGCAGCTACTGGTAATGATGATATCGTTATTATTGAGGAAGATGCGACCTACGATGGTACGCCAGCGACAAGCAATCCGGGTACTAATGTAAACAAACCCAATGCTGGCAATGCAAGCATTCAAGCTGCTAAGCCTGCTGCTACGTATATCCTACAAATTAACAGTTTTGGTGATGCTGATGAAGCCGACCGTCGCCGTGCGCAAGTACTGATGGCAGGTGTCGATGCAAAAGTCGTCAAAAACACTACTGGTAATGGCTTGCCTATCTATCAGGTGATTTCACGCCCGATGAATAGTCGTCAAGCCGTTGCTACTGCTCAGCAGCGCCTGCAAAATAACGGAATTGATTCTATTATCGTTGAACAACGTCGTTAGTTTTAGATTGATTTGATTGTTTAGAAAAAAAGCGTCACAGTGGCGCTTTTTTTATACGTTTTTTTTGCTAATAGCGGCGTATTTTTTCTAAGCTTAACCCACTATATTGAAATTTTTTATTGCCACACTAACCGAGAGTATCGCTATGACGGTATCTAATTCAGCAGTAACCACGCAAAGTCCTTTTAAAGCATTTTTTCAAAAATACTTTATTGATGCATTTACTGGTATGGCTTTGGGGCTTTTTGTCACCCTCATAGCGGGTCTTATCATCTCGCAAATCGGTGGTTGGCTAAATCTGCCGGCACTGATTGCCGTCGGAAAATTGGCATCTGTGTTAATGGGCGCGGGCATCGGTGTCGGCATTGCTTATTATCTAAAAGCGCCAACTTTGGTAATGCTTAGCTGCTTGGTCGCTGGTATGTTGGGCGCTCACTCTGAAGCATTAATGGCAGGTAATCTATTTATTGCTCAAAAAGCAGGTCCGGCAACCTTTGCTGCGCTACCGGGTAATCCAATCGGTGCATATTTGGCGTCAGTTTTTGCCTATCGCGCTGGTACATGGGTTGCAGGCAAGACCAAGCTTGATATTCTACTGGTACCTTTACTGGTCTGCGCGGTGGCATTAGCGGTATGTGCGCTGCTCAATCCTCCTGTTGTTGCTGCGGTCAATGCCATTGGTCAAGGGATTCAAGCGGCAACCACATTACAACCGTTATTAATGGGTATTGTGATTGCTGTCGTAGTTGGCATATTGCTAACGATGCCGACATCGAGTGCGGCGATTTGTATTGCTATTGGACTTGGCGGAGTTGCAGGTGGGGCGGCAGTGGTAGGCTGCGCGGCACATATGATTGGCTTTGCCGTCGCCAGTTTTAAGGACAACGGCATAAGTGGGGTGGTGTCTCAGGGTTTGGGCACTAGCATGCTACAAATCCCCAATGTGCTCAGAAAACCCATTATTTTATTACCGGCTGTTATAGCAAGTGCTATCGTCGGTCCGATAGCGACCGTCGGCTTTGAGCTAGCATGTACGGCTACAGGCGCAGGTATGGGAACTGCAGGACTGGTTGGCGTATTTGGCGTGATTGAAGCGTCAAAAGAGATTATGAGTACTGGTCAATTATGGACGGCGATTATTTTATTGATGTTTATATTGCCCGCTGTGATTGCTGGACTGGTGGCTTATATGATGCGCCGATTTGGTTGGTTGGTCGATGGCGATATGAAACTGCCTTAACATTCATTAAAAAATAAAAAGCATTCCTTAAAAAGTAAGATTTGAGGAAGAACTCAGGAAAATCGAAAAGCCCAGTTATCTAAGGTAGCTGGGCTTTTCATTCTTCTAGCATTTATAACATTTTTAAATTAGCGACGTACATCTTTAGGAGCGTCGCCCTTTGGCCAATCTTTGTCTTTATTGGCTTTTACCGGACGTGGCAAGTGAGTAAAGTAAGCAGCAATATCGACGGCTTCTTGGTCAGTTAACGTATTGCCTTGACCAAAGGGCATTTTGCCTTTGATAAATGCCGCAGCCGTATAGGTACGTGCCATACCAGCACCATCATTAAAGGACTTTTCACCAGCGACAGCAGGATAAACGTAAGTGCCATCGTCGTTATACTGACCTTCACCAGTGGCACCATGACAAACGCTACACTTCTCTGCAAATAGCTTTTCGCCATTGTCAGTGTTTGGCTCGAGGTTTTTATCCACTTTGACAAAACCGCGACCTTCAGGCGATACGCCAAAAGGCATGTCTTGTGACAACCAGCTCATGTAAGCCACCATCGCGTTCATATCATCTGAACCCAGATCAAGTGCCTTACCGTTCATCGAACGCTCAAAACAGCCGTTAATACGTTCTTGTATCGTATTGACACGACCTGCGCGCGTACGATAGATAGGATAGACACTGGGCATATTGTTCCAAGGCGCAGCATAAGCCTCTGAACCATTGCCAAGGTGACAGCTGGTACAGTTCAGCTGATTACCAACGTTATTTGGCATCTCTTTATAAGTGTGATTGGCAATTTGTAAGCCGCGACGCACAGCGGCACCAAACTCATCATCTGGAATCGTAGATTCATCAGGCATCTTAATAGTAGGATTGCCACTTGCCGTATCAGTGCCACCTGCGGTCGCAGTTATGTCATTGGCAGCTGGCATGTTACTTTTGATCGCTTCAGCGCGTGCTTCGAGATCTTTTACTCGTGCCAATGCTGCCGCTTCTTCGACACGGTCAACGGCTTTGGTTTCAGTGTGATCGCTACAACCAGTAATACCGACAGCACTAATGGCAAACATAGTGGCTATCAAAACGGAGCGCTTAGGATATGGGAGCGTTTTCATAGGAATATCCTTATTTTAAAAAGTAATATAGAAATTTAAATTTATATGCTAGTTTAGGTGCCATAATGGTAAAACCAACTCGATATTTTGTGTCAGTAAAAGGCTAAGAGCAGTAAAAATAAGGATAATCTTTAGAACAGCATAAAAATAACACGTAATATCGAGTCTTTGAGGCAATCTTAGTTGCTCAGCAGCTTAACTCTAGCGCTTGAAATATAACAAAGAATGAAGCGGTAGGTTGCTAGTAACATTAGTGTATCAAATACAAATACGTAAAGTGTTTTAAAATTGAAAACAGAAGCCATAATATCAGTGTTTCGTTGCTTCTTTTGAACTGAAGTTCTTGTATTTAGCATAAAAAAGCGCTCAAACATAAATCATGTTTGAGCGCTTTTTTTAAATTTTAGCTAACTTTTCGCTAATTAAAACGAGTGATGTAGCAAGTTAACAGTTAAGCAATTTCAGGCGTCTTGCCTTCGTTAATCACTTGCTCATCAACGAGTACAGTCTTAGCATCCTTCATAGAAGGCAGCTCATACATCGTCTCTAACAGAGCATTTTCAACGATAGAGCGCAGTCCACGAGCACCGGTTTTGCGTGCCATCGCTTTTTTAGCAATCGCATCAAGCGCTTCTTTGGTAAACGTAATGTCAGCGCCTTCCATATCAAACAGATACTTATACTGCTTCACCAAGGCGTTTTTAGGTTCCGTCAAAATCTGAACCAATGCATCTTCGTCTAGCTCTGTAAGCGCAGCAAGTACTGGAAGACGACCGATAAGCTCCGGAATAAGTCCAAACTTGATCAAATCTTCAGGCTCTACTTGTTGCAGTAGTTCTGAGCTACGACGACTATCATCTTTTGAGCTGACATCAGCATTAAAGCCAATGCCTGTCTTTTCAGTACGCTGCTGAATGACTTTATCAAGACCGGCAAACGCACCGCCAACGATAATCAAAATATTGCTGGTATCGACTTGGATCAACTCTTGCTGCGGATGCTTACGACCACCGTGTGGCGGAATAGCCGCGACCGTACCTTCGATAAGTTTTAGCAATGCTTGCTGTACGCCTTCACCCGACACATCACGCGTGATAGAAGGGTTATCACCTTTTTTGCTGATTTTATCAATCTCATCAATATAGATGATGCCTTGCTCCGCTTTACTAACATCATAATCTGATGCTTGTAATAGCTTTTGTACGATGTTTTCAACGTCTTCACCGACATAACCGGCTTCGGTCAAAGTCGTGGCATCCGCCATCGCAAAAGGAACATCAAGTAGACGTGCTAGCGTTTGCGCAAGTAAAGTCTTACCAGAACCTGTTGGACCAATCAGCAAAATATTACTCTTTGCCAATTCTACCATTGCATCATCAGCGCCAATTTTAGCTTTTTTGCTATCATTGGCTAAAGTTTGGCTGACCTTTAGGCGTTTGTAATGGTTATAAACGGCAACAGCCAAAGCTTTCTTAGCAGCATCCTGACCGATGACGTATTCATCAAGCTTGGCGCGCAATTCTTTTGGTGTTGGCAGTTTTTTATTGACCCAAGAGGTATCAATATCGCTATCGTCATCACCATGTTCGTCACTGTCGGCGATAAGGTCTGTACATAGCTCAATACATTCATTACAGATATTGGCATCGTCAGCGGCAATCAGCTGCTTCACTTCACTTTTTTCTTTGCCGCAAAACGAGCACTGCGGGGTGTTATCTTCTGCCATATACAGGCACTCCTAAAATTTTATACTTATAAATATTCTGATGTGTGTATCAACGCTTAAGTGCCTAATATAGAGCACTTAAGCATAAGCAGCGCTACTAGCTACATCGATACAGCTGCTCATAGACTGGCTATTATAAAGAAGCAGGGCGATGCTCTAATACTTCATCGATCAGACCATATTCTTTGGCTTCTTTAGCATCTAACCAATAATCACGCTCGACGTCTTTTTCAATTTTGTCTACTGGCTGACCCGTACGCTCAGCCAAAATCTCGTTTAAGCGCGCACGAGTTTTTAGGATTTCACGTGCATTGATTTCGATATCTGTTGCTTGACCTTGCGCGCCGCCTGAAGGTTGATGAATCATGACGCGAGCATTGGCTAAGGCATAGCGTTTGCCTTTTTCACCAGCAGCCAGCAGGAATGAGCCCATGCTATACGCACCGCCCATACAGATAGTTGATACTTCAGGTTTGATAAAGTTCATCGTATCAAAAATGGCCAAACCAGCACTGACCGAGCCGCCTGGTGAGTTGATATATAAATGAATGTCTTTATCAGGGTTTTCGGCTTCCAAAAATAGCAGCTGCGCCACAATAAGATTGGCCATATGGTCTTCAACTTGACCGGTCAAAAAGATAACGCGCTCACGTAGTAGACGCGAGAAAATATCAAACGAGCGTTCGCCGCGAGCTGATTGCTCAACTACCATAGGGACTAATGCTGCTTGGGTTGCGCTTTGATTATACTGTGCGCTCTGGGCAGTAGTGTGTGCGCTCATCAGCATATCAAAATGCGGGTTGGCAGTGATGCGATCATAATCTGTCATAAAAATATCCTGTTTATAAAGATAGAAGATAAAAAGTAGAAAATCGTTAAATTTTTATTGGTGTTTATCATTGTAAACATTGTCGGTTTATAATAAAACCTATTACGCTAAATGAGACGGGTATCGCATCAATAGTTGATAAATAGCGGTAATAAAGGCTATTAGCTTAAAATAATTGAGCTAATGGTAACTTTTTTATCAGAGTAATAGTAACTTTTTAATGTGACAAATGATAAATGACTTCCTATTAATAGGGCGTTTGTGCGTACTTATCAAGGGTGCTGTCTATAATCTAGCCATAAAGATAGCATATAAGCCACCAATAAAAATGCCCTAACAAATTTGTTAGGGCATTTTTAGAGCAATCTTAGCAGTCAGTACCAGTTAATGGCAAAGATTTAGCTAGATTACATTGCTTGCTGTTGTTGTTGCTGAGCAGCTAATAGGTCTTGGTAGCTAACTTCTTTGTCAGTTACTTTACCTTGCTCGATTAGATAATCAACCACTTGGTCTTCTAATACAACAGACTCAATGTTCGCGCGCTGTTGCTTATCAGTGGTGTAGTACTCGATTACCTCACTTGGATCTTCGTAGTTTTCAGCCGCTTCTTTGATGAACGTCTCAACGCGAGCTTGGTCAACTTCTAAGCCTTTGGTATCGATAACGCGAGCAACGATGATGCCAAGGCGTGCCGCACGTAGTGCTTGCTCTTCGAATAACTCATTTGGTAGCATGTCTTTATCGAAGCTATCAGCATTCGCACCGAACTGCTGAGAAAAACGTTGCATCATCATGTTGCGTTGACGCTCGATTTCTTGCTCTAGCATAGCATTAGGTACGTCAAACTCGTTCTTTTCTAACAAAGCATCAAACGTTGCTTGCTTTACTTGGCTACGAGCAGCATTTTTGATTTCGCGTTCCATGTTTTTGCGAACGTCATCTTTTAACTTCTCAACGCCGCCTTCTTTAACACCAAATAGCTCAAGGAATGCATCGTCAATTTCTGGTAGCTTAGATTTTTCAACCAATTTTACATTGATTTTGAACTGAGCTTCTTTACCCGCTAAGTTTTCAGCTTGATAATCTTCTGGGAAAGTCACGTCGATGGTTTTTTCTTCGCCAGCTTTCATACCTTTGATGCCTGCTTCAAAGCCAGGAATCATCTGATTGCTACCGATAACCAATTTGAAGTCTTCAGCAGATCCGCCTTCGAACTTCTCGCCATCGATAGAGCCTTCAAAGTCAAAAGTGACTTGATTGCCTTTGTCCGCTTTACCTTTTTTCTCAACGAATTCTTCACGTTGTTTTTGTAGGTTTTCGATCATAGTGTCAACATCAGCTTCATCAACCTTGGCGGTATGACGCTCAACTTCGATCTCATTGATACCTTGTACATCAACTTCTGGGAAGATTTCAACAGTGGCTTGATAAACCAAGAAATCATCTTCAAGTTTTACGTCGTCGATATTCGGCATGCCAACGGCGCGGATGTCTTCAGACTTGATCGCTTCAAAAACGGTATCACGAATAACGTCGTTGATCACTTCTTGTTGAATGCCAGCACCGTACTGTGAACGGATATGTGACATAGGCACGTTACCTTTACGGAAACCGTCAATCTTGGCAGTTTTCGCTACTTGGCGAATACGGCCTTCAACTTTGTTTTGAATCTTTTCAACGGGTACTTTAACCGTTAACTGAGTTTCTTTGTTAGATAGCTTGTTGGTTGTGACTTGTAAATCTGTAGCCATGATCATTACACCTTTAGGATTGAATAATAGACAACCATGCCTCAAAATACGGGCGTTTATGACTGGTTGCCGTTGGAATAAATAGGGGATAGTGATAGCAAGTCATTCTCAAATCAATGCCTTTAGCAATCGCTGCTGGCTCTGAAAAACGACATGTTTAATCTTAGTCGATACTATCAAATATCAATAATAAACCGTCAATAGGTCGCATAATAACGCTTTTTGGCGAATAATACAGACAATTAACGGCTTTCAACAAAATTTTAAAAGTAGAACAGTATAATCTATCTGTTTATTAAAGTAAAAATTATCTGTTTTGTCGTTTACGCGGTATCAATTTACTATATCAGTCATCTCATTTAAAGTACGTCTTGTATGTCTACGCCTGATTTACTGATGTGAGGATTAAATGGCATCAAATTGGATAACTACAAGAGATAAGCGTCTTATAAAGGCAATTGCGCCAATAACTGCTTGATCGCCTGACCGCGATGGCTGATGCTATTTTTATCCGCAGCGCTGAGGGTTGCAGCCGTCGCCTGCAGCTCTGGTAACCAGAACAGTGGATCATAACCAAAGCCACCTTCACCATGTGGCAACTCTAAAATCTCACCGTGCCATAAACCTTGCGCGATAATTGGTAGCGGATCATCAGCATGACGCACCATCGCTAGTACGCAAACGAACATGCCCTTAATAGCAGTATCAGGCTGCGCTGCGCGGATAGGCTGCAAGTCAGCGATAAGCTTTTCATTATTCTTACTATCGTTACCATGCTCACCGGCATAGCGCGCCGAAAAAATACCAGGTGCATTACCCAATACTGGCACACAAAGTCCAGAATCGTCGGCAATCGCAGGCAATCCACTAATACGGCTAGCATGACGGGCTTTTATAATGGCATTTTCGATAAAACTTAAGCCATCTTCAATCGCATCGTCGATATCGAGCTGACCTTGAGGGACAATCGTCACATCCAAATCTGCTTCGGCAAACAATCTTGTGAACTCAGAAAGCTTGCCTTTATTATTGCTGGCGAGTATCCATTGCTTGTGAGATGTAGATTGGGTCAAGGGTCGTGATGTGTATAGTGTATTGATAGCACTCATAGTTAATATTCCGTCATGTAATTAAGTCTAAATAAAAAAGAGGGTGATTCATATTAAGGTGCTATTTTTATAATTTTTTTGTTTGCTGTTCGCAAGCAATACTGATTGCGCTTTGCATAACATTTGGTAACTGATATTTGTCGCCACTATTGCTATAATAGCTGCCAAGCTACAGTGAATTATATCTTATAGCTTGTGAATATTTGGTTAATAAAGGCTGACAAAGTCAAGTGTTTGGCTTTTGAGCCAAGAGCAAGAAAAGAATAATAGTTAATTTTGGATTCATAATAATACGTGATACTGTGTTCAGCAATACAATGTATTAATCGATAAAATTCATTTTAAACAATAAACTCAGCCAATTTAGCCAGCTATTTTATAGGGTTTTTTGCGTGTTAAAAATAGCGTAAAATTCAGTTTCCATAAAATAACAGCTAAAACAGCAAGGATAAAATAACTATGTCAAAGATTACTTTACCAGACCTACCATATGCAAAAGATGCTTTAGAGCCGCACATCAGTGCTGAAACTTTAGAGTTCCATCATGATAAGCATCACAATGCATACGTGACTAAGCTTAACGAATTGCTACCAGGTTCTGGTCTAGAAGACAAAACGTTGTCAGAAATCATCGTAGCAACAGCTAAAGATGACAGCAAGCAAGGTATGTTTAACCAAGCAGCCCAAGTATGGAACCACACGTTCTATTGGAACTGCATGACGCCAACTAACGGCGGCGGCGAACCTACTGGCGATCTAAAAGCTAAAATCGAAGAAGACTTCGGTAGCTATGACAAATTCCGTGAAGAGTTCAAAAATGCAGCATTGACTCAGTTTGGTTCAGGTTGGGCGTGGCTAGTCGCTGATAAAGTCGGTGGCAAATTGTCTATCGCCAAAACTGCTAATGCTGATACGCCACTTGCACATGACCAAATCGCGGTATTGACTTGTGATGTATGGGAACATGCTTACTACATCGATTATCGTAACCGTCGTCCTGATTACGTCGATACGTTCCTAGACAAGCTAGTGAACTGGGACTACGCAAATGCGAAATATAAAGGTCAAGATGCTGGTGTTGAAGAGTAATCTTTAACTCAAGTATTTGATTGATAAAAAAGGACGCTGAGAGGCGTCCTTTTTTTTGTTTGAAATTTGACTAAAAGTAACTACCAGTACTCAGCGCCAAGAATCTGAGTATCAGTAAGGTACTTGTCTGAGGTATCAATTATCTCAGTAGCTTTATCAATTATACTTTCAATTATTTTCTGCTCTTTTCTATCTAAATAATGTTTGGTAATAACGGTTTCGTAATGAGCAGGATAATGTAGCGTTGCCGAATAATGAATACATATCTTGCTCTCTTCACATGAAAGGATAAGCTCTAAACCAGTCTCGCCCTCTGATCCGCTAAGATATAAAAACTTTCCTAAAGAGTATTTTTGAATATATTGAGCATCTTGCCATTGAACTCTTGAAGAACCATCACCCTGACCGACCGAAGATAAAGAAGATACTCTATTTAAAGGCGCTTCAAAGAAGTAATCAACTAGACTTGAACGTTTGCTGACTTTAAAGTTAAAATTTATTTCACGGGTTTCATGATCTGAGTAACGATCGGTTAAAATGCCTTCTATAACATAGGACTTCAAAATTTCAGAAGGACGCTTGTCGTACCAGCCATTAAGATCGGAATGAGGCGGTTGCCATAATATGAGTGCTTGTCCATCTTGAGTAAAATCTTCGTTTTCTTCGAGTTTTATAGGATATGTTTTTCCAACTTCTGGTAGTAAATCCTCTAGCTCGATAGTATCTTCCCAACTTGCATCCCAACATAACTTTGACCATTGCATCGTTTGTAAAAGCTGAATAGCTTTTGCTTGCTCATGATCTGGTTCTTTATGAGACCGAAAAAAACCAATTAAACTCGCTAGTCTTATCGACATTACAACACCTCAAATCCAAACTTACCCAACGCCTCACGTAACATCGCAATATTATAATAAGCGTGCGCATTGACCGTATTTTGAAAGAAGATATACAGCGTATCAAAATGCTGACGCTGATTGGCAATCGCCTGTGCCCAGTCCTGCATCTCCGCCTCGCTATAACGATAATCATGACGGTCAGCAGCACTCATCGCATCCCACCAGTTTAGATTATTACCATGCATCCGTAGATAGCCAGTTCTCTCGGTAAATATCAATCGTGACGGTGGTAGACCGCTGACTTTGGGGTAATCGACGCTACACCAAATCAAGCCTTGTTTAACAAAACTATCAACCACTTGCGGGGTATGCCAGCCGTTATGACGAAACTCAATAGCGAGTGGGTAGTCCTTAAACCAACTGACAAGGTTTGCGAGATATAGACGATGCTCGCGAGTACGATCAAAACCATGTGGGAATTGCAGTAGTAATGGCGCGAGCGCATTGGCTTCAATAAGTGGTGTGAGGGCAGTAAGGAAAGCTTGCGCGTGATCGCTAGTGCCTTTACGCGCATGGGTAAAGTCTTGATGCAGTTTGACGGCGAACTTCAACTCACTGTCTGCTTGCACATAGGCTTTATCGACCATACCTGCAAAGGCTTTTTGTCCAATGGGCGCGTAAAAAGTACTATTAATCTCAACTGCGCCATATTGCTTGGCGTATTCACGTAAAAAGTCCGTTTTTTTGGTACCCGTTGGATACAGCGTACCGAGCAAATCGGTATCGCTATAACCGCCAGTACCGAGGTAAATACGCGGAGTAGGGGCACTATCCATGTTGATCACCCTTTGCTGTTTTTAATGATTAAAATATTGGGCGTGTTGTTTCTAAGCTTATTTCTTATTTGTCTATTTCTTACGTGCCCAAAGCCATTCGATAAGTGCCATCAGTGCATCAGTGTCTGAGCTGTCGTCAAGCTCACGAGAAATGGCTGCACGCCCGTCATCAAATAGTGATTGCGCATAGCTTGTCGCATTATTGACACCCATCAATTTTACATAGGTAGATTTGTCTAACTTTTCATCGCTGCCAGCAGGTTTGCCAAGGGTATCAGTAGAGGTAGTTACGTCTAAAATATCGTCTTGTACCTGAAAGGCTAGACCTATATGCTGCGCACACTCTTGTAGAGCCATGCGCTGCAGAGCCGTCGCGCCAGCACAGATACCGCCCATCAACATCGCCGCTTCAATTAATGCGCCGGTTTTATCACGGTGGATAGCTTCTAAATCATCTTGTGTGATGTCGTTACTGGCTTCAGCATTCAGATCGAGCATTTGACCCGATACCATGCGCCGTGCACGCGGGGCAAAGATGGCAAATAACTGACTTGCGATAGCTGAATCAAAAGGTGCAAAGGTTGGCAGCTCAGCCGTCAATACTTCAAAGGCTAGCGTCTGTAATACGTCACCTGCGAGCAGGGCGGTCGATTCTTCAAAGACGATATGAGCAGTTGGCTGACCACGGCGCAGCTCGTCATCGTCCATACATGGCAAGTCATCATGCACCAGCGAATAAGTATGCAGCAGCTCCACCGCCAACGCTGCACGGCGGCACATATCATAATCTGAGTCGTTTTCTAACAAAGATGCCAAGGCATTGTCTTTATCGGTGATTGTGTCATTATGGCTATAAGTGCTGGAAAAAGCGCTGGCAACCAGTAGTGGACGTACCAATTTCCCTGTACCTGTCATTACGTAGCGGCAAGCGTCAAGCAGCGGGCTTGGCAGCTCAGCATAATCAAACAACACTTCGATATCTTTGGCTAATTGCGCGCGCACCTCATGGTGAAACTGCTCTGTACTATTAAAAGGGATAAAGCTAATAGGAGCAACGCTCGACGTAGAAGAAACAGACATAACCCAACCTTCTATCAGGTGAATAATAAAAATATCGTTAGTGTAACATGATAGATTATATTCCTTATGCCACATGCATAATCCCTAATGTATTTTTTAAAGTTGTATATTAAAAATAGAAGGTTTGATATCAAAAACAGAAAGCTTAATATGAAAAGCGGCATGAAATAATGCAACAAGCCCTCGTTACGCATTGGCGATTTAACTTAGTGGTTAAATATGTTTTGATAAGAGGCTGCATTTAAAGGTTAATCACCACGGTCTAATTCCAGTATACAAACAATCACTTAAGGCAGATTGCTAGTCAGGTAAAGGGCTGCTGTGGATTTAAGAGTGACTTGCGAGTATGGTATTAGCTTGTGACAGTCGGGGGCATAATCCCCTACACTAATTGGCGTGAAATTGGTCTAGCGATTGATAACTGAGGTTTTACACCATTTATCAATCGAAAAACGACTATAAGACTAAATCTCAGTCAATAGCGACAATAGTAGTAATATAATATAAGTACATAGAACACCAGTACATAGCTATAAAGTTACAGGCATAAGCGCTAGATAATAAAGATATCTTCACCGTTTAATTTGGCTAACTTTTATCACCATTATCACAATGACGTCATTATTGTTGATTAGGATGAAAGGGCAGATTAGCGGTGCTATTACCCATTTTTCTAACAATAACTGGCTATTTATTTTAATTTTAAGACGTAGCTTTCGTTATATAGCAAGGAGTTCCAAATGGTATACCAAGGAAATCGCATTACGGTGACAATGCTAGAGGATGGCATCGCCAACATGCAATACAACGCCGAAAATGAGAGCGTGAACAAGTTTGACACTGAGACCAATAAGCAGTTTGCTGAAGTCGTTAATGCATTAGAAAAAGCGGATGACGTTAAAGGCTTAATCGTCACGTCAAGCAAAGGCGTCTTTATTGCTGGTGCGGACATCACAGAGTTTGTGGCTTCTTTTAAGCAATCAGAAGAAGAAATCAAAGATTGGGTTATTAATATCAATGACGCCTTCAATCGCTTTGAAGATTTGCCTTTCCCGAAAGTAGCTGCTATCAATGGCGCAGCGCTTGGCGGTGGTTGTGAGATGACCTTAGTTTGTGAATACCGCGTCATGAGCGACAAAGCCATCATCGGTTTACCAGAAACTCAATTGGGAATCTTCCCAGGCTTTGGTGGTACGGTTCGTAGTACGCGTGTCATTGGTATTGATAATGCGCTTGAGCTGATTGCGACTGGTACACCAAAGAAAGCACTCGATGCACTAAAACTAGGCTTGGTTGATGCGACTGTTGCTGCTGATGACTTGCAAGATGCTGCCATTGATTTGGTCAAAAAATGTATCTCAGGTGAGCTTGATTGGCAAGCGAAACGAGAAGAAAAGCTCGTTCCTGTTAAGCTAAATCAGCTTGAGCAAGCGATGGCGTTCAATAGTGCAAAAGGTATGATCTTTGCCAAAGCCAATCCTAAGCAATATCCTGCGCCAGCACTTGCTATCGCTGCTATCGAAAAACACGTTAACTTACCACGTGATAAAGCGATTGAAGTAGAAGCGGCAGGTTTTGCAAAAGCGGCGAAAACCCCACAAGCAGAAAGCTTGGTTGGTTTATTCTTAAGCGATCAGTTGGTTAAAAAGTTAGCCAAACAGCACAGCAAAAAAGCACATGAAATCAATGAAGCGGCAGTACTAGGCGCTGGTATCATGGGCGGCGGTATCGCTTATCAAGCAGCCAGCAAAGGCTTGCCAATCATCATGAAAGACATCAAGTCTGAGCAATTAGACCTTGGTATGGGTGAAGCCAGCAAGTTACTTGGCAAAATGGTCGATCGCGGCAAAATGACCCCAGCAAAAATGGGCGAAACGTTAAGTCGTATCCGCCCAACGCTAAACTATGGTGATTTTGCTGAAACTGATATCGTCATCGAAGCAGTTGTAGAAAATCCAAACGTGAAGCGTGCGGTACTAAAAGAAGTTGAAGGCTTGGTTAAAGACGATTGTATCCTAGCGTCAAACACCTCAACGATTTCTATTACTTTCTTGGCGGAAGCGCTTGAGCGTCCAGAAAACTTCGTTGGTATGCATTTCTTTAACCCAGTAAACCGTATGCCGCTAGTAGAAGTTATTCGCGGTGAAAAATCTTCTGAAGAAGCTATTTCAACGACCGTTGCTTTGGCCACAAAAATGGGCAAAGTGCCTGTCGTCGTGAATGACTGCCCAGGTTTCTTGGTAAACCGTGTATTGTTCCCATACTTTGGTGCCTTTGACTTGCTACTTAAACAAGGTGCTGATTTTGCTCATGTCGATAAAGTCATGGAAAAATTCGGCTGGCCGATGGGTCCTGCCTATCTAATCGACGTCGTTGGTTTGGATACTGGCGTACACGGTGCTGAAGTGATGGCAGAAGGTTTCCCTGACCGCATGAAGCCTGATTATAAAGGCGCGATTGAGCTTTTATATGAAAACAAACGCTTAGGCCAGAAAAACGGCGTTGGTTTCTATAAGTATGAAATGGACAAGCGCGGCAAGCCAAAGAAAGTGGCTGATGAAGCGACTTATGAGCTATTAAAAACCACGACTGATAGCGACAAGCAAACGTTTGAAGATCAAGCGATTATCGACCGCACCATGCTGGCTTTCTGTAATGAAACCGTACGTTGCCTAGAAGACAATATCGTCAGCACGCCGTCAGAAGCCGATATGGCGATGATTATGGGCGTTGGTTTCCCGCCGTTCCGCGGTGGACCTTGCCGTTATATCGACCAAATGGGTCTAGATAATTACTTGGCATTGTGTGAAAAATACGCATACCTTGGCAAAGCCTATGAAGCCCCGCAAAAAATTCGCGATATGGCAGCAGCAGGCGAGACCTTTTACGCTATCGCGTAATAGGCAGTCATTACTAGGATGAAGTGCAGTACACATGCTCGATAAGATGATTGGTAATTTATTTATTATCAATAACCTTCTAAATTAGATAGGCGAGCATTACGGTACTGCCACTGACAATAAAAATTGAAAAGGAAGATAGTATGACAATTTTAAGTCCAAAAGACGTGGTCATCGTAGATGGTGTACGCTCAGCAATGGGTAAAACTAAAAACGGTATGTTCCGTCATGTCCGTGCTGATAGCATGTCTGCTGAATTGGTACGTGCATTGGTTGAGCGTAACGATTTCGATCCACGTGACGTCGAAGACATCATCTGGGGTTGTGTCAATCAGACTCTAGAGCAAGGTTTAAACATCGGTCGTAACATCGGTCTGCTGGCTGGTATCCCAAAGACTGCGGGCGGTCAAACCGTTAACCGTCTATGTGGTTCTTCTATGCAGGCGCTACACACTGCCGCTGCTCAAATCATGACCGGTCAAGGTGATGTTTTCATCATCGGTGGTGTAGAGCACATGGGTCACGTCGGCATGATGCATGGCGTTGATCTGAATCCTGAAGCATCAAAGCACTATGCAAAAGCCTCAAACATGATGGGCTTGACCGCTGAAATGCTAGGTCGTATGAACAACATCACCCGTGAAGAGCAAGATGCCTTTGGTCTTGAGTCACATCGCCGTGCATGGGCTGCGACCACTGAAGGTCGTTTTGACAATGAAATCATCGGTATCGAAGGTCATGATGCTGCTGGTCGCTTGCAACTATGTACCGTCGATGAAGTGATTCGCCCAGACGCGACGATGGAGCAAATGCAAAATCTACGTCCAGCCTTTGATCCTAAAGGTGGTACGGTAACGGCTGCAACATCATCTGCATTATCTGACGGTGCATCTGCAATGCTAGTGATGAGCGCCCAAAAAGCCAAAGAACTAGGTCTAAAGCCACGTGCTCGCATTCGTAGCATGGCAATTGCTGGTTGTGATGCCGCTATCATGGGTTATGGTCCAGTACCTGCGACGCAAAAAGCACTTAAGCGTGCTGGCATGAGCATCGATGATATGCAAACCATTGAGCTAAACGAAGCGTTTGCAGCGCAAGGCTTATCAGTACTTAAAGCCTTGAACTTGACGGACAAGCAAGACATCGTCAACATCAATGGTGGCGCAATTGCGCTAGGACATCCACTAGGTTGTTCAGGTGCTCGTATCACGGTAACTTTGCTAAATGCCATGGAGCAGTCAGATACTGAAATCGGTCTTGCGACCATGTGTATCGGTCTTGGCCAAGGTATCGCGACTATTATTGAGCGTGTTTAAGCCTATAGTATTGCAATAATTTTAAAATAGTTAAGCGCTCCAATATGAACCCCTAGTTATCATAACTGGGGGTTTTTGTATTTATTAATCATAGTGATTTACTTAGAATAAAAAGGTCATAAGTTGTTACTATCGCTTATCTCCATTGACGCATTCGCTAAACTGTGACTAAATAAGAGAGTAATTAATCATTATAATTTTAAGTCTGATATTCATTCTAAATCAGTTTAGAGCCGTCAGCTTCAGCCGTACAAGGAGTGTACTATGTCCACCATGATTACTGATCGTACCTACCGTATTGACCGTGAAAATACCCAAGCGATGATAATCGACGTCCAAGAACGTCTGACTCCGCATATCTATGATCATGAAAATATTCTCAAAAAAATAACGACTTTGATTAAAGGTCTGCAAGCGCTTGACGTTCCCATTATGCTTAATGAGCAATATAAAAAGGGCTTAGGCGAGACATTGCCTGAAATTTGTGAGTTATTAGAAGGCGATAATGCTAAAGGTTTTGAAAAAGTCACCTTTAGTGCCTGCGACAATGACGATTCATGGAATCATCTTGCACAGCAGAATCGAAGCATCATTTTATTATTCGGTGTAGAAGCACATGTCTGCGTGCTACAAACCGCGCTTGATTTGCTTGATAACGGTATGCAGCCGGTTATTATTGGTGATGCCGTCGGTTCGCGTTTTCCGTATGATAAAAAGCAAGCAATTCGCCGTATTCGCCGTGCTGGCGGGGTGATTACGACGGTTGAAACCATTTTGTTTGAGCTTTGCCGTAGTAGCAAAGACCCTGCTTTTAAAACCATTAGTAACTTGATTAAATAGTCTTTTCACTCGATTTAAAATAAAATAGCGCTTACTAACATAAGCGCTATTTTATTTTTATGATAACGCCAATTAACGATAGGTTAGCGTCTTCTTGTATAGCGTTTATAAAATGTATAATAAATGCTTATGCGTAAAAGTAGAATGAAGCGCTATACATTAGTAGAAAAATTAAGAGAAAAATTATGTCATCAGCTAATTCCATGTCATTCACTAACCCAACGCTTGCCTCAAACATTGATATAGATCATGTCACTCATTTCTTATTAGAGCTGGATGCGCTTAAACGTGTCAATCGACGTAGCTATGTGACAGGTACGACTCGCTTGGAGAACTCAGCCGAGCATTCTTGGCATCTCGCTATGGCATGTTGGTCAATCGCTGAATTGTTTGAGTTGGACGTCAATCATGAAAAGTTACTAAAGCTGGCGCTAGTACATGACTTAGGCGAAATTGACGCTGGTGATACTTTTTTATATGCTGAGAAGCGTGGTGATGCGCATCTTGAAGAACGGGCTGGTATTGCGCGCTTACAAGCTGAGCATGGTAATGGCATTAAAGATTTAAATGAGATTTGGGAAGAGCAGGAAACTGGCAGCAGCAAAGAAACCCAGCTGCTGAAAGTGGTTGATCGCTTGTTGCCATTTTTGCTTAATTTAAATACCAACGGAAAAACGTGGCTTGAGGGTAATGTTACGCGCTCGCAAGTAGCTGGCGCGCATGCCTTTATTAAAGACAGTTTTCCGAGTATTTATGAGTGGCAGGCACGGCAGATTGAATTTGCCACCGCGCAGGGCTGGTTGATTGATGGTTAAATTTATAGCAGTATCGCAATACTAAAAGCGTGTATTTTTTATTTTGAACGGACTATGTTTTAAACGGACCATCGTGTGCGATAAAGAAAATGCTATTTAAAATGTCATTTATTACTACTAGCATCCGTGGTTTGCTGGACGATTTTTTCTACTTGCATAAAATTTGTATGCCGCACATCTTTGCCGCTGGTGCAAAAAATAACCAGCTCAGCAATGTTTTTAGCATGATCGCCCACACGTTCTAGGGCGCGCAATACCCAAAGTATATTCATCACTCTGGACACGTGGCGGCTGTCTTCCATAATATAGGTCAGCAAGGCTCGAGTGGCAGATTGATACTCTTCATTAACCGCCACATCACTTTGCAATACCGAAAATGCCTGCTGAGGATTCATATGCGAGAAGGCGTCAATCGCATCAAGTAGCATCACGTGCACCTTATTGGATAAATGCTGAACCTCTGAATATCCTCTTGGAGAAGCGCCGTCTTTAATTAATTTGCAGGCCATACGAGCGATTTTTTCGGCTTCATCACCCACACGTTCAAAGTCAACAATACCTTTGCTAACCGCCATCACTAAACGCAAGTCATTTGCTGCGGGTTGGCGCTTGGTGACTAACAAAATGATTTGCTCATCGATTTTAATATCTAGCTGATTAATCAGCTGGTCGTCTGCAATCACTTTTTTCGCGGTCGCTTCATCTGCAGCTATCAAAGCGCGGGTTGCAACCATGACTTGCTCTGCTGCCATGTAACCCATTTGCATAAACAGCTCAATCACATCATGTAAGTCATTATCAAAACCCTTTGATAAATGTTTTTGCGTTATTAGCATGGCGGCTTCCTTATTCTTGTAGATTTAAATAGGATATAAGCATAAAAAATACATCTATAGTCAATCCACTACAAATCAAACACAGTGCTACTGGGATAATTTTTGCGCCGCCTCTGTCTGCGTAGGCACAGCAAGCAAGAAAAATTTATCCTAGTAGCGCGTTATAATATTTGTACTTATTGTATTTAGGACTGACTATATTTATACAAACTGTTTTAACCATAGCGACCAGTAATATAGTCTTCAGTCGCCTTTTGAGCGGGGTTGGTAAATATCTGATCCGTCTCACCCATCTCTACCATATCGCCCAGATACATATAGGCGGTATAGTCAGAGACGCGTGCCGCTTGCTGCATATTGTGGGTAACGATAGCAATCGTATAGTCGTTTTTTAAATCGGTAATGAGCTCTTCAATCGCGCCTGTCGAGATAGGGTCGAGCGCTGAGGTTGGCTCATCTAGGAGCAATACTTCAGGTTTTGTCGCCACACCGCGAGCGATACAAAGACGTTGCTGTTGACCACCGGATAACGACAATCCTGATGCACGAAGTTTGTCTTTTACCTCAAGCCATAAAGCCGCCTTTTTGAGTGCCCATTCGACACGATTATCCATCTCAGCTTTGCTTAGCTTCTCGTAGAGGCGTACGCCAAATGCCACGTTGTCATAGATGGACATTGGAAATGGCGTCGGTTTTTGAAAGACCATACCGACTTGTGCGCGTAGCAAGTTCACATCGATGTCTTTGCCCAAGATATTTTTGCCATCGAGGTTGATATTACCTTCTGCACGCATACCGGGATATAGATCATACATACGATTAAACGTACGTAATAGTGTGGATTTACCGCAACCTGAAGGCCCGATAAAAGCAGTCACTTTTTTGTCTGGAATATCAATATTAATATTTTTTAGCGCTTGAAAGTCACCATAATAGAAATTGAGATCTCGAATACTCATCTTGGCAGGCGGCATATGCTGAGGGATATCTGCTACTGTTTGCTGAGTCAAAAAAGCACTGTCAGGCTGCTGCCCTTGATGCTTCTGACTTCCTTGATCTATATTGGAAAATGATTGACCAAATAAACCACGTTGGCTGACGTTTTGCTTATTCTCTTGCTTAACCGCTTTTCTTTCTAGTAAGTCTGTCATCATCATATCCAATTATTTTAGAATGTTGTCAATATAGGTGCTGAACATAAGTGCTAAACGTGCGCTATAAATTGGCTGCTTAGTCAATTCTTAAATCAGCTATCTTGTATGATCTTTACCGCCAATAAAGCGCGCGAGAATATTGACTATCAGTACTGTCATGGTAATCAGTAATGCTGCCGCCCATGCCAATGCATGCCAGTTGTCATAAGGGCTCATCGCAAACTGATAAATAGTGTTCGGTAAGTTTGCCATCGGTTGGCTCATATCGGTGCTGAAATACTGATTGTTTAACGCAGTAAATAGTAACGGCGCGGTCTCGCCAGTGATACGGGCAAATGCCAATAGCACCCCTGTGGTTAGACCCGCTTTAGCCGCTTTAAGTGTGACCGTGCTGATCAGCTTCCACTTTGGCGTACCGAGTGCATACGCCGCTTCACGTAAAGTATTTGGTACCAGATTGAGCATATTCTCAGTGGTGCGCACGACAATTGGAATCACAATCAAAGCAAGCGCAACTGCACCAGCCCAGCCGGAGAAGCTTTGACCTTTCACCATCAATGCATAAACAAAAAGACCAATCACGATAGAGGGCGCTGACAGCAAGATATCGTTTAAAAAGCGAGTAACTTTACCCAACCAGCTGCCTTGTGAGAACTCCGCTAAATAGATGCCCGCCATCATTCCAACCGGCGTACCAATAGCGAGACCTAACAAGGCGATCATCAATGAACCAATAATAGCATTACGTAAACCGCCGTCGCCCATAGGCGGTGGTGTATCTGCCATAAATACCGGCATCTCGATTAACCCTTGAAAACCCTCAACAAAAAGCGTCAGCAAAATCCATGTCAGCCAGAACAAACCAAAAGCGATGGCTGAGATGGCAAAACCAAGCCCCAATCTATTGATCAGGCGACGCTTATGATATAAACGCTTGTTGTAGCGGTCTTCAAAGCGTAAAGTCGGCTGGCTGGTTTGGTCGTTATCAGTCGTGACAGTCGCTAAAGTCATTAGGCGTTTGTCCTTTGTTGGTCGAAGGATTGGGTTAAGTGGTTGATTAACATGCTTGCTTTATAACAGGATATTGGCGCTACTTAGTGACCAGCTTTTTGGTCGATACGCATAAGCATCAGCTTAGAGATGGACAAGACAATAAAGGTAATAACAAATAGGATTAAACCCAAATGTAGTAGGGATGCCAAATGCAATTCACTTGATGCTTCGGCAAATTCATTGGCGAGCGCAGAGGTAATCGTCACCCCAGAGGTAAACAGACTTGGGCTGATATTAAAGGCATTACCGATTAAGAAAGTCACAGCCATCGTCTCGCCCAATGCGCGTCCAAGCCCTAAAATCACACCACCGACCACGCCAGCTTTAGTATAAGGTAAGATGATTTTGAACATCACTTCCCACGTCGTCGCACCCATGCCATACGCAGATTCTTTTAATAAATCAGGCACCACAGAAAAAACATCCCGCATGGTGGCGGCAATAAAAGGAATAATCATAATTGCCAGTACCAAGGAGGCGGTAAACATACCAAGCCCCATCGGTGCACCAGTGAATACTTGCCCGATAATAGGCAGAGGACCGATGTTTTCAATCAACCATGGCTGAATGTGTTCGCTAAAATACGGCGCAAAGACAAACAAACCCCACATGCCATAAATAATAGAAGGAATACCTGCCAACAGCTCAATGGCGATGCCCAATGGCTTTTTTAAGAAGTTAGGGCACAGTTCGGTCAAAAAGATAGCAATACCAAAGCTCACTGGCACAGCAATAGCGATCGCAATAAGGGAGGTGACAATCGTACCGTAAATAGGTGCAAGTGCCCCATATTGATCGTTCACTGTATCCCAGTTATTGCTGGTATAAAATCCCAGTCCAAATTCAGTGATACTGGGCCAAGCGCCTACGATTAATGAGAGCAGGATGCCACCAAGTGACAATAGCACCAAGATTGCAAATGCTTTAGTCGCATTGACAAAGATAGCATCGTAACGTTTTTGTTTAGCCAGTTGGGACCTTAAATCATTCATAAGTGTCTCAGCGTTGAATAGAATCAAGTCAAAATAGTAAAAGAGGTTTTATCACAACAAACTTAAAAAAATCTTTAAATTTTCTGTGATAAAACCTCTCAAACCCCTACCGGAGAATAGTGGTTTGAGAGGTTGGCTCGACAGTGATTATGCAATCACTAGGATAAACAGGTTACTGTGCAGGCTTATAGACAGGTTGGCCGTCGCTGCCTTTGACCTCACTCCATTTTGCTTTAAATAAGGCAACCGCAGTATCAGAGAACGGTACGTAATCAAGCGCCATAGCGTCGTCATCACCTTGGGCATAAGCCCAGTCAAAGAACTTCAATACACCAGCGACTTGTTTGGCATCTTGTGGCTGCTTATGTACTAAGATAAAAGTGGCTGCGGCGATTGGCCAAGCTTGTGCTGTTTCAGAGTTGGTAATGACTTTATAAAAGCCTTCTTGCTTTGACCAATCGATGTCACCTGCTGCTGCAAAGGTTTTGGCAGAAGGTTGTACGACATTGCCCGCAGCATTTTTCAGGGCAACGTGTGCCATACCGTTTTGCTTAGCGTAAGCGTATTCAACATAGCCGATAGAGTTTTTCATACGCGTGACATAGCTCGCCACACCTTCATTACCTTTACCACCCGCACCGGTAGCCGACGTTGGCCATTTAACGGTCTTATCGACGCCTACACTGTCATTCCAATCGCTTGATACTTTGGCTAGATAATCAGTGAAGTTAAAGGTTGTACCAGAACCATCTGAGCGAAACACTGTGGTAATGGCAGCGTCTGGTAATTTAAGCTCAGGATTCATAGCCGCGATTGCAGGGTCGTTCCATTTACTAATTTTACCCAGATAAATATCAGCAAGCATTTTGCCATCGAGCTTTAACTGACCGGGCTCAATACCATCGATATTAACAATAGGTACCACGCCACCGATGACGCTTGGGAACTGTATCAGACCGGCTTCGTTCAACTCTTCTGGTGTCATCGGCGCATCAGATGCCCCAAAATCTACAGTCTTAGCAACGATTTGCTTGATACCACCCGATGAGCCAATAGACTGATAGTTCACTTGACCACCTGTGGCTTTATTGTAGGCATCTGACCACTTAGCATAGATAGGCTGTGGAAAAGAAGCACCAGCACCGGTAATACTCATCGATGCACTTTCAGCTGAGCTAGCACTAGCGTCGCTACTCACAGCAGTGTTTGATGGTGCTGTTGTGGCTGCTTCGTCGGTTTTATCGCTCTCGTTGTTGCTAGTCGTTTGGTTACAAGCGGCTAATGTCAAAGTGCTAGCGATTGCTACTGCCATGAATGAATAACGCATTATTTCTCCTAAAATTAATCAATTTTGAGTATCAAGCATTTATAAATAACAATGACAATGGTTTTCTGGGGTTTGCTGAAATGATGCTCTGCGGTTAATAAGGAGATTGTGCCAAATAAATATGACAGTTTGATGACATAAAGCCTTACTATCACAAAAAACGACTGAAAAAAGAAAGTGTTAAAAAACATAAGAAAGGAGTGGGCACAAAAAAAGCATAGGCAGTATTCTGATTACTGTCTATGCTCATTTTTTTTCAATATTACTTATTACACAAGTTTTTTACTTAGATAAATGGTATTAGGTTTTAGCGCTACCCAACAGTTGCCCCATTTGAACGATTGAGCCATGCTGCATGGTATCTTGCCAATCCGTTTTTGCTGCTTTTGGCAGTACTACAATTGCGGTTGAACCTAAATAAAAACGACCAAGCTCGTCACCTTTTTTAAAGCTCATATCATGGCCTACTTCTTGAATATCATCGGTACGGCTAATTTTACCCGTCGCCACTGTCTCAATCCCAGCGACAATCATCGCACCAACCATCACTACTGCCGCTTTACCATAGGCGGTATCAAACAGACAGACGAGGCGCTCGTTACGAGCAAACAAATCCGGTACATTAGCAGCCGTGGTATTATTGACCGAAAATAGTGTACCAGGTACATAGCGGGTTTTGGTTAATATACCGTCAAATGGCATATGCACACGGTGATAGTTGCTTGGGGCAAGATAGACCGTAGCAAAACTACCATCCGCAAAATAATCGCCATCTGCGCTATCAGCTAAGAGCTGACCGATATCATAGTCACGACCTTTGGCTTGCAGTAGCTTATGGTCATGAATCTGCCCAAGCTGCGAAATCATGCCATCTGCAGGACTAACAATACCATTCATACTGGCATCGATAATACGGGCATTGTCTTGGAGCTCACGAGTAAAGAAATCATTAAAGCTCTCATAAGCGTTTAGGCTTTGACGCTCATATTCATCTAAGCTAACATCATACGCTTTGGCAAAACTGCGGATAAACGTACGCTTAACCCAAGGGTGGCGACTGGCAGCTAAGCGCCCTGCGACTTTACTGATTTTTTGCTGCGGGACAAATTGCTGTAAGGTAGTAAATACATTCATAATAGATGACCAAAGTAGGGATTAAAAATAGTTATTAAAATAAAAAGTTGTATTAAAAAATCATAGATAGGCAGTTTTATAGCTAGATTTATTTATAAACATAATCATAAGTACCTGCACAGATAATTGTATTTTATCATGGTCCGCAGCAGACTGTATGACCATAATCGTTAAAGGAAGTAAGCAATGAGAGCTCTTATTCAGCGAGTCAAATATGCCAGTGTCAGCGTTGATGGGCAGGAGGTTGGTGCTATTGAGCAAGGTGTGCTGGCATATATCGGCTTGGGACACGATGATAACTTACAAAGTGCGCAGCGGATGATTGATAAAATCCTCACCTATCGTATTTTTGACAATGATGACGATCCAGCCAAATACGGTAAACTCGATAAAAATATCCAGCAAGTCGGTGGTGGGCTATTATTGGTCTCACAATTTACTCTGATGGCAAAGACGGATAAAGGTCGCCGCCCTGACTTTGGTAGCGCAATGGCACCTGATATGGCACAAGCTTTATTTGCACAATTAGTTGATTACGCAAAGACGCAGTATTTAACGGTTGCAACGGGTCAGTTTGGCGCTGATATGCAAGTGTTGAGTGTCAATGATGGACCATTAAACTTTTTATTAGAAGTGCATTAAGTCATTAGCATGGCTACTAAGTATTATAAATTTAAGAGTAAATGTCATTAAGCTGTCATAATTAAGCCCTTTAATAAAGAAACGCTTATTTGCGTTTGTTACTGCTTTTATAAACGCTATTTTGTCCTCTAACATTAAGAATACATTATGTCTAAAGAGCAAATTTTGATTGTTGAAGATGAAGACGCCATTCGGGAAATGGTCGTCATGACCCTAGAGATGGCAGGCTTTGATAGTTTGCAGGCAGCGGATGTGTCAGAGGCGCACCAACAAGTGGTCGATCATCGTCCAGCGCTGATTTTATTGGACTGGATGTTACCCGGTGATAAAAGTGGTATCGATTTTTGCCGTATGCTAAAAAGCGATACCCTGCTCGCCGAGATACCGGTTATTATGTTGACCGCCAAAAGTGAAGAAGACAGTAAAGTGCATGGTCTTGATGCAGGCGCTGATGATTATATGACCAAGCCGTTCTCGACCCGTGAGCTTATCTCAAGAATCAAAGCGGTATTGCGACGTAGTAACGCGCTAAGCGGCGACAAACCTATCAATATAGGCAGGCTAACTTTAGATGCCAAAAGCCAACGCTTTATGGTGGGTGATGACATTATCGATATGGGTCCGACAGAATATCGCTTATTGGCGTTTTTTATGAGCCATCCTGAGCGCGCTTATACCCGTGCCCAGCTGCTCGATCAAGTATGGGGCGGTAACGTCTACATCGAAGATAGAACCATTGATGTTCACGTAAAGCGTTTGCGCACATTACTACGTCCACATGATTGTGATACATTGATACAAACGGTACGCGGTACAGGTTATCGATTTTCTAGCCGTATCGAAAAAGGGTAATCGCTAGTAATATGAATATTGTATAGTGTCACCTTTTAATAGTGTCGCCTTTTATCGGGAGCGGCCAATAGTAGAAAAATTATAAAAAATAATGGATAAATAAAAATGCCTATCCAAGATAATGAGCAAGGTGCCACAAATCAACTTAAAAAAATCAGAAGTGCTTTACGAGCATTACGTGATGCCGTGATTTTGCTCAATGACGATGATGGACTTGAATGGTGGAACCAAGCGGCGCAGGATTTATTATTGTTGCAATCCTCAGATAAAGGCAGGCGTATTTTTGAATTCATTAAAGTGCCTGAATTTATTAAGTATTATCAGGAAGCAACAATGATTAATATCGATGCCGATGCCGATGCCGATGCCGATGAGAGTGTGCATATCGTCTCTTGGCAAGACCCAAATCGTTATTTAAAGTGTGAGCTGACGCCATTTGGCGATGAAAAACTACTGATCATTTATGATGTGACCCGCTTGCAGCATTTAGAAGCGATGCGCCGCGACTTTGTGGCCAATGTCTCGCATGAGCTACGTACACCATTGACGGTCTTGATGGGATATCTGGAGAATTTCTCTGATCAGCCAGATATGCCTGCGAATTGGCGTCGCGGTTTTGAGCTGATGACTCAGCAAACGGCACGCATGAATAGGGTGGTCAATGACTTATTACTACTGTCTCGCATCGAAATCGAAGAAACCCATGCGTTTAATGAAATCGATATGACCAAGCTGCTCACTCATGTCTATGATGATGCGCAGGCGTATAATCAAGAATATAAGCATACGATTCACTTGCATATTGATACCTATGACGGGCTATATGGCTCAGAGATGTACCTAAATAGCGCACTGTCCAATCTAGTGATTAACGCGATTAAATACACACCAAAAGGTGGCAATATCTCTATTAGTTGGACTAAGACTGCTGAAGGCTGCAGATTTGCTGTTGAAGATAATGGTATCGGTATCGCACCAAAGCATCTTGCCCGTTTAACTGAGCGTTTTTATCGCGTTGACAGCGGGCGCAGCCGAGCAACAGGTGGTACGGGGCTTGGACTGGCGATTGTAAAACATGTCTTATATCAGCACGAAGCGAGCTTGCAAATTGAGTCTGTAGAAGGCATTGGCTCGACATTTAGTGCCGTGTTTCCAAATAACCATGTACGATCTGCCGCAATGAATTAATGCTTAATATACTTTAATCCTTTTGCAAAAGTGGATAAGGATTTACCGCATTACCATTAATATAAATTCCATAATGAACATGCGGCGGTGTGCCTTTAGCATTGCCGCTATCGCCCACGTAACCAATGGTATCACCAGCATTTACCCAGTCATTGGGAGAAATGTCAGCATAGTCTTCCAAATGCGCATAATAGTGTCCTGCGCCGCCTGGTCCCACTATCATAACGACGCGACCGCCTAACGCATTTTCGCCTACCTTGCTGACGATACCTTGGGTCGTCGCTTGAATCGGCGTGCCGCGCGCTGCAAAAATATCAATCCCTTCATGTGAGCGACCTTGACTACGAGCAGCGCCCCATGTATCAGTCAGATGCTGCTTGGGTAGCGGATTTGGCAGGCTATTCTCTGTTGGTAGCGGGTGTTGCAATAGGCTAAGCTGCTGCCATTTTGCTATGAAAAATGATTGAGTTTGTTGGCTGATACTCGGTAATAATCTGTCAAATACGAATAATAGCATCAGCAATACTGCGGCCTTGATAAGTACGCTAATTGCACGGCTGATAAACGTAGGATTTGGTTGTTCGTGATTGCCATCTGGTCGCATCGACATCTCTTTGTCTTATTATTGCTTTCACTAATATTATATAGATAATACCTTTGGCTCTTCGTATAGCATTGTTATATCTGACTTTTATCCCCATAAATGAAAAGCTACTGAATCTAATTGCATCTATTATGTAGTTGGTCCTGAATAAAAGAAGTACAAATGATTATCAATCACTACTGGGGTTAATTTTTCTTGCTTGCTGTGCCTACGCAGACAGAGGCTGCGAATAATTAACCCCAGTAGTGTTTTGCTCCTTTTAAACGAGCAAAACTATCTGTCATTTATGTCCAACTTGCTATGGTTAAATTTTTATGGCTGCTGCTTTTAATATGGTCGATACTGCGCTGATTATCGATACCGAAACCGATCAAGGTCGTGATCCACGTCCTATCCAAGTGGCGACGATTAATGTAGCTACGGGCTTTGAATGGATGAAATACTTTAATAGTGGGCGCTCGATATCGCCGGTTGTGATTAGAGTCCATGGCATTACCGATGACGATGTAGCGGGGCTTGAGCGGTTTGAGCTTGAGCAATTTGATTTGCCTGAGTATCTTATTGGGCATAATGTACGCTTTGATTGGCGGGTGATTGGCAGTCCTTCCGCTAAGCTAATTTGCACCGTTAGGCTGGCGCGCGTCGCGTTTCCTGAATGGAGCGCCTATGGTCAGTCCAAGTGTATCGAGCAGTTATTGGGCAAGGGTGAGGCTAGTAGGATGACGATTGCCGCTCATGATGCGCTCGGCGATGCCCGTATGTGTTATCTACTGTATCAGGCTTGCTGCGAGCGTTTAGAGATTGCACCAACTGATTTTGCCGCAGCGCATGCTATTGCCAATAAAGCCAATCCAGTCAGTAAAATGCCCTTTGGTAAATATAAAGGGAAAGTGATTAAAGAGGTGCCTATTAGCTATGTAAAATGGATGCTGGGTAATATCCATAACATGCAGCCGTCGCTTTATTCTGCATTGACCAAACGCATCAAGGCAGAAGCGGCAGACAATGCAAAAGAATAAATAGACGGCTTCTTTGCTAGATAAGCGCTGAAGTCTATTGATTATGTAACCAATCAATCGCCATTTGCCACAGCTTAGGCGCTTTAGCATTGGTTCTGCTGCTAAAATAACGCATGTGACCGATGCTACTAACACCAAAATCTTTGGGATCTAAAAAGCGTTTTTCTACTGGCATTTTGGTAAAAACGCGAATCATATCATCCATATTTTTGCTATTGGCAATCTCATCATCACTAAACCCTAGCCATAATGCTGGCATATCGATCTCATCATAAAAATGCGTGTGTATACTTTTCCCAAAAGCGGTCTTGATATAACCTGCGCCATTACACCACTCACGCCATTGACGAGCGACGCCGCGCGGCAGCGGCTCGCCCATGCCGATTTTATCCGATGGCGTGTAGCCTAACGTCAGATTAGTGAGAGGAATAAATGCTTCCATAAAACCTATGGCCTTAAGCTTATAAGGCATGTCCATGTTTTTGATGCGACCCGATGAGCAGGCGACATTAAATACTGAAGCAATAGACTGGGAATTTGGCATCAAACCAATGAGCTGACCGCCAGCGCTATGACCAATCAAATGATAAGTGGCATCGGTAAATTCATCTTGCAAGGCATCAAGGACGGCTGGCATGTCATGGCGACCCCAGCTGATTAGAGATGCGTCACATTTTGCCAAGTCAGTTGAGAGTGACTCACCGATACCTTCATTATCGAATGTCAGTACGCCAAAGCCATGCTCGGCTAAGTAAGTGGCAAAGTTATGATAAAACTGACGTTTGATACCTGTTGCTGGTGCTATCATGACGGCTTTTTTTACAGGCGTTTTGGGACGATAGACAGTCGCTGCCAATGCCTGATTGCGATCGGTCATAATGCTTAATGAATAAGCCTCTGTTTGAGTAATAGTAGGGCTGTTTTCCATGGTTGAACCTTATTATATTGTTATCGTTTTTATAAATGAGCTTTGTTAGCAAAGAGAGGGCGTTAATTTGCAATAAGCTGCCAATGTGTAGCCTTAAAAATGTAGTAATTGCGTAGTGATAAATGGTTGCGACCGCGTGATAGCATTGCTTATGTTAAAATAAATCTCAGTAGGGAAGGCGCTCAAATATGACTTCTAAGTTCTATCCCAATTTATCTTGCATGATATGATCCATTAAGACTGGACTGAATAACTATCTTCACTATTCAACATGCACGGATAAAAAACGCTTTAACAAACAAGTTCTTAATAAAAACAATTGATATAAAAGTTAAGGAAGCTATATGCAAATGAAAATCAACAATGACACGTATGAAGTGATTACCAGTCAAGATATTACTAATATCGAAAAAGCCGTGGATAAATCAGCGTTAACTATGCCGCTAGTTGCGGTCTATTGTGGGTCGCGTTTGGGTAATGATGTCATATATGAGCAAGCCGCACGAGAGCTTGGTGTGGCATTAGCAGACAATGGCATGGGTTTAGTATACGGCGGCGCGAGTATCGGGCTGATGGGCGCAGTGGCTGATGAAGTGATTCGAGGTGGTGCAGAAGCAGTCGGTGTGATTCCAACCTTTATGCTCAAACACGAAATTGCTCATGAGCAGCTGACCCGTTTACATCTCACAGATACCATGCACACGCGTAAAACAGTGATGGCAGAATATGCTGATGCCTTTATTACTTTACCGGGTGGGCTTGGTACTTTAGAGGAAATCATGGAAATCGCCACATGGCGCCAGCTATATCAACATGAAAAGCCAATGATTATTCTGAATATTAATGGTTTTTATGATCGTATGATTGAGCATTTAAAATATACCACTGAGCAAGGCTTTATGAAGCAAGAAGATCTTGAGCGCTTGGTAGTATGTAACACGATTGGTGATGCCATTGATTTACTGCAGACGATGGTCAAAATAGATGCTGCTGTCAATACAGAAAAGATGGCTGGCAACTAAAAGCAGATATAAGCAAATATGAAAAAAGGGAGAGAATGGCTAACAAAAGCAATTCTTTCCCTTTTTTTGTCCGTTAACTAAAAATATCTTTCTTAAGTCCTATAATTATCTGAACTATTATTAATATTTAAATCCTCTAACGCTTTTTCGCGAATACCACGATTGACGCCTGCCATTGCCTGCGGAAAGCCACGCTCTTTTGCCAAATCACGGGCGACTGTCTCAATAGCCAGACTGTCGTTGTGCGCCAGATACGCCCACTCATGAGAATAGCGATTACGGTTCACGGGCGTATCAAGTTCAATCAAACCAAGCTCACTCAATTCGTCAACGATTTGATCTGCTGCAATTAGAGTTGAAGATGCTTTGACGTTTTCAGCACGGGCATAGCGAATATTAGAGTATAAGCTCACATCAGCGACCCGCAGTGTGTCATCCTCACCAGGAATTTGCTGCCCACCGTATAAAGCATTGCCGACAGTACGGGCACTATGGAAGGTCGGTACAAATTCTGCCACATAATCGATCGCTTGTTGGCTACGCGCTTGTAGTGGTGCTTTGTCCCAACCATCTTCGATATAGTGCACATATTGCGGCGGTAATTTTGGTTGGGCGCTGTCTTTGCTTGAAGCCACCAAACCATCATTAAATAGCGTGATAAAATTACTCATGCCATGTATCTGAAAATAACCACCCGGATAAGGGGTTAGTTGTGCCATCCCTTCAGGTGTACCGCGATTACCATAGACAATAATCTCTGGTATCTGTCCACCGGTATCTTCCCAATGAGTAATATAAGAGGATTTAAACTCTACCATACGCGTGACTTTGACACCGACCATATCATCAATAACCCCTGTACGAAAACCACAGGCATTGACGAGGTAATCGACTTCGATGGACTCGATTTTGCTATTAGATTGCGCTTCAGGATCTAAACCAGCGCCTTGCTGATAATCAATACGCCATTTGGTCACATGATGATCAGCGTTTGAACAGTTTTCACAATCAACTGGCATGACCTGCTTTACTTGAGTATCAGTAAAGACATGCGCATGCTCATAACCATCTAATGCCAATTGCGCCGATGCTGCCAAGCGAAAAATATTCCAGCCATATTCTTGTACCACAATCAGCGGAAATTTAACTTTATTTAAATCCAGGTATTTTGCAACCGGTATCATCCATTCATCAACGGTAGTTGGCACAGTCACTTGCTCACGCTCAGACAATGCAATCAGTTGTTCATGGCTGTAGAGCTGATAATAATCTTCTGGTTCGCCCAGTACTTTGTTATTGGCATCTTGAGCAATCAGCTCACGATACGCATCGGTCAATATCTCAAGCCGCGGTAGCAAGTCTTCAGGCAAGCCGTCATCACGAGTCGGCACCGCAAATACCGTTGGACGTACATCAATGGTATAAGGATAAAGACGTAAAATATCGATGCACTGTTTAAGCAGAGCGACGCAGTCCTCGTCAGGGATTTCGCGATAGAGATTGCCGCCGGCATGCAAATGGCACATAGGCGGACCATCAATCAGCGATTTGTTTTTTTCGAACACGTAAGTTTCAAGCCCTAACGCTGCCAATCGAATGGCAATGGTTGCCCCCGCCGTACCACCACCGAGGATACCGACACGTTGAGTAGCAATTACTTGATTATTCATGAGAGAGTGAGTCATTGTCGAGGTTATATCCTTAATAGCATTTGCATCAAGTGGTACTTAAATCAGTATTTAACGGGGTACTTGGCATAGGCATGAGGTGGCTTATGGATATTGATATGCGTGCAGAGGCAGTCAAGTTCAACAGTGATTATAAATCTCAATGGTCACATTCGCCATTGTGTAGTCATGCTTAATTTCTATAGCGCTATTCTACAAAAAACGTTGGGGAATAGAACGGCAAATTGGTAAGTGCATACATGATTTTTGTCAACGTTTAACCCAAAATTCTATTGGGCATAAACTTACTCAATTAAGATAATATTTTTAATTCAATTTAAAAGTGTCATCCTATTATTACCATAGGGACGAGCAGATTGAATTCCTCTTAAAACCGCTAATTACTGATGGTATTAAGTATTTTTGTTTGGCGAAATTGTAATGTTTATGGGCTTTTGTAAATTTATATGAGGACAAGAATAACAGCTATAAATCCTATGCTATATTTAAAATCTCAATAATGGGTTTAAGATATTTGCTTGCAATTTATTATGGCTTAAATCCTAGAGTGATAAGAACGATCTAATAACAATTAACAATCTATGATGACAATGACAAGGAAGTTATTATGAAACATATTTTAGTTTTATCCGCTCTTAGTGGTGTGTTGGCTCTTAGCGGTTGTTCAACGCTAAACAATATGGTCGGTAATGACGACTCTGGTATGCATGACGTGCAAGCAACCAATAAAAATACTGCGCCTGTCATGAGTAAAAACGGCATGTTGGTTGATTCTCGTAACCATATGACTTTGTATACTTTTGATAAAGATTCGATGAATAGATCAGAGTGTGGTAGCGCTTGTATGCTAGTTTGGCCGGCATTTATGGCACCTAGCAATGCCAAAGCCTCAGGGCAGTTTGCTGCCTTCCAACGTGAAGACGGCAAGTATCAATGGGCCATGAACGGCAAGCCGCTGTATTTCTATGCCAATGACACCAATGTTGGGGATAAAGATGGCGACAATAAACTTGGTGTTTGGCATATCGTTAGAACCAAGTAAGGTCTGAATATAAAGACTAAGTTTTACCATAAAAAAGCAGCCATCATTGTGGCTGCTTTTTATTACGATATTTTTAACTGCAAACTTACTTCATAAAAGCATAACATTGATATGTATAAAGCTATTTTGCTTTATTCTTCGTCGCCGCTTTTTTCTCAATCAGCTCACCGTCTATTTGAATGGGTACTTCAGTCGTAATGCCACTTGCAAAAGCGGTCATGCCATAAGCGGCACGGTCAATCACACCGGTTGCACGAAAACCAATAACTGGCTCTTTGGTCATCGGGCTATTGGCTATTTTATTCAAAGTCACATCTAGGGTCAGTGGCTTGGTTTGACCCAGTAGAGTGAAGTCACCTGTGACTGTGGCTTGTTGTGGATTCTTAAAGGTGATGTTAGTCGATTTAAAAGTCATGGTTGGATGTTTTGCCACATTAAAAAACTCATCTTTTTTTAGATGAGCATCGCGAGCATCCCAATTGGTATCGATACTGTCAGTAACAATAGTGAAATTCATATTGGCTTTATTAGGTGCTTTAATATTGTAATTGACCATGCCTTTGACATCATTAAAGTGACCCATGGTGGTCGAAAACCCTAAGTGATTGACTGAAAATCCGACACGCGTATGTGCATCATCTAGCTGCCATTGAGTTGGTAGCGCCGCACTTGCCAGCGTTGTTATAGCAATTGCTGAGCCAAATAGAACAGCTTTTATACTGTTTTTCGCTATTGTATTTTTCATTGTCTTATCCTCATTAAATGTTAGTATTCAATTAGTATTGATAATTAAATCACCAATACTAATTGAATATTATTAAATTAATCTTAAAAATTAATAGTTATTGATTATATTATCTAACGCATCATTATACGCAGCTTGTCTATCTGCCTCAATACTATCGATGCTGCAGTGACAAATTAGCACTGATAACCCTCACAACTGCTGCTTGCATCAAACCCCAAAAACCGGTAAAATCGCGGTTTGATTTTCCCGCTGGGGAAAGGCTAAGCGAGCAGAGGAATGGTGTTGGGTGCTGGAATAAGCCAGTGACGCAGCTGCCATACTTATCAATGTCCTTAGTGCCTCAGTTACGTATGTCATCGTTTGCTGAACGCATCGTTAAAAATGCTGTTTTGCAAAGTCGTTATACATACATCGGACATAGAGAGTTTATTATGCGTAAAGATATCCATCCTAATTACCAAGAAGTTTTATTCCACGACACTAACGCTGACGTGTTCTTCTTGACTCGTTCAACTGTTAAAACCAAAACCACTCGTGAATACGAAGGTTCAGAATATCCATACTACCCACTTGATATCTCAAGTGCGTCGCATCCATTCTATACTGGTGAGCAACGTAAAACTTCTACTGAAGGTCGTGTTGCAAGCTTCAACAAACGTTTTGGTGCGTTTGGTGGCCGTAAGAAAGCTGCTGATACTGACGCTGCAGAATAATTCACACGTATTGTGTGATATTATTTTGAGCATGTGTTCTCTCAAGCATGCACAGTGATGGTATTAAGAATATAAAAAACCGCTGACTATTCAGCGGTTTTTTTTGTGCTAGCTTTTGGCTAATGGGTTGATGAATCAAGTAAATCTACAATCAGCTCTGACAATTGCTGTGCCCAATAGCCATACATCAGGCTACTTGGATGAAAGCCATCGCTCGCAAACATTACCTTGATATCGATAGGCGTACCGTTAGAGTGCTCAGCGATCATGCGTGGGAAATCCGTTGCCATATAAGTGACGTTATCATGAGCCCTGCAGATTTGCTGCAATATTCCGTCAAGAATAGAAGCTTTTGCGCCAACAAAGTTATTTAGCGGAGCAGGTATTGCTGGCATTTGTGCCATAGGCGGTAGACTTAAAAAAACCAACTTGCGCACGCCAAACTTACGCTGAGCGATGGCAATAATATCTTTGATTTGCTGTTGCCACTTGTTTACAGTAACACTCGATGTCGTATCATTGACCCCAACACTTAGTATCATCACATCGATAGGCTCGTTTGGTGCTGGCATAATATATAGCCTGCGTAGAATATCAAAACTGGTGTGCCCCGTTGTCGCTTGCAATGACCAGTTCAATACCGCAAACTGCTCATTAATAGTGGGCTGCTGCTGCAAGATTGGAATGAGCTTACCAACGAGCGCTTCTTGCTGCGTTTCACTACCGACTCCAGCCGCTGCTGAATCACCAACGATCATGATATGTAGTGCGGGCTTATTCTGAGCGGCTAACTCGTTACTGGCATGATCCAGTTGCACAGACCCATGTCTTTCTCCATTTGGCTCAGGCAAACGGACCGTATCTCGTTTGATTTTTCGACCTTGATAAAGGTATACAGGAGCAAATAAAACATCCTTTGCAGCAGCGGCTATTTTATTCTGTATTTTGCTAGTAGCTACCATCCTGCACGCTCTCTAATAATAGTTAGACTCTCGTCTATAAGTAATTTTCCATCAACATAAATATTACGCAGTAGGTTATCGCTCTCAGCAGTAAGCTCATCAGCCTTAATGGTTTTTAGCTGTCCATTACTGTGTTTGATTAATGCCAAACGCCCTTTTTTCGAGCGCTTTGAACGACTGGTGATCGGGTCTTTATAGATGTCTTTCCATATACCATTGATAGAGATGGCACTGGCTTTCATTGCCCAGCTCATGGTATCGCGATTGACTTGTTGTAGCAATCCACCACCCATACCGAAAGTCACGTTATCAGCGCTAAAACCTGCTTTCATGACCACATCGATAATCTTACTCAAGCTTTGTGGACTGATGCCATCACCTTGAATAACACGCACATAATCGGGCAGGACTTTGTAGCCTTTACTGTTGACTGTCGTACCAAACTTTACTGCCAGACGCTCCAAGGCTTCGCGCACGACTTTGGCCGGGTCGCCACTGTCTGGTCTGATAACTAAGGTACCGCCCATATTTTTCACATCGTCTTTTAGGCTGCCGCCCCAAATATTGTCAATGGCATTCCATAAGTCATAGCTGTCAGAGACCACAGAAAAGCTTTTACCTGCCCCGCCAAACTGTTCAATCATATTGGCAAAGGCAGCAGTTTCACCGTCGCGTCCCCATGCCGTCATCGTGCTATGCTCAGCGGCAGGGATAGAAAATGCTGGCATGTCTTTATCCATCTGATACCAGCGGCTGGCAGCCACCAAAGCCGTCATCGAATCGGTACCGGCAAAATTGACTAAATGTGCAAGACTACCGAGGGCGACAGACTCTTGGCTAGATGCCCCGCGCGAGCCAAAATCATGCAAACGAAAGGTTAGTGATTCTGTATTGTCCGCAGACTTCTCTAGTGCTTGACGAATGATGTTTTTACAATAGTGCGAGACACTAGCGACCGTTGATGGATACCAAATTGCGCGGAGTAGCGCCGTTTCGATATAGCTTGGTAGCCAATAAAACTCAGGGTCGGTATTTATGATTTGGCAGACGACATTGGATACAGGCACGATACTACCTTCAGGTATGGCTTCGATACGTAGTGGTAAATAACCACCATGTTTATCAACCAAGCGCTCCCAGCCAGCACGGTTAAAGGTTAAGCCATGTGCTTGAATGACCATTTCGGCTTCATCAATGTCTCGATGAGTGATTGGCGTGCTTAGATATTCTTTGATAAAGGCTTGCAAGCCAAAGAACATCACATCGTAGTCGCCTTTACGTGCCTCAATATAGCTCGATAGATATTCACTACCGCTTGGATATTGCACCCAATGTGAGGTTTTGTAGCTGTCGCTATTTAGGATTAAATTATTTAAATTACTGGTGTACATCACAGAACTCCTCTGCTTTGAGATGCCGCAACGATGGCGGCGCGAAGCCTTTACCGTCTATCGGTTTAGGAAATTATTAATAAAGGATCGCATAGCCGTCTGACAAAATACTATAAGCCGACCATTTTGGTGATAATGGCATAATGATCTTCAAACATCATTTTGGCATCAAGCTCGGCGAGCGGTAACCAAAACGCTGTGGTTGCGTCATCGCCGCCTTTTACTTTTGGCAGGCCTTTTGGGTCATTTTTGAGCTGAAAATAAAATGCTTGAGTAATCGTACGCCCACGCGCTGAGCGGTAAGGATCATCAAAGGTATGCTGACTATGGCAAGAGCCACGCAATACGGGCTCAGGGACTTTGAGGCGAGTCTCCTCACGGAGCTCACGGATACAGGCGTCAAATAGTGTCTCTTTTGGGTTTAAAAATCCACCCGGCAGTGCCCACAATCCTTGCCCTGGCATACTACGGCGCTCAACCAGCAAGATATGTCCTGACTGTACGACTAAGGCATCGGCAGTCATAAAGGTTGGCGGATAAGGAGCAGACTCCCATTGTCTTTTATACTTATCAACAAAATCGGCTTCATCGTGCAGTTGTTGATATTCGCTTGTTTTCTTGAATTCATCCAATACGTTGCGCGTTGACTCAGGGGTACGCTCAGGTGTTGGCGTAGCACCCATTAAGTAGCTGTCACGTATAGGCGTTGCGGATAAGTTATGATAATTAGGTACGGAGACAGATGCCCAGTTGGGGAACAAAGATAAATAATACGATGAGCTGTCTTTTGAGTGACCAATCAGACCGATATCAGTCTGCAAGTCACCAGTGACGGATTTGACGCCTGCTTGCACGTATTGTAGCCAACGCGTGTCATTGTAGAGTGCATCATCGAGTCCAACGCAGTGGATACGCGCAGCTTCCTCTACTGAATAGGCGCCCTTAATCATAGCCGCGCGCTCAGCAACACTAAAAGGATTTCGCAAACTACGTGGCAGATTAGCAGAACCGATGAGCATAATCACATTGTCAGCCCGCTTGAGTGCCTCATCAATAACTGCTTTATGACCACAATGAAAGGGCTGAAAACGCCCGATAAACACCAAATAGCGATAATGTGTATTGTTTTTATTTGAAGTTTGCTCTGATGCTTCACTCATAAACGCCCAGCTCCTGCCGTACTGCTATCAATTATTAATATGGATTTTTTAATTATTGGTTATTAACTAGGATTCAAAATATTATCAATTCAAAATAATTTAAAGACATCAATACTGACACAGGCTGCAACTGGCTGGCAAGTGTAAAGATGTTTAAGGCTGTATCTATATTATTGAGCAATCAAGCTAGAGGTAAATATATAAAGTTAGTCGCTATGCTTGTCAATCCACGCCGCAACTGTTGGCCAAACCTCTTTGGCAGCATGACGGCTATTTAAAATGCGGCTATGCGTATAGTCGTCTAAATTGCCATTGCTGAGCGAGTACTCACGAAAGATATTCGCATGATTGTTAAAATCATTAAACAGTGCGCGACAACCCAAAGTGGGGGAGATAAACTGGTCACCTTTGGCGCTAATAGCATATATGGGTATGGTAATCTTTGGCATATGCTGTCGGTAATCAAAAGGCTCAGAATCAGCAAGTATATATGGCGTCCTGTTCTTATTCACATTGCTTTTATTCATATCGCCTTGCTTGATAAAACTACTATGAAAGTTTTGCTGTAAGTTCCAGTCATACCACTGCTTCATTGTATGGTAGCTTTCATTGACAGGACCCAGTTTGAGTTTTTGCGCAGGAATATAGCCCGATAAGCGATTGAGATATTTGGCGATAAATATTTTGACACGGTTAATAGGGTGCAAGGCGGCGCCATAGGCTTGGCAGGCAAATAGGCTGATACTGTTTATTTTACCGATATAGTTTGGGTTTTGAATGAGAAACATGGTTAAGCCGATACCGCCGCCGCTATGAGTGACGCAGTGCAGATTATCGAGGTCTAATTGATGATATAAATAATCAAACGTCGCAGCAAAATCATAAGTGGCAATGGTTTCAAAGTTAAATTTATCTTTTGATGCTGAGCTTGCACCATGACCGCGCCATTCCATGATATAACAGTGATGTCCGAGTATTGCTAAGTATTCAGCGATTCTTAAGCAGGTTTTTTTGTCTGAAAATGTACCATGAGTTAAAAAGATATTTTGGGCTCTATAAGTAGAGTTGTTAGATAAATATTGCTGTTTTTCACTAGAAAATATATGCCAAATAGCAATTTGTACATTATCTTTTGTGCTCACAAATTTTAGATTTTCAGTCAACATACAGGGCTCTCTTAAGACTTAAGTTTTCTGAGCAAATTTCTTTAGCTGCTCTCATTGCTTGTAACAGCTTTTAACTACACTGAATGCATCATAGACTTGATAAGTCAGCTTACTGTCTTTATATACAATGAAGATACGGTCAGCTCACTATAAGTGAGGATCATTACAGATAGCCACTGCTAATTCACACCGCTGCAGTCGGAATAGTCGACTAAGTGCGCTATAATGAGCCGTATAAATAGATAGCTGTCATGGTCAAAGCAACAAGCGATAAGCATGATAGTCACTGACACATATTCCCTTGCATTGACGACACAAGAAGCGGGTACACAGCACGCTGGTGTCATAACACAGATAGGACGCATTATGAGTGAACATAACCCAACGGATACTCAAGTAGAACCTGCTGCCGATTACGAGTCAGCGCTTGATACTGAGCAAACCGAAGCTAAAAGCAATATTACCATCACGGAAGCGGCGCAAGGTTACTTAGCGGATTTGTTATCGAAGCAAGACACCGATGGTATTGGCGTACGTATTTTTGTTGAACATCCGGGTACACCACGTGCTGAGTGCTGTATGGCTTATAACCAGCCAGGCGAAGAGGATAGTGCTGACCTGAAATTCAGCTACGATAATTTCTCTGCTTTTATTGAAGCGGCATCAGTACCTTATTTAGAAGATGCGGTGATTGACTATAATAAAGACCGTTTTGGTGGTCAGTTGACCTTCCGTGCACCAAACTCCAAAGTGCCAAAAGTGGGCGCTGATGCCAGTGTGGAAGAGCGTATCAACTATGTGTTGCAGTCTGAGATCAATCCAAGCCTAGCGGCGCATGGTGGTGATGTGCAATTGCTTGAATTGATTGATGAAGAAGGCGTTGGCTTGACTGCCGTATTGAAATTTGGTGGTGGTTGCCAAGGCTGTTCAGCAGTTGATATGACTTTGCGTCAAGGTGTTGAAGTGCAACTAAAACAGCAAATACCAGAGCTTACTCAAGTGATTGATGAGACCGATCATACTCGTACTGAAAACGCGTATTATAAATAAGAATGCTTTGATTAATAAAACCTAATCGCTGGTTATAAGTACGAATAGGATGCTTGTTTTTTATTGCTTATGAATTTTTGTCATTAAGCGATGGATAATTTGCTATTCTTTTCATAAAGAAGTTGAGTTATGATTAACTCAGCTTTTTTTATGCCTATCGTTTAGCGATAGCTATTTTAATCAACAAGTATTTTTTGATAGCGAATAAATATATAGGAGCACAACATGAGTGACGGACAACCAGCTAAGCAAAATAATCAACGCCTTGAAACCTTGGCGATTCATGCCGGATATACTGTAGAACCGACTACCAAAGCAGTCGCCGTACCCATTTATCATACCAGCTCATATGCCTTTGATAATACTCAGCATGGTGCAGACTTGTTTGATTTAAAAGTTGCTGGCAACATTTATACCCGTATCATGAACCCGACCAATGCGGTACTAGAAGAGCGCGTTGCTGCGCTTGAGGGCGGTATCGGCGCGCTTGCTGTGGCTTCTGGTATGGCTGCCATCACTTATGCGATTCAAACCATTTGTGAAGCAGGCGACAATATCGTTGCGGTATCGACACTATATGGTGGTACTTATAATTTATTCGCTCATGCATTACCACGCCAAGGTATCGAGGTGCGCTTTTTTGACCATAAAAATCCTGCCGCGATACGTGATTTAATCGATGATAAGACTAAAATGGTCTTTGCGGAAAGTATTGGTAATCCACTCGGCAATATTATTGATATCCAAGCACTCAGTGATATCGCGCATGAATATGGCGTGCCAGTGGTGATTGATAGCACCGTTGCGACACCTGCATTATGTCGTCCATTTGAGTTTGGTGCGGATATTGTCATTCATTCATTGACCAAATATATGAGCGGTACCGGAACCTCGATTGGTGGCGCTATTGTCGATAGTGGTACTTTCCCTTGGGGCGATTATCCTGAACGTTTTCCGTTATTAAATACCCCAGATGCTAGCTATCATGGCGTAAACTTCGTCAAAGACGTTGGCGCTGCGGCATTTATCGCCCGTGCTCGTGTGGCACCGCTGCGAAATACTGGCGCAGCGTTAAGCCCGCTCAATGCCTTTAGTATTTTGCAAGGTTTACAGACGCTAGGTTTACGTATGGAGCGTCATGTTCAAAACGCACAAGCGGTTGCAGAGTATCTACGTGATCATGATAAAGTTGCTTGGGTAAAATATGCTGGTCTGCCTGACCATCCTGAGCATGAACTTGCCAAAAAATACATGAAAGGGACGCCATCTGCTATTTTGACTTTTGGGGTGAAAGGTGGTCTTGAAGCAGGCGCGCGCTTTATCGATGCACTGCAACTGATTACACGCTTGGTGAATATCGGTGATGCTAAATCACTAGCTTGTCATCCAGCAACGACCACCCATCGCCAGCTCAATGAGCAAGAGCTCGAAAAGGCAGGCGTCAGCATTGATATGGTTCGTTTATCAATTGGTATTGAGCATATCGAAGATATCAAAGCCGATTTAGAGCAAGCATTGGCTGCGGCTTAATTAAATAATAGTTTATAAAGCAGAAAGCCCATATCAAATCGATATGGGCTTCTTTTATTCTCTAAACTATATTTTCTAAGCTATCTAAACACTGCTAAGTATTAGGCTTAATTTTTTAAGCAGTCAGTACATGTTTGGCAATATTCTGATAATCTTCTGACGCTAAACGTGGACCGAGCTGTTGAATCACTTGCGCGGCAACTGCGCTGGCAAGACGACCACATTCTAGCAAACTATATTGCTGTGACAAAGCATATAGAAATGCGCCCGCATAGTTATCACCGGCACCATTGGTATCGATGACACTATCGACTGCTGGCGTAGGGATATCATGAATTTCAATGTCGGACTCATCATTTGGCTGATGTGCAATCACCGCACCATTAGCACCATCAGTGACTACTGCAATTTGGCAGTATTCAAGTAGCGCACGCGCCGCTGACTTGTATTCTTTTTCATCTGTAAATAAACGTGCCTCTTCACTATTGCAGAATATCACCGCAACTTTATTGCCGAGCATATTTAGCAAACCCTCTTTGGCGAATTTTACAACGGCTGGATCAGCAAAGCTAACGGCAATCTTGGCACCGTTTACAGTCGCTTGCTGACGCAATTGATCCATCGCTGGCTGAATACCTGCAGACATCGCAAGGTAGCCTTCCAAATACAACCACTCAGCTTGAGTTAACGCGTCAAAGTCAACGTTATCAGCGGTTATATCGCTTGAAGTACCTAGGAACGTCTGCATAGTACGCTCGCCATCTTCAGTTACAGCAACCACACATGAGCCGGTTACACCGCCTATATGAATGGACTGAGGTGAGGTGGCAACACCTGCTTCATGTAAGTCTTTTAAATAAAATTCACCTTGCTTATCGTCGCCCACGCGGCAGGCATAAAAAGGTTTACCGCCCAAACTTGAAAACGCATACATGGCATTGGCAGCTGAGCCGCCACCCGCTTGTTTTGATGGTTCTATTTCTGCCAGCTTAAAATATGCCAATAATTGCTGTTGTTCTTCAATACCTGCCAGCGTCATATTACCTTTAGTCAGGTCAGTTTCTTCTAGTGCAGCATCTGATAACAGATATTCGTGGTCAACCAAAGCATTACCTATCGCCATCACATCGTACATTGATTATCTCTCCTCAAAGAATTTATAACTGCGTCTGTTTGGTTATAATATCCAAAAATTATTATGCTTGTAGCTCAAGTAAGCGCTGATAGAGTGCATTCTTTTTGACACCGGTGATGTCAGCACCTAAAGCAGCGGCTTTTTTCACTGATAAGTCCTCTAGCAGCCGTTGCAGTAATTTATCATGAATACTGATGTCATCATCGTCTTGGGCAACATTGGCTCCAGCGACTACCACCACTATTTCGCCGCGCTGCTGATTGTCATCCGCTTTAACAAATTCAACCAAAGCGCCAAGCGTACTCTTATTGACAGTCTCAAAGGTTTTGGTCAATTCACGGCAAAATGTGACCTCGCGTTCAGCACCAAATACAGTTGCCATATCTTCTAAACTGGCAATAATACGGTGCGGCGCTTCGTAAAATATTAGGGTTTCAGTGCGAGAGTGCAATGCTGCCAGCTGCTTTTGACGACCATGTGTTTTTGCTGGTAGAAAACCAATAAAGCTAAAGCGGTCTGAGGGCAATCCTGCAACAGACAGTGCGGCAATAGCAGCAGAGGCGCCAATAATAGGGGATACGCGAACGCCAGCAGCATGTGCTGCTTGTACCAATTGATAACCTGGGTCACTAATCAGTGGCGTGCCAGCATCACTAATCAACGCAACAGAATGACCTTGTTCAATCATCTCAATAATTTTGGGTGTTTGAATGGCGCTATTATGTTCATGATAAGCCCAAAGCTTATTATGACCTTTTTGTTTAGCCGTGCTATCAGAGTCGTTTTCGCCATCATTCTTATTATTGTGTACGGTTACCTCTTCAGTATCATCATCCTTATTACCTTTGGTGTTAATGCCAAAGTGTGACAACAGCTTACCTGAGGTGCGCGTATCTTCACAGGCAATGATAGCGACTTGCTTTAAGACGTCAATGGCATGCGGTGTCATGTCGCTCAGATTGCCAATCGGCGTGGCAACGATATATAGACAAGCTGGCATCGCGGTAGGGCTAGACATGAAAACCTCGGGTCATTAAGATAATAAATAAAGGGATATGGCGCACTGACTAATAAAACTGGCTAACAACATTCAACATTAAAGGCAAAACTGCCTTATCAAATAAGACTGTAGCAACAACGAAAAAATCCTAGCAGTATCAACACGCGAAAGTGGTTAGTTTAGCATGATGTGCTATGATAATTCTGAAATGTTGAGCAGACTGATAGACGTCATGGCAAATGATAAACCTTTAATGCTAACCTCCCCAAAGCAGCGCCAAGGTAGTTATTTTGAGCAGCAGGCGTGTGAGTTTTTGCAAGAGCGAGGATTGATATTAATTGCGCAAAACTGGCAGCAGCCTAAAGTTGGCGAGCTTGATTTGGTAATGTTAGAAAAGGGACAGGCGTGGTCGACACTGGTATTTGTGGAAGTGCGGCAAAGACAGCACTCATATTTTGGTGATGCGGCACTCAGCGTCACAGCAGGCAAGCAACGTAAAATTATCAAAGCAGCGCGTCATTTTTTACAGCAAAACCCTCAATATCATAAATATGAATGCCGGTTTGATGTGATTGCTTATAATACAATGAATAAAAAAAATAAAAATGAAGCCAATATCACGTTGGACAATCAACCAAATCAACGGTTAGAAATTAATCAGCCTGAATGGCTACAAGGCGCATTTATCGCGTCGGCTTGGTAATAAAACTTGTTTATGATTTATTTAAGCGTGGCTAATTTTATAATGTCAAATGAAATGAAGTTGTCGTTACCAAAAGCCTAACTGTAAGCAGTAAAAATTCAGTAGAGTAGCGGCACTAAAATAATTTTATTGAATCAGGTTTTTGTCATATTTGTTAAAATTACAACCATTGATTGTTGCTATTATTTATTATGAATACTCATGTACTAAAGAGGTAAATCATGACACAGATGAATCTGCGCACTGCTATTTTTGGCTCACCGCGCCGTAACGCGATAGGCATTATATTAATGTCGAGCATTGTCACGACCGGCTGTACCACCAATTATTTGACCAATAGTACAGAAGGTACTTATGGCGTGCCCATGACTGAGCGTACTATTCCGCAGCGTCTGCTTGATCGTAGTATTGAGCATACCGTCAAGATTAACGTTTATGGTTTGCAGGAAAATTTGCAGCAAACCAGTCGCATGAGTATTGATAGCTTCAATAGTATTGTATTACTGACCGGCGAAGTGCCGACTGAGACAGTTAAGGCAGAAGTCAGTAAAGTCGTAGGCTCTATGCCAGATGTTCGTCAAGTCTATAATGAGTTGACAGTTGGTGCTTCAAAAGGCTATAGCCAAACTGTTCATGACGGTTATATCACGTCAAAGCTGATGGCAAAAACGGCCGCTGCTGATGGGGTGAAAGCGTCACAAATTAGAGCAGTGACCAATAATGGCGTGGTTTATATCATGGGTCGTATGACACCGACGCAGCAAAGCCATCTGATTGATATTGCCAATAGCACGGTTGGTGTTACAGAATTGGTACTACTGACTACTGTCGTCGATGATCGAGGCGTAAAGCTGGGTAACGATGACATCATGTATGAGGCCAATGCTGCAAATTCAGCCCATCCAACTAGAGTTGCAGTCGTGAATAACAGAGCAATATCTAATACCAGTGGTTCTATCGCAGCAGATGCGACTATCAGTGCCACACCTATTATAGTGACCGAAGATGGCTCACCAGTTACCGAGCCTTCATCCAGCCCTTACATTGACCTGTATCAAAACCCATAGATTGTAGTGAATTAGATGAGTGATTAATCTTGATAAGATATTGTTATCTAATGCTGATTTTATCTTAAAGTAGCCCAAATATCACTCACAAGAACACTAAATACCCATAACAGTAGAAGCACGATAAATTCCCTGTTATTCCGTAAAATATGTACAGTCAAAAAATATTAATCGCAAATATAGTTAATGCAGTGTAGGTAAGATTATAAATCTATAACTGACTGACATATAACAGGGATACTGCTATGAAGGCTTTAAATAATGATGTACAGCGACCTAAGGTAGGTATGTCCAAACTCGTACGTGTAGGGGTTACTACTGCGTTGGCAGTGGGCAGTATTGCGCTAGCGACGCAGCAAGCACAAGCATTATCAGCGCTTGCTATCGTTAATGGTATTACTTCAAATGGCGGCATTGGGGTTAGTAAAGACATTCTGTATGGTGACGAGCCATTACAAGATTTGGATATTTACTATCCAAAACCTTTAGCGCAGGCTATGAAAACGAATACCACCATCAAACAAGATTATCCGATGGTGGTATTCGTCCATGGCGGCTCTTGGGAGAGTGGTAGTAAGGAAGAATATGCTTTTGTCGGGCAGAGTTTGGCGCAAGCAGGTTATGTGACTGCAGTGATTAATTATCGTAAAGCCCCTGAGCATGTCTATCCTGATTATGTCGAAGATACGGCGCAAGCGATTGCGTGGAGCTATAAAAATGCCAAGCGTTTCCATGCCAATCCAGAGCGTTTTGCAGTCGTTGGTCATTCTGCCGGAGCGTTTAACGCTGTTGCTGCGGTCGCCAATGAGGATTTTTTAAAGCCTTATGGTATTAAGCCAAAAGATATCACGGCAGTGATTGGTATTGCAGGTCCTTATAGTTATGACTTTCGTAAATTTAGTAGCGTCACCGCTTTTGCTACCGACGCGACACCTGATGAGGTAATGCCAGATCGTCAGATCAAAGGGCAGCAGCCGCCGTATTTATTATTGACTGCTGAAAAAGACAAAGTTGTCTATGCAACCAATACCATCAAAATGACACAGGCGTTAAAAGCGGCAGGTGTTACCGTGCAGACAAGTGAAATTGCCGGTGCCAGTCATGCCACCAGTATTGGCGCGATGGCACCACCTCTACGCTGGGTCAATGATGTACGCGCACAAGTATTAAGTTATTTGGATAAAACCCTTAAATAAGGGTTGCAATTAATAAGTCCGACATGGGTATTGATTCTATTTTAGGCTAATAATGGTTAAGCATCGTTGTGTAAGACAGTGCTGTAAGATGGTCAAACTCTTGTTATAATGTCGTCACTTTACCTCTATACCCTATCTAAAACCTTAAGGCAGAATATTCTATGAGCATGAACGCTGACGATTTGATTGCATTTTTACAAACGCATTTTCCAGATGCCTTTATTCAAGCTGCCAATCAAGGAACTAAATTTGATGTGCGTGTGGTTGATGCCAGTTTTGAGGGCAAACGCGCTGTGCAGCGTCAGCAAGCAGTTTATGCTTTGGTCAATGATAAAATCGCCAGTGGTGATATTCATGCGCTCAATATTCAAGCGTTAACGCCTGCTGAATGGGATGTTCAATCGCAAGGCTAGAGTAGGTTAAAGCTTTTTATTTACGACTGGATTGTTTATTACGAGCAAGTATTTTTGCCGCTAATAACCGATTCGGTTTTTCATTATTTTTATACTTATCGTTAGGTTGTCACCTTTATGGATCAATTTTTAATCACTGGTAGTAGTCGTATCGCAGGGGAAGTCACCATTTCAGGCGCTAAAAATGCCGCGTTGCCGTTGCTTGCGGCTATGATATTGGCTGAGACGCCGACGACATTGCACAATGTGCCATCGCTACAAGATGTGCGCACTTTGATTGAGTTGATCGGTGGCATGGGTATCAAAATCCAAAAGCAGGGTGATACCGTCACTTGCGATACCAAGAGTATCGATAATTTTTATGCGCCCTATGATTTAGTCAAAACCATGCGCGCCTCAATCTTAGTATTGGGTCCATTGTTGGCACGTTTTGGTGAGGCAGAAGTATCCTTGCCGGGTGGTTGTGCGATTGGTTCGCGCCCCGTTGATCAGCATCTTAAAGCCTTTGAAGCAATGGGTGCTAGTATTACAGTGGAAAACGGCTATGTAATTGCGCAAGCACCAAAGGGCGGTAAGCTGTTAGGTTGTAAGTTCTCATTTGACATGGTGACGGTAGGCGGTACTGAAAACGTCATCATGGCAGCAGCACTTGCTAAAGGCACGACTGTTTTGGGCAACTGTGCGCTTGAGCCAGAAGTGGTTGATTTGGCTAATATGCTGGTCGCAATGGGTGCTAAAATCAGTGGTATTGGTACAGCAACCATGACGATTGAAGGCGTTGAGCGCTTGCATGGTTGTGAGTACTCGGTCGTGCCAGATCGTATCGAAACAGGCTCTTACCTTGCAGGTGCTTTGATGACACGCGGTGATGTATTGACTAAGAATACTTCTGCGCTACTATTAACACCTGTGCTAGAAAAGTTTGAAGACATGGGTGCAATTATCACTACGGGTGATGATTGGATTCGCGCACAAATGAAAGGTCGACCAAAAGCGGTCGATATTCGTACCCAGCCGCATCCAGGTTTTCCAACGGATATGCAGGCACAGGTGATGGCGATTGCTTGTTTGGCTGATGGCACCAGTACCTTTATCGAAAATATCTTTGAGAACCGTTATATGCACGTCCCTGAGCTTAATCGTTTGGGTGCCTCTATCCAAGTAGACGGTCATACGGCTGTGGTAAAAGGGGTTGAGTGCTTTACAGCCGCGCCTGTGATGGCGACTGATTTGCGTGCTTCGATGTCATTGGTAATGGCAGCCGCAACAGCAGAAGGCGAGAGTTTAATTGACCGCATTTACCATATCGACCGTGGCTATGAGCACGTTGAAGACAAATTGCGTGCGCTTGGTGTCAATATCGAGCGTATTAACAGCAACGATTAATATGGTTTGCTAAAAGTTATAACGCTAGTATTAACACTGGCGTTATAATCAAAATAAATTTTAAGCCTAGTGTAATATTAAAAATGCCCTTTGACGGCGACAACTTTCAGCACCATCAGCACACGGACCAGCGTCACTATGACTGAAGTAACCAACAGCTTACCAACCAGTGGTTTATTAAACGAAGTAAATGATGAGTTTTCAGGCTTAACACTGGCATTATCCAAGGGTCGTATCTTAGAAGAGACGATGCCACTTTTGCGTGCCGCTGGCGTTGAATTATTGGAAGATCCTGAAGCCTCACGCAAGCTTATTTTTCCAACCTCAAATCCCAATGTCCGAGTATTAATTTTACGCGCAAGCGATGTGCCAACGTATGTTGAACACGGTGCAGCGGACTTTGGTGTGGCAGGTAAAGATGTGTTGCTTGAGCATGGCGCCAATCATGTTTATGAATTATTAGATCTGAAGATTGCTCAGTGTAAGCTCATGACCGCTGGCGTAAAGGATGCACCTTTGCCAAACCGTCGCCTACGTATTGCCACCAAATACGTGAATGTTGCCCGTGCTTATTTTGCAAGTCAAGGACAGCAAGTTGATGTGATCAAGCTGTACGGCTCGATGGAACTTGCGCCCTTAGTTGGTTTAGGTGATTTGATAGTCGACGTCGTTGATACGGGCAATACCTTACGTGCCAATGGACTCGAAGCGCGCGATCATATATGTGATGTCTCTTCCCGTCTTATCGTCAACCAAGTCAGTTATAAGCGCAAGTTTTCACTGCTTGAGCCGATATTAGATAGTTTTAAAAATAGTATCAGCAGTACTCCATAAATCAGTACATGATAAAAGCGTATCGTAGATTGATAATATCAAGTATGGTTATACAAAATTCCAAACCAGTTTAGCGCTCTAAGGAGAACATAGCGTGCTAAACTGGTTTTATTGTATTTGCATGTCAGCTAATAAAAGCACCGTATAGTCTGAATGTGATTGTTATAAATAAGCTGGCATTTAAGCCCTCATATCATCCTTTTTACCGCCGTATTCATGCTCAAATATAGGACAAAGCCATGCGCCAATTAAGTACGCAAGACGCCGATTTTGACAGTCAGTTGACAGAACTGCTTGCTTTTGAAACCGTTAATGATGCCGATTTACTCAAAACGGTAGATGACATTATTAGTAAAGTGCGTCATGGCGGGGATAGTGTGGTGCTAGAATTGACGCAGCAGTTTGATCAACATCCAGCAACGACGATGAAGGCTTTAGAATTATCCAAAGAGGCACTTGCTGAAGCATTTGCCAATCTTGATGATGTCGTGAAAAGCGCTCTGACCACAGCAGCGACGCGCGTGCAGAGCTTTCATGAGCGCCAAGTACAAGAGTCATGGCAGTATGAAGATGAGTTCGGCAATCGTTTAGGTCAAAAGGTCACGCCGCTTGACCGTGTCGGCATTTATGTGCCGGGCGGTCTGGCGTCTTATCCTTCTTCAGTATTAATGAACGCCATCCCTGCCAAAGTTGCTGGCGTCAAAGAAGTCATCATGGTTGTGCCAGCGCCAAAAGGTGTGCTCAATCCCTTGGTATTAGCGGCGGCGCATTTGGCACAAGTTGATCGCGTCTTTACTATTGGTGGTGCACAAGCGGTAGCGGCATTGGCATATGGTACTGAAACGATTCCGGCAGTAGATAAAATCACTGGACCGGGCAATAAATATGTTGCAGCCGCCAAACGCGCGGTATTTGGTCAAGTCGGTATCGATATGATTGCCGGACCTTCTGAGGTTCTGGTTTATGCAGAAGGCACGGCGAAAGACCGTGCTGATTGGTTAGCGATGGATTTATTATCACAGGCAGAGCATGACCGTATTGCCCAAGCGATTTTTTTGACCACAAGTGAAAAACAGCTTAAAGAAGTCGCCATTGAGATTGAAAAAGCCTTGGCTGAATTACCCAAGGCAGATATCGCTCGTGATTCGCTAAAAAATCGTGGCGCGCTTATCTTGGTTAAAGACCGTGCAGAAGGCATGGCGGTGATCAATCGCGTTGCGCCTGAGCATTTGGAGCTGTCTGTTGATAATCCAGACGCGTTGCTTGGTAGTATTCGTCATGCAGGTGCTATCTTTATGGGACGTCATACGCCAGAGGCAATCGGTGACTACTGTGCAGGACCGAACCATGTGCTACCGACATCGGGTACAGCACGCTTTTCGTCACCGCTTGGCGTCTATGATTTTCAAAAGAAGTCATCCATTATTTATTGTAGTGAAGCGGGCAGTAAGCCTTTGGCTGAGACGGCAGATATTTTAGCGCAGCATGAGGACTTAGAAGCCCATGCACGTTCAGCCCGTTATCGTTACCAGTCCTAATTTTTTCAAAGACAATTATTGGAATAACAGGTCTTTGGATAACAACTTTTAGAATAACAGTTTTAGAAATAACCATTTCTGTGATTAATAGTAGGATAACTTATGAGTGAATCAAAGATAGATAACAGACTTTGGTCATCTAAAGCGCGTAATTTATCGCCGTATGTTCCTGGTGAGCAGCCCCAGCATGACGATTTGTGCAAGTTGAACACCAATGAAAATCCATTTCCACCTTCACCAAAAGTAGGTGAGGCGATTATTAAAGTCTTAGCGCAGCAAGCGGATGATTTGCGCTTGTACCCTGCACCTGAGTCTGAAGAATTGCGCGGCGCATTGGCCACGCTTTATGATCTTGATATCAATCAAGTGTTCGTTGGTAATGGCTCAGATGAAGTATTGGCATTGGTATTCGCCAGCTTCTTCTTAAAAGAGCGCCCAATTTTAGCGCCTGATATTAGCTACAGCTTTTATCCCGTTTATGCCAATACCTTTGGTATAGAGCTTGTGCAAATCCCATTAGAAGCAGATTTTAGTATCAGTCCTGATGCCTATCGTCGACCTTGCAGTGGTATCATTATTGCCAATCCAAATGCGCCAACTGGTTTATTATTGTCGCTTGCTGATATCCGTAAGCTTGCAGGCGAGCACTCAAATTCAGTGATTGTGATTGATGAGGCGTATATCGATTTTGCTCAGCTAGAAGAGAGTAGTCCAGACGTAGAAGTATCAGCGGTTAGCCTTATTAATGAATTTGATAACTTGCTAGTTACCCAGACCTTTTCAAAATCGCGTTCGCTTGCCGGACTGCGTGTCGGTATGGCATTTGGTAATGCCTCTTTGATTGAAGCATTAACGCGTATGAAAAACAGCTTTAATAGCTATCCACTTGATAAGTTGGCACAAGCTGGTGCAACAGCTAGCGTCTTAGATGTTGAATATTTTGAGAAAACCCGCCAGCAGGTCATTGATTTGCGTACATCGTTGACGGTTGAGTTGACGGCCTTAGGTTATGACGTACTGCCGTCACATGCCAACTTTGTCTTTGCGCGTCCTCATGATGGTGCTGCCAGTCAAGTAGCAGAAGTATTACGTGAGCAAGGTATCATTGTTCGTCATTTTGATAAGCCGCGTATTAATGAGTATCTGCGTATCACGATTGGTACTCCTGCACAGCACGAGCGTTTAATTAACGCATTAAAAGCGCTGCAAGCAGTGGCAGATGTTGAAGTTAATTAATACCTAGCTCAACTATAGTACTAAAAGAATGTTCCATAAGTAATAAAAAGAGCCTGCTAACATGATGTCAGCAGGCTCTTTTGCGCCGCTTTAAGCTGTCTTTTAACTTAAGCCTGAGTCGTTAGCAAGGACGGATAATAGGTTACCGACTTTAACTAGGCACTCTTGGTATTCAGCATCGCAGTCAGAGGCAACGGTGATACCGCCGCCTGCCCATAAACTGACTTGTTTGCTATTGTCAGCTGTGCTGGTTGTTTGTAGTGTGCGAATCAGTACATTCCACTGACCGCTACCATCAAAATTCATATAGCCCATGGTGCCACAATAAGCACTACGCGGTGCCGCTTCCAATTCTGCAATAATCTCCACCGCCCGTTTCTTTGGCGTGCCAGTAATTGATCCTGCAGGCAAACTGCCAAATAAGACGCTTAACGGATGAGTATCTGTCTTGAGCTCGGCGGTAATGGTACTGACCATATGATGTACATTACTAAAGCTCTCAATCGCAAATAGCTGTGGCACTTTTACGCTACCGATTTTGGCGTATTTACCCAAGTCATTACGTAACAAATCCACAATCATAACGTTTTCTGCACGGTCTTTTTCGCTGTTGATTAACTGCTGCTTGTAGTAATTATCTTGTTCGATTGTTAAGCCGCGCGGCATGGTTCCTTTGATTGGCTTGGTACGTATATGATGCTTGCCAGTCTCAATATCTTTGCTAAAGGTAAAAAATAATTCAGGCGAACAGCTTAATAATTCAAACTGATGGTTTGATGTATTTACTTTACCTTCATGATTATAGCTATCAATGGCTATATATCCTGCAAAAGGTGCTTGGGTATTAGCGTTCAAAGCAGGTAAATAGTCAATGAGGCTTGTGACTGAATTATCTTCATAAGCGCTTAAATAGCCACTCCATGCTTGGGTTAAATTAATCTGATAACAATCGCCTTGTTGCAAATAATTTTGCGTTTGATGGAACGCCTGCTGATAGTGTCGTTTGCTCCACTGAGCTTCTAGTAATAAAGGCGGCGTTTTACAGGAGTATTTTTTAGTGACATTCTCATTCGATAGTTGATTATCCAAACTATTTAAATAAGATGTTAGCACTCTGATTAGTGCATTTGTATCCTGCTGGACTGAGCTGCTGTCAGGGTTATTATCATTATTTACCTTTAACTGCCAACTGCTTTGACTGTCTGAATCAGCGGTTAAGTAAATATCATAATGCCCCAATAACGCGCACGGCTGTGCTGCCATCTCTATATTAACGGTTGGACTGAGTTCATGAGCACTAATGTCATAACTGATAAAACCTATTAAGCCGTGCTGATAACTTGGTTGTTGATCGACGTCTTTAGTTGAGAACGAGCCGTTACCGTGAATGCCATCTATTTCATGAGCCCGACTGTAAGTAATTAATTCCTCTTGCCAGTCGCTATAACTCATATAGCTTGTAGCCGCACTATCACTGGAATTACTATAAAGGTGAACATGCCCACGCCGTGTTTTCTCGATTTTACAAAGGTTTCCCTGTTTAGTAGCATGCAGCGTGTCATTAGTCACAGGATAAACGCACCAGCTCGTCTTTGGTAATAAGCCAATCACAGGTCGCCCATCATTATTGAGCCAAACCAATTGCCAGTTTGCTTTGCTATTTTGTTCTAACAAATGTCGTTGCAGGTGCGGCATTAATTCGGCAGCAGATAAGTCACCAAAACGCCAGCTAGTTTTGCTAGCTGGCGGTAGGGCAGAATCTGTCTGCACAGTGGTATGAGTATCTATGACAACCATAGTTTAAGCGTCAAACTTTTTGATGATCAGTGTTGCATTGGTACCGCCAAAGCCAAAGCTATTGCTCATAAGAGTTTCAAGCTCAACATCGCGTTTTTCAGTGACGATATCAAAGCCTTTGGCAGCCGGATCTAATTCTGTAATATTGATACTTGGTGCAATAAAGCTGTCTTGTAACATCAGTAAGCAATAAATAAGCTCTTGTGCACCAACCGCACCTAAGCTATGACCTGTCATAGACTTAGTCGAGCTAATGGCAGGCACTTTACTGATATCGTTATCAAATACTTTAGCAATAGCTTTAAGCTCAGTGATGTCACCAAGTGGCGTACTGGTACCATGGCTATTGATATAATCTACGCTTTCTAAACCCGCTTCAGCAAGTGCTAGCTTCATGCAGCGTACTGCGCCTTCACCGCTTGGCGCAACCATTTCTGCGCCATCAGAGCTGGCACCATAACCGACAATTTCAGCCAAAATATTGGCACCGCGTGCTTGGGCATGCTCAAGACTTTCAACGACTACCATCGCGCCACCTGCCGCGATAACAAAACCGTCACGGTCTTTATCATAAGCTTTTGAGGCAAGCTCTGGGGTACCGTTGTATTGAGTGCTGACAGCGCCCATGGCATCAAACATACAAGACTGAGTCCAATGTTCTGCTTCACTACCACCAGCGAGTATCACATCTGCTTTACCCAATTGAATAAGCTCGGCAGCATGACCGATACAATGCGTTGACGTGGCACAAGCCGAGGTTAATGAGTATGAGATACCTTGGATTTTTAGACCAGTAGCGAGCGCCGCCGATACTGAGCTGCCCATTGTTTTTGGTACAGCCATTGCACCAACGCCGCGTAACCCTTTTTCTCGCATGGCGTCTATTGCATTGGCGATATTTTCTGTTGACGCGCCGCCAGAGCTTGCGACCACGCCCACACGCGGATTGTTATTGATGGTTTCTAAAGAGAGTCCAGCGTGCTCAATTGCACTTAACGCACTGACATAAGCATATAGGCTTGCGTCACTAAAAAACCGTTTTAGTTTGCGGTCAATAGCTGAGGTATCAAGCTCTGAGTGATCAATACTGCCGCTGACGTGTGATTTGAACTCGTGCTCAGCATAAGATTCGTTGAACGTGATGCCAGAGCGACCTTGTTTAAGAGCCTCTGTGACAGTAGCCAAATCATGTCCGATACAAGAGACAATCCCTGCTCCAGTGATAACAACGCGGCGCATACAATATTCCTTATTAGTAACGATTTTTTTGATAATTACTTTTAATCATCGTTTTAAAATATCTGCTTCTACCATATCACTTCATCTCTATCTGTCTTTGATAATATAATGTGTTGTTATATCAAGGCATTTAAGTGCTAGAAGCGGACTCTAACGCTATCATGGATTCATAGAGAGTTGAGAGAAATAGAGTGCAGGTAAATAATGGTACAAGTGTACTTTGAATTATGGCATATGATACCGTATCGAGGTGGCAAAATGTTTGAGTAAATGCAAAATAATAATAAAATAGGGCTTATCAGCAACAATGGTTATTCTATAGTTTTATGCAGTTTGTTATTAAGAAGCAAACAATAAGGGCGATGCATGCCATGGTACAAGCTTCTTTAATATGAGCCAATGTAATAGATATACTATGATGGTTAAGTTGTTATCGATAAATGACACTTTTAGATACAAAAGGGCTGATAGCGATAACATTGTTCGCACTGACACTCACAATAGGGGTTCGCTAGAATGGCAAACAGCGTATTATTATAAAAAGGGTGTTAGAGCAGCATTTTAACAATGGTGATTTAACACTTAGTACTTTAACTATATTACTTTATAACAAACATCATATTAAGGATATCAAGATGGGAAAGCGTAGCACTTTATCGAAAGGTATTAGTATGGTTGGCTCTTTTACGCGTGGCAATCTAGAGCGTATGGGTGCCATGATTGATAGCGCGAATGCAAAAACTGGCAAACCGCGTCAATTTAAAGCGGTGAACTTAGGCGATGAAGATTACCAACAAGATTTGTTCCGTGAGCAAACGTTAAAAGCCACTCAGCAGTTATTGGGCACACGCTTTGCTGCTTATGGTAAATATGCCAAAAAAGTGGTACCGAACAGCTTCTTTGAGTCGACCGTTGATGGCGCTTTTGCTCAAATTGCTAAGCTTGCCGACAACTGGAGTCAGATTGATTTACCGAATCAGCATCGCTTTGCCAATATTGTGAGCTTAGACGACGAGCAGCGTTACGCGTTAGCGACCGATATTGCCAATCAAAACCGTGCATTAGCGACGCTTGGCGGTGTTACAGGTTTGGCAGGTTTGCCGGGCTTGCTTGCGGATACATTATGGTTATTGTTGGTTTCTCTACGCACCGTTTATCAATTGGGCGCTGTTTATAATAAGCCGTTGACTGGTAAGCAAGGCGTCAAAATGGCCTATGAGTTACTTGCCAATGCAGATCTCAGCAAAATGCAAGAGAAGCAAGCATTGCTGGCAGGTATTGGTATTGGTAACGGTTTACTGGATAGCGCCCAAAGCAGCGGTTTACACAATGAGCTCAAAAACTTAGGCTTGCAGAATAAAAAAGTTAATTTTTACGCAGAGCAAGTGGACAGTATTGCTAGTCAGGTCGGTGTTGATTTGGATCAAATTAACTTAACATGGATACGCCGATTCCTACCAGCCACTGCCGTTATCGTTGGTATGCGCTATAACAGTCAGCTGATTGATGAGGTCATTGGCGTTGCTCAAGCAACTTTTGCGCCAGAAGCTAAGCTTGCCAATCGCGCTATTACTGATGACAGTAGCAGCGAAGTAAAGGTTAGTAAGGCAACGGGCAGCACTGAGCAGAAAGAAAAAGAATCAAAAGATGCAGCATCAAAAAACATAAAGTCAGACGCTAATGCTGCAAAAGAGGATGCAAAAGATACTCAGAAAAAAGCTGACGATAAAGAAAACGATGTTGATACTACAGCTGACGAAAAGAAAGTCGACAGCACCAAGAATGATAAGCAGAGTAGTGTAGTTAAATCTTCTGACAGCCAAACAAAAAAAGCCGCTGCTAAGTCGAGTAAATAATAAGCCATTAAGGTTTATTGATTACTTCGTTTTAGAATATTAAAGCTCTACGTATTTGCTATTTATCTTTAATGTTGGCGATATCGGCTTACTTCTATTGAAAATTAAACCGATATCGCCATATAGCTCAGGTAAATGACTGTTTTTTATCTCTAAATATCTTATCTAAATGATGTAAGCATCTACTTTTGATACCGTATTTAGTTAGCTGTTTTTTCGGTTATGCCGTTAAAAACAGATAAAGTGGTATAGTAGTAGACTGAATACATATCTATCCGCTGCTGTAAAGTCCAACTGCTCATAAGTGGTTGAAATAGCAGCAACAAGTCTTTATAATACACTGTCCTAAAAATGGGTGTGCCAAAATCTGTCGTTAAAGTCAGATGGATGGTGCGTTTACCTATTTTTTTGTTTTTTACCAAACGGGAGAAGGATGCCTCATGGCAACAACTAACCAATTGATTCGTAAAGGTCGCAAAACCATCAAGGAAAAGTCAAAAGTTCCTGCGTTGGAAGCGTGCCCACAACGCCGTGGTGTATGTACTCGCGTATATACTACTACCCCTAAAAAACCTAACTCAGCCATGCGTAAAGTATGTCGTGTACGTTTGACTTCAGGTTATGAAGTATCAAGCTACATCGGCGGCGAAGGTCATAACCTACAAGAGCACAGTGTTGTTCTTATCCGTGGTGGTCGTGTAAAAGATCTACCAGGTGTACGTTATCACACTGTTCGTGGTGCACTAGATTGCGCAGGCGTTAAAGACCGTAAGCAAGGTCGTTCTAAATATGGTGCTAAGAAACCTAAAGTTTAATAACTAACCGTTATTAAATGAGTTTCTTTGTATCAAACATTAACTGTGCATGGGTCTGATGTGAGTAATTTTTGACCAAATGAGTCATTAACCTTTATCACACACCGCCATGCAGTAAGGCTGACTGACAACTCGATATAACGCCATCCAATATTAATTGGTGCGAGATTGTGAATGTCAGACACTCCTGAAGAAAAGGATATTTATTATGCCAAGACGTCGCGTCGTTGCTACCCGTGAGATCCTACCGGATCCTAAGTTTGGTAGCCAAACTGTTGCAAAATTCATCAACCATGTCATGAGTCATGGTAAAAAATCTACTGCTGAGCGTATCGTTTACGGTGCACTTGAGACAGTAAGCCAAAAGCGTAACATCGAAGATCCAGTTTCTTTCTTTGAAGAAGTATTGGAAAATGTTCGCCCAATGGTTGAAGTAAAAGCTCGCCGTGTTGGTGGTGCAACCTACCAAGTGCCAATGGAAGTACGCCCCTCCCGTCGTACCGCCTTGGCTATGCGTTGGTTAGCTGAAGCTGCTGCAAAGCGTTCTGAAAAATCAATGGCTTTGCGTTTAGCTGGCGAATTGAATGATGCTGCTGATGGCAAAGGTAATGCTATGAAGAAGCGTGACGAAGTTCACCGCATGGCAGATGCTAACAAAGCATTCTCTCATTACCGTTTCTAAGCTACTCTTAATTAAGCTGTTCTTTTAAATATAGCTTTTTAAAAGTAGTTTTGGATGACTGGTGTATGCCAGTCATCTAGATATAATTTATTTATTCTATTGATTGTCGCCATTGTTAATAAATGATTTGCTTGTAATTATTGAAATATAATAACAGACACACTCATTTCAGATGGCGGACATCTGTCAAGATGCTGTTCTGAAAAGGGATGCTATTCTGTAAAGAAAGTCTCCTGAGTTTGATGCCGCACTATTCTTAGTAGTTACTCTTTTTTGCCCGTATTAGGTTCAATGATTAGTAATATTGCAAGGCTGAATGGCTTTGTCATAGAGTAGAGGTAGAGACACAACACATTAATATATACACGAATTTCCCTAGGAAAACACTATGGCTCGTAAAACTCCCCTAAAGCGCTATCGCAATATTGGTATCTCTGCGCACATTGATGCTGGTAAAACGACCACTACTGAACGTGTTTTGTTCTATACCGGTGTTAGCCACAAGATTGGTGAAGTACATGATGGCGCAGCCACTATGGACTGGATGGAGCAAGAACAAGAGCGTGGTATTACTATCACCTCAGCGGCGACAACTTGTTTTTGGTCAGGTATGGCAAAACAGTTTGACGAACATCGTATCAATATCATTGACACCCCAGGTCACGTTGACTTCACGATTGAAGTTGAACGTTCTATGCGTGTTCTTGATGGCGCTTGCATGGTTTACTGTGCAGTAGGCGGCGTTCAGCCACAGTCTGAAACCGTATGGCGTCAGGCAAACAAATATAAAGTTCCACGTCTTGCATTCATTAACAAAATGGATCGCGTTGGCGCTGATTTCTACCGCGTAGTAGAACAGATTAAAACTCGTCTAGGCGGCAAGCCAGTACCATTGGTTATCCCAATTGGTAAAGAAGACGACTTTGAAGGCGTTGTAGATCTAGTAACGATGAAAGCCATCTATTGGGACGAAGCGTCTCAAGGTATGGAATATGATGAGCGTGAAATCCCAGCAGAACTACAAGAAAAAGCGGAAGAATATCGTGAGTATCTAGTAGAAAGCGCTGCTGAAGCGACTGAAGAATTGATGAATGAGTATCTTGAGAACGGTGAATTAACTGTTGAACAAATTAACTCTGCTATTCGCCAGTTGACTATTGATAACGAAATCATTCCACTTCTTTGTGGTACTGCCTTTAAAAACAAAGGTGTACAGAAGATGTTGGACGCTGTTATTCAGTATCTTCCTGCACCAATGGATGTACCTGCTATTAAAGGTATCCTTGATGATAAAGATGAATCTGAAGGCACTCGTGAAGCGTCAGACGAAGCACCGTTCTCAGCTTTAGCATTCAAAATCATGAATGACAAGTTCGTTGGTAACTTAACCTTCGTTCGTGTTTATTCAGGTGTTCTAAAGCAAGGTAGCAGCGTTTATAACCCAGTTAAAATGAAACGTGAGCGTGTTGGCCGTATCGTACAGATGATGGCAAACTCTCAAGAAGAGTTGCAAGAAATCCGTACTGGTGATATCGCAGCCTTAGTTGGCATGAAAGATGTAACCACTGGTGATACGTTGTGTGATGAGCAAAATGTTATTACGCTTGAGCGTATGGAATTCCCAGATCCAGTTATCAGTCTAGCGGTTGAACCTAAAACCAAAGCTGACCAAGAAAAAATGTCAATCGCTTTAGGTCGTTTGGCGAAAGAAGATCCATCGTTCCGTGTACATACTGACGAAGAATCTGGTCAGACTATCATCAGTGGTATGGGTGAGCTGCATCTTGAGATTCTTGTTGACCGTATGAAGCGTGAGTTTGGTGTTGAAGCTAACATCGGCGCACCTCAGGTTGCTTATCGCGAAACGATTCGTAACACGGTTGAGCAAGAAGGCAAATTCGTACGTCAGACTGGTGGTCGTGGTAAATTCGGTCACGTTTGGTTACGTCTTGAGCCTATGGATCCAGCTGGCGATGTTCTTTATGAATTTAAAGAAGAAGTTGTTGGTGGTACGGTACCAAAAGAATTCCACGGTGCGGTTGATAAAGGTATTCAAGAGCGCATGAAAAACGGCGTACTTGCAGGTTACCCAATCGTTGGCGTAAAAGCGACCTTGTATGATGGTTCTTACCATGATGTTGACTCGGATGAGTTATCATTTAAAATGGCTGGTTCTATCGCATTCCGTAAAGGCTTCATGGCTGCAAACCCAACGCTACTTGAGCCAGTGATGAAAGTAGAAGTTGAAACACCTGAAGACTATATGGGCGATATCATGGGCGATCTTAACCGTCGTCGTGGTATGGTTCAAGGTATGGAAGACTTACCTGGCGGCACTAAGCAGATTCGTGCTGAAGTACCATTAGCGGAAATGTTTGGCTATGCCACACAAATGCGTTCAATGTCACAGGGCCGTGCAACTTACTCTATGGAATTCCAAAAGTACGCTGAAATTCCAAAATCAGTTGCAGAAGCTATCATCTCTAAATTCAACAATAAAGATGATGACGAATAAGCAAAAATCTATCGATAATGGCAATATAGGACATATCTTTATATTGTCAGTAGATAATCGAGCAATAATTGGTTAAAAGACTTGTTATTGCTCGTGATTTTCTTATAATATCTGCACATTAGTATGTGCACCCTTTTAACAGTTATCTTAATGTGGTCAGTATTCACTTAATTACTTTATATAAATTAAGCAGTTGACCCTAAAAAAAGAGGAAATACCCATGGCAAAGGCCAAGTTTGAACGTCTAAAACCACATGTTAACGTCGGTACCATCGGACACGTTGACCACGGTAAAACCACCCTTACCGCTGCAATCGCAACCGTAGCTGCAATTACTTCAGGTGGCGAAGCCAAAGACTACGCGTCTATTGACTCAGCACCAGAAGAAAAAGCACGTGGCATCACCATCAACACCTCACATGTAGAATATGACACCCCATCACGTCACTATGCTCACGTTGATTGCCCAGGTCACGCCGATTATGTTAAAAACATGATCACCGGTGCAGCCCAGATGGACGGCGCAATCCTAGTTGTATCAGCAACTGACGGCCCTATGCCACAAACCCGTGAGCACATCCTGCTTTCACGTCAGGTTGGCGTACCGTACATCGTCGTATTCATGAACAAGTGCGACGTTGTTGATGACGAAGAATTGCTTGAACTCGTAGAAATGGAAGTTCGTGAATTATTAAGCGACTATGACTTCCCAGGTGATGACACCCCAATCATCCATGGTTCTGCGACTGAAGCCCTAAAAGGCTCACAAGAAAAATATGGTCAACCAGCCGTTGTAGAACTATTAAACGTTCTTGACACCTACATCCCAGAGCCAGAGCGTGACATCGACAAAGCATTCCTAATGCCAATCGAAGACGTATTCTCAATCTCAGGTCGTGGTACTGTTGTAACTGGCCGTGTTGAATCTGGTATCGTACGCGTTGGCGACGAAATCGAAATCGTCGGTATCCGTGACACTCAAAAAACCACCTGTACTGGTGTAGAGATGTTCCGTAAACTGCTTGACGAAGGTCGTGCAGGCGAAAACTGTGGCGTACTACTACGTGGTACTAAACGTGAAGACGTACAACGTGGCCAAGTACTAGCTAAGCCAGGTTCAATCACTCCTCATACCAAGTTTGACGCTGAAGTATATGTATTGTCAAAAGAAGAGGGTGGTCGTCACACACCATTCCTAAACGGCTATCGTCCACAGTTCTATTTCCGTACCACTGACGTAACTGGCGCAATCCAATTACAAGACGGTACTGAAATGGTTATGCCTGGTGATAACGTTGAGATGGGCGTAGAGCTTATCCACCCAATCGCTATGGACAAAGGTCTTCGCTTTGCTATTCGTGAAGGCGGCCGTACTGTAGGCGCTGGTGTTGTTGCTAACGTATTGAACTAATACTTAACGCTGTCAGAGCAATCTGATCGTTGTTAATAATTAGTCAAAAGCCATCCTCGAAAGAGGGTGGCTTTTTTTTGGGTATGGTTTGCTAATAGAATGACAGTGTTAATCAATTTAGTATTTGTAAAAATAAGGTCTGTATGTTTAAAAATTTAAAGCAATAAATCTATCTCAGATTTTGACTTCTATTTTTGATTTTAAACAGAATTTTCTGACTTTTATTCATTAAAGTAATGATTCATTGTATTAAGCAAATAAAATATCGTCTTAAAACTTGCATTCTTAGTAAAACCTTGTATAATTATCAGCCTTAACACCCCTAGGCGATTGGCTCAATTGGTAGAGCATCGGTCTCCAAAACCGAGGGTTGTAGGTTCGAGTCCTACATCGCCTGCCATCTTCTTATCACATCTTTGTTATACCCCACCATCTCCGAAGTGAGTTCTTTATGAGCAATAATCAAGATAACCTCGAGACTAAGTTATCTGATGCCAAGGCAGTTGCTGGTGGAATGCTGTCCAAAGATAAGCATATTTCAGCGGGTAATCAAACGACTGCTGTTGAGATTGCTAAGACGGGTTCAGTAAAAGATGTGATTTTGTGGTTACTAGCCGCAGTTGTTTTAATTGGTGCAACGTTAGTTAATCAATATCTGCCCGGCTATTGGCAACCTGCTAATGACCTTTGGGTACGTATTGGTATTATCGTTGCGCTTTTTGTATTTGCGCTGTTATGTCTTGCAATGACGAATCAGGGCCGTGCATTTAAAACTTTATTGAAAGACGCTGCTGTAGAACTACGCCGCGTTACTTGGCCTGGCAAAGACGAAACCTTCCAATATACATGGCAAACGATTGTCATGATTGCGGTTGTTGGTTTATTAGTTTGGCTATTAGATAACTTTTTTAATTGGTTCGTTGGCATATTTATTGGTTAATGGCGCGTATTAGCGACTGTTTAGCCAAGATTTATGGATAACGACTTACTTATAATGATCAGGAGCGTGATATGCGTTGGTATATTGTCCAAGCATTTTCAGGATATGAAAAGCAAGTACAGCGTTCATTAACTGATCGTATTAATCGTAGTGAATTCGCTGAATTTTTCGGCGATGTATTGGTACCTACTGAAGAAGTCGTCGAAATGAAAGACGGCAAAAAACGTAAAAGCGAGCGTAAGTTCTTTCCGGGTTATGTATTGATCCAGATGGATATGAACGACAATACTTGGCACATCGTTAAAGATTGCCCACGTATTATGGGCTTCGTTGGCGGTACGCCAGAGACGCCTGCGCCGATTACGGAAGTAGAAGCTGATCGTATTCTAAACCGTTTAAATCAGACTGAAACTGACCCGCGTCCTAAGACTCTATTTGAGCCGGGCGAAGAGTTGTTGGTTATCGATGGTCCATTCACTGACTTTAAAGGGTTGGTTGAAAAAGTGGATTACGAAAAGTCTAAATTACATTTAACCGTAAACGTATTTAATCGACCGACTCAGGTTGAGCTTGAGTTTAGTAAAGTTGAGAAGCTAGATTAAATCAGCAAAAAAGTTCATCAACCGGGGAGCTGTTAGTCAATAAGGTTTATACCAGATTGATTTGGCGCTATTACCCATTTAGGAGAGTATCATGGCTAAGAAGATTGATGGTTACATCAAACTGCAAGTGCCTGCAGGCAAAGCAAATCCTTCACCACCGATTGGTCCAGCATTGGGTCAAAAAGGCGTGAACATTATGGCGTTCTGTAAAGAATTTAACGCTGCGACCTCAAACCAAGAGCCGGGTTTACCGATTCCTACTGAGATCACTGTATACAGCGATAAGTCTTTTACCTTCATCATGAAGTCACCACCAGCTGCTTACCTTTTGCGTAAGGCTGCTGGTATTGCTAAAGGTTCTGGTACACCTAACACCGCTAAAGTCGGTAAAGTTGACCGTGCTCAGTTAGAAGACATCGTTAAGACTAAAGATGCAGATTTGACTGCAGCTGATCTTGACGCTGCTGTTCGTACCATCGCTGGTACTGCACGTTCAATGGGCATTACCGTGGAGGGTGTGTAAATGAGTAAACTTACTAAGCGTCAAAAAGAAATCAATAGCCGTATTGAGCACGAAAAACAATACACGATCGAAGAAGCGGTTCAAATCCTAAACGATTTGCCAGCTCTTAAATTTAAAGAGTCTATTGATATCGCTGTAAACTTGGGCGTTGACCCACGTAAATCTGATCAAGTCGTACGTGGCGCAACCAACCTACCTGCTGGTACTGGTAAAACCAAACGCGTTGCTGTATTTGCTCAAGGTGCTGCTGCTGAAGCCGCCAAAGAAGCTGGTGCTGACATCGTTGGTTTTGAAGACCTAGCAGAATCAATCAAAGCCGGTAACATGGACTTTGATGTGGTTATCGCTGCTCCTGATGCAATGCGTGTTGTTGGTCAATTAGGTACTATCTTAGGCCCACGTGGTCTAATGCCTAACCCTAAAGTCGGTACGGTTACGCCTAACGTTGCTGAAGCCGTTCTTAACGCTAAAGCTGGTCAAGCACAGTATCGTGTAGACAAAGCAGGTATTATTCACACGACTATCGGTCAAGTTGGTTTTACTGCTGAGCAAGTAATCCAGAATGCTGAAGCACTCATTTCAGATTTGAGACGTGCTAAGCCTGCTACTTCTAAAGGTACTTTCATTAAGAAAATTACCTTGTCTAGCACCATGGGTCCTGGTCTAAGTATCGATCCAGTTCCATACCGCACAGCGAAATAATTAAGTATGATCTGTTATTCAACGATTTTGAATAATGGGACAAAATATTTTAAAGAATTAGGTCAGCGTAGCAAACGCTATGCTGTCTAAGACCGTAGGTAGACAGCGGTTTGGTAAAATGGATTATGACTCTTGTAGATCAAAATTTATTACATTGAGCTGCTGTTGTTAATCGATGACAGATGAAAATCTTAATTGTCCTACGCAGACGGTGGCCCACCCAGTTGTTGATAAGAGCCGATAGGGCAACCTATCACTTGATGTCATTCTGATAACGGTGCCGTAATCAGTCGTTATGAGTACATTTGTTTTTAACAAATACACTCGTAACGTGTCGTATCAAGTCAATCTTAGTTTGTAATTTAGATTACAGGATGATTGATTAGATTAAAGGAGTCAACTTATGGCATTAACGCTAGAGCAAAAACAACAAGTTGTGGCTGAAGTGTCTGAAGTTGCTGCTAATGCTTACTCAGCAGTAGCTGCCGAATATCATGGTATTGGTGTTGCAAAGCTTACTAAGCTACGCGAACAAGCCCGTGAAAAAGGCGTCGTTTTGAAAGTGGTAAAAAATACCCTAGCAAAACGCGCGTTTGAAGGCACTAAGTTTGAGAGCATGTCAGACCGTATGACTGGTCCATTACTTTTGGCTTTCTCTATGGAAGATTTGGGATCTGCAGCTCGAGTCATTTTTGACTTCAGCAAAGATCACAAAGCTTTAGAGACCAAATTGGTATCAGTTGGTGGTGTTGTTTATGGTCCAGAAGAGCTAGAGCGCGTATCGAAGCTACCAACTCGCGACGAAGCAATCTCTATCTTGATGGCTACTATGAATGCACCAGTGACCAAGCTTGTCCAGACTATGAACGCAGTTCCTGGCAAGTTCGTTCGCACTGTTGCAGCAATCAAAGACGCAAAAGAAGCTGCTTAATTGCTTGTTTTAACGTAACTTTGACATCGCCGATTGCACTTTATTGCCAACACTATTTGAAAATTTGGCAAGCAATCCAAGCGATTTTAAAATCAATTAATTTTTATCAGATAACGGAGAGTTCTCATGGCACTATCTAAAGATGACGTGTTAAACGCAATCGCTGAAATGTCAGTAATGGATATCGTTGAATTAATCAGCGCTATGGAAGAAAAATTCGGCGTAACAGCTGCTGTTGCCGCTGCACCTGCTGCTGCTGGTCCTGCTGCTGCTGCTGCTGAAGAAAAAGACGAGTTTGACGTTGTTCTTGCCAGCTTTGGCGAGAAGAAAGTTGGCGTAATTAAAGCCGTACGTGAAGCTACTGGTCTTGGCCTGAAAGAAGCGAAAGATTTGGTTGAAAGCGCTCCAGCTCCAATCAAAGAAGGCGTTAACAAAGCTGAAGCTGAAGAGTTGAAAAAGAAACTTGAAGAAGCTGGTGCAACTGTTGAACTAAAATAGTTTAACGGCAGTACGAAAAAAAGCTGGTAATGCCTTGCATTATCAGCTTTTTTTTACTATAATTCGTAGCTTGACCTTTTGTGTCTGCCAACAGTCGTAAGCAACAACACGGTGGATACCCATCAAAAGGACAGACGATATACATGCAAGCACACTTAGTAGTTATTGAAATCAGATAATGTGGCTAAACGTCAATAGATGTTTGGCATTTTTTTGTGTCTGCACGTTTTCTATTAACATTATCACTTATATTGACTCTGAATATTATTATTTATAAGCATTATAATTGTCCTATTTATTACTAATCAAAAACTATTGAATAAGCTTTCTAGCGTGATTTTACTGTCAGTATATAGTCTCGTAGACGGTATACATCAGCGACGATATTGATTTTGGCAGTAACCAGTTTGGATGTTAAATCGTTTATACACAATGCTAGTCGCATTTATATTTAGATAAAGCAACTGTCACTTAAGCTTTAAAAGTGACATATTGGCAACACTTTAAGATTGAAGTTTTCGCTCTGAGCAGTCATATAGGCTGACTTAAATAACGATAGCAAGATCGTATTTAGAGTGCAAAGCAAGCACTGATTGTTAAGATAGTAATTGATACAACGCCCTAAAAAGATTAACTGTGCTTTAAAAAGAACACCTGTTTTATATTATCGTTTACGTCGCTTAGTTTGCATAGTATTTATGCACGCCAGCCGCGATTTTAATTTGTTTCCACGTTTACTGTAAGGACTCTCGATGGCATATTCTTATACTGAAAAAAAGCGTATTCGCAAAAGTTTTGCTGAATTGCCTACTGTGATGGACATTCCCTATTTGTTGTCTATCCAAGTAGATTCTTATGAGCAATTTTTGCAAGAGCATAAAAAGCCAAAAGCTCGTGAGAATACTGGCTTGCAAGCTGCATACTCTTCTATTTTCCCAATTGAGAGTCACTCTGGTAACGCAGAGCTACAATTCGTTGAATACTATTTAGGTACGCCTGAATTTGATGAGCGTGAGTGTATCTTACGTGGTTCGACATTTGCTGCGCCTATGCGTGTCAAAATTCGCTTAATCATCAAAGACAAAGACAGCAAAGATAAAGACAGCAAAGCGGCTATTAAAGATATCCGTGAGCAAAGCGTCTATATGGGCGAGATGCCATTAATGACTGCTAACGGTACCTTTATTATTAACGGTACTGAGCGTGTAATTGTATCTCAATTACATCGTTCACCTGGTGTGTTCTTTGACCATGATAAAGGTAAGTCGCATTCAAGTGGTAAAGTGCTTTATAACGCGCGTATCATTCCTTACCGTGGTTCATGGTTAGATTTTGAATTTGATGCAAAAGACTTGGTTTTTGCTCGTATTGACCGTCGTCGTAAGCTATTGGCGTCTATTATTTTACGCGCTTTAGGCTTAAGCACTTCTGAGATCTTAGATTTATTCTTTGATAAAGTGCGAGTTTATAAAGGCGAAGAGCAGTTCGAGATTGATCTGGTTGCCGATCGCTTACGTGGCGAGATGGCACAGTTCGATATCGTCACGCCTGCAGGCGACGTGGTTGTTGAGCAGGGCAAACGTATTAATGCTCGCCGTATCCGTCAGCTTGAAGAAGCGGGTATGACTAAAATCTCTATTCCTGATGAATACTTATATGAGCGCATTTTAGCCGAAGACATCATCGTTAATGATGAAGTTATTGCTCGCGCTAACACGCTCATTGACCATGAATTATTGGTTAAATTAAGTGCGTTTGAAGCCAGTGAATCTATCAAAGAATTCAGCATCCTGTTCACTAACGATATCGACCAAGGTAGTTACATTGCCGACACGCTACGTGCTGATAGCACATCAAGCCGTGAAGAAGCTTTGATTGAAATTTATAAAGTCATGCGCCCAGGTGAACCACCAACGGTTGAAACTGCTGAGAAACTGTTTGATAGCATGTTCTTTAACGCGGATCGTTATGACTTATCAAATGTCGGTCGTATGAAGTTTAACCGTCGTTTAGGTCTTGATTTTGTAGATACCGATGACGCTGATATTCAGCGTGAACGTAGCGTATTGACCAATGCCGATATCGTTAACGTTCTAAAAGAGCTTATTGAGATTCGTAATGGTCGCGGTGAAGTCGATGATATTGACCATTTAGGTAACCGCCGTATTCGTTCAGTAGGCGAGATGGCAGAAAACCAATTCCGTGTTGGCCTAGTACGTGTTGAACGTGCGGTCAAAGAGCGTTTAAGCTCAGCAGAATCTGATAATTTATCGCCACAAGATTTGATTAACTCAAAACCTGTTGCTGCTGCGGTTAAAGAATTCTTTGGCTCAAGCCAGTTGTCTCAGTTTATGGATCAGAATAATCCATTGTCTGAAGTCACGCATAAACGCCGTGTGTCTGCATTAGGACCCGGTGGTCTGACCCGTGAGCGTGCAGGCTTTGAAGTACGTGACGTACATGATACCCATTATGGCCGCGTATGTCCGATTGAGACTCCTGAAGGTCCAAACATTGGTTTGATTAACTCATTAGCGACTTTTGCTAAAACCAACAGCTTTGGCTTTTTGGAAACACCTTATCGCCGTGTAGTTGATGGTAAAGTAACGGACGTTATTGAATATCTGTCAGCGATTGAAGAAGTCGGTACGGTCATTGCACAGGCTGATTCACCAGTAACTGCCGATGGGGCGTTATCTGATGAAATGGTTAGTGTGCGTAGCTATGGTGAGTTTGTCCGTATGCCGCCAGAAAAAGTGACGCATATGGATGTGTCACCAAGTCAGGTTGTATCGGTAGCCGCAGGTCTGATTCCATTCCTAGAGCATGATGATGCTAACCGAGCGCTTATGGGCTCGAACATGCAGCGTCAGGCAGTTCCTACGCTACGTGCTGATAAGCCGTTAGTAGGTACCGGTATGGAGCGTCACGTTGCTCGTGACTCAGGTGTTTGTGTGATCGCTAAGCGTGGCGGTGTGATTGAAGATGTAGATGCCTCACGTGTTGTGGTTCGTGTAAATGAAGATGAGATGATTGCTGGTGAAGCCGGTATTGATATCTATAACTTAGTTAAATATACGCGTTCTAACCAAAACACTTGTATCAACCAACGTATTATCGTCAACCAAGGTGATGCTATTGCTGTAGGTGATATCTTGGCTGATGGTCCATCAACGGATCTTGGTGAGTTGGCATTGGGTCAGAACATTCGTATCGCATTTATGCCGTGGAATGGTTACAACTTTGAAGATTCAATCTTGCTGTCTGAAAAAGTGGTTAAAGAAGATCGTTTCACCACTATTCATATTCAAGAATTGACTTGTGTAGCGCGTGATACCAAGCTAGGTACTGAAGAGATTACTGCTGATATTCCAAACGTTGGCGAAGCAGCTCTATCAAGCCTTGATGAAGCGGGTATCGTTTATATCGGTGCTGAAGTTGATGCTGGTGATATTCTAGTTGGTAAAGTGACGCCAAAAGGTGAAACGCAACTAACGCCAGAAGAGAAACTCCTCCGGGCTATCTTTGGTGAAAAAGCGGCTGATGTTAAAGACACGTCGCTACGTGTACCAACATCAAGCAAAGGCACGGTTATTGACGTTCAAGTCTTTACTCGTGACGGCGTTGAAAAAGATGCACGTGCAAGAGCGATTGAAAAATCACAGCTTGATAGCTACCGTAAAGATTTAAAAGAAGAGTTACGTATCTTTGAAGAAGCGGCTCGTGGTCGTATTGGTAATCTATTAGATGGTCAAAAAGTCAGTGGTGGTTCAGGTTTAAAAGCCGGTACAGTGATGGCATTGGCTGATATGAAAGATATGAGCCTTGAGACCTTGCTTGATATTCAGCCTGTTGAAGAAGAAATCTCTGAGCGTCTAACGCAAATCGCTGAGTATTTGGTTGATAAGCAAAAAGATATCGATGTGAAGTTTGCTGAGAAAAAACGCAAACTAACCGCTGGTGATGACTTACAACATGGCGTACAAAAAATCGTTAAGGTATATCTAGCGGTTAAGCGTCGTATTCAGCCTGGTGATAAAATGGCTGGTCGTCATGGTAACAAAGGTGTGGTATCACGCATTATGCCAGTTGAAGATATGCCTTATGATGAAAATGGTAATACCGTTGACATCGTCTTGAACCCACTTGGTGTACCATCTCGTATGAACATCGGTCAGGTTCTAGAAACGCATTTGGGTATGGCGGCAAAAGGCTTGGGCGAGAAGATCGATGGTATGCTCAAATCGCAAGCAGCAATCAAAGACTTACGTGACTTCTTAGACAAAATCTATAACCAAGTCGGCGGTGAGCAAGTTGATCTTGATAGCTTGAGTGATGATGACATCATGGCGCTAGCAGACAACTTGCGTGCTGGTGTACCAATGGGCACAGCAGTATTTGACGGCGCAAGAGAAAGCCAAGTTAAAGATCTGTTAGAGCTTGCTGGTATGGATCGCGATGGTCAACAGACGTTGTATGATGGTCGTACTGGTCAGAAGTTTGACCGCAAAGTAACGGTCGGTTATATGTACATGCTCAAACTTAACCATTTGGTTGACGACAAAATGCATGCGCGTTCAACTGGTTCTTACTCACTAGTGACGCAGCAGCCATTGGGCGGTAAAGCTCAGTTTGGTGGTCAGCGCTTCGGTGAGATGGAAGTCTGGGCACTAGAAGCTTACGGCGCGACATATACGCTACAAGAGATGCTGACTGTGAAGTCGGATGACGTTGAAGGCCGTACGCGTATGTACAAAAACATCGTCGATGGTGAGCAATATATGGATCCAGGTATGCCTGAATCGTTTAACGTATTGACCAAAGAAATCAAATCACTGGGTATCAATATTGAGTTAAAACAAAGCAACTAAATCCGTTGTTTAACTTAGTTGTCAACTAAAGGCAGTATGCTCATTGCTGCTGCTTTTAGTAATTTGTCTCAACCCTATTCATTGCCTTCATTCATCGTGGCCGCGCTCATAATACGCTGTCAGATGATTATAAAGATAACGGAGAAGCAACTTGAAAGATTTACTCGATATCATGCAAAGCCCTACCAGCAATGGTAACCATGAGTTTGATAGCATCCAAATTACCTTGGCATCGCCTGACGTTATTAAGTCATGGTCGCATGGTGAAGTAAAAAAACCTGAAACTATTAACTACCGTACGTTCAAACCTGAGCGTGATGGTCTTTTTTGTGCCAAAATTTTTGGTCCAGTAAAAGATTTTGAATGTTTATGTGGTAAATACAAGCGTCGTAAGTTCCAAGGCGTTATCTGTGAAAAATGTGGCGTTGAAGTCACGACCGCTAAAGTTCGTCGTGACCGCATGGGTCATATCGATTTAGCGAGCCCTGTTGCGCATATTTGGTTCTTAAAATCATTGCCAAGCCGCATCGGTCTATTGCTAGACATGACACTTCGTGATATCGAACGCGTTTTGTATTTTGAAAGCTACATCGTGACTGAGCCAGGTCTGACTTCTTTGGAGAAGTATCAGCTGCTTGATGACGAAGATTATTATAAAGCCCTTGAAGAATTTGGCGATGAATTCACTGCCAAAATGGGTGCGGAAGCGGTTCAAGACCTTTTAAAAGATATCGATTTAGATTTAGAGATTGATGAGCTGCGTGAAGCGATTCCGCAAACGGGTTCTGAAACCAAGCTTAAAAAGATGTCTAAGCGTCTTAAATTATTAGAAGCATTCAGTGATTCTAATAACAAGCCTGAGTGGATGGTAATGAATATCTTACCAGTACTACCACCAGATTTGCGTCCGCTAGTACCACTAGAAGGCGGTCGTTTCGCAACATCAGATCTTAACGATTTATATCGCCGCGTTATTAACCGTAATAATCGTTTAAAGCGCCTACTTGAGTTAAGCGCTCCTGATATCATCGTACGTAACGAAAAACGTATGTTGCAAGAGTCAGTAGATGCCTTGCTTGATAACGGTCGCCGCGGTCGAGCTATTACTGGTAGTAATAAGCGTCCATTGAAATCTTTGGCCGATATGATCAAAGGTAAGCAAGGTCGTTTCCGTCAAAACTTACTTGGTAAGCGTGTTGATTACTCTGGTCGTTCGGTGATCGTTGTAGGTCCAACACTACGTCTACATCAGTGTGGTCTACCGAAGAAAATGGCACTTGAATTGTTCAAGCCATTTACTTATAACAAACTGTTATCTCATGGTCTAGCGACAACGATTAAAGCTGCCAAAAAGATGGTAGAGCGTGAAGAGCCACAAGTGTGGGATATGCTGGCCATGGTTATCCGTGAGCATCCAGTACTCCTTAACCGTGCGCCAACACTTCACCGTTTAGGTCTACAAGCATTTGAGCCAGTACTAATCGAAGGTAAAGCCATCCAGCTTCACCCTCTAGTTTGTACCGCGTTCAACGCTGACTTTGATGGTGACCAAATGGCCGTTCACGTGCCATTGACACTAGAAGCTCAGCTTGAATCACGTGCGCTGATGATGTCGACCAACAACATCTTGTCTCCTGCGAACGGTGAGCCAATCATTGTACCATCACAGGATGTTGTATTGGGCTTGTATTACATCAGCCGCTCGTCAGTAAATGCCAAAGGCGAGGGCATGATTTTTGCCACCGTTAATGAAGCATTACGTGCAATTGGTTCAAACGATTTACATGTTAACGCCAAGATTAAAGTTCGTGTCACTGAAACGCATATTGATGATGATGGCAATCGTACTAAAGAGACGAGTATCAAAGATACCGTTGCTGGTCGCTTGTTAATCTGGAACATCATGCCTGTTGGTATGTCGTTTGATGAATGTAATGAAGAGATGACTAAGAAGAATATCTCTAAACTGATCAACTCTTGCTACCGTAAAGTGGGCGTAAAAGAAAGTGTTATGTTTGCTGACCAATTGATGTATCTTGGTTTTGCACAAGCGACACTATCTGGTGTGTCTATCGGTATCGATGACATGGTTATTCCACCACTGAAAAAGCAAATCATCGAAGTCGCTGAAGCTGAAGTGCGTGAAATTGAAGACCAGTTTGAGCAAGGCTTTGTAACGGCTGGTGAGCGTTATAATAAAGTGGTCGATATTTGGTCACGTACTAATGACAAAGTCGCTAAAGCGATGATGGACAACTTAGCGACTGATAAAATTATCAACGCTAAAGGTGAAGAAGAAGAGCAGAAGTCATTTAACTCTATCTTTATCATGTCAGATTCTGGTGCTCGTGGTAGTGCCGCACAGATTCGTCAGCTTGCTGGTATGCGTGGTTTGATGGCTAAGCCAGATGGCTCAATCATTGAAACACCGATCAAAGCTAACTTCCGTGAAGGTTTGACCGTACTTCAGTACTTTATCTCAACGCATGGTGCGCGTAAAGGTCTTGCGGATACGGCATTGAAAACAGCTAACTCAGGTTACTTGACGCGTCGTTTGGTTGACGTAGCACAAGATTTGGTTATTACCAGTGATGACTGTGGTACTGAGCAAGGCTTGCTCATGAAGCCACATATCCAAGGTGGTGAAATCATTGAGAAGCTCGGCGAGCTAGTACTAGGTCGTGTAACGGCACGTGATGTCACTTATAACGATAATGCTGAAAAAATCTTGATTCCAGCGGGTACGTTGATCGATGAGCATTGGGTTAAAGTACTAGATAACAATGCAATCGATGATATCTGGGTACGTTCAGTGATTACTTGTAATATCGAACATGGCGTTTGTTCACAGTGCTATGGTCGTGACCTTGCTCGTGGTCATAAAGTGAATATCGGTGAGTCTGTTGGTGTTATGGCGGCGCAGTCTATCGGTGAGCCTGGTACTCAGTTGACCATGCGTACTTTCCACGTTGGTGGAGCGGCAAGTTCTGCTTCTGTGGACAACAGCATTTCAGTCCGTAGTGCTGGTCAAGCGCATTTTGAAAACATGAAGACTGTACAGCATACCGATGGTCATTTGGTTATCGTATCGCGTTCAGCTGAAATCGCCTTGACCGATGAGCTTGGTCGTGAGCGTGAGCGCTATAAAGTACCTTATGGTTCAAGCGTTCTTGTAAAAAATGAAGACCAAGTTGAAGGTGGTCAAACCATCGCTAAGTGGGATCCGCACACGCATCCTATTATTACAGAATTCGCGGGTACCGCACGTTTCAGTGAGATTACTGATGGCTTAACTGCTACCGTAAAAGTTGATGATGCGACTGGTATGAGCTCGTTTGAGATTCTAGCTACTCGAGATCGTTCAAGCTCAGCAAAAGACTTACGTCCGGCGATTATCTTGAACACAGACGAAGGTAAAGAAGTCGTTTACTTCTTACCTGCTGAAACCATCATTCGCGTTAGCGACGGTGAGAAAGTTGCGGCCGGTTCGATTCTAGGTCGTGTACCACAAGCGTCTTCAGGTACCAAAGATATTACCGGTGGTCTGCCACGTGTAGCTGATTTATTCGAAGCACGTCGTCCAAAAGATCACGCTATCATGGCTGAAATGACGGGTGTTGTTAGCTTTGGTAAAGAAACCAAAGGTAAAAATCGCTTCATTATTACTAATGAAGATGGCGAGATTCATGAAGAGCTGATCCCGAAATGGCGTCAGATTAACGTCTTCGAAAACGAGACTGTTGCTCGTGGTGAGGTTATTGCTGATGGTCCACAAAATCCGCATGATATCTTACGTCTGAAAGGACAAACCGCGCTTGCTGATTATATCGTTAACGAAGTGCAGGACGTTTATCGTCTGCAGGGCGTAAAAATCAATGACAAGCACATCGAAGTTATTATTCGTCAGATGTTGCGTAAAGTTGAAATTACTGATGGCGGTGATTCAAACCACTTTAAAGGTGATCAAGTAGAATATGCTGATATCAAAGCATTGAATGCCAAGCTAGAAGCGGAAGACAAATTTCCAGTTCAGTTTGAACGTCAATTACTTGGTATTACCAAAGCAAGTTTGGCAACCGAAAGCTTTATCTCAGCCGCATCGTTCCAGGAAACGACTCGTGTCCTAACGGCTGCTGCGGTCACTGGTAAAGTGGATGAGTTACGTGGTCTGAAAGAAAATGTAGTCGTTGGTCGCTTGATTCCAGCTGGTACTGGTCTTGCTTATCATAAAGCTCGTAAAGAAAAAGCAGAGCAAAAACTGCAAGATAAAGACTTAAATGCGGCGTTTGATATGTCAGCAACGACTGATGCGACAGACTTTGCAAGCTTCGATGAAGCCTTTGCTCAAGAATTGAATCAAGGTAATCATTAAACTAGATAGCATTTAGTTATTTGAATAAATAAAAAGCCAGCCTAAGTTGCTGGCTTTTTTTGCTTTAAAATTCCATCACAACAAGTTTTTTCTTGGGAAATGATGAGATAAAATAGTACACTGCATAACCGCATTACTTAAATAGTCAGAGATTTTGGCTCTAGTATTCATAAGTATTCATAAGTATTCATAAGTATTCATAAGTATTCATAAGTATTCATAAGTATTCATAATTTCCGATTATTTTTAGCAGTACTCACTAAAAAGGATAAGCGCATGGCAGATAAAACTCGCGTTGCCAAATATCAAGCTGACCGTACCAATCAAAAGCTATATTTTTGCCGCCTTGCCTGTCAAGCCGCTGCAGACACAACTGACAAGCAGTTATATCAAGCACATTGTGAGACCGCTATTTTTCATCTATACGGTACGTTTTTAGCTTTTTTACAAGAGCTTGGTCACTTTTATAATATAACGCTGACGACGCCGACGTTGCTAGATATCGAAGAAGCACTGATCGAGCGTACGCAAGTATCACCTGAAGTGCAGCGTCTAAAGCAGTTACAGCAGCAAGGATTTCTGGCTGATATAGAACATGCCTATCAGCGTTGTCTATATGCCGTGATATCTGAGCATTCGGTGGATAAAGCGGCTGACGACAAAAAACAAGTGCCTGATTTGATTGTCAATGTAGTGACACTTTCCAATCAATGGTTGCCAGATGATGCGACCATACGTGAATGGCGCCAACAGTTTTTGGAGCTGATTGAGCAGCTACGTGCTGGTATGGTGGAATTTTAGTTCTTATGGCTTAGATTATATTTTCAAAGCTTCGTTATGAGTACTTAATGATTAGCTGCTACCTTTAAGCTGAGTAGGGCATAAAATTAAATGCAATTGAAATATGTCCTATAAAAAAGGCTGGCTCAGTGTTTACTGAACCAGCCTTTTTAAATGTATCAATACAGAAAGCAGACGCTCTAAGCAGTCTATTACTCAGGCATCGCTGGCATACGTTCTACAGGCTTGACTACTAATGGTTTTGGTTTCTGCGCTGGGCTATTAGTAATACCATTATTAGCAGGTTTAACATCGGTCGTAACAGCCGGCGTTTCAACAGGTTTTGGAGCAGGTGGCTGGCGCTTCTGAATAGATGTCTTTACTGGTTTTTCCGATTTGCCTGTATCAATATCTTCGCCATCAAGTTCAATGACCCCTTCATCCATCATCTCTATAATGTTTTGCTTTTGTTTCTTGGACTTGGCACGGTTATTAATAGAGACCCATTGGCTAGGCGTGTCTTTAAGTTGGGCTTTCATAAAATCCATCCAAACGGGTAGGGCTGCCACACCACCATATTCGCGACGACCCATGGTTGATGGTTGATCAAATCCCATCCAGACGACGGTTGCATTGGTAGGATGGAAGCCTGCAAACCAAGCATCTTTCGCTTCATTGGTGGTTCCTGTCTTGCCGCCAATATCATCACGTCCCAAAGATCTTGCTTTAAACGCTGTACCACGCTGTATTACATCACGTAAAATATCTGCCATCTCATAAGCGACTTTAGGCTTTAAAATACGCGGAGCTTGTTCAGCGCGTACGTACTGTACAACAGGTGCTTTTAGGCGATCTGATTCTGGGCTGGCATCATAAATACTCAAATCAATCTTGTTACTGTCTTTAGTAGGGGTTTTACTCTTGTCAGCCTCTATATCGGTTTCTGTATTTTTACTTGCCGGCGATTCTTTAGCGTCGCCTGTTTTATCGTCTTCAGCTACTTTTTTACTCTCCTCAATTTTTGCATCATATTCTTCTGTTAGTTTTTTATTGACATCGTCGAGCTGCTCATTGAAACATAGGGCACAAGCTTGCTGAGGATTGGCTTGAAATAAAAGCTTATTATTATAGTTATAAATTTGTTCAATAAAATAAGGTTGAATGCGATGCCCGCCATTGGCAAAGGTGGCGTAAGCGGTTGCCATTTGTAATGGGGTTGCTTGACCTGTACCCAACGCTAAAGACAAAGTAGTTGGCAGCTTCTCTTTATCAAGACCAAATTCATCTAATAAGTTGCGAGCGTCAGAGATGCCAATTGCTTGCAGCAAGCGAATAGATACTAAGTTACGTGATAAATAAAGTCCGCGGCTTAACGTAATATCACCTAAGAAGCGACCATCAGAGTTTTTTGGTTTCCAGTCACCTACTTGCAGCGGGCGATCCGAAACTATACTATCTGGACGATAGCCTTTTTCTAATGCTGCTGTATAGACAAGGGGTTTAATGGTAGAACCCGGTTGACGCCAGCCCTGCAGAGCACGGTTAAATTTACTATGGTTAAAATCAAAGCCACCGACCAAGGCACGAACGCCACCGGTATCAGGATTCAGAGAAACCAAACTACCTTGTATCTCAGGTATTTGACCAAGCTGCCAGCCACCACTAGCAGTCGGTATCAGGCGGATAATATCGTTCTTACTCACTATTTGGCTGGCATTACTTGGAAAATAACCAATGCGATCAGCAGAGATATATTTACGTGCCCAGCGCATACCAGACCAATTAACGGTCACGCTTTCTCCTGAAAGCATGGTTGCCTCAAAACTACTGCTATTCACTTTAGTCACTTTGGCAGGCGACATATTGCTATAGCGACTAAAATTCTTTAGCGGTTCATCATTTGCTTCGGCGCCGCGCCAGCCATGGCGATGCTCGTAAGCAACCAAGCCAGATAAAATTGCCTTTTCTGCATCTATTTGTGCTTGACTATCAACCGTCAAGCGTACACGCCAGCCGCCATGCATAACTTGCTCACCATAACGATCAACCAAAGCTGCGCGCGTCATTTCTGCCAAATACGGCATATTAACATCCAGCTTTTCTTGATAAAGCTTAATACCGATGGGCGCATTAATGGCTTCGTCATATTGGGTTTTGTCGATGTAACCCAATTCATGCATGCGACCAATAATCCAGTTACGGCGTGTGAGCGCACGGCTTGGATTGGCAACAGGATTGTATTTAGAGGGTGCTTTCGGCAAACCTGCAAGCATTGCCATCTCAGCAATGGTGAGATTTTCTAATGATTTACTATAATATTTTTTGGCAGCCGCACGAATACCGTAAGCGCCTTCACCTAAGTAAATTTTATTGACATAAAGGGTAAGAATATCGTTTTTACTCAACTCGTCTTCAATCTTACGGGCTAAAAATAATTCCGTTAGTTTGCGATTTAACGTGCGATCTGAGCTTAGAAAATAATTTTTGGCGACCTGCATGGTGATGGTCGAGCCACCTGTTTGGCTTTCATCATCCGTCACCACTTCGGTGACCGCCCGCCCTAATCCTTTAATACTAATACCGCTGTGCTGAAAAAATGAAGAATCTTCTGCTGCCAAAAAAGCATGGGTCAAGTCTTCCGGTATCTCTTCAAAGGTAATAGGTAATGATAAACGGTTGCCATATTGCCCAATCAATTTGTCATCACTACTATATATCTGTAATGGCATCTCTAAAGTTGCTGTTTTAATCTCTTGCGTGCTTGGCAACGTTGGCGATAAATACATCGCCATACCATAGAAGCCAATAGGGACGGCAAGCGCTAATACAACCGCCAACGCTAGACAGGCAATGAAAAGCCCCACCAAAAAGTGAATGAGACGAACGGTGGCATTTTTTTTGGTCATAGTCAGACTTATCGATTAAGGTTTGCAACAGATAAAAAACATTATACCTTGAACAAAATAGCCAAGTAATAATAAATGTGTAAGTTAGCCTCTACAGGACATTTAAATGCTTGAATCTATCTGTTAAGTAAAGTATTGTACTAAATTATTACAAATAACTATCAGATTGTACACTTAATATAAGGTATAGAGTTTGTGAGGCTATTTACTTCTAAGAGTCGACATTTGATTGGCGTGGATATTTGTACCACCTCAGTGAAGTTGGTTGACATACAGCGCCAACAAGGCGTTTTTCACCTAAGATCTTATGGTACTGAAATATTACCTGAAGGCGTAGTCATCGACAAACTCATTGTAGACACGGAAGTGGTAGGCAATACTATAGCAGGCTTAGCAAGGCGTTGCCAAGCGGCGGGTAGTAGTGCAGCCACAGCAGTCTCAGGGTCAGCGGTGATTACTAAAATCATCGATATGGATATGGTGCTAAGTGACGTTGAGCGTGAAGCTCAAATTCGTTTGGATGCTGACCAATACATACCTTATCCGCTAGAAGACGTCAATTTGGACTTTGAAGTATTGGGTCCCTCTCTTATTAATGATGACATGGTGCAAGTACTGCTTGCCGCCTCTCGTTCAGAAAACGTTGACCAAAGAGTTGATGCCTTAACCTTTGGTGGTCTGCAAACCAAGATAATGGATATTGAGTCGCATGCCATTGAGCGTGCTTTTGGCTTGATGGCAGACAGTCTGCCAAACTTGCCAGATTTGGTGGCGCTGGTTGATATCGGACACAATCAAACAACACTATATGTCGCCAAAAATGGCGAGTTTATCTATAGTCGTGAGCAGTTATTTGGAGGCAGTCAGCTGACAGAAGCCATCCAAAACCGCTATGGTTTGTCTGCTGAAGAAGCTTCTATTAGTAAGCGCGAGCGTGCTCTACCTGATGATTACTATACTGATGTCTTAACACCATTTATAGAAAATACCATCCAACAAATCACTCGCTCTTTACAGTTTTATTTCTCCTCAAGTCAATATAGTAGTATCGATCATGTGGTCCTTGCTGGTGGCAGTAGCTCTATTGCGGGTCTTGCTGGTATGGCGCAGCAGCGATTGGGCGTGCCTGTGAGTATTGCAAATCCGTTCATTAATATGACTATTGCGCCGCATATCGATCATGAGCAACTGGCGATTGATGCACCCAGCTTAATGGCCGCTTGCGGTCTGGCGTTAAGGAGCTTTGACTAATGGCTCGTATTAACCTACTGCCTTGGCGAGAAGAAGAGCGTGCCCGCCGCAATAAAGAGTTTATCACCTTGGTGGTGGCAGTGACACTGTTGTCTCTGCTTGCAGCATTTGCGACGTGGAGTTATTTTAATAACGAACTTGCTGAACAATTAGATGCCAATGCACTGATTGAACAAGAAAACGCTCGCTTGGATAAAGCGTTGGTCGAGATTGATAGCTTAGAGCAGCGCCGTGAAGATATCATCTCACGTATGCAAGTTATTCAAGACTTGCAAGGTCGACGTCCTGTACCTGTACGTCTATGGGATGATCTTGCTAAAGCCATTCCGCCAGCGCTTTATTTGAATAATCTAAAACGTGAAGGGGATGTATTAACATTGACAGGTCTTGCTGACAATCCAAATGTGGTATCAAGTTTGATTCGTAATCTTGATAGCAGTAAGTGGATGGGCGATTCAGCCGTAAGTAATATTCAGCAAAATATTACCGCTTATCAAGCAGCCCCCGTTTTGGAAAATACGGTCACTACGCCAGGTGAACAACCGCGTCCTATTTATCCTGAAGACAGCTATGTGCAGTTTGTGATCACGACTAAAGTACAGTCTGAAACTGCCGTGCCTGTCGAAGGTGCTGATGGCGCTATTGTACCTGGAGGTGAGTTATGAAACTGACCCGTAAAAAAACCCGCATTAAAATCAAAAAGACAGTGATAAGACAAAGAAAGCAGTTTGATTTAAATGAGTTTCGCCGCAGTTTTGAGTCATTGGATTCTGAAAACTATGGCAGTTGGCCGCTGCCTGTTAAAGTCACTGTCATTGGTTTTATTATTGCTTTGATTGCTGCTTTGTCATGGGCATTACCAATCAGCAGTAAAATCGATGAAATTACAGCAGCAGAAAGCCAACAACAAACCTTGCTCGATAGCTACCGTGAAAAAGAATCGCGCGCGCGCCATCTGCAAGCTTATCAAGCTCAAGTGATTCAAATGGAAGCGGAGTTTAATACTTTGCTTGACCAGCTACCAAAAGATACCCGTGTATCAGAATTGGTTGAGGGTATCAATATGACGGGCGTGGGCAGTAACATACGTTTTCAGGACATATCTGTCGAGCCTGAAATTGAAAATGAATTCTTTATTGAGCAGCCTATTCGTATTGCAGCGTTGGGTGACTACCATCAATTTGGTAGTTTTATTAGTGGTTTGGCAGCTTTACCAAGGATTATCACCATGCACGACTTCGAAGTCAGTAATCCGCAGCCAACCTTGGATGTTTTACCCGAGCTAAATTTGGTATTGCAAACCAAAACCTATCGCTCCAAAGAAGCGGTCCCTGAAGGTGATGCAGCGGCGGCTGAAGCTGTACCCACCGATGCTGCTGCAGGAGGCAACTAATGACTAGCTACAAACTGCCTAAGTTAAGGTTATTGCTGTTAAGCGCTACTGTTTTATCTCTAACGGGTTGTACGGATCGTATCGGTTTAGCAGAACAGGCAATGGCTGATATCCGTAACCAGCCTGCGCAGCCGATTGAGCCTCCTCCTCAGGCCGAGCTGGTAGAAGATTTTGTCTATAGCGCCAGTGCGCAGCGTAGTCCATTTTTGCCACCGAGTTTAGTGAACGTACAAGGTCCGACCACCTTTATTGATGGGGTACGCCCTGATATAACCCGAGTCAAAGAACCGCTTGAACAGTACGAGCTGACACAACTGATTTTTCGCGGTGTGGTTATCTCGCCTGAAGGTCAACAGTATGCTTTAGTACAGCGTCCTGATGGCTCAGTTGCTAGTGTTAGAGTGGGTAATTATCTTGGATTGAATGACGGTCGTATTGTTGAAATCACACCGACTCAGATTAACTTGATTGAAATTGTGCCAGACAGCCGTGCTGGGTTTGTTGAAAAACCCCAGTCACTGGTGTCCCCTATAAGCTAAGTCGGCAGATTTTTTGAGGAATAAATAATGACAGTACGCAATAACAAGGTAATGACGATGAGCAACCGCGTATCTTCTACTTTTGCCATCTCTGCATTGGCAATGAGTATGGTAGCTGTAAGTAGCATTGCCCATGCCGAGCAGCGCATCAACAATGTCTCTGTGGTGCAGACTGCGCCAGCCGTAACGCAAATGCGTTTAGGGTTTTCAGGTGCGCCAGTATTACCAGCCGCTTATCAGCTCGACAATCCTAGCCGTTTGGTGCTGGATTTTGAACAGGTGCAAAACGGTCTTGCTAGTCGCTTTAAAGAATATAATATCGGTATGGTCAATGAGGTCACCACCTTAAATAGTGACAATACCACCCGTCTTATCGTTGGGCTAAAAAAGACGGGCAACTATACCACCGCGATTGATGGCAATGAATTATTGCTGACGATTACGGACCCTAATCGTCCAGTGATTGCTCCGGTGGTCACGAAAGTCATTACCAACGACCCTGTACAAGATGTCCTAAATGGCAATTCGGCTATTACTACCACGGCTGTGGTTACGCCCATTGTTGAAACCAGTAGCGTTGCTGTCGCGCCTATTAGAACCACAGTCACAAAAAACCAAGTACCTGCTGACACCATGGTCGTACGTGTCAACCCTTTATTAAGCCCACAACTTGCCTCTGCACAAGTCAGCAAGCAGTATAGCTATGATGGGCTAAGCGCTGTGAATTTTTCAGCAGGGAATGATGGCGGTGGTAACGTTAGTATCTCACTTGCCAATGAAGCGATTCCTGTAGACGTTCAGCGTCAAGGTAATAAGCTGGTTGTGCGTTTGACAGGCAGTACCGTACCTAGAAATCTGCTACGCCGATTGAATGTTAATGGTGGTTTGGTAGACAGTATTGATACTAAAAACCAAGGTCAAAATGGTGTTATTACCATCAATATGAAAGACGATTTTGAATATCAAGCCTATCAATCAGGCAGTCAGCTAAATATTGGTATCAGACGACCTGAGCTGCTACGTGAGCCGACGCTTGAAGAAAAAGTCTATACCGGTGCAGCGCTATCTATGGAGTTTCAAGATGTTGAGATTCGTAGTGTCCTAGATATCTTAGCGCAGTTTACAGAGATGAATATCGTTGCTAGTGATTCGGTCGCCGGTAATATTACCTTGCGCCTTATCAACGTACCTTGGGATCAAGCACTTGATATCATTCTTAAAAGTAAAAATTTGGGCAAACGTGAAAACGGTAACGTAATTTTGGTTGCGCCTTCAACTGAGCTTGCTGAACAAGAAGCACGTGAGCTTGAAGCCCAGCAAGCGGTTGAGTCTTATGCACCGTTACGTACTGAATATATCCGTCTAAGCTACGCAAAAGCGGCAGATGTCCTAACCCTGATCTCTCAAGGTAGTGGTGGCGCCTCTGGCGGTAGTAATACTGGCAGCGCCAATGCTAATACTAAAGATAGCAATAGCTTGCTCTCTAATCGTGGGACGGTAACAGTCGATGAGCGTACCAATACTTTGATTGTTAAAGATGTGGCAGCCAGCATTGAAAATATCCATAAGCTGATTGGTAAAATCGACATTCCTGTCCGTCAGGTCATGATTGAAGCGCGTATCGTTAGCGCGACTGATAGCTTTAGTAAAGAGATTGGAGTGCGTTGGGGTATCTTGTCAAATGGCGCTGCCAATAATCGGAACTTGTTGGTCGGTGGCAGTAACCAAACTTTATGGGACTTAAAAGATTTTGATGTGCAGACCACGACTATTAATGGTCAGACCGTCTCTTATCCTAAATACGATATTACTCGTCCTGACAATCTAAACGTTGATTTAGGCGTTGATAATCCAGCAGGTCGTATTGCCTTTGGTCTGCTAGGTATTTCTGATTTTATGCTCGATCTTGAGTTGTCAGCCATGCAAGCAGACAACCGCGGTGAAGTGATTTCTACGCCAAAGATTTTGACCTCTGATAAGCAAACGGCAAAAGTATCTTCTGGTACGCAGATTCCTTATCAAGAAGCATCAGCAAGTGGTGCGACTACTACTAGCTTTAAAGAAGCTGCTTTAAGTTTGGAAGCCACGCCAAATATTACTCCAGATGGTAAGATTGGTTTGCAGCTGCTAATCACCAATGGCACACCGACCATTATTAATAATCAGGTTGCCATCGCTGAAGACTCGATTTCTACTAACGTTATTGTTGAAGATGGTCAAACCATTGTATTGGGCGGCGTCTTTAAAAACCGTACTAATAATGGCGTCGATAAAGTACCTTTCTTAGGTGATTTGCCTTATATCGGTCGTGCCTTCCGTAAAGACGTGCGCAGCAATACCAAAGAAGAGCTGCTGATATTTATCACGCCGAAACTGATCAATGATGGTATTAGTCGCTTAGATTAGTCAGATTTTAGTTGGTTTTGAGTCATAAAAAGCAAGCCTTAGTGCTTGCTTTTTTAATGGTTGATTTTTAGGCTGGCAAGGATTTTACTAACAATAATCACAGCTCATTACTAGCCAGAATATCAATGACGTTGTATCATACCTAATTTAGCTGAGTGAGTACTATGGTTGAGGAATTACCGTCGGTATTTTTGGTAGGGCCGATGGGAGCAGGGAAGACCACAATCGGCAGATTACTGGCAAAGCAGCTCGGGCGCTCGTTTGTAGACAGCGATTGGTATATCGAATCGCAGACCGGTGCCGATATCGCTTGGATATTTGCCAAAGAAGGTGAAGCAGGCTTTCGAGAACGGGAAACGCGTGCAATCGATGAGCTAACACAGCAACCGCAAATTGTTTTAGCGACTGGCGGCGGTGCTGTGATGGCCGCTGAAAATCGTGAGTATTTAAAGCAGCGCGGTATCGTTATTTATCTCAATGCGCCTGTCGGTGTACAAATGGCTCGTACTGCGAAAGACAAGTCGCGTCCTTTATTACAGCAGCCAAACCCTAGAAAAATACTGCAAGGTTTATATAGCGCGCGCGATCCATTGTACAGGGAAGTAGCGCATATCATTATGCCAACAGGACATACGTATCCACGGCACATGGTCAATCAATTATTACAGCAGCTTAACTCATTTTGTATCTCTACGTCTGTCGATTCAGAGCCTGAAAAAGACTGATGTCAAAAAATGACTAGTATGACCAATATTATCGAATACCTATTTAGTTAAATTTTACTCGTAAGAATTAAGGAGATTTTCATGGCAACGCCACTGTTTCATGCTGACTTGACAGTACATACGCAAAGTCATGACTATCCAATCGTCATTACTGAAAACGCAATAGCAGAAAATAGCAGTATGGCTAGCCAAGTTGCCCCTTATATTACAGGTCGTCAAGTCCTTATCGTCACCAATGAAACGGTTGCGCCTTTATATTTAAAGGCTTTACAAGAGGAACTTGAAGCGCAGTTTACCGTCAAAGTCTGTGTGCTCCCAGATGGTGAACAATATAAGAACCAGTCGAGTATCAATCAGATTTATGACGTGCTGATGGCAGCGCATTTTAATCGTGATGTGACTCTGATTGCGCTTGGTGGTGGTGTCATTGGTGATATGACGGGATTTGCAGCGGCAAGCTTTATGCGCGGCGTCAATTTTATTCAGATACCAACCACCTTGCTTTCTCAAGTGGATTCAAGTGTCGGCGGCAAAACCGGTATCAATCATCCGCAAGGCAAAAACATGATTGGCGCATTCTGGCAGCCGCAAATGGTATTGGCAGATATGAGTACACTCAAAACCCTGCCAGCGCGCGAGCTGTCAGCAGGGCTTGCTGAAGTTATTAAATATGCGCTGATTATGGATGCCGAGTTCTTGACTTGGCTTGAGCACAACCTGCCTGCGATGATGGCTTTAGATCTAGCGGTACTGGGTGAAGCGGTCAAGCGCTGCTGCCAGTACAAAGCTGATGTTGTCGCCCAAGATGAAAGAGAATCAGGTGTACGTGCTTTATTAAATTTTGGTCATACGTTTGGTCATGTGATTGAAACTCATGAAGGTTACGGTAGTTGGCTACATGGTGAGGCAGTCGCTGCGGGCATGGTACAAGCGGCTGAGCTGTCGCAAAAAATCGGCTGGTTAACGAGCGATGAGGTTGCTCGTGTTAAGCGCATATTGTCATTAGCCAATTTACCGATCACGCCGCCGCCTATTGAAGTTCAGACCGCTTTGGACTTAATGGGGCATGATAAAAAAGTGAAACACGGACAAATCCGCCTTATTTTGTTAAAATCATTGGGTGAAGCAGTATTAACCAATGATTTTGACCCGCATCTGCTCACCGATGTGCTAGCCATGCATGCACCGTAAGCTATAAAAGAACATACATTATAAATGGCTATGAGCAGTTAATTTTTCAATATAGAAATAGCACGGTACTAAAAGCGATTCTCTTTTATTTTGAAGTGAGTATAGAGCGCTTGGTTTTATCTGTATAATTTTTATGACCCTATCCTAAGCATATCTTTACCAAGGACACCTCCATGGCAGCATCTCGCTCGACGACTCGCACCGCGAGTCAATCCTATCGCCGTCAAGCGCTGATTTGGCTGATAGCGACTCTGATGTTGGGTGTGACCACCGCTTTGGTATGGATGTTTAGCCAAACGCCAGCGATGGGTGCCAAGATAGAAAACGCGCCCATAGCAGCGCCGAAAACACTGAGTGCGGAGCTTGAGCAGCCATTGAAAATTGAATCGCTGCATGAGCTTGATACTGACGTACAACCGATAAGTTTTGATGAAACGGTTCGTGATTTGCGCAGCTATCCTGATGAGTTTAAAGATAAGCGTTATCTGCTTGCCAACAAAGGCAAGTGGACAGTACAGGTCATGAATGTCGCTGAAAATGAGGTGATTGTCAGTTATCTAGAAGGACGTGAAGACCGTAGCAAATTTACATATTTCCGCTACCTTGATGAAAACGAGCAAGTCCGTTATATGCTGACTTATGGCTTGATGGGTAGTCCACAAGAAGCAGTTGGTGCGGCTAAGCTGATAGATTTTAAGCTGCCTGCCAATGTACGAGTATTGCCTGAAGAGATCAATCGCTACGTCAGCATCATTGATAATTATGAGCGCCCTGATCCTGTAAAAGATTTGAGTACAAAACGTACCCGTGCCGTCAATCTGAGACCAACCAAGCGTGAAGTGCCGCTACGTCAAAAAACACCTACGGTAAATAACAGTGAGCAATCCGCAAGCAATGCGACCAACCGTACTCCTCAAGAATCGACCAATAGCAGTGCGACTGAAAGCATTCGTCAGTCCGTTGATACCTCTGATACCTTGACAGTTAATGAGGAGCGTATTTTCGGTATAGAAGAGCAATCTCCTACTACCTCAGCTCCTAAAAGTACTGATAATAACCGTAAGCCTGAGCAAGAAAGCAAAAAGCCTGTTGTATCTGGTACTGATACTAATTCAGCGAAAAAACCACCAGTGGTTGCCACGCCTAAGGCGCCGAATAACACTACCAATCCCAACAGTACAAATTTGGATAATAAAAATTCAAATGCAAGCTCGGCGAATAAAAATGCCAATAATAGCTCTAACAATACGGCAGCGCCAAAAGCCAAAAACGACAGTATAAAAGAGCTCATCGAAGAAAAGAAAGACTAATTTTAAGTAAGCATATACGTCAAAAAGCCCACTAAAAAATACAGTGGGCTTTTTTATGAATCATTTACTTATGGGTTATGATATCTTATATAACCAATAGCAATATAAACACTTACAAAATCTGACGGATGAATCGGCAGAAAAGACTAGATTTTTTGTTAATCATTCACTAATATAAGGATGGGTGACGCTCTGTATAGTTATCGTAAATGGTCATTTGTTAGCTTCTAATTTTATTAGATCTAGGATAAATGATTAACAGAAAACATCATATCTCAAGCGCTGCTACTTGTTAGCTAGTTACTAGTTATCCGCTACGATCAGCATATCGCAAGTGGCGCAACTTCTCTTACTATCATCCTTATTAGGATTGTTAAGGCGCTTGAATATATGCGTCTTATATTCACATTTGATGGATAAACTGCGTTTTTTCAGCTATTTACTAGTTTGGTCATTGAAGATTATAAGATTCATATTGAAACCTATAGCCAACATAAGATCGACAAGTAGTCACGTTGAAGTGCTTAATATTTTGATTTGCGACGATTGCCATTGAATACTTTCACCAAGTTATCCTATCAATCCGCGTTAAATTGATGGCTCAAATGTTGCTAGCATACAGGGTACTTTGATAATTGTTCTTATCATACCCAGCGCACTGGCAATAATTTTTCTGCTCGCGCTTTGTTAATCCGGATATGTAAATATAATCCAGCCCGTTCTGCTTGCGGAAAACGGTTTGTGCATCACATTGGTTGCATAAACTTCCGCTTACTTAAAAGGACCAGCTATGTCAATGATTTCCTCCCATACGCATTTGGCCTCGCCAGATGACTTTTCTGACAATTGCGGTTTTGGTTTGATTGCTCATATTGAGGGTCAGGCCAGTCATGACTTGGTAAAAACAGCCATTCACAGCCTAAGTTGTATGACCCATCGTGGCGGCGTGGCAGCTGATGGCAAAACCGGCGATGGTTGTGGTTTATTATTAGCGACGCCCGTTGCCTTTTTTAGAGACATTGCAGCAGAGCAACAGTTTGAGATAACGGATAACTTCGCGGTTGGTATGGTATTCGTCAATCCAGATACGGCAACGGCTCAGCATAGCCTACAGGTATTAAATGAAGAGATTACCGCGCAAGGCTTAGAGGTAGCCGGCTGGCGCGATGTACCACTTGATTTAAGCATTGTCGGTGAAATTGGGCGTCAGACATTACCAGATTTTAAGCAAGTATTTGTCAATGCGCCGGATGGTTTAGCGGCAGATGATTTTAATCGCAAGCTGTTTGTAGCGCGTAAAAAATCTGAGCAACGCTTGGTTGATGATGAGCTGTTTTATGTCTGCTCATTGAGCTGTCAGACTATTATTTATAAAGGTTTGGTGATGCCTTCAGACTTGCCAGCTTTCTTCTTAGATTTGCAAGATGCGCGTTTGGCGTCGCATATTGTGGTATTCCATCAACGTTTTTCAACCAATACGCTACCGCGCTGGCCACTAGCCCAGCCTTTCCGCTATCTGGCGCATAATGGTGAGCTAAATACCATCTCCGGCAACCGCAGCTGGTCTGAGGCGCGTACGCCAAAATTAAAATCAGATAAATTACCCAATTTGAATGAGCTAACGCCCTTAGTTAATAGTAGTGGCTCAGACTCATCTAGCTTAGACAATATGCTAGAAGTTCTGATGTCAGGTGGTATGAGCTTGTTTCATTCAATGTCGATTCTGGTGCCACCTGCTTGGCAGAATGTCGATAGCATGGATATGGACTTGCGGGCATTTTATGAGTTTTACTCGCAGCATATGGAAGCATGGGATGGTCCTGCAGGTCTCGTGATTCAAGATGGTCGCTATGCCGTCTGTATGCTGGATCGGAACGGTTTACGTCCATCGCGCTGGGTGACGACGAAGAATGGTTATATTACGGTCGCCTCAGAAGTAGGGGTTTGGGACTATAAGCCAAAAGACGTGCTCGCTAAAGGTCGTGTTGGACCCGGTCAGATGCTAGTCATTGATACTCAAACCGGTCAAATAATGGATACCAAAGCCATCGCGACCTTGCTTAAAAAGGCGCATCCGTATCGTAAATGGTTACGTGACGAGGCGACTCATATCCGTGATGATGAGCGCTTAGAAGAAGAGATAGCTGCACAGGCATGTCGCGGTGAGCCGTTAAAAGCATTGCAAAAAATGTATCACATCACCAATGAAGAGCGTACAGAAATCATCCGCCCTAACGCTGAAAATGCGCAAGAGCCAGTTGGTTCGATGGGTGATGATACGCCAATGGCGGTACTGTCACAGCAGATTCGTCATGTCGGTGATTTCTTCCGCCAGCAATTTGCACAGGTGACCAATCCACCGATTGATCCACTACGTGAATCTATTGTAATGTCGCTACAGACGTGCCTCGGCGCTGAAACCAATGTGTTTGCGCCATCAGCCCGCGACGCGCATCGTATTATCTTGTCATCGCCGGTGCTCTCAGCAAGTAAGATGCAGCAACTTGAAACTGTGAATGATCCTGCTTTTAAGATGGCACGTATCGACTTAAATTATGACCGTACATTAGAACTTTCCGCTGCCATTATCTCTATCTGCGAGCAAGTTGCCAGTAGCATTCGTGCTGGTCATACCTTGATTGTCTTATCTGATAAAGACATTGCGGTAGATAAAGTCCCTGCCAACGCCATAATGGTCACAGGGGCGGTGCATCATTATCTGATTGCACAAGGTATTCGTACTGATGCCAATTTAATTATTGAAACCGGTCTGGCACGTGATTCACATCAAGTCGCGGTATTAATTGGCTTTGGTGCGACCTGCGTTTATCCTTATCTAGCTTATGACGTGATTGATGATTTGGTTGCGACTGGCGAGCTGCTTGGTGATCCGATTCAGGCACGGGTAAATTTCCGTAAAGGCTTAGATAAAGGTCTGCTAAAGATTTTATCAAAAATGGGTATCTCTACCATCGTGTCATATCGCGGTGCGCAGTTATTTGAGGCGGTAGGTCTTTCTGAAGAAGTGGTTAATCTGTGCTTTAAAGGCGTGCAAAGTCGTATTAAAGGCGCAACCTTTGCTGATTTGGCAGCGGATCAAGCACAGCTCGCGGCAAATGCCTTTAAGCGTCGTGCCCCACTTGACCAAGGCGGCTTATTAAAATTTGTCTTTAATAAAGAGTATCATGCCTTTAATCCTGATGTGATTAATAGCCTACATTTGGCGGTACGAACTGGTAATTATGACAATTACCGTCAGTATGCAGAAATCGTTAATAGCCGTCCGGTCGCTACTTTACGTGATTTATTACAGCTTAAAACGGATAATCCTCTTGAAGTAGATGAGGTTGAAGATATCTCGGCCATTTTGTCGCGTTTTGACTCTGCTGGCATGTCGCTAGGCGCGCTGTCGCCAGAAGCGCATGAAGCCATCGCTATCGCTATGAATACCATTGGTGGTCGCTCAAATTCAGGTGAGGGCGGTGAAGACCCTGTACGTTACGGGACACTGCGTAACTCAAAAATTAAACAAGTTGCCTCTGGTCGTTTTGGGGTAACGCCCGCCTATCTGCGTTCAGCAGAAGTCATGCAGATCAAGGTTGCTCAAGGGGCAAAACCTGGTGAAGGTGGTCAGCTGCCAGGTGGTAAGGTCAATGCTTTAATCGCCCGCTTACGCTACTCTGTGCCTGGAGTGACGTTGATTTCACCGCCGCCGCATCATGATATTTACTCGATTGAAGATTTGGCGCAGCTTATTTTTGATCTTAAGCAAGTCAATCCAGATGCGTTGGTGTCAGTTAAGTTGGTTTCGCGTCCGGGTGTTGGCACGATTGCAACAGGTGTGGCAAAAGCCTATGCTGACTTGATTACTATCTCAGGTTATGACGGCGGTACGGCAGCATCACCACTGTCGTCTATCCATCATGCTGGTTCGCCTTGGGAGCTAGGTCTTGCTGAAACTCATCAATCATTACGCGTTAATGGCTTGCGTCATAAAGTTCGTATCCAAACCGATGGCGGTCTAAAGACAGGACTTGATGTGGTCAAAGCCGCCATTCTTGGTGCTGAGAGCTTTGGTTTTGGCACGACGCCGATGATAGCGGTCGGTTGCAAATACCTACGTATTTGCCATTTAAATAACTGTCCAACGGGCGTTGCCACTCAAAAAGCCCAGCTACGCGATGATCACTTCATCGGTGAAGCTGAAATGCTGATTAATTTCTTTAAATTTGTCGCAACCGAAACACGCGAATGGCTTGCAAAGCTTGGCGTGCGCACGATGGAAGAGTTGGTTGGACGTACTGACTTGCTTGATATATTAGAAGGCAATACTGCTAAGCAACAGCATCTTGATTTATCGCCTCTATTATTTAGTCATCCTGCCAGTAGCGGCAAAGCGCAGACTTGTCAAGTTGAGCGCAATGAGCCATTTGATAAAGGCTTGCTTGCTGAGCAGATGATTAGTGATATGCTGCTGAATATTCGTCAAGGCAATGGTGGCGACTATAGTTATTACGTTGGTAACTGTGATCGCTCGATTGGGGCGCGTATCTCAGGCGAGATTGCAGAGTTATGGGGCAATCTTGGCATGAGTGACAAACCTATTAAGCTGCATTTGACCGGAACAGCAGGACAAAGTCTAGGTGTTTGGAATGCTGGTGGCTTGCATATTGAGCTTGAAGGCGATGCCAATGATTATGTTGGTAAAGGCATGGCAGGCGGTGAGATTGTAATTTATCCACCAAAAGACTCAAGCTTTGTGACGCAAGATACTGCCATTGTAGGTAATACCTGCTTGTATGGTGCAACAGGTGGCAAGCTATATGCTGCTGGTACGGCAGGGGAGCGTTTCGGTGTTCGTAACTCAGGTGCTCATGCTGTTATCGAGGGCACAGGCGACCATTGCTGCGAGTATATGACGGGCGGTATCATCACCATACTTGGACGTACTGGTCTTAACTTTGGCGCAGGCATGACGGGTGGATTTGCTTATGTACTCGATTTAGAAGGTGATTTCTTTGATCGCTGCAACCATGAGTTGATTGATTTAAATCGTATTTCAAGCGAGCAGATGGAAAGCCACCGTATCTACTTACAGCAGGTCATCGAAAGGCATGTCGATAAAACGGGTAGCGCATGGGGGCAGACCATATTAGCGGACTTCGAGCATTATGCGCGTAAGTTCTATTTGGTTAAGCCAAAAGCAGCAAACGTTGCAACTTTGCTTAAAACCACGACCGCCGATCCGCAATAATTGATCTGATTTATTGATAGCGTTGTGTACCATAATATATAGATATTAGAGGTGCACGACGTTATTCTAAAAATGAATTTATAGATGTTTTGAGCAGGTAAATGACAGCCTATATAAGTAAATTTGCCTCATTGAGGCTGCCTATATCGACTGTCGTTAACCACTATAAAAGACCCCTATATAAAAGAGACAATACCATGGCAAAACGCTTAGAAAATAGTTTTCAGTTTTTAGATGTGCCACGGCTTGAGCCGATCAAAAAAGACATCGCCACGCGTTCAACAGAGTTTGTTGAAATTTATCAGCCGTTTGAAAGTGAATCAGTCGCTCAGCAATCGCATCGCTGTTTAGAATGTGGCAATCCGTATTGTGAGTGGAAATGCCCCGTACATAATTACATTCCTAATTGGTTAAAACTAGCCGCTGAGGGTCAAATTTTCCAAGCTGCAGAATTGTGTCATCAAACCAATACTTTGCCTGAAGTCTGTGGACGTGTGTGCCCGCAAGACCGCTTATGTGAAGGCTCTTGCACACTCAATGACGGCTTTGGTGCCGTGACGATTGGCAATGTCGAGAAGTATATCAATGACACCGCTTTTGCCCTCGGCTGGCGTCCTGATATGTCTAAGGTTATTTGGACAGACAAGAAGGTTGCCATCATTGGAGCAGGACCTGCAGGTCTTGGCTGCGCAGATATCTTGGTCAGAAATGGCGTCAAACCCGTTATCTTTGATAAACGTCCAGAGATTGGTGGTTTATTAACTTTCGGTATTCCAGAGTTCAAAATGGAAAAAGACGTCATGCGTAATCGCCGTGTCATCTTTGAAGGCATGGGCATGGAATTCCGCCTCGAGACAGAAGTTGGTACCGATGTCAGTATTGATGAGCTGCTCGGTGAGTATGATGCTGTATTTATGGGTATGGGTACTTATACCTATATGCGTGGCGGCTTTGCTGGTGAAGAATTGGAGGGTGTGTATGACGCTCTGGATTACCTGATTGCCAACGTAAATCGCTGTAATGATTGGGAAAAAGACTCAGGCGAGTATATCGACCTAAAAGGCAAAAAAGTCGTGGTGTTGGGTGGTGGCGATACCGCAATGGACTGTAATCGTACCAGTATTCGTCAAGGTGCTGAGCAAGTATTCTGTGCTTATCGCCGTGATGAGGAAAATATGCCAGGCTCACGTCGTGAAGTGGTCAATGCACGCGAGGAGGGGGTTGAGTTCTTATTTAACCGCCAACCGACTGAAATAATTGGCTTAAACGGTAAGGTCAATGCGGTAAAAGTAGTAACGACGCATCTGGGCGCACCAGACGAAAACGGTCGTCAATATCCTGAGCCAATTGCCAACTCAGAAGAGATTATACCCTGTGATGCAGTGATTATGGCATTTGGTTTCCGTCCAAGCCCTGCGGATTGGTTTGACGCGCAGCAAATTTCTATGGACAAATCTGGTCGAGTATTGGCAGCGGAAAAACAAACCTTTAAGTTCCAAACCAATAATCCTAAGATCTTTGCCGGCGGCGATATGGTACGTGGCTCTGATTTGGTAGTCACTGCCATTTGGGAAGGTCGTGAAGCGGCTGAAGGGATTTTAGATTATTTAGAAGTGTAGTAATTAGACTGATTGACACCCAAATGCTCACTTAACTTTGCCTTTTTCTGGTGATGTGCGAGCTTGTTTTGACACTTAACGTCTTTTATCTTTTAATAGGTAAAAGGCGTTATTTTTATGCTTTTTTTAATTTTAATTCTCATTAATGATAAGAGATGTGCTGCGTGAAGCCGACTTTTTTACAACGATTTACCGCTCCTGTGATAGAGCCATACGCTCGCTATCAGCATGCTGATGTGCTGCATGCTATACGTTTGGGCGTGGCAGTTATACTCGCTTTATTAGTCAATAAAGTCACCAATTTTCCACATGGAGAATGGACGACTATCACTGTTTTTATTATTCTAGGATTGCTACAGTATCAAGGTGCAATTTATACTAAGGCTAAAGAACGAGTACTTGGTACTTTATTGGGTATTGGTGCTGCGCTCGGTATTGTATGGTTTAGTCAAGGCGTAGGGACATGGTTGTGGGTAGATTATGTCATCATCGGACTGATGAGTGGTATTATTGGCTATCTGGCGATTAGGAATCTTGGCTACACAGGGTTATTGACTGGTATAACCATGTTGATGATTGTCTCAGATTTGGGTCAAAGCACTATCGGCCAAGATGGTATCTACCGTGCCCTCAATATTTTACTTGGTACTGGCCTTGCCGTTGCAGCGACATTGATTTTGCCATTGAAGTCCACATTGATGTGGCGATTCTTACTGGCTAGTAACCTCGATGCTTGTAGTAATCTTTATGCTAGAGTAGGCAATCATATCGATACTGCTGAAGAATTGATTGATGGTGCTGTTCAGTACGTCAATCCAACAGTCTTTGCCGTACCTGTTAACAAAGCCTTAGTGATAGAGCTACAGCAGATCAATAAAAGACTCTTAGCGGTACGCCCCCATTTAGCAGCAACAACGAGCGAGTCTGGTATCGATAAAGAGACAATTGAGAGTATTCAACGTACCCACCGAAATATTATTGGTACGATTGATCTGCTGCTAACGGCAGCACCGCGCTTAGCCAGTATCGAGATCGATGAGGATAATCATATCCTGCTCATACATTATCAGCATGAATTAACCCAAGTGATGCAACATATGGCAGCAGTGTTGCGTAGCCCAAGTGATGAGGTGTTTCGTCCCATTACGCGTATTACCTTATCAGAATATCCAAGCGTAGAAAATTTAGGCTTTGAATGGCAGGGCTACTTTTGGTTGACACAAACTTTACAAGTGCAATTACAGCAGCTTAGTGACTTATTACAAGAGACTAAGCCGCAGTGGTTTGCGGCTTCTGGTCTGCGCTACCAGCGCCGTGAACAACGACGTATAGAGGAGCATGGCGGTGAAACAGATTTGCATTTATAAATAAAAAACGCTGACTCTATAAAGTCAGCGTTTTTTTACAATCATAATTATTAAAAACGGCTATCAAAAATCGGCCATTAATAAACAACGATTAACGACCAGTTTTTAGCTTATCCCAATACTGTTGGTACACCTGCAATGCTTCATCACCAACATCTTCTTGGAATTCAGCTTTTGCCAATACGTCTTTACTAGGGTAGATGGTTGGATTATTTTTGACGTCATCTGGCATCATTTCACGTGCCGCACTATTAGGCGACGCATAACCTATCTCTTCACTAACAATTTTGGAGTTCTCAGGACGTAGCAGATAGTCTATGAACTTGTGGGCTGCATCGACTTGCGTGGCGTTTTTAGGAATGACAAAATTGTCCATCCATAATATCGCACCTTCGGTTGGGTATTTATACACCAAACTGGTGAGACCTTCACTATTAGCAATGATAGCTTCACCATTCCACGTCATACCGACGCTGGTTTCACCTTCCATATATGGCATACGTGAAGCATCTGAGTTAAAGGTTTTTACATTCGGCATCAAGGTTGTGAGCTTCTCATACGCGGCTTTAATTTCGTCAGGATTTCTACTATTGCCAGAGTAGCCTAGGGTTAATAGCGCCATGCCAAACACTTCGCGCATATCATTCATCAGCATCACTTGACCCTTATACTCAGGACGCCATAAGTCATTCCAACTATTGACCGTGGCTGGATCAACCGTCTCGCCATTGATAGCAAGACCGGTGCTGCCCCACATATAAGGAATCGAGTATTTGTTTTCTGGGTCAACCTTGGTATTGGTAAAAGAAGTATCAAGGTTTTTAAAATTGCTCAATTTAGACTTATCAAGCTCTTGTAGCAGACCTTCTTTTGCCATTTTTTCGACATAATACGTCGATGGAATCGCCAAGTCGTATTGGCTAGAATCATCAAGCAGCTTTAGCTTGGCATACATGGCTTCATTAGAGTCAAAGGTGGTGTAATTGACTTTGATACCGGTCTCTTCAGTAAAGCCGTCAAGTATTTCTTGCGGCATATACTCTGACCAGTTATAAAGGTTCAACGTGACATCGCTGGTAGCAGAACTATCGATAGGCGCGTTATCAGATTTGCTACAGCTGGTAATAGAGAGTCCGATGGCGGCACAGAGTAATGCTTTAGGCAGTATTTTAATAGAGGCGTGAGTAGACCAATTGGATGAAGATAAATGGGACAAAATGTCTCTCCTAAATTAGGGCAAAAGGTGAAAAGCGGGCGCATGATCCGTCATAAAATTAATTCATTATACGGTTATGATCATGGTAAGTCGAAATTTACAGGGCAGTGATTTAACTGAGTTCAGCACTAGCCAATGCTAGAAGTACTGCTCATGAAATGATAGCAATCAATCATGCTATGATAAGCGTGACTTGGTCTTTAGCCAGAGCTCTTTAAGTATAGTCATACTCTAACCATAACATAATAATAAAGGATACAACATCATGGCTCAAACCGTTATTCCGGCACTTCTTACTGATAAAGTTGCTATCGTTACAGGCGCCAGTCGTGGTCTCGGCACTCAAATCGCCATGCAGATGGCAGCGGCAGGCGCGAGCGTTTGCGTGAATTATTTGCATAGTAAAGAGGCGGCTGAAAAAGTGGTTGCTGATATCGAAGCAGAAGGCGGGCGTGCTTTTACTTATCAAGGGGATGTAACTGATTTAGCACAAATGCAAGCAATGGCAGCAAAAGTTATAGAACGTTTCGGATGTATTGATATATTGGTCAACAATGCCTTGCCGAGCTATCAGTTTAACCCGAGTGCTGATTACACCAGTATCGAGACTGTGAAATGGGCACATTTTTCTCAGCAAATTGACGGCATTGTCCAAGGTGCCGTCAATACAGTACAAGCGGTATTACCGCAAATGAAAACTCAGCAGATGGGTAAGATCATCAATATCTCAACCAACTTGGTTTACAATCCGGTGGTCACTTATTACGACTATACGACGGCAAAATCAGCGCTTATTGGTCTAACGCGTAATCTAGCAGCGGAGCTTGGGCAATATGGTATTCGTGTGAACTTGCTAGCAGGTGGACTATTAAAAACGACTGACGCTAGTAAATTAACCACTGAAGATGTGTTTGATTATATCGCCACCACCACACCACTACGCCAAGCAACCTCAGTTGCCGACTTTGCAAATTCAGTACTATTGATGGCATCTGACTTAAGCTCAGCTATTACTGGTCAATCTATTGCCGTTGATGGCGGCTTGACCATGCCTTAATAATGGCATTATTTACTAAATAAATTGACTTGATTGTACAAGAGAGACGAGATGACGAACCGTAAAATCGCTGGCATTATTACTGCTATTATAGGACTGTGCGCCATCATCGCTTTTTTCAATGATGGTATGAACACGCCCTTGTTAAGCTGGCCATGGGAAGCTTATCTTGGCGTGGCATTCACTATTGGCTGGTTGACCAATTTACCCGCTTTTTTGGCTTATTTAATCGCTGCATTGATCTTTGTTTTGATCGCTGTCGCACTTTATAAAATAGGTAGTTGGCTTTATGGATTAGTATTTAAACGCAGTTAAATGTAGTGATAGATCAGATGAATGGTTCAACCTGCCTATTTGCAGACCATTCATCTGCTTGATTAAACTGATAAATGACCTTATTCAAGCCCACACTGTCACGATGCTATATGCAAATGATCGAGTACCGCTTGTATTCCATATTCTTCAATTGTCCCAGTGACAAAATCCGCACGCGCGATCAGTTCAGGCTTTGCATCGCCCATTGCCACCGCATAGCCGACCAAATCAAACATCTCTAAATCATTTAGCCCATCACCAAATGCCATACAATCCTTCGCATCAATATCGTAATGCAGGCATAAATCGATGATACCGCGTGCTTTAGATGCCTCGATTGGTAATATATCTGCGCCAATATGATGCCAATGCACCAGTTTCAAATCATCTTGGGCAAAGTCAATTTCCTGCATTTTCTCTTCTTGAGTGTTAAAGAATACAGAGCATTGATAAACCGTATTTGCCTTATGATAATCTGGGTCAAGGATAGAATTAGGCGTTATCGCATTGTATTCACGCAGGCGCGCGTTTTCATGTGACCATGCAATATGCGTTGCGGAGTCAAATTTGTGAATGAGTTCACTTTTTTGGCATAGCATTACAATCTTGTTGGTCTGCGTATCGGTTAAAGGATAATGACTAATCATGCCATCTTTATTAAAACTATATTGTCCATTCATACAGATAATGGCATCCAATACATCAGCCTCAAGCAAGGCTAATATATCAGCAGGCAATATGGCTTTGGAACGTCCGGTTGAAATCACCAGTTTAATGTCAGTTTGGGCAAGCGCTTCAAGCGTTGCTTGATTGTGCGCGGCGATAATACCGTTACGGCTTAAGGTATCATCGATATCAAAAAATATGATTTTTGGGGTGGGGGTTTTATTATTCATAGTGGCTTTCAAAGTCCTATTATATTAAAGATTAGCATCGCTACTGATTTGAAACGTATTAACTATAAGGAAGTAGCAGGGTTGTAATAAAATGAATTCATGTAGTTTTGCTAATGTTATGGAGCTATCCATCATATGCTATCACTTCTACCCAGGATAAATTTTTGCTAAAGCATCTAAAAAATGTCCGCTCTTGGGAGTAAGCATATTCAAACTTCTACCTCCATCATCTTCAATATTTATATTGAAATTACCATCACTTAGTTCTTCTATTAGCCAAAATAGAAAATCACTAATACTTTCGTTGGCTACTATTTTTCTATTTTCATCGCGACCAAAGTTTATTACTTGCCCAACTATGCCAAGTTTATCTGGATCTAAATCTATTCCTAAAAAATTTCCACCATAGTCGTAGGCAAATGGAATCCAAAATTGATTATTACTAGCTTTTTTGAAAAAACCATCGGGAGTTGATTTCATCCATTCACTCATTGAATTAATTACATCTTTTCCTATCTCTTTTATTATCTGTTTTTCTAACTCAATATGACTAATAATTCCTTTGATAGACATAAACTCTAAGCCATACCAAAGTCCAGTAGGCGCATTACCCATTTGTCCATTATGCCATTGATATAACGAAATAAAATCTTCTGGTAAGCTCCTACCAATTGTTTTCTCTAATAATTGAATTTCTTCCATAGTAGCAGGTGGATTCAAATCTTTCACAACCTCAGGTAAATGCTTTTCGAGCCAGTTCTCAAATATGGTTAAGTCTTCCATGATAAGTCCTTAATTAAGATTCATTCTTTAGTAGTTATATCACTCTAACTACCCAACAACCTCTACACTCGTCACATTCTGAAAGCCCCTTGGTAGCTGACCACCACGACTGCCACGTTTAGCAGTATAGTTTGCTAAGTCCATTGGCTTTAAGGTTACATGACGCTTGCCAGCAGTAATGATTAAGCTGTCTCGTTTACTGAGTGGCGTGATGGTAAGTACTTCTTCATCACCTTTTAGAGTAATCATCTTATTGCCCTTACCGCGAGCTTGTTCCGGTAAGTCATCAAGCGCAAAGATTAATAAATAGCCAGCATTGGTGACCACAGCGATATGATCGAGAGTAGCGCTATTTTCGCTAGCAGGGATGCCATTATTCTCAGAGCTTACAATCACCTCAGTTTGAGCATCAATACGGGCGATAGGTAATAAACGACTATCAGCAGCTAGGTTAATGATATTTTTACCGGCTTTTTGATTGCTATCTAGATTACCAATGGTGTTAATAAAACCATAGCCTTGCGAGCTGGCTAAAATAATACGCTGGTCATTATCACCGGTTAGCAATTGCTCAAAAGTCGCACCTGCTGGCGGTTTTAAGACGCTGGTCAGAGGATCGCCTTGACCACGAGCCGAAGCAAGGCTATGCGCGTCAATGCTATAGCTGCGTCCGGTACTATCGAGCACGTAGATCTTCTCATTAGATTTAGCGCGGACGTGCGCTTGATAGCTGTCACCTGAGCGATAAGCCATGCCAGCAGCATCAACGTCATGACCTTTAGCCGCGCGTATCCAGCCCGCTTTCGATAGGATAGCGGTGACAGGCTCGCTTGGTACGAGGTCAGATTCTTTGAGGGCTTGCGCTTCTTCGCGTTCTGCCAATTGCGATACGCGCTCGTTACCGTGTTCTTTCATATCGGCGGTGAGCTCATCAATCATCAAATTGGTCAGGCTATCTGGATTGTCCAAGTATTCTTGAATGATGGCGCGTTCAGCAGCTAGATCATCTTGCTCGCGGCGCAGCTCAATCTCTTCGAGTTTAGCTAACTGACGCAGACGAATATCCAAGATAGCATTGGCTTGTATCTCAGTCAGGTCATAATCTTGCATTAATGATAATTTTGGGTCGTCTTCTTCACGAATGATGCGAATAACTTCATCGATATTCAGATACGCAATCAGCAAACCTGCGAGGATATGCAAGCGCTTATCGATTTTATCAAGACGATATTGCAAGCGGCGCGTAACCACTGAGCGGCGACAGACTAGCCATTCATCAAGGATTTCTTTTAGGTTTTTGACCTGCGGTTTACCGTTTAGGCCAATCATATTCATGTTGACGCGATAATTGCTTTCTAGATCCGTACTGGCAAACAGATGGCTCATTACTCGCTGCACGTCGACGCGGGTAGATTTTAGCTCAAGCACGATACGGCAAGCGTTTTCGTGGTCTGACTCATCATGAATATCAACAATCCAAGGCAGCTTCTTATCGGTCATCAGCTTGGCGATTTGCTCTTGAATTTTATTGCCTGAGACTTGGTAAGGAAGGGCATTGATGATGACAAGATTTTTCTCTTTCGGATCAATATGGAAGGTCGCCCGCATTTTATAGCTGCCACGTCCAGTCTCGTATATCGCTTGCAAGTCTTTTTTGCTGGTGATGATCTCAGCTGGGGTTGGCAAATCAGGCGCTGGTATCGATTGAGTTAATTGCTTAACCGATAGCTCAGGGTTTTTGAGCAGACGAATCGCTGCGCGTACCACCTCATTCAGGTTATGCGGCGGAATATCCGTTGCCATACCGACGGCGATACCAGTTGTTCCATTTAATAAAATATTGGGCAGGCGGGCAGGCAGGGTGGTTGGCTCCAACATCGTACCATCGAAGTTATCTTGCCAATCAACCGTACCTTGACCAAGTTCCGCGAGCAAGGTATTGGCATAAGCAGACATTTTGGCTTCGGTATAACGCATGGCCGCAAATGATTTCGGATCATCTGGGCTACCCCAGTTACCTTGACCAGTGATGAGTGGATAGCGATAGCTGAAAGGCTGTGCCATCAGTACCATCGCTTCATAACAAGCGCTGTCGCCATGCGGATGATATTTACCCAACACGTCACCGACTGTACGCGCAGATTTTTTCGCCTTCGCTGTCGATTTTAGCCCAAGCTCGCTCATGGCATAAACAATACGGCGCTGGACAGGCTTTAGACCATCAGCAATATTTGGCAGCGCCCGATCCATGATGACGTACATGGCATAATTAAGATAGGCTTGCTCAGCGAACTCTGCCACTGAGCGCGTATCCATTGGTTCATTTGCAAGGATTGGGTCAAGCGTGTGATCGATAACATCGGACATAAAATAGGGTTCACTTATCAGTTTTAATAGGTATAAAAAATCGGTGCAATCGTGCAAATAGGATAGTGCTATCCTAAAGGATATTGGTGCAATTAAAAAGCCACTACTCAGTATAAACGACAGTGCATGACGTGCTTAAGCTAATGGTCTTATTAAGCATGATGATCCTATAACGTTTTGGTCGATAGTTTTTAGAATATAAGATGAGTGTCGTTCATGTTACTGTTTTTATTCTCTTACTTATCACATTAACGTTTTCATCCATATAGCCTTAACAATGCTCATAATCATAAAATCGATGCAGGCAAGCAGTGTACAGGCTAAGCGCTTATCGTTTTGCTCAATGTCACTTCCAGATTTTAATGGATTCTATCTACGAATAGACGATAAATACTTATCAACAAAAAGTGGGTTAATTCCTCGGAATCCTAATTAACTCACTGATATAAATGTAAATATTGACCGTCAAGTTACTTTACGAACTCAAGTAGCATTTTTTTGTATTGAGTAGTTTGTATAAAGTGTGTATGTTAAACAATAAAGGGCTATTTACCGCTAAATTGTTGACTCATCACAATATCTTTGCACCGCCAGCCTTGCTTGCCATCACTGTGGTGAGCTTGCGCACCGAGTTTTTGTACGTTTATCACATTGTGATAATTATGGGTTTACAGTAGCGCATTATTTATTAGGAGAAGTAAGATTATGGAAAATCAAGGTAACCAGATCCGTCGTAACGATAAAGTATGGGTAAAAACTTATGAAAAGCTTGGTATTCAATATGATATTGATATGCCAGCCGCTAATACTTCTTTAATCGATATATTTGAACGGAATTTTGTTAAACATGCTGGTAAAACAGCGTTTGTGTGTATGGACGTCAAGCTTTCCTACGAAGATTTAGATCGCTATAGTAAACAAATTGCTGCCTACTTGCAGTCACTGGGGCTGAAAAAAGGCGATAAAGTCGGCGTTATGATGCCAAATATTTTGCAGCTACCAGTTGCAGTATTGGGTGTGCTGCGTGCGGGTATGACCTTGGTCAACGTCAATCCGCTTTATACCTCAAAAGAGCTTGAGCATCAGCTAACAGACTCTGATACCAAAGCATTATTTATTTTAGAGAACTTTGCCAAAACCTATGAAGAGATTGGTAAAGACTTGGTTGACCATGTCGTTGTAACCTCGATGGGCGACTTGATGAGCCCGTTGAAAGGCTTTATTGTCAATATGGTCGTGCGCCATGTGAAAAAACTGGTACCTGATTATAATCTTAAAAGCAGCACCAACTTTAAAACGGCACTGAATCGCTTTCCGGCGAAAAATTATAAACGTCCAGATAATATCTGCCTTGATGATATTGCTGTTCTGCAATATACCGGTGGTACCACAGGTGTGGCCAAAGGCGCGATGCTTACCCATGGCAACTTAGTTGCCAACCTGATTCAGTGTGATACCTATCTTGGTGACGCTTTCGATAAATTTGACGGTATGGCTGAGCAACCCGTTATCATGACGGCATTGCCGCTGTATCATATCTTCTCATTTACCGTTTGTGGCATGTTCGGCTTATATCGCGGCTGTATCGGTCTACTGGTGCCGAATCCACGTGATGGTGCAAGCTTGATCAAGGCTTATAAAGATTACCCACCTGCGTTTTTCCCAGCAGTTAATACCCTGTTTAATGCATTGGCGAACAGTGAGGTATTTAAAGCCTTAGATCATAGCAAGCTTGAGATGTCTATGGGCGGTGGCATGGCGGTTCTAAAAGATACTGCTGAGAAATGGCAAAAAATTACTGGTAACGTGATTGTACAAGGTTATGGTCTGTCAGAGACTTCTCCGGTTGCGTCTGCAAACCCACAGGGTAATGGTGAATTCTCAGGCAATATCGGTCTGCCGATGCCAGCGACTGACATGGCTATCTTGGATGAAGAAGGCAATGAAGTAGCCCTTGGTGAGCGCGGTGAGATTTGTGTTCGTGGTCCGCAAGTGATGAAAGGCTACTGGAAACGTGATGATGCTACGGCTGAAGTCATGACGTCTGACGGTTATTTCCGTACCGGTGATATCGGTGTGATGGATGAAGAAGGCTATTTTAAAATTGTTGATCGTAAGAAAAACATGATTTTGGTATCAGGCTTTAACGTGTATCCAAACGAAGTAGAAGATGTGATGTCCGCCCATCCAAAGATTTTGGAATGTGGTGTCATCGGTGTCGAAGACGAAAAGAGTGGCGAAGTACCGAAGATTTATGTGGTGCGTAGTGATGACAGCTTGACGAAAGAAGAAGTGCTTGCCTATAGCAAAGAAAACCTAACCGGTTATAAGCGTCCGCGTTACGTTGAGTTCATCGATGAGTTGCCAAAATCGAACGTCGGTAAGATTTTACATAAAGATCTACGCGTACTTGAAGAAAAGAACCACGGTTAGAATATTTACCATCAAGTTCAAAGCGCTTTTTATCTGCTTTCATCTTTATCTGTTAGTAAGAAGCAGGGATGAAAACCGCTTAGTAGTTGATGTGGCAGTTAGTAGAAACAGCCAGTAAAAATAGCTATGATATATTGTTGTAAAAGATGGTTATCAATGATGATAAGGTCGCTTATATAGGGCCTTATCATTTTTTTGTTTTCCTATTATGATTTGGTGGTATTCATAGAGAATTCTCCATAAAGCTGATATAGTCCGTATCGATATTTTTTGCACTTAACGATAAAAGTGTGGATTTTTTAGCCCAGAGCTTTCACAGAATGATCACTATAAAGCACTGTAGCTGTGTTAGCTTTAACGGTTTTATAGTAAATAATAGAGTGGAGTGTGAAGGTGATAATTTTGATTTAAAAGATTTGTGAATGATAAGATCTGTTTGCTTATGAGCGAAAAGACTTCTTATTCACAAGTTTTTGATTTTGCAAATGAGTGACTAACGACCACGGTGATTTAATTAGACATATTCTATATTTTAACGGCCACATTTAAGGAAAATTATGACTGATAATATCAATAAAGAGATGACAGACCATAAAGCTGCGAATAATACTCAATCAAAGGCTGGAACGAACGCATTTCCTACTATGCCGACGATAGCGAGTGACAGTCCATGGTTAAGTGCTTATGAGCGCTATGGCATTAATCCTACCATTGAGATGCCAGATGACAGTACCTCTTTACTTGATGTGTTCGAGCGTAATTTCAGCCGTTATGGACAGAAAACTGCCTATATCTGCATGGGTGCTTCTATTACCTTTAAGCAATTAGATTTATACAGTCGTCAAATTGCCAGTTATTTACAGTCATTAGGGCTCGTAAAAGGTGATAAAGTCGGTGTCATGATGCCCAATATCTTGCAGTATCCTGTGGTGGCTTTGGGTATCATTCGCGCAGGTATGGTGCTGGTCAATGTCAATCCTTTGTATACCAGCCGCGAGTTATCGCATCAGCTGCATGACAGTGGCACCAAAGCATTGTTCATCGTCGAAAACTTTGCAAAAACTTATCAAGATGCGCAAGATAAGGGTCAAGTGAAGCATGTTATCGTCTGTAAAATTGGCGATATGTTAGGTACGATTAAAGGACACGTGGTCAATCTGGTCGCGCGCCATGTCAAAAAAATGATTCCCGCGTATCGTTTGCCAGAGAGCACGAGCTTTAAGCAGGCATTAAGTGCCGTATCAGCTAGCAAATATCAGCGTCCTGATTTGAACTTAAGCGATGTGGCATTATTGCAATATACTGGTGGTACGACTGGGGTAGCTAAGGGTGCGATGCTGTCTCATGGTAACTTAATCGCCAATATGTTACAGATTAGCGCGCTCATGGACAGCGCTTTTGAAGAAGATATAGACGCTACTGATGTGCTTTTGACCGCGCTACCGCTATACCATGTGTTCTCGTTTATGGTTTGCGGGATGTATAGCATGTACCAAGGTTGTGCTGGTTTGCTGATTCCAAATCCGCGTGATCTTGATGGTTTGATTAAAGAGATGGGCAAATACAAACCGGCCTTTATCCCTGCAGTAAATACTTTGTTTAATGGCTTGGTACATAAAGAAAGTTTTGCAGATTTGGATTTCTCTAGTTTAAAAGCCTCTATCGGTGGCGGTATGTCGGTACTACCAAGCGTGGCAAAAGAGTGGCATAAGATCACTGGTCTGCCTATCGTTGAAGGCTATGGCTTGTCTGAAACCTCACCAGTGGTTGCCTTTAACCCAATGACCATTGCTGAATTTACTGGGAAGATTGGTATCCCTGCCCCTAGTACCGATGTCATTTTGATTGATGATGATGAAAAAATGGTGGCTATCGGTGAGCGTGGTGAAATCTGTGTCAAAGGTCCACAAGTCATGATTGGGTATCAAAACCGTCCTGAAGAAACGGCTGAAAGCTTTACTGCCAGTGGTCATCTTAAAACAGGCGATATCGGCATTATGGACGAAAAAGGCTTTATCAAAATTGTTGACCGCAAAAAAGACATGATTTTGGTTTCTGGTTTTAATGTCTATCCAAATGAAATCGAAGAAGCCATGAGCGAGCATCCAGGGATAGTAGAGTGCGGCGCGATCGGGATTCCAAATGATGATCGCGGCGAAGACCCAAAGCTATATGTGGTCAAAAAAGGCAATGTGACCGAGCAAGAGCTGCTTGATTTTGGCAAAAAACAACTGACCGGCTATAAGCGTCCACGTCATATTCAATTCGTTGACGAATTACCAAAATCAAACGTGGGCAAAATCCTGCGTAAAGAATTGCGTAAGATGGAAGGTTTAGAATAACTTTTACAGCTATTTTTAATCAATACAGCGGTGCGATAGCTTGTGTGAATCTTGCTATTGCACCGTTGTCACGTTAGGATAACCTAACATTTAGCCCTGCTAGAGCATTCAGCTGTCATTTATTTTAATAAATAAATTTGCTGGAAATACTGATTGGCTAACCACATAACCATAAATTTAAATCTAAACCTCTTATTTTATAACACTGCTTTTACAACTTCGTACTAGGGAATTTTATGCGTATTGACAACCGTGAGCTTAATCAACTTCGCTCAATCAGCTTTGAGCGCCATTACACTAAGCATGCTGAAGGGTCAGTATTGGTCAGCTTTGGCGACACCAAAGTACTGTGCACCGCAAGTGTAGAGTCTGGCGTACCGCGTTGGCTCAAAGGTAAAGGCAAAGGCTGGATCACGGCTGAATATGGCATGTTGCCACGCGCGACCAATACTCGTAATCAACGTGAAGCGGCTCGCGGTAAGCAATCAGGTCGTACCCAAGAAATCCAGCGTTTAATCGGCCGTAGTTTACGCGCCATGATTGATTTGAGTAAGCTTGGTGAAAATACCATTTACCTAGATTGTGATGTCTTGCAAGCGGATGGTGGTACTCGTACTGCTAGTGTGACCGGTGCCGCGATTGCCCTTATCGATGCCTTAGAGAGCATCCAAAAAACTAAGAAACTAAAAGCGGATCCATTGATTGGCTTGGTTGCTGCCGTTTCTGTCGGTATGAAAGATGGTAAAGCGTACTTAGATTTAAACTACGAAGAAGATGCCAGCTGTGATACGGATTTGAACGTGGTGATGACCCAAAAAGGCGAATTTATTGAGCTACAAGGGACGGCGGAAGAAAAGCCATTTACTCGCGCCCAAGCTGATGACATGCTTATTCTAGCCGAAAAAGGTATCGCTGAGCTGATTGCTATGCAAAAAACTGCCTTAGGTTGGTAGTCATATAAGACCGCAATACGGCTTACTATTCATATTTTTATAATACTTTCACTGCTTTTTTATAGGTAAACGTGCATGCTTAAGCTGACTGATGACGGCGCCAAAATTACCTTACAAGGACAGCCCCAAGCATTAGACAATGGGTTGTTTTGGTTTGGTGCGGCGTTATTGGTAGGCGCAGTATGCGTCGCGCTGGCAATGAGTCTGTTGCCGGTACGATGGTCAATTGGTGCGCTTGCACTGCTGATTATCGGTAGCTTCTTTTTTAATCGGCAGCGTCAACAGCATAAAAAAGCCATGGCAGGTAATATTAGTAGCGGCATCTTATGGGTGCGTGCTGGTGAGCTGGTACATGACAACCAAGGCAAGCGTATGCCTATCAAGCTAACTGACAGCGATACGATAAGTCTAGTAGGCGAGCAATTAGAGATTACTGATGGCGATTCTAAACGTAAATATTGTATTAGTGGCTTTGATAATATCCAAGAAGCCACTGCTACCAAAGCCATTCTACAAGGTCAAACACTGACCAAACGTCATGTTAATATCAAAATGAGCAGCGATTAAGACCTTTATTATTAAAGGTTTTTTTAATGTTTTAGATTTTTAACCTGCACATCTTATATCATTTATTTACCGCTTATCCTTATGTTTATACCTTTTATCGTTTATTTAAGCGTGATAAGGCTTGCAGAATCTTGTCCAAATGGTTTATAAGTAAGATTGAAAAATCTCATCATACTTATAATGAATACGGTTATCGCTACTATGGTTATTGATACTATATTGACAAGGAGCTAGTCATGTCGCGTTTGCCCATTTGGTCAATCACAACGTCGTGCAGTGCATTATTACTTACTCTGGGTGCAGTCGGTCAAGTTCACGCCGATAGTATGAGCAGCTTGATTGCTCAAAAATCTTCTCTAACTGATTATAGCGCCCGCTATACACCATCGTACCCCGCTGTCCCTGCTGCTAAAATCAGTACGCGATCCACTATCCAACGTGCTGGTACTTCTAATAGTTATCGTTCGAATACAAGTAATACGCAACCAAGTTATTCTAATAGTAGCTATGCTAATAAAACCTACTCTAACCAAAATGCTTATGTTAGCAGAAACCAACCTAATTATCGTTATCCTGAAGTACAACGCCAAGTATCGTCAGTTCTACCCGCATTTTTATCAGGCAACTATGATAATGTCGATAGCGAGTATCTACCGTTACTCAGCAATGCCGAAACGCAAAGTAGTCTGGCTGCCCGTGAAGTCATCAGCACTGCCCGTAAAATGGCGCTGAACGAGCGTACGATTATTCAAGGCGGCTGCTGGGATTATCTGAATGCGGTGTTCAAACGAGCCGGGGTGACGCGCGATACCATCCATAAAGGTACCTATGGTCAAGGTCCTTATGCCAATAGTGGTGAAATCGAAGTTGGTGACTGGCTCTACTATATCAATCATGGTTATAACGGTGTCGAGCACAGCGGATTGTTTGTTGGCTGGGTTGATGAGCAAGCAAAGCAAGCGCTGATATTAAGCTATGCTGGCGAGAGCCGCCGCGAGCCTGCGCGCTATCGTGTTTATGATTTGAGCAATGTCTATCAAATTATGCGCCCGAACGTTTAATACAGACCTTCTTAATATAGTTTATTCAAACATAAAAAAGCGTCCCTCACTTGATGAAGTGAGGGACGCTTTTTTATTAAGCATTGCCTATACTAGAGCCAATTTTAGAACGGTTTAACCACCACTAGAATCACAATAATGACTAAAGCAAATACGGGTACTTCATTAAACCAGCGCCAAAATACATGCGACTTATATTGCGGGTTATCGACCAGCTTTTTACGATAAAAACCACAGGCACCATGATAAGCGGACAATAGAATAACTAAGAATATCTTTACGTGTAGCCAGCCTTGGGTTTTATAGACGTCCCAACCCAAAAACACCATCCATAACCCAAAAGCCCAAGTCGCTATCATAGCTGGCGTCATGATGCCGCGATAGAGCTTGCGCTCCATGATAGTAAAGCGCTCTTGACTGATCTTGTCATCGCTCATTGCATGATAGACAAATAGGCGCGGCAAGTAGAAAATCGCTGCAAACCAGCACACCACGGATATAATGTGTGCCGCTTTAATCCAATTAAAATAATCTGCCATGCTGAAGTCTCTTTGGTTATTTTAAGCAATGATAAACGCGAGCAAGCTTAGCGCAGATTATCTGATAATGGTAGCGTTAAGCCAAAACTACTCAGCCCTAACTAGCCAAAACTACTTGTGATTGATGACCGCTCATAGCATCCATGACGGGCACTTGCTTTGGTGCGCGAGGAGCGGCAAATTGCTTGGTTAAGCCAAGCTCACGCATGAGTCTATCATCGCCTGATTGACTGGCGTTACCCGTGGTCAGCAGTTTGTCACCATAAAAGAATGAGTTGGCACCTGCCATAAATGCTAATGCTTGCTCAGCGTCAGATAAGCTTTCGCGACCAGCAGATAAACGTACATAGCTACTTGGACAGCAAATACGTGTCACAGCAATGGTACGAATCCACTCAAGAACTGACAATTGACCTTCTGCCAAGACCTTATCACCGATTGGCGTGCCCTGAATCGGCACCAATAAGTTGACTGGAATAGACTCTGGTGCTTTAGGCATTTTTAGTAGCTCATGCACCCAGTCAATGCGGTCATCACGGCTCTCACCCATACCGACGATATTGCCGCTACAGACGTTGATACCTGAGTTGCGTACGTTGGTGATGGTATCTAGACGCTCATCGTAGCTGCGCGTACTAACTACTTGCTCATAGTAGCTTCTAGACGTATCCAAATTATGATTGTAATAATCCAGTCCTGCGTCTGCCAGTTGCGCGGCCTGATCAGTATCTAGCATACCTAGAGTCATACAGGTCTCAAGCCCTAAGGCTTTGACTTCTTTGACCAGCTCGACCACATAAGGCATGTCTTTGGCACTAGGGTGCTTCCATGCTGCGCCCATGCAAAATCGTGATGAGCCAGTAGCTTTTGCGCGTTTGGCAGCGGCAATCACCTTGTCCACCTCTATGCGCTTCTCAGCGACCAGCTTGGTTTTATCGCGGTGATGACCGGATTGTGAGCAGTAGCCGCAATCTTCAGGGCAGTTGCCAGTCTTGATAGACAACAAGGTGCTGATTTGTACTTCATTGGCATTGAAGTTCTGACGATGTATGGTTTGCGCTTGTAATAATAAATCCATCAATGGCAAATCGAACAATTGGGCAATTTGCTCGCGACTGCATTTGCTGGCAGTGGCTTGTGTGGCATCGGTCGGTAGTGATGCTAAAAAATCGTTGTCATTGCTATTAGCGTTGTTATTTGGCTCTGTGATATTTAGTAGTGCTGACATAATATAAATCCTTTTATAAAGATATTAGGCATGGTCATAGAAGATAAACATCGGATGTCGCTCATCTGTTTTAATTTTTTAGTAGTACTATCTACAATAAAAAAGGTTGCGCTATAGTATAGCGCAACCTTTTTAGAAAATCAGAAACTAGCGAAGCAGTCATTCAGCTATCAGTAACAGCTATCTATCTATCGCTTCTGATTATTCGATTATTTACCCAACTTGTGCTTAGCAACGCCGACCCAATGGTTGGCAAGTTTTTGAGCTTTATAAGCATATGGCTTGGCTTTTTGGATATAAGGTTTACATTCTTCTGGAATGGCTGGCACGATATGCTTAGCAAGTTTATTGAACCACATCATTAGGCTGTAATCGCCTTCGATGCTTAAGTTGCCTTCTTGTACGGCAGTCATAAAGGCAGGCAAGCTGCCTTTAGTTAAAAGCTTAACGCCTGTCATAGAGTCTTTAAAATTGATAGTCAGGTCAGCTTCTTTAGCATGACCACTATGTTGGCTAAATTCACCATTATCAAAGCTATAATAACGTGCCACATCTGCTTCAGTGCTAGCAAGCTCAATGATAACCTTGCGATCTGCAAGTATTTTTTTAACATCTTCATTATCGCTATCAGCTAGCATAGACAAACGATAACCAATCACAGCTAATAAAACATCTAATGGATCAGACTTAATATCCAAAATCGGTACAGTAAACATAGACAAACTCCTAAAAAATGAGACGCAAATAATGCGTACTTTATAACAATTTTTGTGACAAATATATAAGTAGATTATAAACGATTGCTAGGTGTCAATTCTTTAGGAGTTACGTAGAGAGCCTTAAGTATCTTGTAACATTCGATGACAGCAATATGATAACGCAGGGTTTAATGAAAGCGTGGCTGATAGTCATCGTCATAGACGGGTGTATGCTCTATATAGCGCGCTGCTTGCAGCTCACGCTCTTGTATCATGCTGCGACTGACATCCTCATAACGTAACGCTCGATATAAGACCCATGCGCCCAAAGGCAGCCAACTGATACCCATAGCAATTACATAATTGTGCCATTCTGACCACAAGAACCAATGTGTCACTAAACTATGAATCATTTCTACGGCAAACCAGTATCCCATGCCGCCAAACAAATACCAAAGCAACCAGCGCTGTGATGACACAGCAATAGCAACAACTGCGATTAAAAATAAACCATAGCCCAATATGGCACTTGTACTCAACGCCTCGCTACCAAATGTAGAAAATATTGTTAATAACATTGTTCATCTCGCTCTTCATAAGGTGAATTCCAACAAGGCTATTATGGAAGTTTGTAGCAGAAAGCTAAAGCCTCTGAAGGCGACTTTGCGACAACAGCTGACGTTTGATTTTTTAAAAGTATTTAGCAAAATAAATGGTAAATCTTACAGTTTTAGAGAACAAAAAAACGCCTTGATATGGGCGCTTTTTTTTGATGGTAAGATTTAATATAGTGAGTTCAATATAGAAGAGTTATGTTCAGAATAGCATTATGCTGGTATAAATTTCTCTCGCTTGCTGTGCACTTTGCACTCCAGAGGCTTCGTAAAATTTATTCCAGCAGTACTGTATTCTTTTTAAATTGAATCGACTATAGCAAGAGTAGACAGATACTAAGGGCGAGGGCTACGGCGACCCCAAAGCGATAAGGCAGTCACTAGAATGGCACCTAATAGCATCAAGCTCAAGGTCGTTAACCACTCTGCGCCGGTAGGGTAATGCCATGGCATGACGTTATAAATGGCTTCACTATTTAATGTCCCTAGGGCATCTGTTTTCCAAGGCCAGACTTTGACCAACGAGCCTGCGATAAAGCCGATAAGTAGCGCTAAAGTTGCTTGATAATAACGGGACAATAACCATTTGAGCATACGGGTAAAGAGCAATAATCCTGTTGCCATGCCAGCGACCAATGTAAAGATAATAGCAAAGTTTAAAGTATGAACCGCTTCGAGTACCGTATCATAAGCACCCATCAACAATAAAATAAAAGATCCTGAGATGCCTGGTAATATCATCGCGCAAATAGCGATAGCACCCGCAACAAACAAATACGGCAAACTTGGGGTCGTATTCATCAGAGGCAAGCTGCTAATAATAACGGCGCTGGCTACTCCAAGCAGGAACAATAGCGCCCGTCCGATATTCCAGCGCTTAATCTCACTTAATAACAGAAAAACAGTTGCAATGACCAAACCAAAAAAGAAAGACCAAATCATTAAAGGCTGATTGTCTAATAAATGCTTAATAACACCGGCAAGCGTTGCAAGGCTAGTGGCAATACCCATCAACAAAAACAATAAAAAAGTGGCATCGACTTGTCGCCATACTGCAATTAAACCTTTGATACCACCTTCTTGGCGAAAGACCTGCCAAAGATTGGGACCCACACTGCTCAAAGCGTTAATTAAGCGCTCATAAATACCTGCAATCAATGCAATCGTACCACCAGAGACGCCCGGTACAATGTCAGCCGCGCCCATTGCCAACCCTCGCACATAGACACCCAGTAATTCCTTGGGGCTATTTTTATAAATCGGGCTGCTTTCGTCAGCCGCAGGTTGGTTATCTAACTGGGTGGAAGATGACTGGGCATCTGGCCGTGGTGATTGTGATGCCGTCATGGACAATCCTTTTTATTGGACAAGATAAAGTTACTGGATAAGATAAAAGTGGCAATATGAAATGACAATCGCGTATGGCAGTATAGTAGCGCCAAAAAACACTGTAAAGCAGAGAATAAACCATAAAAGCTGGACCAATTAAAATGTATCAGCCCAGCTTTTGGTTCGATATCTTTTATAATTAGCTAAACTTTTTTGCGTTCACTGCTGCGTACAAATGCAGGATAGCCTAGCGCATAGAGCACCCCTTCAAGCCCTGTGACATTCACAGCGGCATCGGCGCGCGCTTGTACGATAGGTTTGGCATTAAAAGCCACGCCCAAATCGGCCAGTGCCATCATCGGTAAGTCATTGGCGCCGTCACCGACACAAACCACTTGAGACATCGTAATACCTAGGCGCTCAGCCGTATGGGCGACAATAGCCGCTTTTTTAGCACCATTAACGATAGGCAACTGTATATGACCGGTGACTTCACCTTCTTCGATATCCAATGAGTTGGCGTGTACTTCATCAATACCCAATTGCTCGGCGATATAGCGAGCGAAGTACGTAAAGCCACCGGATACAAGGACCGTATGATAGCCCAAAGCTTTTAGAGCGCTAATGGTAGCCAAGGCACCTGTCGATAATGTTAAGCGATTGCAAATTTCATCAAGCACGCTGGTTGGAATACCTTGCAATAACGCCACGCGCTGCGCAAAAGATTCATCAAAATCCATCTCGCCCCGCATAGCGGCTTCAGTGATGGCTTCTACTTGCTCGCCAATACCTGCCGTTTTTGCCAGCTCAACGATGACTTCTTGTTCAATCAAGGTAGAGTCCATATCAAAGCAGGCAAGCTTATGAGTGCGCAGCATATGACCGACCGATAAGATATGACAATCGACGACATCCAAATGATCGCTTAAGACGGCGTTTTGAGCGTTGTTATAAGCTTCAGTCAAGTCGCGATGCAAACGCGTGGTCAATTGGTCATCAATGATATGTGCGGCGGCAGTTTTTTTGGCAGGATGCATCAGGGTATCAGTCACGGGCACCAATAAATAACGGAATACTTGCACATCGATAAATGAGCGTTTGGCAAAAGGTTGCGCCGTATCTACATCAGCAATTTCAACATCTACAAAATTGGCATCAGCATCTTCTGCAACCGTGACCAGATGCCAATTTGGCTGCTCATCAACCCATGATTGTACATACTGGTGGATATCAAGTGAAGATACATGCGTCGGCAATACCACAATCAAAGCAAAAATAGGCAAGGATTGTAGTGCATCAAAATCCTGTAAATTGGTACCCTCTGGTAGTAACGAGGCCACGGAATCAACCGCCTGTTGCCATGCTTTGCTGTCTTTTGGTAACGAGTAAGAGGTATTGTTTGGCATCGCTCAATTGTCCCTTGTATGCTGATATAAGATTAGGAATAATAACAGCTTTAGTAAGCAGCGACTATAGATGAGACGCAAAGTATCAGTGGCGAATAAAACGGCAAATAAAACGGCGACTGTTGCAAAAAAATCTCAGTAAAATTGAAATGACTCATTACAAAAAAATTATGATACTCGCTAACGCCATAACCCTTACTATGGTGATATAGTAGATGTCAATGAGTGGGTAAGCGAGTCGTAAATACTGCTTAAATGCTTGCGCCACACATAATTGCACAACATAACTACTGTAAGATGGCAGCGTTAAATAATCAGTCTCTTAAAAAAAGATTATTTAAACAATGCGGTATTGAATTGAACAAATATAGCTGCATACTCTTGCAAAAATGAGCGAATGAGCAATAGCCTCGTTTTTTAACTCCATTTATCCAAAAAAGTTTCCCATATCATGACCTATTTAGCGCCGCGGCAAGGGTTGTTTGCCATCATTCTTCTGGTTAGTTTTTGTTTGCAAACCCTATTATTGGTCATCAGTACCGATCAACAGCTGAGCAACAGTCGTGCGCAAAAAGGCGAGCAAATGGTTGCTCAGCTCATTGACGAAGCGCGCCTGTCCTTAGAAAATAAAGACCGCGTCAGCTTAAGCGTTATTGCCAATCGCTATACCAGCGAACAAGACGTAACCCGTATCCTGATTAAAGACAATAATGGCGATATCTTGGTGCCTGTCGGCAATGCGCCGATGCAGCAGGGTGATACTATTAGCCAAATTGCAACCAAAGGCGATGCGGTCATTGGTAGTGTGGCATTGACTCTAAAGGATATTAGCAAGGGTGAAATCATCGCCATGCAATGGCCATTTGTGATTGGTTCGATGGTGCTGCATTTATTGCTGTGGCTGATTTACAGCTATATCGCTCGTCCAACTAGAGAGCAAATCAATGCCATCAGCCGCGATGTTCAAGACTTGCATCGTGAGCAATATACGCAGCTCGATCAGCGTGGTTATGCTCGTGAGCGAGAACGTCGTCAATCAATGTCTGCTGATGATGGTGATAATGGTGAGACAGGTACTAGCCAAAGTGATCGTTTAGTCAATGCTGCTCAAGCAGCTGCCAGTACAGCGTATAACCAGCAACCTAATACGCGTAAATTAGATATTCATAGTGCTGTCAATCAGTATGTCAGAACCCAGCAGAATCAAGATTCGACGCTCGATGATAATACTAACGGTACAACTGCGGATGCTGCCAGTAATATGACAGACAGTGATGTCAATGATCATACTGCTTATAAAGCAGAAGACAGTAGCCAGCATGCTAACAATCATGTCTCTCGATTGTCTGCCACCAGAGCATTTGATAGTGTCAGCGTCCAGATTGTCTTTCATGATGAGTTTAATATGCTTGAGCGCTTGGCACCGTCTCAACGTCTGCCGTATTTGGCACTCTGTACGCAGCTACTAAACCAAGCGGTGACTGAGTTACTGAAACAGCCATTGTTGTTGGGTGTAAGCGCACTCAATGAACCACAATTTGATGAAAGTGGTGCTTATGTGATGCTTAAAGCAGAGAATAGCCATGCAAAAGTTGCATTGGCAGGCGTGATGCTAGCCAAGCTATACTTGATGCTGAATAAAATTATTCATGATAAGCATATTGAGCTGTCACGATTTGCGCTGCCAGCCAAAGCTGGTGTGAGTGACAATGCCCAAGTCGATGCCATGACGCATCTGCTAGATAGCGTCGGCAAAAAAGAGCAGATGCTGATTTTATTGCCAAATGGTGGTCTTAAACAAATCAGTCATCATGTACAAGTACAAAGCGTCATGCGTCCAACGACAGTTTATGAGCGTGAGTGTGCAATATTCGATGGTGGCAATGATGCGATGATTCAGCGTTTGGCCGATGTGCGTAATGCGGTATTGATGATCGATGACTCAGAAGAGTAGGATTAGATATTCTATTTAACTTGCAGAAATTGTCTACAATTGCCTGCGCGATAATGACCAATAGTGTCTTGTTGTTGACTTGTAAATGCGTCATAGTAATAAAAAGCATTGACAAGGCTTAATAGAGACTTTATAAGGCATATATATATTGATAACTTTTCAGTAATTTTGCCAAAAAAGATAGGAGTTGGTCATGAGTGATGCTGATATTGATGACGATTTTGATGATGATTTCGTTGATGATGATGATGCAAAGATGGTTGAAGAAGCAGAGACGAGTGTACGTACACGCTTAAGTAGCCTTGAGAAGCGTCGTCTAATTGATAATCTACTAGAAGAAAAACGTTTGGCTAAAGAGCTAAAAGATGATCTAGACGATATCGATAATTTTGATGAAGATGGCGATGATTGGGATGATGACGAACTTTAATTCGTCATCGCTATAATGAGGTTATCAGGCAAATATTTTGCGAATAATTTTTAAGTGTTGATTTGCACTCTTATGGCTATTAGCTAACCATCGTTAACTAATTATCCTAAGTGTGCTGTGTTAAGCTGGTTGGGTTCTGATTTTAATAGTATCAATAGTAAACGGCACCTATTTAACCAGCTATTTCTCACAGCTGTACTTTAGCAATAATTGATTTAAAAAATCTTTGGGTAGATTGACTTATTCAAGATAATCGTCATCTTTATACCTCTCGTTATTTTATATAACTCTTATTTATTGCGCATGGCGCAATCCATCTTTTAAGGACAACGACACCATGACCAACCAACTTAGTTTCGATGAACTACTCGATTATTTAGACAACGAAGAAAGCGCATTTGTACTTGATAGTGTTGCTACTCATGGTTTTTTGACTGCGACGGTTATTGGGCGTCCACTGCCTAATTGGTTAGAAGCACTGTTTGAAGATAATGTGAGCGAGATTCCAGCAAACGTGATTGATGGTATTCAGCGCTGGCGCGAGTCGATCATCGCTGAGCTAAAAAACGAGACGCCTATTGAGCTACCATTTGGTGAAGATGCGGGTAATGAAGAAGTGGCGGTCGATTTTTCTGATGATTCAGATATCGTTGCTTGGTCGATTGGCTTTGTGGATGCAATGTATGGTGATGAAGCCAGTGATTGGATGGAAAACGAAGAGACTGCAGAAGATGTGGCTGTTTTGACCTTGCCGATGATTGTGCTGAGTGGTATCGATGATGAAGATCCTGAGCTTGCTGAGATGCGTAAAGATCAAGATAAAATGGTACAAATGGTAAACAGCATCGAAGGCAACTTAACTGAGCTGTTTTTGTTGTTCCATACTAACGACTAAAGAGTTTGCTCAATATAAATTATTTGAGCAATGTGCTTTTTAATGCGTTTTAAAGTATCGCGCTTTTATCTTGAACGGGCGATATGTTTTTTATCATTCTGTAAGTCACTAATTCTGTAAGTTACCAATAAGGCTGTACTATGACTGTCCAACTCTCCAATCTTGAGCACTTGCCCAACTATCAGATTACTGAGCGCTTGGATGTGGTATACGGCAGTACCGTGCGCTCAAAGCATGTTGGTAAAGATTTATTTGCGGGTCTAAAAAACATCGTAGGCGGTGAGCTCACTGCCTATACGGAGCTGTTAGAAGAATCGCGTCAAGAGGCGATTGATCGTATGATCGTCAAAGCTGAGGCGTTGGGCGCTGATGCAGTGGTTGGACTGCGTTTCTCGACCTCTAGTATTGCACAAGGTGCCTCTGAGCTATTTGTTTACGGTACAGCGGTCAAAGCCGTACGGATGCCACAACAGCCTGTCTATCAATCAACGAATCAACCGCCGAATCAGTCATCAACTCATCATTCTCAATATGAAGAGCCTGTGGCGTCAGTTGCTCAGCCTTCAACAGTAAAGTCACCTGATGATTTACCGCGCTTTAATCCTTTTGGTGAATAAGACTACGCTCAAGTACTGACAGGTAGCCTTTTTGATGATAAGAGACGTTCCATGAATCAATCGTTCAGCCAAATGTTGATGAACTATGCGCCGCTGCTGGTATTATTTATAGTTGGCTGGTTTTTTGGTGCGCGTCATGAGCGTCAGCATTTGGCAAGATTGACGATTGCCGAAGCTGAGTTGAGTCATATTATTGTCTCAAATGAGCGTTTTTATGTACCAAAACTAGTGTCGCAGTCTGAGGGTGAGTTGGTGCTTGGTAGCGTCGTTATTGCGCAGGATTATTTTAAAATGGTCATTGCCAAAGTGCTGAGTTTCTTTGGCAAAAATCTCACCACCTATGAGACCTTGCTTGATCGTGCCCGCCGTGAAGCTCTAGTACGTATGCGCACTCAAGCACAGGCAAAAGGCTACAATCATATTTATGGTTTGCGTCTTGAAGTCAGTAATATCAATCAATTGGGTAGTATGGTCGAAGCGATCGCTTACGGTACGGCAGTGCTTAGTACTGAAAATTCTGCTAAAGCGCCCAATAACGCTTTCAGCAATACTCCTGCCAAAATCTCAATCAATACTTCCAAAATATAACTTCTTATACCGTCATAGCTATTTAACTAAAAGTATTTAACGCCAATTATTAAAATCCAAATTATCCAAAAGCTCACGTTAAACACTCTCATTTAATCTCATTACAATCCCTTTTATTCCTACTCAATCTCTATATTCTGCATTTGACTGGCGAGTTGTTGAATAAAACAGCTAAACCTAGCTTTTGCCCTATATACTCCCCTTATCAATTCTTAATTATTGTTGATAGTTAGCAATAGCATGCTATGAGATATGCTATAAAAGAATGGTTTAAAACGGGTGATGTCCGTTATCTATAAGCATTAGCAGGTAGTGACAAGCGTATTAGCAAGGATTGCTAATCAGGCATCATTGAATCATTATAAATTGACCTAGCAATAGGTCTTATCTACAGGGATGTAGTTATGGAAAGTCTGGCTCTAGTCACCTTAGTAAATAGCGTTGTTATTCCTATTTGCTTGTTTTTAATCATGATGGGTATGGGTTTGACCCTTATTACCAATGATTTTAAACGGGTATTAAAATACCCAAAAGCCGTTGGTATTGGCTTGACCAATCAGCTGATACTGTTGCCAATTATTGGCTTTGCCCTAGCTAATATCATGCCATTACGCCCAGAATACGCCGTCGGAGTTATGCTCCTCGTTCTGTGTCCGGGCGGCACTACCTCAAACTTATTTACCTATTTGGCTAAAGGCGATGTGGCGCTGTCGGTGACGATGACAGCGATTGCCAGCGTTATTACGGTATTTACCATTCCCATTGTACTGAGTTTTTCATTGATTTATTTTATGGGCAGCGGTAGTGAGTTTGAATTGCCGGTAGTAAAAACCGTGCTTACCTTAGTGGTACTGACGATTGTACCTATTAGCATTGGGATGCTGATTAAACGCTACGCACCAAAAGTCGCCGATCGCTCACAAGTCTATGTGTCTCGATTTGGGGTGATATTTTTAACGTTTTTAGTGCTGTTTTTGTGTTATGTACAACGCGATATCATTGTCGATGCCTTTATCGCTACCGGCCCTGTATCGGTATTATTAAACGTCTCAACCATGGCGCTCGGTTATTATAGTAGCAAATGGTTCGGTCTTAACTTAGCGCAAAGGACTTCGGTGACGCTAGAAGTCGGTCTACAAAACAGTACCTTGTCGATATTTATGGCATTAACGCTATTATCTAACTACGATATGTCGATGATGCCAGCTATTTATACCTTGGTAATGTTCCTAACGGCAGGCATTTTGGTGCGTATATTTAGCGCTCGGCACAATAAGCTGAGAAAGTCTGAGATAGAAAGTAGTGTGTTGGCAGCGCGTATGCTGTAAGCGGAAATGTGTGGTTTATCATAATTAAGCACTCACAATTGCTCGATTATAATTTTTTAGTTATAAAGCTGCATAACCGCTTTCGATATAGTCAGTGCTAAATAAAATAAGTACAAAGGTTATAAAGGGCTACTGTGGTAAATTTTCCTTGCTTGCTGTGTGCTTTGCACGCCAGAGGCGGCGTAAAACTTATCCCAGCAGCCTTGTACTGTTTTTCAATGGAATTATTATAGTTAAAAGCGGTTGTGGAATTTACGCGCCCGATTTAAAAATACCGTACTAATTATCTCTAGTAAGGTCCACGGATATTGTTTTGTGCTTCTAACTTATCCTTAGCTGTTTCTTCCTTTACTTTGGCTAATTCGAATAGGAAGGTACGGTTTTTAAGTATCGCGACAAACACCACGCCGCCGACGGTATTGCCGACCAACACCACGGCTAAAAACAGCAAATAACGGCCCAAGCTGACAGTATTGCCATAGAGCAAGGCTGAGAATACTTCGATATTACCCACGATACTATGATGCAAACCCAAAAAGCCGATACTGCCAGTAATAAGCGTCACCAAGACGATGCGGCTAAGGGTATCGCGCGCTGAGGTCACAAGCCACGCGGTGACGCCCATCATCCAACCTGCCAAGATGGCACTGCCAAATATTACCCACCATCTAAACCCTAAGATATGCTCGGCGTAAATATCAATGTCGCTGACGCTAAATAGCTGCATATTTAAACCTAAACCTATCATTAATGCCGCAAATAAACAGCCACCAACGACGTTGCCAGCGATGACAATGCCCCACAGGCGTAGCAGCTTATTGAGAGGTTCGATTTTATTGAGCACAGGTAGGCTTAAGAGTGAGGTTTGTTCGGTAAATAATAGCGACTGACCGATGACGACGATGATAAAACCAATCGGGTAAAGTAGGGAGGCGAGTACAACCGCATAATGGCTCGGTAGCACGCCACTCAAAAGCGCAAAAGCCGCTAAAATCATAAAGAAGCTGATGCCAATCTCAAGGCCAGCGGTAAAAGCACTGGTAAATAGTGAGCCAAGTGAGCGCTCAAAAGTTTCTCTGGCATCCATCACTTGCTCAACTAAGATACTGGCATAGCTTTTTGCTTGACTTAAATTGTCATCATTAGCAACTTTTTTGATGGTTTCTTGGTCTTCTTTGCTAATATCCTCAGAGAAGTCTTCGTATTCCAAGTTTTCTTTTGCATTAGTATCGTCTGGCGTATCCGCATCGCTAATATCTTTATTTTTAGTACTAGATAGATGATTAGCGCTCTCATCAATCAAGCGCTGATCATCTATCTTGTCAGCTTTAGAGTGGCTGTTATTGTTGTGCTCAGTATCTTGGGACACAGTTGGCTCGCTATTTATCAGGCTATCATTTTAGGATAAAACGCCATTTATTATGCTATACGATAACTATATAAGTTCTCGCATCACCTGTATTTTATAACACGACTAGGATTTATTTTGTGGGAAGTTCAGCCGATTGGAGTTGTTTATTGGTATTTTCTGCTATTTGCTGGTGTTAGGGGCGTAATGACGCGCTGTAAGGCTGATAAATTACCTTAGCATCTAACAAAATCTGCCTATCTGCGTTAAAATCACACTATCAACTATTTTTCCTGTTTTTATAGCGTTTTGCGCTATCTCATTTTGACCACATTCATTATCAACAATAAGATCACCCTATTATGAGCAATCCTAATACCGATACCAGCATTGATAGCAATGCGAAAACCAACCTGACCCAGTCGATCCAAGCGGCGCTAAGCCAATTAGAAAGCGCCTATAATCCTGCGGAAGTCGAAGCCGGTATGTACAAAGGTTGGGAAGAAAGCGGCTATTTTCAGCCGACTTTTGACAAAGAAGAGTCGTTTTCTATCGCGCTACCACCGCCGAACGTCACTGGCTCGCTGCACATGGGTCATGGTTTTAACAACGCGATCATGGATGCGCTCACCCGTTATCACCGCATGGATGGTGACAACACGCTGTGGCAGCCAGGTACGGATCATGCGGGTATCGCGACTCAAATGGTCGTTGAGCGTCGTTTGGAGGCGCAAGGTATTAAGCGCCGTGATATGACGCGTGAAGACTTCATCGATAAAGTGTGGGAGTGGAAAGAAGAGTCGGGCGGCAATATCACTAGCCAAATTCGCCGTTTGGGCAGCTCGGTTGATTGGTCGCGTGAGCGCTTTACCATGGATGATGGTCTATCTAATGCGGTAAAAGAAGTGTTCGTTCGTCTGTTCGACGATGGTTTGATTTATCGTGGTAAGCGTCTGGTGAACTGGGATCCTAAGTTCCAAACGGCATTGTCTGATTTAGAAGTAGAGAACCATGATGAAAAAGGTAGCTTGTGGCATTTCCGCTATCATTTCACTGACAAAGACTTGATGACTCAAGATGGCAAAAACTATCTAGTGGTCGCGACCACACGCCCTGAGACACTGCTTGGTGATACCGCTGTAGCGGTCAATCCTAGCGATGAGCGTTATGCACACTTGGTCGGCAAAACCATTACTTTACCAATCACTGGTCGTGTCGTGCCTATCGTTGCTGATGATTATGTCGAAAAAGACTTTGGTACGGGCTGCGTAAAAATTACCCCAGCGCATGATTTTAACGATTATGAATTGGGTCGTCGCCATAGCTTGCCATTGATTAATATCCTTGATGAGCGCGCCAATATTTTATCATCGATGGAAGTCTATCCTGACTTGCAAACACGTGAGCCAACGTTAGAGACCACGCCTAGTGAGTATGCAGGACTTGAGCGTTTTGCAGCGCGTAAGTTCCTTGTAGAGCAAGCAGGCGAGCAGGGCTGGCTAGAAGATATCGAGGACTACGCACTAAAAGCCCCGCGTGCTGAGCGTGGCGGCACGATCGTTGAGCCGTGGTTGACCGATCAGTGGTATGTCGCTGTTAAAGAGCTGGCCAAGCCTGCGATTGACGCGGTAGAAGACGGCAGCATCGAGTTCGTCCCTGCGCAGTACAAAAACATGTATATGTCGTGGATGACCGATCTGCAAGACTGGTGTATCAGCCGTCAGCTGTGGTGGGGACATCGTATCCCTGCATGGTATGACGATGCGACGGGTGAAATCTATGTCGCCCGTGACGAAGCGGAAGTGCGTAGCAAGTACAATCTAAGCGATGATATCGTATTGCGCCAAGATAATGACGTGCTCGATACATGGTTCAGCTCTGGTCTATGGACGTTCAGTACGCTTGACTGGGCAGACGTCAACGCCGATCCACGCGTAATGGACACCTTCCACCCAACCAGCGTGTTGGTGACAGGTTTTGACATTATCTTCTTTTGGGTTGCTCGCATGATCATGATGACCATGCACTTCGTGAAAAACGAAGATGGCACGCCGCAAGTACCGTTTAAGACCGTCTATGTGCATGGTCTAGTACGTGATGGCAACGGTCAAAAAATGTCAAAATCAAAGGGTAACGTCTTAGATCCGATTGACCTAATCGACGGTATCGATCTAGAAGCGCTGGTAGAAAAACGTACCAGCAACATGATGAATCCGAAAGACGCGGCCAAAATCGAAAAGCAAACACGTAAAGAGTTCCCAGAAGGCATCCCAGCCTTTGGTACGGATGCACTGCGCTTTACCTTTACCTCCCTTGCCAGTACCGGTCGCGATATTAACTTTGATCTAAAGCGTGTCGAGGGCTATCGTAACTTCTGTAATAAAATCTGGAACGCCAGCCGTTTTGTACTCATGAACTGTGTCGATAGCGAAGGTAATGCCAAGCCTATCGACCAAGCGGCGAATCCTGACGTTTGGGAATTACCAGAAAAATGGATCATGAGTCGTCTGAACTCTACCGTTGCCGATATCCATCAGCATTTTGCCCAGTATCGTCTCGATATGGTCAGCCAAGATATCTATGAGTTCATCTGGAATGAGTACTGTGATTGGTATGTTGAGCTTGCCAAAGCCAGTCTAAATGATGACTCGGTGTCTGACGAACGCAAAGCGCAAATCCGCTATGTATTGCTGCATGTGCTAGAGACGGCGCTACGTTTTAGCCATCCAATCATGCCGTATCTGACCGAGCAAATCTGGCAGACGGTTGCACCGCTACTGAATCGCAAAGACACCGATAGCATCGTGGTCGCTGACTATCCAAAAACGGATGAGGCACAAATCAGTGAGCAAGTTGAGGCGGATATGGCGTGGCTACAGGAGCTAATCGCTAGCGTCCGTAACATCCGTGGTGAGATGAAACTGGGCAATGCCGTACGTCTGCCAGTGCTACTACAAAATATCTCTGCCGATGAAGATGCGCGTCTGTCACGTATCAAAAACCAGTTTAAAGCGCTTGCCAAAGTCGAGAGCTTAGAGATCGTCAAAGAAGGTGATGAAGTGCCGCTATCGTCATCAAGTATGGTTGGTCAGCTACGGGTACTCGTACCGATGAAAGGTCTAATTGACCCAACGGCTGAGCTGGCACGTTTGGGTAAGTCATATGATAAGTTGAAAGGTCAATCCGAAGGCATCGCACGTAAGCTAGGTAATGAAGGCTTTGTCAGCAAAGCCCCTGCAGAAGTGGTCGATGCTGAGAAGGCTAAACTGGCTGAGTTAGAAGGGCAGTTGACCGCGATGACGGCGCAGATGGAGCAGTTGAAGGCTTTGTAAAAAAAGCAAAATCCTAAATAGCATGGCCTTAGCATCGGAGTCCTTTAAAAATGGGCAAATATGCGAGTCATTTCTCGATATTCTTTAATGACTTAGCTTGTTCCATTAGTAATCTTAGATATTGTATAGTGCGTTGCCATCCTTATGGTGACGTATTTTTTTATTTCATTCACTATAATTAGATGGTATGCAGATACGAGAATTAAACTATGCAATGTACTTATATTAATAAATTTGGTATTAGGTGTGAAGAGGAAAGCTTTAAGGATTTGAAGGAATGTGTCTTGCACTGCACTGAAAGAGAAATACATAATGACGGGTATGGGAATTACAGAAAAGCTTTTTACGATTTTCTGTCTGAATATATTTTTGAAGAAGTTGATAAAAACTTCCAAAAATTTTGGAAGACAAGTGACCTGCAAACTATTGCTGAACAAGAGTCTCAGCGTAATGATCGTAATGAATTTTTAAGACTTATAGGAGGGGTAAAAGAGACTGAGCTTAGCTCAAACTTAAAGGAGTATATGAGAAAAACAGATTTGATTTTGGATGAAATCAAGTTTCCTAAAGACATAGCTATGCAAGGTTTGAGCCCAAATGCAATATTGATATTAAAGAATTTAGGTAGGGTTATATTTAAAAGTTGTGAATTCAATTCACCTAGTACGATTCTATTTGCAGAGTTTTACTATGAGCATTGTATTTTTAGAAGAGGAGCGAGAATAACTCCTTTTCCAGATTTGAAGGATGATCATAAATATCGATATATGTACTGCAGTTTTCAGTCTGATGTTGAAGTTATGAGCTCAATACACTCTAAAGAAATAAATTCAAATTTATTCTACGAGTGTATTTTTGATGAAAAAATAACTATGTTGGATGTTAATATTAATAAGAATGTATTTTACTTTCCTGAGTTCAATAAAGATTTTATAGCAGGAGAAGAGAGTAATAACTTCTTAAAATTTAAAAGATACTACACTATAAACCAGATATCGATTAAAAAATGTTATTTTCAGCTAAGTTTAAAATTGAATGGTTTTAATGAAGATAATATAGACGAAATAAAACAAGGAGGTCATATTTTTGAAAGGAAAGATTTGACTATCTCCAATATTAGCATTATAGATTCTAAGTTTGAGTCAAAGTTTGAAATTAAGAGTAGGATAATTGAAGATTTTAAATTTGAAAACTCAAATGTGGAAGGTATTTTTGATTCTTTTAAGAGTGAAATTATAGAAGCATACTTTTATAAAAGTATTTTTAAGGATTTTGCTGCGTTCGAACAAGTTAAATTTGGTATAAAGGGTAATACTGAGGAAAAATATACTGCTGTATTTAAATATACTACATTTGAAAGCTTTTCAAATTTCAGAGAGGCAAAGTTCTATTCAGGGTTAGATTTTGAAAGAGTTAATCTGAAAGAGCAACCTAACTTCCTGAAAGCTATTGTTGAAAAAGATAACACTAATCGCGAAACATTCAGAATTATTAAAAATTCTTTTGATGACGTAGGTAATAAGCTTGAAGCAAATAAATTTTTTGCTGAAGAAATGGCAGTTTATAAAAAAGAGCTTGATGATGAAGGTGACAAATGGGACAGATTAGTCTATCGGGCAAACGAAGAAATTTCAGACTTTGGACGAAGTTATATCAAGCCCAGTGTTTTACTATTTTTAAGCTTAATAATTTATACAAGTTTATTGTCTATTCATGAATCATTCTTTGAACATTATAATTATTTCTTACATCCTTGGGTGGACTGTTTATCAATTCAAGCTAATGAAGTTGCAAAAAATTTACTACCTTTCAGCAGGTTTTTAGAGAAAAAGAGTGGTATTGAGTTTGTCAGCTTATTATTTTACATTTGGTTTGGCATACTGATTTGGCAAATTGTTGTATCTGTTAAACGACACACTCAACGTTAAGGAACACCATGAACCATCTCACCGTCGGACAACGCGCGCCATTAAGCAACCTTGCTATTGACGATACCGCACCCATCACGCTCAAGTTCACTCGTCAAAGTCCGATAGAAATGGACATCAGCTGCTTTGCCTTAGACGCAGCGGGCAAACTGATCAATGATGATTACATGGTGTTTTATAATCAGCCAACCTCACCATGCGGGCAAATCAGGCTCACCCATTATGAGTCGCAGCCAACGGCGAATAAAGGTATTCAAGCCGAGTTTGAAGTTAATTTATCCAAACTGGCTGCGGATATAGACAGCTTGTTTTTTGTATTATCAGCCGACACGCCGCTCAATCAAATTCAATCCTTAGAGATTGGCATTTGGCAGCAGTCACAAAAAGTGCAGGCAGAATATCAAGCAGCAGATTTTGCCCAGCAGCAAGCCAGTATGTTGATGCAGCTGTATCGTAAGAGTGGCGTTTGGCGAGTATCTAACGTCGCGCAAGGCTTTAATGGTGGCCTAGCCGCAATCGTGCAGCATTTCGGTGGCGATGTAGAAGAGAGTAGCTCGACAGCAGCAGAGATGACCGCAACGCCAGTGCAAGCAAAACCATCGTTAGAGAAGGTCATGCTAGACAAAGCGCCAAAACTGGTCAATCTGGCCAAAAAAGCCACCATATCACTTGAGAAACGCCAATTGCAGCAATTAACCGCAAAGGTAGCATTGGTGTTAGATGCCTCAGGCTCAATGAACAGACAGTACAAAAAAGGCCGCGTGCAAGAGGTGGTCAACCGCATATTGCCATTGGCAGTGAGCTTTGATGACGACCAGGCGCTAGACTGCTGGGCGTTTGCCCGAGATCCGCAGTATTTGGGTGAGATAGGGCTGAGCAACTATGACGGTTTCATTGACAACGCTCATGGCGGCTGGCGCAAATGGGCACTCGGCCCGCGTATCAATAATGAAGCAGAGGTCATGAAGGCCGTCACTGAATTTTATCAAAAAGACGGCTTAGATGTGCCTATATACGTGCTATTTATCAGTGATGGCGGGGTAAATGACAATCGCGGTATCACGAGAGTCATGACTGACGCGGCGAAACTACCGATATTCTGGCAGTTCGTGGGCTTGGGTGGTCGTGGTTATGGCATCCTAAAAAAACTAGACGACATGGCAGGGCGCGTGATTGATAATTGCGACTTTTTTGAACTCGATGATTTGGATGATATTAGCGAAGAAGCCTTATATGAAAACATGCTAGAAAAGTTTCCGACATGGCTCAAAGAAGCTCGTAAGATTGGATTGATAACATCATAAATGGGGAGTAACCGCCATGTTCAGCATGAAAACAACATCAACTACAAAAGTCCTCACTTTAAGCGCCTTGTCTTTAATTCTAAGCGCTTGTGTCTCTTTACCTACCAATGAAAACACCTTAACAGATGCTGATCTTATTCGAGTTGCCCAGCAAAAAGAATCAGCGCCAACCGAAGGCGCGCAGCAGTGGATCATTGGCGTGCATAACGGTATCGAAGTGGTCAAATCCTTTCAGTGCTCAGACCTCTGTCCGCAGAATACGTTGCGCGTGATTTATTATGACGTACCTACCGATGCCACTTGTGACAGTATCGGCGGTGTGACCAAATCCATATTAGTACCCATCGCGATTACAGTGATGCCAAAAGAATACTGTTTTCCAAAGGCAATCGCAGACTACTGGGAAAGCTATCCTGCCAAACCATAGTGAATAGTGGCCGATATTTACCTAACTGCTAAACAAGCTACGTATCGGTAGCAAAACCGTGCAAAATCAGTCTTGAACCTAGGTTTCAATTTCTTTATCTTTGATAGCTTATATAGGTAGTCCATACCTGATGACCTAATGTCTCACACTGACTGATAAAACTATCATGACTCAATCAAAAAAATCTTTCTATTATCGACCCAAGACCAATCAACATAACAATCCAACGGTGCGTTGGATGTTTTTGATATTTGGTTGGTTGTTTTTTGCCTTGGGTATCATTGGCGTATTATTACCTGTCATGCCGACCGCACCTTTTATCTTACTAGCGGCAGGGTGTTGGGCGCGTAGCTCACGACGCTTTCATTTTTGGCTGATTAATCATAAATATTTTGGTAAATTCGTCCGAGATTGGGAAGACCGCCATGCTGTACCTTTATATGGCAAGTGGCTAGCGACGATAATGATGGCAATTTCAACAACAATGTTATTTTTTAACATTCCTGCTGATATGATGTGGGTAGCTTGGCTGGTAGCCACGGTCTGTACTGGGGTAGCGGTCTATTTGTTCCGTTTGCCAAATGCCTAAAATGCGTTGATTTTAGGGCGAAAAACAGTCAAAAAGTGGCTTTGGTTACATGAAACCTAAGATAATACTTGCGAAAATGGGATCTTGCCCTTATAATACTTCCAAGCTTAAGAGCAGTTCTGCACCAAATCATTACCTCGTAGTATTAGTTATAATCCTTCGTTTTAATATTTATCGTTCAGTAGCTATTTGCAAGCGTTACCGGTCACTAGACCATTAATAAATTTAAAAGTAGGATTATCAATATGTCAGATACTCAAAAAGGTACAGTTAAGTGGTTCAACGAAGCTAAAGGCTTTGGTTTTATCGCTCCAGAAACTGGCGCAGACGTTTTTGCTCATTACAGCGAAATCACTGGTTCAGGTTTCAAAACTTTAGCTGAAGGCCAAGAAGTTGAGTTCACTGTAACTCAAGGTCAAAAAGGCCCACAAGCCCATAACATCGTTGCTATCTAATCTGTCTTTATAGACGCTTAGAGCAAGATGAAAAAAAAGCGAACCTTCGGGTTCGTTTTTTTTCGTCCACGATTTAGTATAAGCTATTTACAATTAATGGCTTAATATCTATAACGTGCGCTTTATGTTGAGTGGCTTTTAAATCAGCCGATAAACCAAAAATGCCGATGACTATGCTGGTCGTCGGCATTTTTGATCTATATAACTCACAGCAAGAATGATAACGAGCGGCAAGGATGTTTGGTAGTTTACTTTAGCCAATCAAGCTAATACCAATATTAATTAGACCACCTCCAACGATCAGCCAAGCAAACATAATAGCACCCAAGATCAGTGGCTTCACGCCAGCTTGTTTAATAGCGCTCAGATGAGTCGTTAAGCCCAGCGCAAACATCGCCATGGTGAGCAGCACATCATCTAGCATGACCATACTACGCTCAAAGCTTGCGGTCATCGGCACCCAAGTGTGCAATAAGACGATGGCAATAAATATAAAGGCAAACCAAGGGACTTTGACTTCTTTAATACGGCTCATAAATGAAGCACTTTCACCATTTTCGCTACAGCTTTTGGTCAGAGCAAAAGACAATACCAGTAAGAAAGGGGCGAGCATCATGACGCGAATCATCTTGGTGACAACAGCTGTATCACCCACTTCAGGACTGACTGCGTTACCAGCGACGACGACTTGCGCCACTTCATGGATGGTTGCGCCAGTATAGATCCCATACTGTTTGGCACTCAGCCAAGGTTGCAACCAACCAAGATGATAGAGAAAGGGGTAGAGCAGCATAGAAATTGTGCCAAAGACGACCACTGTAGCGACCGCAATAGTAACTTTATGCGCTTCTGCTTTGACGATTGGGTCGGCAGCGATAACAGCTGCGGCACCGCAGATACTGGCACCTGAGCCTATCAATAGCGTGGTTTGTTTATCAATTTTTAATAATTTGATACCTATCCAATAGGTTAGGAGGAAGGTCGACGTTAGTACTAGCGCATCGCTCATCACCGCCGGTAGACCGACACTCGCTACTTGAGTGAGGGTTAATTTAAAACCATAGAACATAATAGCGAGTCTTAAAATGTGCCCTTTAGCAAAACAAACCCCTTCGTTCAAACGCTCAGAAAAATTGGTATAGACCGTATTGCCAAGTATCATGCCGATTAAAATCGCTAACGTGAGCGATGACAGTCCCACGATACGCCCGTTCGTCCAGATGTTCAAACTGCTATTCAGCCACAAACAAAATAAGCTCCCAATTAACACAGCGATAAGCCCTGCAAAATGGCGTCTGTGTGGAACATATCTATTTACTGACTGCATTAAAGCGTTCATGACGGACGGTCCTATTGATAGAATTCTAGGTATTCCTACTAATCTTTATAAGGCTGTTATTCTCGTTAATCGAAAATAGCATAAGCTTATGAATATGCATTATAATGCAGTGCTATATATAATAAAAACAGATTAATAAGATAGAAATTATCGATTTTATGGGTCAGTAATATATAGGTCAATAAATTGATTTCAGTCATTTTTTAACTTGAGAATGAAAAGACTATTAAAAAAGGTAAGGGGTAGATGTTCTCATGAAAAAAGCCGTACAGACAGTACCGAAGATTACCCTCAAGCAGTTAGCGGTCTTTGTCAGTATCTATCAGACAGGTAGCACCAGCCGTGCTAGTGAAGCACTGCATTTGTCACAATCAGCGGTCAGTAGTGCGCTGACTGAGCTTGAGTCAAGGTTACAGATGCCATTGTTTGAGCGCGTCGGGCGCCGGCTTAATCAGCATCCCAATGCCCATCCTATTTATATACAGGCGCAATCAATCTTGGGGCAGTCGTTGACGCTTGAGAATTATCATAAATCGCAAGTAGGGCAGATTCACATTGGTGCGAGTACCACCATTGGCAATTATGTACTGCCGCCGCTATTAGCGGAGCTTTATAAGGTGCTACCAGATGCGCAAGTAGATATGTATATTGCCAATACCCAAGAAGTGGTAGCAGAGATTGAGCAGCTGAATATTGATATTGCTTTGGTCGAAGGTATGCCGCGCCCAGTAGATATGAAGGTGATTGAGCAGCGCGTGTGGCGCACTGATACATTGATGATTTTTGCTAAGCACAACAGCAAATGGCTTAAGAATGTGGCTAGCTATAACGATGCCAATCATTGTTATGAGTTGAGCATTGAGCAATTATCAACGCTACCACTATTGGTACGAGAAGCGGGGTCTGGTACGCGGCAGATCATCGATGAGCAATTATTGCAGCATTTGCCCAATGCTGAGGTGATTATGGCAATACAGCAGTCGGAGGCGATTAAGCATATGGTCAGCGCTGATATTGGACTTGGGTGCCTGTCACAGCACGTCATTGAAGCAGAGCTTGCAACAGGGAAGTTGGTACAAGTACAGGTTGCAGGAATTGATTTGTCACGTACATGGTGGCTGTTATGGCATAAAGCGCGCCATCAAAGCCCGATTTGGCAAAGCTTTATTGATATTATTCAAGAGGATCGTGTTTAAAGGTAGCTATAGTCAATTCCGTATTAAAAAATATGGCGAAACTGGAATAAATTTTTGTAGCCTCTGTCGGCGCAGCCACAGCACGCAAGAAAAATTTGTACCAGTTTCGCCCTATAATAAAGTGCATTCACCTTATTTAGTATCGACTGTATTAATTCTATGCTTATACTTATTTATTGACCGGCTTATCAAGTCTCACAACTAAGCTGTCACAAGGTACATTTGGCAAGATATTATCTGCCGTTGCGCCACTAAGCCAAGCTGCTATCCCATGACGTTCATGACGACCAATAACCAATAAATCAACGTCATTCTTATGGCAATAGTTGACGATGCCTTCACTATTTGAGATGGCAGTTGTCACTTCAGAGTTGACCACATGTAAGTCATTACGATCCAAAAACTGCGCCAGTTTTGCACGCGCTTCTTGGCAACGCTCATCATCAATCTCATCATATAAGCTTGAGGCAGGCACCAGCTCGTAGCCAAAGCCAACCATGGTATCTTTTACGATATGTAATACCGATAATTTGGAGTCAGGACGATTATCAACGATACGCTTGGCTTTTTGAGCAACCAAGTCAGCATCGGATAGTAAATCGGTGACCAATAAAATATGTTGGTAACTCATGAGCGGCTCCTTCCTTGTGGCAGATGATTTTAACTATAGCACTACTAATGACTGCTGTTAAGTAGGCTTTGTTAAATCGGGCGCTATCTTTATCCATTATTCTTGATGACTTAGTGTTTTTCTCCACCCACTGTCTTGACTTACTAGCGTATTAGCCCCATCTACTGTCGTTAGGCAAATTCTTTTTAGCTGATAAATGCCATTCAATTCGAAGATGAACTATGAGGCTTTGATAACTTTAATTGTTTATTCAAAGCGATCTTTTTATAAATATAAATTTTACTATTTTAATTGCTGATATCGATTTCATACCTTGGTTATTGGCTAAGATGATACTGAAGTAATTAATGCATAAGGATAACCATGACTGACACGCTATTTACTGCTGATTTAACCCTGCATCCTGCCTTTGAGCTGATTGAGCACCGCCATATCGATGCATTATCGATGGATGTGCTGATCAGTCAGCATATCAAAACCGGAGCGATGCATTATCACTTGGCGCATCCGAGTGATGAAAATGCCTTTTTGGTGGGCTTTCGTACCCAGCCTATGGATTCAAAAGGCGAAGCGCATATTTTAGAGCACGTGGCACTCTGCGGCTCGAAGAAGTTCCCCGTTCGTGACCCGTTCTTTTCGATGATTAAGCGTTCGTTAAATACCTTTATGAATGCGATGACGGCGGCTGATTGGACAGCATATCCGTATGCCACGCAAAATAAAAACGACTACTTTAATTTGCTTGCCGTTTATCTTGACGCGTCATTTTTCCCAAATATTCATCCGCTTGATTTTGCCCAAGAAGGTATCCGTGTTGAGTTAGACGAAAATGACAAGCCACAGTTTAAAGGTATTGTCTTTAATGAGATGAAAGGCGCAATGAGTGGCGAGATTGACCAGCTGTATCATACGGTCGCCCATCATCTGTTCCCAACGACGACGTACCATTATAATTCGGGCGGTGATCCTGCTGATATCCCAGACTTGACTCATAATGAGCTGGTTGAATTCCATCAGAGCCATTATCATCCGTCAAACAGTGTGATTATGAGCTTTGGTAATATTCCAGTCGCTGAAACGCAAGCAAAAATCCATGACGATGCTTTGATTCAGTTTGAAGCGGGCAAAAAACATGTTTCGCGTCCAGAGCAGCGTTTGTCTGCGCCGATTAGCGCGGTCGATACTTATACGGCTGATGAAGCGGGTCCCGATCAAACGCATCACGTACTTGCATGGTTATTACCATCGATTACTGATCCGAAGCAGCGTTTGGCACTGCGTCTCTTAGAAGGTGTATTGATTGAGCATGCTGGCTCGCCGTTGCGTGCGTATTTGGACAGCCACCCACTAGGCAAAGCACCAAGTCCGTTATTGGGATTGGATGACAGTCATTATGAGATGGTCTTTTATACTGGTTTACGCGGCTCTAACCCTGAACACGCCGAAGCGGTAGAGCAGGGTATTATTGATTTGCTTGAAAAGGTCGCCAGCAAACCGATTGATGATGAAACCATTGAAACTATCTTGCATCAGATTGAGATAGATCAGCGTCATATCGGCGGCGATAGTATGCCCTATGGTCTAAATCTCATGCTAGAAGGCTTTAGTACTGCCATTCACGATGGTAATCCTATCGATGTCTGGGAAGTTGATGAGCATTTGCAATGGCTACGCGAGCAAGTAAAAGACGCGCAATGGTTACCGAATTTAATCAAGACTCATTTGCTTGATAATCAGCATCGTGTGCGCGTCACAATGACGCCTGATAGTGAAAAAACAGCCCGTTTGGCAGCAGCTGAGCAGACTCGTCTTGATACCATCGAGATGGATTTGACCACTGATGATAAAGCTATCTTAAAACAACAAGCGCTTGATTTGGCAGTGCGCCAAGCAGCGCCTGATGATTTAAGCTTATTACCAAAAGTAGGTCTAGAAGACGTACCGACCGATATCAGCTTTAAACAAGGCACGCAAAAACAAGTAAATTTAAGCGGCAAAGAGAGCACCTTATTCGAATATGAAGCGGGCACTAACGGCTTGTATTATTATCAAATCATCGTACCGTTGACCGATGAGGTTGGTAAGAATAAGAATGAAGAGCTACCCGTTAATGAAGTAATTAATCATCCGTTATTGCCTATTTATTTAAGCTTGTTATCAGAGCTAGGTACAGATTCTCTTAGTGCCCATGAAATGCAGGCCAAACAAGCGGCGCATTCATCAGGGGTGACGGCGCGTGTTAGTCAGCGTACCAATGTCGATGACAGCCAAGCGATTAGCAGCTATTTCGTCGTGGCAACGCGCGCGCTGAATCGTAAACCTGAAGCGATTGATTTACTCAAAGAAGTCATGGAACACAGTATCTTTAGTGAGCATGATCGTATCAAAGAAATCTTGCAGCAGCGTCAAGCAGGTTGGCAATCAAACCTTGCTGGTTCAGGCCATTCTTATGCCATGCAAACCGCCAGTCGCGGCATGAGTCGACAAGCGCAATTAGAATATGTACGCAGTGGTCTGCCAGCATTGAATGCGCTAAAAGACTTCTTAACCCATGCCAGTAGCGATGATGCACAGTGGGATAAGCTTGCGACGAGTTTGATGGACTTACATCAGCGTTTGATTAGTTTGCCTAAGCACGCGGTTATTATTTGCGAAGCCGAACAAACTGAACGCTTGAGTAACTTAATCGTTGAGAGTTGGAAAGACAGTCAAGCGCCGAAGATTGCAGCGCAGTTAAAAAATTCTGATGCGAGTATCGAAGCAAATATTCCAAGTGAGTTTACGGAATTATCGCTAAATGCTGCATTAAGTGGTGAAAACACAGCTGCAACAGAAGAAGTAGCCGTTGACGATTTGGCATGGCTGGTTCCAACCAATGTCTATCATAATGCCAGTGCTTATACCGTTCCTACGGCTGATCATCCTGATACGGTAGCCCTGATGGTATTAGCGCCTTACCTGCGCAATGGCTATCTGCATAGCGCCATTCGTGAGCGCGGCGGTGCTTATGGCGGTGGTGCGGGCTACGATGCCAATGCCTGTGCCTTTAAGTTCTTTAGCTACCGTGATCCGCAGTGTGCTGAAACTTTTGCCCATTTTGACGCCAGTATCGAGTGGCTATTGAATGAGCCGCAAACGGACGAGCAGTTAGAAGAAGCTATCTTAGGTATTATCTCAGGTATGGATAAGCCAGGCTCTCCAGCAGGTGAGGCAATTAAAGCCTGCTTCGCTGATTTGCATCATCGCGGTGTTGACTGGCAACGTAAAATGCGTGCAGCAATTTTGGCTGTAACAGTAGCTGACTTGCAACGTGTTGCTAAGCAATACCTGCAAGGGCAAAAGCATGTCCGCGCGGTATTAGCGCCTTATGATAAAGAAGCAGCAGTACAAGAGCTTGGCTTTAAAGTCTGTAAAATTAAAAGCTAGCTTTTAACTTGTAAAAAATCAGTATCTATATAAAAAACCGCCGCTTCCAGTATTTATATTGAAAGCGGCGGTTTTGTTTTGGTTGAGTATTTTAAAGCGCTATTTCTTAAAGGCTTACTTTTTAATTAAGTAATTAGCGACTGCTTTATAGGCAGGTAGCGAAGTTGGGTCGATTTTACCATTACTGGCTTCAGGGTATGAGGAAAAGCGAACGATGACCATATCGGCTGCTGGATCAACATAGACCGTTTGACCGTGGACGCCACGTGCTGCATAAATAGGCGTGGGATTATTAAACAGCCACCACATACTTTTATAGCTGCCATTATTGAGCTGTTTATAGCCCGCTTTTGCAAATGCGCCTTTATCACCGCCAGCTTCGATATTATCGACTACCGCTGTTGGGAATAAGCGCTCACCATTCATCTCGCCTTTATTGAGCATCAAGCTGCCAATACGTGCCATATCATGCAAACCTGCACTGATGCCGCCGCCAGCAAACGGCGTACCCTTAGCATCGACCGTCATATACGCGCTTTGTTCGGCACCGATTTTTTGCCAGATACGTTCAGAGAGCAGGTCATCGATTGCCTTGCCAGTGGTGCGTGAAATAATCCAGCCGAGTGCATCACTATTGATGGTTCGATAGTTAAACTCTACACCGTGCTCGCCCTTTTTAGGTACCGTTTGCAGATATTCGAAATAGCCATTGGGTCCGCTATAGCCTTTGGGTTTTGGTAACGGGCTTGCCGCTTCTGAATACTTCCAGATGTCTGCGCCAGGATCGGCATAGTCTTCACTATAATCGAGTGCCGTGGTCATATCCATCACTTGACGTACGGTGGCATCGCCAAAGCCACTTTTTGCCAGCTCAGGAATAATAGAGGCAACCAATGCCTTATCATCAAGCTTACCTTCGGTGACGAGGATTTCTGCTAGTAGTCCTGTCATTGACTTGGTCATAGACATTGCGGCGTGATTACCCAGCTCATTGAGGCAACCATTTTGACGCTCATAGACGACCTTGCCATGATGCATGATCATAATGCCGTCTGTATAGTTGGCATCAAGTGACTGCCGCCATGTCATAGGACGTTTGCTATTGGTTGGGGTAAAGGTAATGGCATCAATATTTTTATCGAGTGCATAGTCAAGTTTGGATGGTGCACCGATACCGCGACTGACTTCGGTAGTGGGCATTAGCTCTCGAATATGACAGACTGTCCAACGCAGTTTGGGAAAGCTAAAAAAGTCAGACTGTGGTTGAGTGATTAGCTTGTCTTTTGGAGGCGGGAAACCTTGCATCCAGCCGAGCTTTTGCGGGTCTGATTCTTTGGCGGTTAAAGAAGTGCTTTCAGCATGACCGCTTACACTCGTCAGCCCTAGGGCTAAAGTTAGCGGTAATAGGGCAAAAGAGTGTTGTAGTGTCAGCATGGTATCCTCGCGACTTAGCTTAAGCGGTTAACATTAGGCAATAAAAAACCGTTGATAAGATTTGAGCTTAATTCTTATCAACGGTCTTTACTACTTGCTTTTGTAAGTCAGCTCTTTAGCCAGCTTCGTTATTAATAGCGCTTAATGGCTTGGTCTTTGCCAATGATCTCTTGATGAATTGGGAATTGATCATAACTGTCGTAATGTTGACGGTCTGCAAAATAGCTTTTTAGGGTACGGCGTACCGCTTCAAACGCAAGCTTATCCCAAGGAATGTCTTCTTCTGTGAATAACGCACAATCAAGACTTTCAGAGCCGATACCATAAGCACCGTCTTTTAGTTCGGTGATATAGATGCTATAGATTTGACCAATATCTGGAATGTCATACAAGCAATATAAATGTGGATTGATCACGACCGCGTCAGCCTCTTCAAAGCTCTCACGCGCTGCACCTTCGGCCATGGTTTCGCCGTTTTCCATAAAGCCTGCAGGTAACGTCCACAAGCCATACTGCGGCTCGATTGCGCGTCGACAGAGCAGCACCCGATGTTTATGGACGACCAGTGAACCACAAATTATCTTTGGGTTTTCATAATGAATATAATGACAGTTTGGGCATACCAAACGCGGTATATTATCCGTAGCTGGTATTTTGCGTTCTGCTTCACAACCGCATTGTAGACAATAGCGCATATCGACTGCCTTATATAATGAAATGAGAGAGATAAGGTTACTTTAAGACGTATAATTTTAAGATTTATAATTGTTGTTGTATCAGGTTGTTGTATCAGATACTAGGGCTATCGAATATCAGATTATTATCTGACAATCGCCGTTTATATTAAGATAACACAAATCTTCCTCATACTGGCAATGATAATAACAGCGTATTTTGTGAGTTGAATCACCGTTGGAATTCCTTGTGTGCTAACAGAATGGACCAAGCCTATCAGTCACACAAAAGGTATGCAGTTATTATCAGATTGCGCTAGGCTATAAGTGACTCTATTTTAAATTGACTATGTTACCAATAGCGCGGGTAGTGTCTGCCACGACCAATGTTATTGTAAATGAGCGCTACCACTACTAAGGCAAGGGCACCTACTAGCGTCGGAGTGAGCAAAAAATGCCACTTTACGCCGCCGAGCATCACAATCAATGGATTGGATCCTGCAGGTGGATGCGGTACGCGCAGCAGTAACATGAGAGCAATTGCCGTACCAACGGCAAGGGACAAGCTCCACCACTCAACTCCAAATAAAGACATAAAAGCTAAGCCAGTAAAGGTAGTAATAAGATGACCACCGACAATGTTTCTTGGTTGAGCAAAAGGGCTTTCTGGATAAGCAAAAATAAGCAGGCAGCTGGCGCCAAATGAGCCCAAAATCATCGCGATATTTTGCCAATTTCCCAGTAATGCCAATACAGCAGTGGCAAATGTTCCGCCAGCCCAAGCAATAGCAATGATGACTAATGGCAATCTTTGCGGGCAATCATCAGTTTTGCCCTGCATTTTATGTAATGAAAAAATCTTATCCACGAGCATTTCCTAAATAATATATGAACGACACCCTTGATCCATGAGGACCAATTGTAGTCGTACAATGATAAAAGACCATGTCTGTCTGACGGTTGTCGCAATCTGCTTGCTGCAACGATTCAACGCTTTGATGGCTAATACTGATAAAAAAACAGGGCAATTATAATGCTAAATCCCTCACAGTCCGTACGTTTTGATGAAATGACAGTCGCTGTACCAGATTTTATACGTTATCCCACGATCAGAAAGTTGGCTGAACGGGTGCAGCACGAGACCTTAAAAGCTATTGCTAGTCCCGCACTTTATGACTCTCACGACCATTCGCGCAGTGCCCGTATTTTAAATAGTCTTTATCAAACCCCAATCGCCGATGCCTCTATCTTGGTCGCTATCACTCATGAGCGCCATCCTAAGCTGCTGCTGACTCGCCGCGCTGCTCATATGAACAGTCATGCTGGCGAGGTATCCTGTGCTGGTGGCAAACATGAAGTAGGTGATGGTAACAATGTCGTTACCGCCCTACGTGAGGCTTGCGAGGAAACTGCGCTACCGCCTAATAAAGTTCAGCTGCTTGGTCAATTGCCTATCCAAACCTCTAAAAGTGGTATGAGTGTACGTCCTATTGTGGCACTGATTGCGCCAGATCTGCTTTTGGTGCCAGAGCTTGGGGAGATATCACGCATTTTTTGGGCAGATTTTGAGACTTTATTAACTCAGCCGACAGTCGAATATTCTATAGAATATACATTGCAAGATCAGGCAGCAACGCTTCTGACACCAAGCTGGCAAGTAGATGGCGAAACAGTGTGGGGTCTGACGGGACGAGTCATTGCCAGTTTATTAGAAACAGGGTTTGATCGGCAGCTAGAGTGGTATTACCGCATACAAGATACTCGATCATAGAAGTGTTAGATACTCGCTAATAATCATGTTTTTGGCGAAGGAGGATCGTTATTATAAATGTTAGTGATAATAAATGAATGCATTCTATTTATAATACTCATCATTTTTCTTTAACCACCAGTTCATATTGTCTTGGCGTTTAGCACGAAATGCTTCTAGCTTGTGGGCGACTCTACTATTGTGTTGACGGGCAGTATCGAGGGCAAATAGAATCGGCACGGATGACAATACGCCAAAGCGTATTTTTGATTTTGGCAGGTTTAGCCCATCGCCAATATCATCACCAACCAAGGTACGGGTCACGCTGGCATTGACCATCTCAACAAAACGCCCACGGCGATTGTCCTCACCCATCAGCTGACGTGGCAAATCGTGTAGGGCTTTTGCCAGTGGTCGTCCCATTTTAAAATCAAGCTGCTGAATCGACAAATAGGTATAGAGCCATTCCCAACAGGCGGCTTCATCTTTTGGCAGTCGCTGCAAATCAACTCCCATCCAATAACTGGCAAGATTCCATAAATGCAAAATGCCTTCTGCTTCCTCAGTGCTAATACGGGCGCCAAGCAATCTTAATCCGCGCATAATCAACAGTGAAAACTGCAAATGAGTAGCAATCATATCGGTTTGATTGATAGGAATACCCCAATATGCGGTATTCCAGCTGCCATCTGGGTTGTGATGTTGGTTGGCATCTGGTATGACGCCTTTAGCAGCATTGCCTTTACCTTTGAGCAAGTTCTGTCGTACTGAGGTATGTATTTGACGTACTTTAATGGACTGCTGCCAACCTTCAGAGCCAATAGCCAATACTCGTTCAATATTAGGTTTGCTATGCTCTGAATCTAAATGTAATTGAGGGTGCTCAGAGACCGCCAAGATATAGGCGTAGGTACGCATCAATCTTGGTAAAGCGTCATGCATCAGTGCGCCAGTCTGAATCAGCGGTAGCGATAAGGCAGGTATACTATAGCCTGCCATAAGGGCCACATTACGCAACAACCAAATCAGCATCAGTGGATAACGGCGATAGGCAACCGCGCCGATTTGGGCAAGCTTAGGATCAAACCAATCGGGATGGCGACTAAATTGTTCAGTTAATGCGTTGAATGAGGAATTATTCTTGAGGTTAGAGTCCGCTTTCTTATCAAGAATAAACTGCTGTAATGGCTTGGCAAAACGAATGCCATCAGAGGCTAGATCATCTGCTATTGGATCGCCAATATCGTAGCCTGCAACTATTTCCTCTAACAAATCTTGCGATATGACAAAGTCTTTTGGCAGTAGATAGTGCTTAATGCGTTTTAATACTTGCAGATCACTATGATCATCAATGGCAGTGGTGCGTCCATGACGCTGATAAGAAACAGGCGCTTGATGACAGCCTGCACCTTGCCGAGCACTGGCTGCACTTGTTTTAGCGATTTTTTTAGAGATGTCGATGGAATGCATATTTATGAGCAACTCTGTAGCAACTGCTTTTTATTAAGTTGATTGAACTACTTTGGGATAAAGTAGCTCAATCGTACATTAAGAATGGCGCGTTAAGTCTACAGAGGTTACATTAACCTCATCTTTTAAAGTGGCTTTGAGCATCATATAACCTGCGATACCAGAGACGATTGAACCCATAATGATACCCAAACGCTCATCAAATAATGGCGTCTCACCGGCAAATGCAAGCCCACCGATAAACAAACTCATGGTAAAGCCCACACCACATAACAATGCTGCGCCATAGATTTGCTTAAAGTTCATGCCTTTTGGCATAGTAGAAATGCCCAGTTTAAAGATTAACCAGCACATCAGCATGACGCCTACTTGTTTACCGATGAACAGTCCGGCGGCAATACCAAGCGGCACAGAATGAAACAGCTCACCAAACCCTGCGCCCTTAAGCGAAATGCCCGCATTGGCAAAAGCAAACAATGGCAGGATACCGTAAGAAACGGTGTTTTGTAGGTCGTGCTCAAGCTCTTCAAGCGGGGAATGCTCAGGGTCAGTGCGATCAAATAAAGGAATAAATAGCGCCAATACAACCCCAGCTAATGTTGCATGGATACCGGATTTGAGTACGGCAACCCACATGATAACGCCAATTAGCAAATAAGGAGTTATGCTAGTAACGTTACGGCGATTAAGCAGATATAAAAACGGCAGACATAAGCCCGCGATAGCCAGTGAACCAAGCGATAAATCATTGGTATAAAATAAAGCAATGATAATAATCGCGCCGATATCATCAAAAATAGCAATCGAGACTAAGAATACTTTTAATGAGTTGGGTACGCGATTACCAAGTAAACTCAAAATACCAAGAGCAAAGGCGATATCGGTTGCGGCAGGAATCGCCCAACCTCGCCAAAACTCAGGTTCATTATAGTTAAAAAACAGATAGACGATGGCTGGCATGATCATGCCGCCAAGAGCCGCCCCTGCTGGCAAGATAATTTGCTTTACATTGGACAGCTCGCCGATTAACACTTCACGCTTAAGCTCAAGTCCCACTAAAAAGAAGAACACTGCCATCAAGCCATCATTAATCCAATGATGCGCATCTTTAGCGATTGAGAAGCTGCCAATTTGAATAGCGACAGGTGCGTGAATAAAGGATTCGTACCACGTATTTAGAGAAGTATTAGCAATAATCATTGCTGCGATAGCTGCCAGCGCTAGGACGATACCGCCCGAAGCCTCGAGATTAAAAAACGCTCTGATTTTATGTATTGCCATATTGTCCTCATTAACTAAATAAAACGTGCGAAAGTATTCAAAAGCTCAAGTATTCTTGTATGTCTGTAATGGCTCCGCCTTAAGTACGCGACCACATATGGGGACGAGTCTTTGTTAGCACTGATGTTTATAATACCAGTGTAATAGACGTATATCCCTAGTTTCTCATATTCTTATTCATATAAACAAATGAAATAGGTTACCGGTTTTACCTTTTAACTTGAAAGCTTCATGACGAAAAAAGCTTTTTTTAAAGTACCTTGTGCGATAAATCTAGCAGACTTTGCTAGGGTTATGGCTTTTTTCGCAGTTTTATCTTTATAATAAGCCGCTTTACGTAACGGTTAGCATTGGATTTGACTCTTATAGCATTAGCCGTTATCAAAATAATATACACATTATCTATCCATATTTTTTGCCTGATATTCATCCAACTATTTTTAAATGAGCGTTTCTAAAAACATACTATCAAAAAATATTGCTAAAAAAATGCTGCTAAAAAGTAGAATTGGTTGAATGTTTTAAGGCTTGTGTCTCTTATATCATAAATTTTGCAGGTCAGTGTCATGGACGTATCCCTTTCTATTGAAGTTATTTTAATGTTGACCGCTGTAGCCGCGTTGGCAGGTTTTATCGATGCTATTGCTGGTGGCGGTGGTTTGTTGACCATTCCTGCCATGCTACTTGCCAATATTCCGCCTGTATTGACACTGGGTACCAATAAGCTACAAGCAGCATCAGGGGCACTAGCAGCGTCTATTACCATGATTAGAAAGGGTGTGGTTAAACCCAAGAATATTAAAACAGCGATTATTGCGGCTTTTATTGGCTCTATCTTTGGCTCAATCGCGGTGCAGTTATCGCCACCTGACTTGTTAGAAAAGCTGATTCCATTTTTGATTGCAGCCATTGGTATCTATACTTTGTTTGCTCCCAAACTTGGTGAAGTGGAAGCTGCCCCTCGTATCTCAGAAGGTGCTTGGCAAAAAATTGCCGCCCCTTTAATTGGTTTTTATGACGGCTATATGGGGCCTGGGACAGGTATGTTTTTTGCGCTTGGCAATGTGGCATTACGTGGTCGAAAAATTATCGAAGCAACTGGTGCGGCAAAGGTACTGAATTTATCGACCAATATTGGCTCATTAATCTTCTTTATATTGGGCGGTAATGTATTGTGGACAGTAGGGCTGGCGATGATGGTAGGGCAAACTATAGGGGCGTATTTTGGCTCGCATATGGTAGTAAAAGGTGGCAGTAGACTCATTCGTCCCATGATTGTATTGGTTTGTCTTGTGATGGTGACTAAATATGTACTCGGTTAGTGGAGGGTAGATTGATAAAGAAGAATGCAACTCTTGGTCTAAAAACGTACTTGCTGCATAAAAAAACCTCAGACCAATCGGCTGAGGTTTTTTTATGACTTATTTATAGGCAGTCACTGATCACGATTAGCCGCGCTTAACATCGTCATACTCGCTGCCCATAATGCCATCACTAAAGACTTCAGAGAATTCGCGTTCGCTGTTCTCATCGATATGACCGTCAAAGACATCTTTTGAGCCAGCATCAGGATCGTTATAAATCGCTAAATCCATTTTACCTTCTGATTTTGCGACGATAGCGGTCACCGCAGCATCACCGCCGACATTGACTGCTGTACGTAACATATCAAGGATACGGTCGACCCCTAAAATAAGACCAATACCTTCAATCGGTAGACCGACTTGGGCAAATACCATTGACAGCATGATTAGACCAACACCCGGAACACCTGCCGTACCGACAGAGGCGAGCACTGACATCAAAATAACGGTCAAATACTCAGTTATACCCAAGTCGATACCATAAATATTGGCAATAAAAATGGTCGCTGTGCCTTGCATGATGGCTGTACCATCCATGTTGATCGTCGCGCCAAAAGGGATAGTGAATGAAGCAACTGAGTTATTAACACCCATGCGCTTGGTGACCGTACGCAAGGTAATTGGAATCGTTGCATTCGAGCTTGAAGTACTAAAAGCAAAAATCTGTACTTCGCGCATTTTTGCCAAAAACGTTCTGACTGACAAGCCTGAAGACAGCTTGAGGACAATCATCATGGTCACAAAGAAATGGAATGCAAGTGAGCCAACCAGTACCGCAACATAACCAAGTAATGACCAAATCAGGTCTAAGCCAAGCTCTGCCATGGCTTTGGTCAATAGCGCAAAGACACCATATGGTGCAAGATTCATAATGATAGTCACCATTTTTAAGATGACTTCATTGATTAGCTCTAAACTTTGAACCAAGCCTTTAGCGGGTTTTCCTACCATCAAAATACTAATACCAATCAGAACGGCAAAGAAGATAATTGATAGCATGTCGCCGTTTGCCATCGCACTGATGGGGTTAGAGGGAATAATATTGGAAAATACATCAAGTAGTGGTGGCGCTTTCTCAGCTTCAAACGCCGCCTCTGTTGCTATATTCATGCCTTTGCCGATACCAAACAGTACGCCAAGCCCAATAGCAGTTGCAATCGCCAGTGCTGTCGTCACCATATAGATGAAAAAGGTTTTGGTACCAATACGTCCTAATAGACGAATATCACCGATACCGCATACGCCGCAGATCAGTGAAATCAAGACCAGTGGCACGACGAGCATTTTTAGCGAGTTAACAAACAGCTTACCGACAATGGCAAGAAAACCGTTGGTGACATAATTATTAACAAAGCTGCCTTCCGTGTTCAAGCCAGAGTAGTTTATAAATAGACCCAGTATAATACCGAGCACCATGGCAACAATAATTTTGCCGGTCAAACCCATATTTTTCCACATAAACGCTATCCTTGGTGTCCGTTACGCACAGCAATAGACACAATAGCGCGCTCAATATGAGTGCAAGATTGCTGTCATGACTGTTACTGTGACGTCTATAAATATATGAACTGACCTTTAAGTCAGATTTTGGGGGACAATATAAAAGAATAGCTAGGGATACTGCAAGATTTTTTTATGACTTAAATAACGTGACATTATAATATTAGTATGTTCGGATTTTTCATCTGTCAAAAATTCATATGAATTTGACTGAATGAAGCGTTGTTGAAGGAGCATAAAAAAATAATATGAGCGATAAAATAAAAAAGCGAGATGACTCTGATGAGACCACCTCACTTGCTTCAATCAATATAGATAAATGGCGATAGGTAGATCAATCCTAGTTAGACATTGTCGTTTTCGCCACGGCGCAAACCATCTTTCCATGTAGGGTCACTGGTTTCTGTTTGCTGCTCGTGATTGTCTTGCTCCCTACTTGTGCTAGCAAATTTATCTTTGTTTAATCTATGGTTATAACTCATACGTTCATTTAGATGCGATGCTGCATCACGGTGACGCGAGCCAAGGGCTTCTATTTCAGGATGTGAATCCTGAAAATCAGTCTGTGCATTAATTTCCTTGGCGGTATCTTGTTCATTGACCATTTTTACATCGCCATCACTCTCATAGCCATGATCAGGGTTAGCATCTCCTGTTGGTTGGTTATTGTCTGGCATTGAATCCATTGATGCGATATTTTCAGAGGTCTGCTGCAGATTATCAGGGTTCAATACCTGATTTAACTGAGCATTGTTTTTTAACTGAGCATCGCTTTTTAGTTCAGCATAGTCAGTTAGCCTATGTACAGCGTTCTCTAAACTGTGTGGGTTAGCACGTTCTTGAACTTTTGATAAATGCTTATCAAATGTATCGGTCAATAAGGAATCATAGCGTATAGAATTATAGGTTATTAACTGTTCAGCTTCTTCTTCAGTAATGTCGCCATTTTGACTGGCATAGACCACATGATCTTCAAAAGTTAAACCTTCAAAACTGTCTTTATGTTCTGCTTTTTTAAATTTCTGCCATAAAGGTTCGACTTCGAGCAGTATTTGATAAGCATGCTCCATACGCCCTGTGACATCATCCGGCTCAGTATTATAATAAACCATGGTTTTAAGATAGTCGCGGAAGGGATTTGCTTCAAAATCATCCATAAACGTATCACCCAGTTGGCGTTTTAATTCATCACTCACTGGGGCAAAGATACGACCACTGGGAAAAGTCACAAAGCTCACTAATTTGGCTGCAAACTGATTTGGAAAATTGGCAAATAAAGATAGGAATGCTTCTTGGATAGTATAAAGGCTATTTTTTAGCGCCACTTCAGCATGCAAGCGCTCAGCGACTGATTTGCTGCCATATTCATAGAACTGCAAAATAGCTGTACAGATAAATAGATGAGAGTGGATGTCTGCTAAGCGCCCAGATAGCATCTCTTTGCGTTTTAAATCACCAGCCAATAACCCTAAAGACATGTCAGCAGTTAAAGCAAAGCCTGCGCTTAAGCGGTTAATGTCTTTGTAATAGGGACGGGTAAAATTATCTGCAAAATTTGGCGCATCATTGCTGCCACCAACATAGCCTGCTACGAACGCTTTCGCACCGCGATTAAAGGTATAGCCCAAATGCTTAAAGAATAAATTGTCGAATTGCTTGAGTGCGCCTTCTTTATCTTCGCTTTGTAGTAGCTGCAACTCATCGAATAGATAAGGGTGACAGCGCATCGCCCCTTGACCAAAAATCATCAACGAGCGCGTCAATATATTTGCGCCCTCAACGGTAATTGATACTGGGATCGCTTGATAAGGAATTGCTAAAAAGTTGCGTGGTCCCATTTGTACTGCGCGACCACCAACGACATCCATACCATCATTAATCACTGAACGCATGGTCTCAGTGGCATAGTATTTTGCCATTGCTGTCATCACTGATGGTGTACCACCTTGGTTTAGACCACAAGTCACCAGATGCCTAAAAGCTTCTAACATATAAGTATTACTGGCAATGCGGCTGGTGGCATCTTGCACGCCTTCAAATTTTCCGACGGATATTTTAAATTGCTCACGAACCTTTGCAAAGGCACCAACCGACAAATAGCTCATTTCACTGGCAGAAGTCGATAGGGCAGGCAATGAGATTCCGCGACCGACACCCAAGCATTCCATCAGCATGCGCCAACCGCGACCTGCATTTTCCACTCCACCAATAATATAATCTAGCGGTATAAAGACATCTTGACCATCGACTGTGCCATTCATAAATGGCGAACCGATTGGATTGTGGCGTGGACCGATAATGACCCCTTGGTGGCTGGCTGGAACCAGCGCACAAGTAATACCGTAATCGGTTTTTTCAAGATCACCAAGTAAACCTTCGGGGTCGTGCATTTTAAATGCTAAACCTACTACTGTTGCGATAGGGGCTAAAGTAATCCAACGCTTAGAGAAATTCATGCGTAGACCAAGCACTTGCTCACCTTCATGCATGCCATAACAAACCACCCCAGTATCCGGAATCGCACCGGCATCAGAGCCCGCTTCTGGACCTGTCAAGCCAAAGCACGGAACCTCTTCACCTTTCGCTAGACCCGGTAGCCAGCGCTGCTTTTGCTCATCGGTACCGTAATGCATCAACAGCTCACCAGGACCGAGTGAATTTGGTACCATACAAGTCACTGCAGCAGTCGGCGAGCGTGAGGCAATCTTACTCATCACGCGACTTTGGGCATATGAGCTAAATTCTAATCCACCATATTCTTTGGGAATAATTAAACCCAAAAAGCCATTGGCTTTGATAAATCGCCACGCCTCTGGTGACAGCTCTTTATCTTCATGATGAATTTGCCACTCATCAAGCATTGCACAGAGCACTTCTACTTCATTATCTATAAAGCTTTGCTCTTCTTCTGACAATTCTGGATAGGGGTATTTTGCAAACGTATCCCAATCAGGCGCGCCCATAAACAGCTCTTTTTCCCACCAGCTAGTACCAGCATCAAGTGCTTCACGCTCGGTGTCACTCATGCTTGGCATGGCACCGCCTAAGGCTTTATAAACAGGCTTGGTGATCATGCTTTGACGAATAGGGGTGATCAGCAACATCAGGCAAAGTAGGGCAATGGGTAGACCTAGGATAAGCGACCATGGACTGATGAAAGCCGTAACGAGGACAGTAATTAAAGCAACAATGCTGCCTGTGACACGCGATAATGACAACAAAAAGATGGCCAAGACCATGGCTAATTGAATGATGACTGCCAAAATAAATAAGCCAATGGCCATAACTGCCTCCTTTGCAACGCTTAATAAAAAAGCGTCAAAATATAAGTGAATAAGAAAGTTTGAAATAACTATGATTGTTGTTTTATATTCCAAGCTTCCTTTTTTATAGTGAAAAATAGTTTTAGTTTTTTGACATTAGTGATTTCAAATAGAGCTGATATAAAATAAAAACTTCGCATCGGGAATAAAGGCTCTCCCAAAAATGAAGTTAACTACCAATATGAAACAGTTGTTTATAACTATCAAGAGCGAAAACGCTACGCTGTGTCGATAATATGTATCAAGATTTGTGTATATAACCAAATGCGAGTCATTAAACGTTAGTTAAAAGGCGGTAAACCGTTTTCAGCATAAGATAAAGTCTCATTGCGCCCAACGATGACATGGTCAATCAAAGACAAATCTATAAGATCACAAGCTTTTTTGAGCTCATAGGTTAACAAGTTATCCGCCGTTGATGGTTTAGCATCGGTATGCGGATGGTTGTGAGCAATAATGAGCTGGCTTGCAGCATGGCTTAACGCATGACGTAGCACATGCTTTATACAGACGGAGCAAGAAGAGATGCCACCTGTAAACAATATCTCAAAATTGATTAGATTCAAGGCATTGTCCAAACATAGCACAGCGAACACTTCTCGCGGCTCACCGCGCAACTGAGTGCTGATATAGTCTTTGACCATTTGCGAGCGTCCAAGTCCTTGACCCGTTTTAAGCTGACTGTCCAAATAGCGTCTGCCCATCTCAAGTGAGGCGAGTATCTGCGCGTATTTGGCAGGACCGATGCCGTGACAAGCAAGGACAGTTTCTTGTGGCGCTGCTAACAGCTCTGCTAGGCTACCAAATTGCTCGATCAGATGGCGAGCCAGCTCAATGGCTGACTGCGACTGTGTGCCCGTGCGCAGAAATATCGCCAATATCTCAGCGTCGGATAAGTGCGCGGCGCCAAATTTTAATAGCTTCTCACGCGGTCTATCATCCTCATGCCAGTCTTTGATTGCCATGCTTATTCCTTAAGAGGCACTTGCGACGAGATAAATTTAGAAAACTTTCCCTAACTTATCGCATAATTGCTACTATAAGCGCAATTTTATCTTTCAATTTTTTGCTGATGCCACGCTTATGTCAAATATCCTGCTTGCTATCACTGGCGGTATTGCCGCTTATAAATCTGCTGTATTTGCCCGTCTATTAATCAAGGCAGGCTTTGAGGTGCGCGTCGTTATGACATCAGGTGCACAGGCTTTTATCACTCCACTAACCCTACAAGCTTTGACGGGTAATGAGGTGCATATCTCGTTACTCGATGAAAAAGCGGAAGCGGGCATGGGTCATATCGAGCTTGCAAAATGGGCAGACCTTATGGTCATCGCGCCGGCATCTGCCAATACGTTAGCGCGGCTGGCAATGGGTATGGCAGATGATTTACTGACCACGGTCTGTCTTGCAACGACAGCGCCAGTCATTATCGCGCCTGCGATGAATCAACAGATGTGGGCGCATCCTGCCGTTAACTTAAACGTGCAAACCTTGCGTGATATGAATTATCAAATCATTGCGCCTGCTAGTGGTGAGCAAGCTTGTGGCGATGTGGGTGCAGGACGCTTACCTGAGCCTGAACAGTTATTAGAAGGAATTTTACTGTTTCAAGCAATGCAGACGACGCCTCAGTTATTGGCAGGTAAAAGAGTCGTGATTACCGCAGGACCGACCGTTGAAGCAATTGATCCAGTGCGTTATTTGTCTAATCACTCTACTGGGAAAATGGGTTTTGCTTTGGCGCGTGCCTGTGTTGCTGCTGGTGCAGACGTTATCTTGATTGCTGGTGGCAAAGTTGCTTTGCCAACACCGCTCAATGTCACACGCATTGATGTATTGTCAGCTAAAGAGATGTTGACGGTCGCGCAGCAGTGTGTGACAGGCACGCATAGTACACTACAGTATATGGTTGAAGATGAACATGATCATTCTCACGATCATATGCACGAGCACAGCCATGACCATGGCGACTGTGATTGCGACGATCAGCATACTGATGCTATCGATGACGGTAGCGTGAAAATGGCTGATATCTTTATCGCCACCGCTGCGGTGGCTGACTATCGAACGGAAGAGGCGGCACCACAAAAAATTAAAAAAACCCAAGACGCAATGACGCTAAGCTTGGTCAAAAATCCTGACATTTTAGCGACGATTTCGCTTGCTCATCCTGAGTTGTTTGTCGTTGGCTTTGCAGCAGAAACTCAAGATGTTGAACGTTATGCTCGTGGTAAGCTGCTTTCTAAAGATTTAGATTTGATTGCTTGCAATGACGTCTCACGTGCTGATATCGGCTTTGCCAGTGATGACAATGCAATGGAGGTTTTTTTCTCAACACATTATGAGCACGATAGCATCATACTTGATAAAGCGAGTAAGGATAAAATTGCTGAGCAGCTAACGACGATCATTGGTGAGGCGATTTGGCAACGTCATAGTGTTTAGTAATGCTCAGTGCTGCTCATTACAGTACGCATTGTAGTGACGATTAGTATGATTACTTGTTGCATAAGCATAATACATATCGAAGAAGATATGAAGTTTTGACTAGTAGGGCTAACATGATAGATGGCGATAGTACTCAAACGTTATTGCTCATTGCGATTTTTGCTCTGGCATCCTTACTACACGGTATTAGTGGCCTAGGTATCACCTTGGTGACTACTACCGCGCTTGCCAGTATGTATCCTTTACCACATGCTATTGTATTAGTCATTTTTCCATCGTTATTACTCAATGCGATGACTTGGCTGGCAGGTGGTGGTCGCACGATTTGGCAAAATTTCATCTATTACGGCAGGCGCTATTGGTTACTGGCATTGACCAGCTTACTCGGTAGTATTCTAGGCGCGAAGCTCTTACTATGGGTCGATAGCGCATATATTTTATTGTTATTGGCAGCCGTTATTGGTTTTTACGTCGTAAGCAGCTTGCTTGGTAAGCAACTTCGTCTACCTGCTACCAAGCCTGTGTTAATCATCGTTGGCTTTAGTGCAGGCGTGATTGGCGGCGCGACCAATGCTATGTCGACCATATTGATGATGTATTTATTGTCTGCAAGCAACGATAAGCATACTATCGCTAAAGTCGGTAATATGTGCTATTTCTTGGGTAAAATTGCCCAAATCATTGTATTGCGTGAGCCTATCATGGCACTAAGCAATGGTGAATGGCAACTGATTGCTTTACTTAGTGTCATGTCAATCACCGCGCTCTTAATTGGCATCCGCTTACGACGTTATCTACCACAAGCACGCTTTCGTCAGCTTATCTTAGTGATCCTCACAGTACTTGGTATACGTATCGGCTGGCAGGGGATTATGTCATTTATGGCTTAGCAGAAGCCAGAATATAATTGATGCTAAATTTTAGTCAGTCGCCTTATCAAAGAATATCTGCTGCGCCAGTTGAAAGGTATTACAATGTGCTTCAACCACATCATTAATATCTTCTGAATAACCGCCGCCCATGACGATAGCGATTGGAATATTGGCAGTTTTGGCTTGGCGTAGGACATATTCATCACGCGCCTTGCAGCCTTCTATGGTTAATCCAAGCTTGCCTAATTTATCCGTCGCTAGTACATCCACCGCCGACTGATAAAAGATCATATCAGGTGCAAAATCCGTTATCAGTCTTGGCAAGGTCTGCGCTAAAATCTGTAAATATTGCTCATCACCAGTATCGTTATCTAGCTCAATATCTAAGTCTGATACTTGCTTGCGAAATGGATAGTTCTTTGCGCCATGCATACTAAAGATAAAAACGCGTGGCTCATCTGCCATGATGCTGGCATTGCCATTGCCTTGATGGACGTCTAAATCAACGACCAATATCCTTTGTGCTTGTCCGCGATTTAATAGTAAATTGCTCGCGACACAGACATCATTAAAGACGCAAAAACCCTCACCATGATCGGCAAAGGCATGATGGGTACCGCCCGCGACATTCATCGCGACGCCGTATTGCTGTGCAAAAAGTGCGCATTCATAAGTCGCGTGAGCAATATAGCGCCCACGCTCTACTAACTCAGGCGTCATCTCAAAGCCGATCGCTCGTGCTTCTTTTCTTGGTAGCGTTTGGGTCTTAAGTTGATACCAATAGTCAGCAGTATGCGTCGTTAAGATTTCATCTTCGCTTAAGCGTGTGGGCGCAAAAAAGTTATTTGCACTAATAGTCTTTTCCGCTAATAAGCGCTCAGGAATCATGGTGTATTTTTGCATCGGAAAACGATGTTTTTCGGGTACTGAATAACGAAAAATATCGGAGTAGGCAATTTTTAACATAGTATTTTTAATATCGTATTGTTTTTCTAAAGAAATCGTTGTCGAATGAGGTGTTTTAAAGCAGTCATCTTAGATGCTTGTTTTCTCAGGAGTAGATTAGCCACAGTCAATTCCAAATAAAACCGATACGTTATATTGCAACGCGGAACTGGTATAAATTTTTCTGGCTTACTGTGCCTACGCCGACAGAGGCGGCGTAAAATTCATCCCAGTCCCGCTGTATCGTTTTAATACTGAATTCAGTATATTAATAGTAGCGACTTCTCACTGTACAAATTGAGTGGGCAAAAAGAAGGTTCTTGAATCGGATTGTTGACGTAGCTGCAAAAGTAGATCGGATAATTCTTCAGCAGGGTATTGGTTATTGACCAAATCACTAAATATCTCATGCGCAACCGTCGTCATGGCAATGATACTTTGTAATAAATGCTCAAGAATATCGTCGTCAAGTCCGACTGCTTCGACATCAATGGCGTTTTTATAGCGTATCTCACCATCATTGATATCCATCTCTAAATTGCCAACCATCATGTCATAGTTGATTTGAGTAATGAGTAGCATAGCGGCACTTTGATGACTCTCTGGTATCAAAAATGGCAAAATACCATAGACTGCCAGCAGCTTATTTTTTTCTTGTACTCGAAATAGATAACCACAATCAAGCTGCTTATTGCGCATTCTTAAAGACAAATAATGGGATTTTTGGCTGTCTCTTGCTTTGGGCTGATAATGATTATAATGCCACCCTTTATCGTCGAAGTATTGCTTTAGATAATCGACAATGGATAAATTGCTCTCACTTTTTTGCTCTGCACTATTTTCGAAATCTTTGCCAATAGCTGTATCAATATCGGTTTCAACTTCGATAGGTTTATTCGTAGTATCGCTGTTATCGGTGACATTTGCGTCTGTGCTAGGGGCATTTTTGTCGCTGACAGTGCTGTCAATATTGTTAGAGTCAGTCTCTTTATGATTAGTATTAATATTATCCGTACTAACATTGTCAGTAGCTACTTGTGAAGCACTCACCTGAGCATCAATCTCACCAAAGTCAGCATTTGGCAAATTCTTAGATGATTTAATATGATCAATAACAGAGCGCACAGTGGATGTGGTTAGCAGCTGCTTCATTTTTTGCCATAAGCTGAGTTTATTACGTTGACTCATAAATAGTGTGCTAACCAACAAATGAAATATAAAGATTAAGAAAAAATACACATAAAGAAGCAGGCAAAAATAAATTACTGGTTGCTGAAACTCAAACTGTCTTTGATATTGGGCTGGCTATAAAACGCTTGTAGCATTTCACGCAGATGCGCGGTCAACCATACGCTCTCAAACGCATCATTGATGATAGGCATTAGGGTAGTGGACAGCTGCATCATTGCTGCCTCATTAATATGTAAGCTTTCTGCCACCTGTGCTATGGTATCGGACTGATGGTTGCGATACCAAGTATCAACGCTCGCTGCTACAAGGCTATGTAAATAAGGGGAGATGCGTAAGCGGTTGTAACTCTGCTGAATACTCGCTTCAATATGATCGATGCTGCTATTATCAGGCTCATCACGTAAATAGGTTTGAAGATGGCTAATCGGCTGCGCTTTAATGCGCGCCCAACCAGTGACCAATAATCGCGCCACCTCTTCATTGGATAAATGTTGTTGGGCGTTGGCTTCAGCGCGATGCGCCAAATCTTTAATATTACGATGCAGGTAAGTCTGCAATTTTTCATCAAGATTTCTGTTGGTTGCCTTTTCAAATGAGCTGCGCCCAAGCTTCATCAGTTTGCCAACACCGCCCGCTTTTTCTAGCGTATTTTCCATAAAGTCGTTGATGGCGTGGTATAGCGTTTGGGTCAACAAATCTGCAAATGTATCGTTGCCAACCAAGGTATGAATCAAGATATTACGCTGCTGCTCATGGCTGCCGACATAGTTCGCTAGCGTTTCAACTTGTGTATCATCGATAAGCTCTGATAACGGCACATTGTCATTGGCTGGATGATAAATAATGCTATGCAAGATATCACGGATATCGGCACGCATGACCTCGCTTAAAGGATGGTCTAGTAGCCAATCATTAAGTAGGCGCTGTAAATCATCGCTACTGATATATTTGTCCAATGGCTGCGCACCAAACCACTGCCAAGCTTCCATGCTCAGCGGTTCAGCTTGCTTACGTAACCATTGCTGCATAAACGTGACTTGTGCATCAATTAAGCTGTTTATCGTTAGCATAGGCGTATTTGGGGTTTGAATATCTTTTGAAGTCTGCATAGGTTTTGAGGTCATAGTAATCGACAATTTGTTATACTGTATGGTTATGGGGCATAAAGTATTATGCCACGAACATCGTCTTGGTTTGTGATGAATATTGACTGCGGGTCAATAAATAATGAGAGGTTGTAATGACGGCTCTGAATACCGCCTTACTTGCGCTTGATGAGCTGACCGTTCAGCGTGGTGAAATCCCTCTATGTGAAGGGGTGTCACTCAAGTTGTCTGCAGGCAGCATCTGCCATCTAATTGGTGCCAATGGTACCGGCAAGACCACGTTACTTATGCAACTGGCTGGATTATTGCCAGTGCTAACAGGTGAGACTTATTATCAAGGGGCAGTTCGTTTACCGATTCAGCCTTTGTATGTATCGCATCAATTGGGTATTCATCCCAATCTCACCGTTGCTCAAAACCTCACCTTTTTGCTGAATTTATATGGTATCACACCAAGCGCTGCTGATATTGATGACGCCCTCACTTGGGTAGGATTACAAGGATTTAAGACCATAAGCTCAAGTCATTTATCTGCGGGTCAAACAAGGCGAATTACCCTTGCACGGTTATATTTACTGACGCCTGAAGTGACGCCATTATGGTTACTTGATGAGCCATTCACCGCACTCGATGTTGATATGGTAGTCCGCATGGAAGATCGATTGCGCGAGTTTGCTCATGAAGGTGGGGCGATATTAATGACCAGTCACCAAGCAGTCGGCGTTGCCAATCAAGTGCTTGATTTGTCCGATTACATGGTATAACGCTATCAGTAATTGTCAGTATCATTGTCAGTATAAATGCGATAAGCATCAGTGGAAGAGCGTATAAATGATAGAAACAGACAGTTCATTATCAATCATAAATGCTCATACAGCTGATGTGCGCAGTATCAGTTTTATGCAGCTGTGGCGCCGTGAGTGGCAAGTAAAGCAGCAGGGAGCGGTACAGTGGTTATATCCGTTAGTGCTGTTTTTGGTGATTATTACCTTGTTTCCGCTAGCGGTTGGAAGCGAGCCTGCACTATTACAGCGCCTTGGGGTGTCGGCAGTGTGGATTGCCGCTTTATTGTCATTGGTGATGGGCGTTGATGGTTTGTTTAAGCCGGCGCTTGATAATGGCACATTGGCGCAATTGGTTGTCGCCAAAGCCTCGCTGCCGTTGTGGGTGCTTATCCGTTTGGTGATTCACTGGATTTTTAGCAGTGGTATTGTGGCCGCATTAAGTTTGCTTGCTGTGCCTTTATTTCAGCTGAGTTGGTTTGAGGCATGGATATTGATGGCATCAATTGTTACGGGTAGTCCGATGCTGTTAATGCTGTCAGCGGTTGCTAGTAGTTTGACGTTATCATTGAAGAATGGCGCTGTGCTAGTGCCTTTAATCGCTTTGCCGATGCAGTTGCCGGTATTGATTTTTGCCACCGGTGCGGTTGATTTATTTGCTACGGGTCTTAACGGTCTGCCTATTTTGGCGTTGTTGCTGGCAGGTAGTATTATCTCAGTGCTAGTGATGCCATGGGTGATTGCTATGACGTTAAAAATGTCTTGGTTGAATTAAAGTTTACACTGGCATGGTGTTCCTTCTCTTATTAAAGCCTTTTATATTAACAACATGATGAAAACTGGCAACTTTGCTATAATAGTCTATTAAACACACACTCACGTGTAGATTCTATCCAGCGTTTAACGCCAGCAGGTTAGCGGATAATTGTATGAATCATGCGTTTAACTTGATAATCACTAGCTGCGTAATAGGTTTATTTCCATGCCCAACCTAAATAATGTCTCATCTCCTAGCCTGTGGCAACGCATTTGGCAAGTTTTCCTGACCACGGTGGGTACCAAGGAATTCTTTCGCATCTTTTCGCCTTGGGTCAAGTGGTTGGCGATACTAGCAAGTCTTTGCCTACTCATCGGCAGTATCTGGGGGCTGGCTTTTGCGCCGCCTGATTACTTACAAGGCAATAGCTATCGTATTATCTTTATCCACGTACCGGCAGCAAGCCTTGCTATTTCAATTTATTTTTCCTTAGCGGTACTTGGGGTGATTTACTTAGTCTGGAAAATCAAGACCGCTAGCCTTGTGGCGCAGGCACTTGCTCCTCTGGGGTTTTTATTGTGTGTGATTAGTTTGCTGACGGGTTCTATTTGGGCAAAACCTACGTGGGGAACCTACTGGGTTTGGGATGCGCGGCTGACATCGATGCTGATCTTGGCATTTTTATATGCCGGTGTGATGGCATTGTTTGCCGCCTTTGAACATACAGCAAATCGCGGTAAAGCTGCCGCTATTTTGTCTATCGTTGGCGCAGTGAATCTGCCGATTATTAAGTATTCAGTAGAGTGGTGGAATACTTTACACCAAGGCTCGACCTTTACCTTGACTGCGGCACCTAAGATGTCAGCAGATATGTGGCTGCCATTACTACTGATGATTATCGGTAGTTACCTATTGGTCGCAACCTTAGCGATTTACCGTACCAACACTTTAATCTTGCATCGTGATCAAGGTAAAGCGTGGGTGAAAGAATACATCCGTGGACAAGCCAAATGACTGTAATGACTGTCGACCAACTAAATAATGGCTAGGAAAATATGATGCAGCCTTACTTTTATAGTTTTTCTGAGTTTATTGCAATGGGTAAGCATGGCGTTTTTGTCTGGTCATGCTGGGCGATTACCGTTGGCATGATGCTGGCTTTTGTATTTTATAGCCGTCGTCAAAGACAAGCTCTTATTAAGCAGCTGGCGATTCAACAAGCCCGTCAGGCACAGCGCACGACCAAAACGCCAACACCGGTGACTAAAAATACTCACTAGAAATCATTTTATCTCATACCCTTAATATCTGGATTTGATACATTGCGCTGATACATAAATGAGCAGATAAAGGATTTCTATCAAGGTGGGTAACCTTATTGAGTTATTCATAAAATGCTACCATATAGTTATTAGAAGAGTACGATTAGAAAGACATTTTTAGGACGTTTTTCTAATGGTAGTTTCTTTAATATTTTCTGTTTTATAGATGGATAATGTCTAAAACAGCGACTCATCAATGAGGTAGTAGTATGAACGCAGTTCGTCGTAAAAAACTGATGTGGGTTATGTTTACGCTTGCAGGGGCAGCCATAGCCGTAGTGTTGGTGATTTATGCTATAGGGCAACAGACCGACTACTACTTTGACGCGACCGCCATTGCGCAAGGTGAAGCGCCACAAGACAAACGTATTCGTGCTGGTGGTATGGTGGTTGCTGGTAGTGTACAGCGTGCGCCAAACGACCCATTGAGCGTTGAATTTGCCATCACAGACTTTCAATCGACCGTCCCCGTGACTTATCAAGGTATTTTGCCAGATTTGTTTGCTGAGAACTCAGGTGTTGTCGCGACGGGTAAAATGCAAGGTGATACCTTTGTCGCAGGTGAAGTGCTGGCAAAACACGATGAGAACTATATGCCGCCAGAAGTTGCTAAATCGATGAAAGAAAATAATCGCAATGGTGCAGTCCCTTCTTCTGAGCAATACAATCCTGCTGAAAAAATTCATGAGACCAAGACTTTACAGCAGTAATTGCGCTGGCAACAATAAATGATAATTATCGTAAAAAGCGTTAAACATAAAAAAAGCCAGCGATATCTTATCACTGGCTTTTTTTTGACGAAACTCATACTTAAATAAGTATGAGTTATTTATTAATCATCCCATTCTGGCGAATAATCTGGATGCTTAATTTTACGCCCGTCGCTACGCGCTAAGCTGCCGATTTTCTCAAGTTCATCCGCACTCAACTCTACTTTGATGGCATCTAAGTTGCTTTGTAAGTGCCCAGGATTAGACGTTTTTGGAATCGCAATACGGTGCTTATCGGATAGAATCCACGCCAGCGACACTTGTGCGGCGGTGATACCGTGTTTATCAGCGATGTCTTTAATGATTTTATGATCAAAAACATCTCCGCGGGCAAGCGGCGAATACGCTTCTAATAAAATATGGTGATTATTTAAAAAGGTCTGCAACGTTTTTTGCTTAATAAAAGGATGAAACTCAACCTGATTGACCGCAATCGGCACGTCAGCATATCTCTTGGCTTCGATGATATTAGCGATATTAAAGTTAGACACGCCAATATTGCGAGTCAGCCCTTGTTTTTGCAGCTCACAAAGCGCGGGGATAGTCTCAGATAAGGGCACGCGATCATCAGGCCAATGTAGTAGCAGTAAATCAACGTAATCGGTATCTAGATTTTCCAATGAGCGCTTAGCAGCGGCAACGAGTTTTTCTGGCTCAAACTTCATGTCATCAGGGAATATTTTGGTCGTTAAAAAGAACTTATCGCGAGCGACACCTGATTGCTTAATACCTTTACCAACCTCGACTTCATTGCCATATGCTTGGGCCGTATCAATGTGTTCATAGCCCATTTTTAGACCTTGGCTGACGACATCGATACAGTCTTGACCGGTTGATTGCCAAGTACCCAGTCCTAGTACCGGAATGTTTGCTTGTCCAGCGGTGCGAATATTATAAGTTTTAGCACGCATGTTATTGTCCTTGTTATTCATGTATTTATTAATAGCCCGTGTATATATTAATAGAGGGTTTAATCAGAAATATAGTGTTCTCAATCTCTATTAAGCCTCAATCTCTATCAAGCTTAACCACTATAAAAAGAAATGGCGGTAAGTGAAAGAGTAGGTGACGCTTTCCTACAAACGACAAACAGGCTGTAACGTCATTTAAATTATTTCTTGCTTATCATTACTAAAATACAGATCAAAAAAAGCCCATTATTTATCAATAATGGGCTTTTTGTTATTACTTAAAACGGAATCATTTGAATAGATGAGTCGTATTAAATCTATTAACTATTCATGACTGTTTTCACTATTTAGCAGCTTCTACAGGTGCGGTACTTGTAGTGTCAGCACCCCAAATCTTTGGATATTTATAGCCAGGGAAGCTGTCGTGAGCATATTTTTTAAAGGCATCTGAGTTATAAGCGTTAGTGACGTCTTTTACCCATTTCTTGTCTTTATCCGCAGTTTTGATAGCAGACCAGTTTACATAAGCAAAGCTTGGCTCTTGGAATAGCGCTTCAGTCAGCTTGATACCTGAATCGGTCGCGTAGTTACCGTTAATGATAGCAAAGTCTACTTCGTCACGCGCACGAGGCAACTGCGCCGCTTCTAGCTCAACGATTTTTATGTCGTATTTGCTATTATCAGCGATATCAGTTTTTGAGGCAGTCAATGGATCGATATTGTCTTTTAGCGTAATCCAGCCAAGCTCATTCATCATGACTAATGCGCGAGCAAAGTTACTCGGGTCATTAGGCGCAGAAACGCTCATACCTTTATAAACGTCTTCGATTTTGGTTTTTTTACCAGCGTAAATACCTAATGGGGCAGTAGGAACTTGGAAGACTTCTACCAAATCAAGGTTATTTTCTTTTTTGAAGGTATCTAGATAAGGCTTATGTTGAAAGATGTTGATGTCTAAATCGCCATCTGCTAACGCAACGTTTGGACGGACATAATCAGTAAAGGTTACCAGTTCAACTTCATAGCCTTGTGCTTCTAATGAACTTTTTACTTGGTTACGAACCATATCTGCAAAGTCACCTTCGGTCGTACCGATGACGATTTTGCTATGTTCAGGATCAATATCACTGGTCGCAGTGGTTTCTGTATTGGTAGTTTCGGTTGCGCCTTCAGTAACTGGCTCTTTGGTGGCTTCTGGTGCTGATGAATTATTGCAACCGACCAACACTAGGCCTGATACGCCAACAGCAGCAAATGCAGTCGCTACTTGACGGCTGATATCTGTTAATTTCATGGAACTTCCTTAATAAGGGTAGGAGTCAAAGTATAAAATCCTGAGATTAAAAATAGAATTAAAAAACCGCATTAAAAAAGCAACATTATGAATAGTAATGCTGCTAAGTTAACGAGTGTTAAGATAGTATCAAAATTAAAGGGAATCAGTTACAAAGTCAAGCATTTGCTTAGGATGAATCAACATTAGACCCTGTAAACTATTCATATCAAGCATCACTCAGTCATCAATATCTAATTTTAATGAGCCAAGTGATCACAGGTTTTTAACGTTTATCCAATCGAGTCGCGACCCAATTTCCTAAGGCTTGAATACCGATGACCATGATTGACAGCATAATGACGATGAATACCATCACCTCAGTCTGATAACGATAGTAACCATATCGAATTGCCAAATCACCTAAACCGCCGCCGCCAATCATACCAGCCGCTGCTGAAAAAGAGAGCAAGCTGATACAAAGTATGGTCACGGACAAGACCAAGCCAGAGCGTGCTTCATTAAGCAGTACTTTGATGATGGTAAAGGGACGGGCGCCCATCGATTCAGTTGCTTCAATAATACCGCGCGGCACTTCACGTAAGTTTTGCTCAACCAAGCGCGCAAAGTAAAATGAGCCAGCAATCGCAAGCACCAATGATGCGGCGATAGGACCAATACCAGTACCGACGATAGCCTTGGTAAAGGGACTCATGGCAATCATCAAAATGACGAATGGAAAGGCACGCATAAAGTTTGTGATGCCACCAAGTACAGCATAGAGCGTTTTATTTTGTAAAAACTGCCGATCACTAGATAAAAATAAGAAGACGCCAAACAGACCGCCGATAAGAATGGCAACTGTCGTTGAGATACCAAGCATAATAAAAGTATCTAAAAATGCCTGCCAAATCTCTTTACGCAGGGCGAGTAGCTTGTCTATCGAGGCGGATAATTCTGCACCGGTTATCATGTTTATTTCTCCTGCCTCATTAGTCTTCGTGGACTAAGCCTTTGCCAATTGGGGTGGTGGCCTGAATGAGACCATCGCGGATGTCTGCTACTTCGAGCAATTGTCCTTGATGTAACAAGGCTGCACGGTCACATAGTCTACGAATGACGCTCATCTCATGAGTTACAATGACGATAGTGACGCCAAGCTGCTCATTGATATCACGCAGGCAAGTCAACAAACTGCGCGTAGTGGCAGGGTCGAGCGCACTGGTTGGCTCATCAGCAAGGAGTACTTTTGGGCTTGGCGCAATCGCACGGGCGATACCAACACGCTGTTTTTGTCCGCCTGACAACTGCGCAGGATAGTGGCTAGCGCGGTCGATTAAATCAACGATTTCTAGACAATCCATGACACGCTTATGAATATCAGCGCGAGGGTAGCCTGCAACCGTTAAGTTAAAAGCAACATTGTCAAAGACGGTGCGATTAGACATCAGATTAAATTGCTGAAAAATCATACCGATATTATGACGGGCGATACGCAAGTCACTGGCAGACAAAGAAGTCAGGTCTGTACCATCGATAATTACTTGACCTGAATCAGGACGTTCAAGCAAATTAATCAGGCGTAAAAGCGTTGATTTACCCGCACCTGAATAGCCCATCAAGCCAAAAATCTCACCTTGCTGGACGGTTAGTGACGTCGGCTCGACAGCAGTAAACCAATGCGGCTTGCCGTTTTTATCTTTTATAGACCGGTCACTCAAAAAACTCTTGGTCACATCGTTTAAGACAATCATGTCACTCATGGAAGGCTCAAAATTCAATAAATGTTTTAGTGGTTATGAAGTGGTCGTCGTCTCTCTGACTGCTGAGCAGTTGAGTTAAAACCACATTCGATAACCCCATAATAAGGGGCGCTAATATAGCATATTATGGAAGGTTTTTGATACAGGCATCGATGATTGACTTTGAACTTAGCTTAGTCAATATCAAGATATATAGAATGAAGTAGGTAGGATGTCGTTATGGTATATTTTTCTGACTTATTGATCGCTATGCACGCTAAAGGCTTGTAGTTCTTATGCTATAGCACTTCTGAAAGTTTGTTTATGATATGAATGAATAAAATCAGTCACGATTGTCATGATGATGGTAATGCGGATCGAGTTTAACAGGCAACACTACCAAAAATCGCGTGTGACCATTGATAGTGTCAGTAGTGATTCTTCCTTGATGGGCGGTGACAATTTGTGATACTAAGGACAAGCCAAGACCTGAGCCTTTATTTTTTTGCTGCAAACGCACAAAGGGACTAAAAACTTCTTCACGTTTATTTTCAGGGATGCCATCACCCTCATCAATCACTGCCAATACCACATACTTCGGAAGCAGACGTGTTGGCTCCGGTTTAGATTTTTTGAGATGTTTGCTAAATAGGCTTTCTTTACGGGTGGTATTTGACGTTTCAGGACTTTCTTTATCAATTGCTTTATCACTTTCTTTTATCGCCACATCACTATTTTTATTCACTTTATTGGCATCTTCTTTATTGCTATTGATAGCATTTTTACCAGAGATGTCATCAATAGCATGGTCAGGATCTTCAGAAGACCGTTGCTTCTCAGGCACGGCACGCCACATCACTTTCTTTAGCTTATCGGTCAAATCTGATGTAAAACTATGATAATTATCAAACAATGAAGAATTACCAACCTTTTCAAGTGTCTCGCTCGTATTCGTAGGCTCTACTTGCTCTAAGATAGTACTATCGCTATCTTGATTCACAGTATTATCAGATTCATTGTCAGTACTAATATGAGCATCATTCACCAAATTTTCACCATTTTGATAAATAGCTGGTGCTGGTAATATCACTACAGACTCACTATTTGCTGCTTTTGGCTTTGGAAGCGCTGCGCTAATAGAATTATTCGGCTCTGATACTGTATCTTGCTGATGAGCAAGCGGATTTGTACTATAAGATGACTCATCAGAATAAAAGTCTGAGCTGTTATAGTCTATAAAGCTACTGCATAGGACTGTCTGCAATAAAAAATCAGGGATGTCTTCAGCTTCTTCAAGGGTCTGCACGCCATACAGTAGCACAGTGACTGGGGGTTTTCCATGCAGCATGGCATTGGTTAATAGATTGCGAATTAGATGGGTGAGCATTGATGATTGACCGTCAATTACAATGTGCTCGCCAATTAACGTTGCTTCAGGATAGTGTTGGCGTTCTTGATTCACCAAATCATATAAATCTAAATTTTCAACTTGCTGTAAGGCATGACCGGCATCCAAACGGCTCACTAATAGAATACTTTCAACCAAATCATTGAGACCTGAGAGGTCGCGATTAATGGCTTGAGCGCGCTTATCAAATTTGGCTTTGTTGTCACTTGGCAATGGACCTGTCAGCATGTCCATCATCTCAATCTGTAGGCGAATACGTGTTATGGGTGTACGCAGCTCATGAGAGGCATGTGCCAGTAATAAATTATTGGCATCAATAAGGTGTTCAATCTTTTGTGCTGCTTGATTAAATCCACGTGCCAGTGAGGCGATTTCATCATTGCCGCGTGCATTTACCCGTACCGTAAAGTCACCATCGCCAAGCTGAGCCATCTGTAGACTCATCTGATTAATACGCCAAGTAATGGTCCGGGCAATCCACCAAAGGACGCCTGCCATAATGAGTAGCAATAAGAGCGTGCCAGTAAATAAGTTAAGCGCCGCAGAGAGAACCGGCTTTTTGGGTGGCAAGCGTGACTCATATAATAGCGTATAGCCAGTACTGCTATAAACTTGAGCTTGCTTGGTTGGTGACGTTTCTGCAAAAGAGGGGAAAACACGTGAGAACAAAGAAGGCGTAGCAGGAAGTTCTAGCGGCAAATCGCTATTATCTGTTTGCATCAGCAGATGACCTTCGCTGTCATATAAGCCCATTTTTGCCTGCAATGACTCATCAAAGATATCGAAGCTTTTTTTGACTACGGCTAGCATAAAACGCGATTGTAGGCGATTTTCCTTACTAACTGCAATATTTAGCTCATGCAAAAAAGGATCGATCTGTCCTAAAATTTGCGTTGCCAATACCTCTGAGCGAATGCCCGCATCTTTATCATGTACCAGCTGTGTCAATAATACCATCGCAACAGCAAACAAGATAAGCGCCAGCATGACACTGGCAAATAGCTTGGCAAATACGGAACGAAAACCCAATTGCTGCATTAAATAATCTCTATTATCAAAAACTTAAGCCACTTTGTATGGTCAAACATAAAAGGGGTTATCATACATATGATACCCCTTTTAATAAACTATTTTAAAGCTGTTTGACTGTTTATTTACCAACAGTTTACTACTGACTACACTTGGTCAGTGGCAAATTGATAACCGACGCCGCGCACTGTAATAATACGCTTTGGTTGACGTGGATTGTCTTCAATCAACGCACGAAGACGCGAGATATGTACGTCAATGGCGCGATCAATATTGTCTGAGCTGTCATCATTTGGCATAGCTTGCCACAATTGCTCGCGGTTTAGTACTTTGCCTGAATGAGTGGCAAAATAATGCAGCAATTGAAACTGATGCGTTGTCAAACGTACAGGTAAATCATCGATAGTCACTTCATGACTGTCAGGGAACACGCTCAAACGACCAAAAGTTAAGCTATCTGACTGACTGTCCGCTTGATTTGGCTGCTCATGGCGGCGAATAACCGCACGAATACGGGCTAGCAGTTCACGCGGCTCAAACGGTTTGGCAATATAGTCATCAGCGCCCATCTCAAGACCCAATACGCGGTCTGTGGTATCACCTTTTGCCGTCAACATAATGATCGGCACTTTATTGGTCATATTGTTTTTATTGCCACGGATTTTTTGGCAAACTTGCATACCATCCATGTCGGGTAGCATGAGGTCAAGTACTACCAAGTCAATATCACGCTCTTTGGTGTCTAATAAATCCAGACCTTCTTGACCAAGACCTGCATGATGCACATCATAATAATTCATGGTCAGATAATCACTGATTAATTCTGCTAAATCTGGATCATCTTCAATTAACAAAATCTGCTTACTCATAATGTTTCCTCTAGTTGTTGTTATAATTTGTCTTAATGCACTTTTACAATTTATAAAAGTGGCGTCTGCCCTTAGTTTTCAATTATCCCAAATGCTCATATAATAAATATGTAAATCAAAAGTAGCTATCCATACAAGCCATGCTTTAATGCTATGCAATAAAAGTATGCAATCCGTACTATCCATAATACGCTATATTGCCTAAACAGGATGTTATTAAACAAGGCGTGCTTTGTTAATGTTTCTACACAATGTAACTGCATGTCTCTGTACTTATGACACCACTACTTTTTTGCCTTTAGATTCAATGGGTAAGTTCGCCAAACAAATCAAACTGTCACTACTGATACCTGCGATTAAATATTGTTTGGTCAGTGGATCGTACTCAATCACTTCAATAGGCTGGCGGGTTAAGCGTTGGTCTTGTCCTATAATCCAGATATTGGCAGTCAAAGAACGCAGCGGTTTGTAAGGCGGCACCTGTATTTGTGTCAAGTCAACATTATGTAGGGCAATTTTAGGCACAATAGTACCCACTTCTATCTGCCCGTAGTCAACCCTGCCAGTGACTTGCATATCAGGCGCTAGCTGATTGCGACTGACTTCATTGTTGATCACATTTACATAGACCAAAAGCTGCATCGGTTGTTTTACCGCCTGCACTTTACTGACCTGACCGGTAAATTTATCTACTCTATCTTCGGCAGTAAAGTTGACGGTTTGACCGACAGAAATTTGCGATTCAGCTTCAATCGGCAACGTTGAGATAAAATGCAATTCCGTTTCGTCACTGAGCTTCAATAACACTGTTTGAGCTTCTATCTTTTGTCCAGCTTGCACCGACAGATTCTCTACGCGTCCTGAAAAGCGGGCACGCAATGTGATTAAATCAGAGGACTGCTTTGCCGTTGTTCTGCCTTTGCTATTACTAGCAAGCTCGGCTCTATTATTATCATTAATAACATTAGATTTTTTATTTAAGACGAAGGTCTGGCTAGTATTGTCAGAAGTGCTAGCTCCATCAGCATTACTAGCAGTTGTATTTAATTCTGCTTCTATATTGGTTTCAGTATTATCCGAGCCTATTGCTTTGTTTAAAATTTCCTGACGTCGAACTGTGAGTAGTGGCGTGCCTTTTTTCACCCATTGGTTGTCACTGACTAATACTTGCTCTACCGTCAGCGGTTGCGCCGCCATAAGGTTGATTTGCTTGATAGGTTCGATACGACCTTGTAAGCCAAGGCTCGGCTGATAACGGGTAGGTTTGATGCTTAAAATATGATCAGGTGTGATGGTGACACTATCGGCACTAATGAGTGGTATATCAACTGGCTCATTATTGTCGCTACTTAATACTTCGGTAGGAGATGTTGGCTGGCAGGCGATAAGAAATAGGGCGCTCAATATATAGACGCTCTTTTTTAACGGCGCAGTCTGTAAGCATATAAAACGCATGTAATGCAGCGAGCGCATAAAAAATGTCATACCAATCACCATCATAAACGACTTTTTATTATATAGGGAATTACAAGTATGGGAAATGGTTCTACCATATTGTATTTAACTGGTTTTTTTAAGCGCTAGATGAGACGCTGTAAAACGCCGTTTTTATATAGAGAATAGTCGTTAAGTGGCTAAATTTAGAACATAATTTCACTAATTACTGGATAATGGCTGGTAACTATGCTAAAACGAACATATCAAAATATATTGATACATTTTTATCACAAAGGTAAATTATTCAGTAAGATGAATGCTGGTTCTATATAATGGCTACGATTGGAAAGACGACATTTAACAACGAAGCTATTCACTTGCAACTTGGTTGATTGTTTTGGTTTTCAATATAGTAGGTTTTTGATGAGACTAAATATTCAACTGTTCTTATAGCAAGCAATATTGAATAAGAGATACTCGTTTATTGACAGAGGATTCGATTACATTATTCATTAAATTTGCCTGCGATAATTAATGGTTGCAGAGTATGAGTAATCATTGAATTTATGGCTATAATAACGCTGTAAGAAATTTAGCATAACGCCCAACATACTAAGATAATTCATTGTGAGTAAACAGTACTACGCGTGAGTAGTACTGTGAACATATCGCATAATGAATAAACAGTCGTTAATAGGACAATAAGAATGGAAAATAATTTTGATGGTTTAAAAGTAATGGTTATTGATGACTCAAAAACCATTCGCCGTACCGCAGAAACCTTGCTGCAAAAAGCGGGCTGTGAAGTTGTCACTGCCATTGATGGATTTGATGCTTTGGCTAAGATTGTCGACCACAATCCAGATATTATTTTTGTGGATATCATGATGCCACGTTTGGACGGTTATCAAACTTGTGCCTTGATTAAAAATAACCCTGACTATGCCAGTAAACCTGTGATTATGTTGTCATCTAAAGATGGTTTATTTGATAAAGCCCGTGGACGTATTGTAGGTTCTGATGAATATCTGACCAAACCGTTTAGTAAGGATGAGCTTTTTGAGGCAATTAATCAGTATCGTTAATCTGTAATATGATCATAAAAAGTGGTCAAGGCTTTTTCATATAACGATAAAATATTGTTGTCATAATCAGTAATATGCATTCAGTTCAGCATGAAATATTACTTCAATCGGTTTGTTTTAACACTCTATATCTAACAGATATCATCGAAAATAAAGGAAATAACTATGACTACTGTATTAGTCATTGACGATTCACCATCTGAGATGGCGAAATTTCGCGACATGCTTTCTAAAAATAACTATCAAGTATTGGAAGCGACCAATGGTGAACAAGGCTGCCAGATGGCCATTGCTCATCTACCAGACGTCATTTTGATGGATGTGGTCATGCCTGAAATGAATGGTTTTCAGGCAACTCGTAAAATCACTCGTGATAAGGCAACAGCACATATTCCTATCATCATGATCAGTACCAAAAATCAAGAAACCGATCGTGTATGGGGCAAGCGTCAAGGTGCAAAAGAGTATCTTACCAAGCCTATTGATGAAAGCGGTCTGGTCCAGATCATTCGTAAAGTAATGGAGTAGCTTGTGGCATCGAGAGGATTTATTGAGCTTCTGCGTATAGCAGATATGGCACGTTCGCGTAAAAGCGGACGCCGCGGCGGACAAGAATTTGACTGGCAAGGGGTAGTATTTGAGATTGGCGGTCAACGCTTGGTTGCGCCAATGGGTCAAGTAGCAGAAGTATTATCCATGCCAGAATATACCAGCGTGCCCTTAGTAAAGCCTTGGATGCTTGGTATTGCTAATATTCGTGGGCGTTTACTGCCGTTGACCGATTTGTCTCGATTTTTACAAGTGCCGAGTCGGTTAGCGCAAATGAGTCAGCGTAAGGTGATGGTCATTGACTATGATAGTGTGTTTTCAGGGTTACTTGTTGACCAAGTGATTGGTATCGAGCAGTTTACTCAAGACCAATATCGTCCAGAAGCCATTGAGCCAAACTCACCATTTGCACCTTATAACCACGGCAAGTTTTTCAAAGATGAACAAGATTGGTATGTGTTTATGCCAAGCTTACTGACACAGGATCTACAGTATACCGATGCTGCAATATAACTGTCTTTAATGACCCGTCATGTTTGATCATGAGGTGTTCATTAAAACGATGGCAGAAGAATCATAGCTGACATGATCCGGTGGTGTGTCAGCATTCATACAGGCTTTGTTCATCACGGTTGTTTTGATAACACTATGATTTCAGAGTCAGTCACAATAAGACTTTGATGATTGTTTGAAAGGAATAAGTGCGATGAGTGATGCTATAAATAACCCTGTAAGCGGTGTAAATAAAGCCGCGACAAATGCAAACAGTCAATGGAAACTACTACTAGGCGGTTGTGCTCTAGTGGCTATGGGTGCTCTATTGGCGCTGATCAATGCCATATCCTCGGTCAGTGAGTATTTAACCGATTTTAATCAGGCTGTCATAATACCGGTAGTTGTCTTTGTGCTCAGTGTACTGGGTATCTTTTTCGCTTTTTATAAGTTGCTACAGCAGCGCGGTGGCTCAGAACGTCTCCTTATCGAAAAAGAGACCTTACGTCGTCGTCAAGAAGCGGAAGCTGAGTCTGAACGTGCGCGCCAAATCCAAGAAGAAAATGAGCGTAACCAGATTGCTATTTTGCGCCTACTTGATGAGTTGGGTGATTTGGCAGACGGTGATTTGACGGTTAATGCAACAGTATCAGAAGACTTCACGGGTGCAATTGCCGATTCTGTTAACTTTGCTATTGACCAACTACGCCAATTGGTACTGGTTATTAACAGTACCGCAGATCGCGTTTCGCAGTCATCAGAGCAAACACAGATGAATGCAGTCGAGCTTGCGGCAGCCTCTGAGCATCAAGCACAAGAAATCGCTGGTGTGTCTGCGGCTATTAATGAGATGACGGTGTCCATTGACCAAGTTTCGAATAACGCTGCAGAATCTGCAACGGTTGCTCAGCGTTCGGTTGCCATCTCTTACAATGGAGCAGAAGTAGTACAGCGCTCTATTGAAGGTATGAACGTTATCCGTGATCAGATTCAAGAAACCTCAAAACGTATTAAACGTCTTGGTGAGTCTTCGCAGGAAATTGGTGATATCGTTGGTTTGATTAATGATATTGCAGACCAAACTAACGTTTTGGCATTAAATGCAGCGATTCAGGCATCGATGGCAGGTGAAGCAGGACGAGGCTTTGCGGTCGTTGCTGATGAGGTTCAGCGTCTTGCTGAGCGTTCGGCAAATGCAACTAAGCAGATTGAGACGTTGGTAAAAACCATTCAGGCAGACACCAGTGAAGCGGTCATGTCGATGGAATCAACGACGTCTGAAGTCGTACGTGGTGCGCGGTTGGCAAAAGATGCGGGTGAAGCACTAGAAGAGGTGCAAACCGTTTCTAATACTTTGGCTGATCTCATTCAGAATATTTCAAATGCTGCTCTGCAACAGGCAGAGTCAGCAGGTCATATCTCTCATACCATGAACATTATTCAAGATATTACCTCTCAAACGTCTTCTGGTACGATGGCGACTGCACGTTCTATTGGTGAGCTAAGCGAAATGGCTGCAGCACTACAAGAATCAGTCACCGGCTTTAAAATATCAAATGATGATGAGCAGTTGAATCATGAAAGCATGGATCATGAATATCTCGATATGGATGAGAGAGTCTCAGCCAGTATGTAATAACTGTCGATAATAGCTATGATCTTTCCTATGGAAATGTTAACCAAATTGCTGCTTTAAACAGACATTATAAAATTTGGAGCAGCAACATTAATAGCAGGTCGCATGAATCATCATATTCAAAAAGGCAGTATTCATATAATTGAAGCTACATCAATAGACAGCCTCATGCAAGATAATGTGAAAATGATACGGCATGACGATTATTCTGATACTAGACAGTGGCAACGCTATATAGAGTGTGAGATTGGTTTTATTTTACCTAATATTCAATGTAATTGGTTGGAAAACGCGGTGATTCACACGGCATTGTTTTATGGATTGACTACCGTCCAGTTATGGCAGCAGTTGCCGTTTAACAATGAGCTACGCCAGCATTTGCTTGATAAAGTATTGATCCATGAAAGCCGATTTTTCCGTCATCTGCCTTCTATTAATTTTGTCACAGAATGTGCAGAGCAGCATCAGCGCCGCAAGTGGATAGCTGCTGATACTAGTGAGATGTTTCACATATGGAGTGTGGGCTGCGCGAGCGGACAAGAGACGTGGTCTCTAGCAATGAGTTTGGCTGCAAAGCAATTGAGCAATTACACGATCTTGGGTACAGATGTCAGTCAACAAGTACTAGCAAAGGCGCGATTGGGTCAATATGACGCTAAACAGCAATCATTAATCCCGCCATATTGCCAGCAGTTTGTGCAACCATTATCACCAGCAATCATGGCTGACGAAGCGAGTATTGGTAACACTTATCTAAATAGAACCACGGCAAGAAGTAGCTATGGCTACTGGCAGGTCGCAGCAACGTTGAAATCGCAGGTCCGTTTTGCTTTACACAATATTATGGATGAAAAACCGCCTACCGCACATCTACAACAGGTGATTGTTTGTCAAAATATGCTGCTATATTTTCGCAAGTTTGATCAGCGTGATATTTTAGCTCGATTATCAAAACAATGCGCCTTGGGTGGTTATATTATATTGGCTCCAGGTGAGGCGCTATTTTGGCGTCCTTCAAATATGCGCCGTATTGCGCACCCACATCTCAATGCGTGGCAAAAAATCAGTACCTAAATTAGCGCCTAAAAGAGTCAGGATGAATCTATGAAAAACCAGCCCAATGACATGGTAACGCTTGAGTGGTTATTGCCACTGTTTACTCAGCAATTAACACAGGTAGCTGATGGCTGGCAATTAGAGACAGCACGTACTAATGACGAGCAAATGGCACAGTACTATCATGAAATTGCTGGTGCCCTGATCATGATTAATTTGCCTGCTCTAGCAAGTTTAGCTAATAAGCTTAGCTTATTAGCAGAAGCCACTGTTTTTGATGGTTTAGATAATGGCAGCTTAGATATAAATTTGGCTGCTGAGAAACTCAGAATAGGGCAGATTGCTCATAAAGTGTTACAGCGTGAGCTGGAACATTATGTGCGCACAGGTAGATATCATAGTGTTTCAATGAATAAAACGCTGACTGATCTAGCACAAGTCTTATCGCAGTTTGATATAGTCACAGAGCCGCTTGCAGATACCTTATCCTTGACGACAGACAGTCATTTGGCTAGCTTATCGGATTATGATGATATTGACATAACTCTACCTGTGAGTAGATCAGTGTCAGATTTAGATAGTCAACAGCATCGGCAATTGCTATTAGTGTGGCGCCAACAGACGCAAAAATTGCTCGCTGCCAATATCAATAAGCCTGCTATCCTGACTGTGCTACAAAAGGTCAGCCATTATTTATGGCAAACGGCGCAAGAAGCTGATTTGCAGCGCTTGTGGTATCTGGCTGAGCTATGGCTACAGGATCTTGGGCAAAATGAAATACCACTACCTAAGCAGTATGCAGGAATATTAAGTCAGCTGGATCAATTGATAGACAGTCATAAAGATCAGATTGAGCCACCTATAAGCGAGATACAAAGTCTCGTTAGTCATATTTATAGCGAATTAAGTAGCCTTATTCATAACAGTGATAATGCTGAATCTTTATTGAATGGCGGTATACAGATAGACGCTGAAGTACGTCTCTTACCTCGTATATTGAGTGAGATTGAGACGATTATTTTTGCACTTGATAAGCCTCATACTTTGCTAAAACCTTTAGCGAAAATAAATAACCAGCTTAAAAGTCGTGGCTGGACATTATTTGCCTCACAAATCGATGCTATTGCGACTAATGTAGAGCGTAGCCTCTTATCAGAGCAGGATTTTACGCAAGAACAATGGCAGATTGAACGTCAGCTACAAGAGTTGTATAGCGCTGTCTATAATACAGAACAAATGATTTCTATCAAAATGGATGATGTAGCTGCATTCACTATTTCTGCTCGCACTGATAATGACTTGCAACCAGCAAACAGTTTAGATGTTGGTTCTGTTAATGTGGATTTACGTGAGCTACGTATTACGGCTGAAGAAGTTAAGCAAGATTTTCACAACTATATACAACGCCAACAGTTAGAATTATTGCCAGAGCAGGCAAGTCTTGCGGGCATGAGCCAGACTTTTAATAGTATGGGGCTGCCAGCGATTGGTGAAGTAGTCAACAAGATAGCTGATATATTTGTACAGATACGTACTCATAACCTTGCCATATTGCGCTGGGACGTTACCGAGGCGTTGGCAGAGAGTTTGAGTGCCATTGAGCTATTATTGGATTATCTTGCGCAACAGTTTGTTGATCAAACACTACTAGAAAAAGCAAATGCTTATATTGATACGGCAGCCAAGCTACTTAATGCATATATCGATGCGCCTGAAGCAGTCAACGATACTTTCTTCACCCAAAAACCAGCCGCCAATGATGTATTGCGCTATGACGACAGCGGTGAGATTGCGCCTGTCACTGTGCCGTCTTTTGATACTGAGACGTTGACTGACTCACTATTAGACAATAAACAGTCTATAGAGACAGGGGCAAGCGAAGCTTTATTGAAAATGCGCCAACAGCTAGATCCTGATACCTTCGATATCGATGAAGACATTCGAGAAATATTCATTGAAGAAGTTGAAGAAGTAATTGGTGATCTAGAAGACTTTTTACCAATATGGCAGGAAGATGCGCAAGATTTAACACCATTAACGGAACTACGTCGCGGTTTCCACACTTTAAAGGGCTCGGGACGTATGGTTGGTGCTGTTAGCATCAGCGAGATGGCATGGTCTATCGAAAATCTACTCAACCGTTTATTGGATAAAACCTTATCCGTAACGGACGATGTAGTAACGTTGATAACAGAAACCACCAAACGCCTACCCGTTATGCTATTTGACTTTGCAGCACAACAGCCACCAAGCTTTGACCCTGCTATTACTCTTTTGCAAAGTCATAACTTGATGACTCAGCAACCACTAAATACAGGTTTACCAGTAGCTGCGCCTACGTCATTAACAGCTGATATTGAAGAATCGGACCTTGCATCAGATCGTTATGTACTTGACCATAATTTACACGTGCAAGCCATAAGCTCAGTCTCTGAGCCAGCTAACACTTTGGATGCATTGTCAGATTTAGAGCTCCCTTTGGTATTACAGCCATTTATTTTGGAAGCACAGTCGCTAGCGGCAGATGCAAACGATGCTGATCCTGATATTAAAGAGACATTTATAGAAGAGGCTAATGAAGTCTTAGATGAAATTCTCCCTTTATATGGACATTGGCAGCTTTCACCTACTGATTTGACTGAACTGAAAGAAATACGCCGTGGCTTTCACACTCTGAAGGGCTCTGGTCGGATGGTCGGTGCTCATTACAGTGCTGAATTAGCATGGTCTATAGAAAACATGCTAAACCGCATTTTAGATAAGAGCATAACAGCCTCAGCGGATATACAGCAGCTGATTGGTGATGTATTGGCCGTGTATCCTGAGTTATTAAGCACTTTCGAGCGTGAAAGCCAAGATTATCCTACTATAATGCCATTGTGGGTTGCCTGTGCTAATGCTTATAGCAAACAATTAGGTGATGAATTTAGTTACTGTGCATTATACAATCAATGGTTACAGCCTGCTAAGCATACGCCAAGTCACATTGATTTAAACAGTCATATTCAAGATTTGGAGAATGATGAAGCCATTGATCGCACCTTGCAGACGATTTATTCGGTCAATGAAAAAATGGCAGAAGCACCAGTTATTGTGATGCCTCAAAGTGAAGAAGAACAGGCGTTCTTTGACATCTTTATTGAAGAGGCAGAAGAGTTGTTAGAAGGCGTTAATGACTTTGTACGTCATCATAAAAATGAGCCATATGTCGAGGTAAGTGACGAGATTGTGCGCGCATTCCATACTTTGAGAGCAGCTTCTGGCTCTAGTGCATTGACTGCTATTAGCGACGTGAGTGCGACGATAGAGCAAAGCTTAGAGCTTCTACAGCAGCAGGATATACCGATGAATGCAAGCCATTTAACTGCACTGGCCCAATCTGTCACGCTTATTGATGGTTATCTCCATAACTATAAACAACATGCAAACCAGCAAGATATGTCGGCAGAGCATATGCAAAGCGAGCAGGATATCGCCTCGTTACAGGCGATGCTTGAGGAGCAAGATGACGATAGTGAGGCAAGCACTGAGGATAAACCAACGATTAATGACTTGTTAGATGGCAATATTGATGAGTTATTAGACGCCGAGTGGCAATTAGATGAAGCGCTTAACAGTGCTGATATCGAGCAAATCCAAGCCTATATCGCTGAGCAAATTTTACAAATTAAATATTTAACTGACAAAGCACAAGCCTTTCCAAAATTCGTCTCTATTCTTGATGCCTTACAAGATGCTTATCATTATTTGAGCCAGTATCCAAAAGAAGCGTCAGATATTAATATCCAAGAAATCCTACTTGCAGGTCATGCGCAGTTAGTTGGTTTATTTGATGCTTTAGCAGGCAGTACGTCATTAAAAATTGATGAGCAAGTACTAGAGAAGTTAGAGAGTATCAAGCAATACAACACCGTGCAAGCTAGTATAGTGCAAGACAATATTGTGCAAGATAAGAATGAAAGTGATGAAAATATAGCCGATGAAGAACAGGCTACTGTACAAAGTATTGCCGCACCTGAGCTAGAGCTTGAAACTATCGATACGGATATTGAGCTACTAGAAATCTTCTTAGAAGAAGCGCAAGAGCTTGATGATGCGCTGGTCGATAGTTTCAGTAAGTGGCGTGCAGACATCACCCATATCAATACCTTAAAGGTGCTCCAACGCCATCTGCATACCATCAAAGGTGGTGCGCGTATGGCAGGTATCCGCAGTATTGGCGACTTGACTCATGAAGCAGAAAGCGTTTATGAGGCGTTTGTAGAATCTAAACGCGAGCCAACCGCGCAGTGGCTTGAGATTATGCAAGTGGTGCAAGATACCTTATCGCTGCAGGTAGCACACATTGTACGTTATCAAAAATCTTTTTTTGCGCCTGAGCTCATGGCTCAATTACAGCAGTTCTTAAAAGCACAAGCATTGCCAGAAACGGTACAGCTTATTATTCCTATGCCAAATAACCATGTGGCAGCTGAGCCTCAAATCTTTGCCAATCAAGATAGCCAACATGTAGCAAATGAGGCAGATGCGTTAAGTTTAGATAAAATCGTTCAGCAATCGTGGGCGCATGGTTTACCTGATGCCGATATTTTAGAAGTTTTCTTAGAAGAGGCCACAGCGCTCACCAATCGTAATGAATATCTACAGTTATTCTTAAATGATGCTGGTGACATGGTTGCGCTGCAAGCACTACAGCGCGACTTGCATACCTTAAAAGGTGGTGCACGTATGGTTACTGCTACTGGTATTGCTGATTTGGCTCATGAAATGGAATCAGTTTATCAAGACTTTGTTGCTCAGCGCCGCCCTGCAACCACGAAAGTGCTGGAGTTGTTGGCTGCTTGTTATGACTGGCTAGCAGATGCTGTTTTTATCCTATCGCAGCAAGTGAATCCGCCAACACCTAGTTTACTAATTGAGGCATTACAGCAATTTAGTAAAAACCCTAATAGTTTAAAGCAGGTACCAGCAGAAACCCTGCAAGCTCAGCGTGAAACGATTTTAATTGCCAAAGAAAATCAAGAAACAACCTACATCCAAGAAGATATCAGCGCCATGCCGCTGATGGTTAACGATGCGACTGAACAAGAGCAAAATACCAATAATAATGAGATGATTCGTATCTCAGGCAGTCTGATTGAGCATATGATTAACCTGTCAGGTGAGTCTGCGATTAACCGTGCTCGTATAGATATGGGCATCAGTAGCTTGACCAACAGTATTGAAGAGATGGGTACTACCGTACAGCGTCTAGCGGATCAGTTGCGCCGTATGGAAATTGAGCTTGAGGCACAGATTTTATCGCAGATTGATGAAGATCTGGTCAATCATGAAGGTTTTGACCCGCTGGAGATGGATCAATACTCTTCTTTGAATCAGCTGTCAAAATCTTTGTCAGAGTCGGCATCGGATTTGGTCGAAATTAACCATACTTTATTAGAGAAAACGCGTGATAGTGAAAGTCTATTGCTCCAGTTATCTCGGACGCAGACTGAATTACAAGATGGTTTGATGAACTCACGTATGGTTCCTTTTACGCGATTAACACCAAGGCTTGAGCGTATTGTCCGCCAAACGGCTAATGAGCTGAATAAGTCGGTTGAGCTAAAAATTATCAATGCTGATGATGAGATGGATAGAACCATTCTAGAGCGTATCACCTCACCGCTTGAGCATATGTTACGTAACGCAGTCGATCATGGTATCGAAAATGTGGCAGCAAGGCTGGCAGCAGGTAAAGAGCGCAGCGGTCAAATCACGCTAGAAGTACTACGTGAAGGAAGTGAAATTGTCATTTTGCTCAATGACGATGGACAAGGAATTGATGTAGAGGCGGTACGTGAAAAAGCCATTTCTCAGGGTTTGATCGACGCCAAAGATAGGAATCTTAGCGACCTTGATATCATGCAATATATATTTAATGCTGGTCTTAGTACCAGCAAACAGGTCACGCAGATATCAGGGCGCGGCGTCGGTATGGACGTTGTTATCAGTGAGATTCGTCAGCTAGGTGGTGCTGTATCCGTGGTATCAGAGCTTGGCAAAGGATCGAGCTTTACCATCCGTGTACCATTAACGGTAGCTGTGTCCGATGCTTTGGTAGTTCGAGCAGCTGATCGTTACTATGCCATACCTTTGGTGCAGATTGAACGCGTTGTACGTATCAATCCAGAAAAAGTCTATGACTATTATCAATCGGGTAAGGCGACTCTCAATTTTGAAGATACCGACTATCGTGTACGCTATTTAAATGAGATTTTATCTGGTAATAAGCTCAATGAGCTGGTCGTTAATACCAATACTAGCGTGCCGCTTATTATCATCAAAAACCGCAGTGGTCAGAATATGGCCTTACAAGTCGATCAAATAGCAGGCTCACGTATTGAAGTAGTGGTAAAACCTTTGGGGCAACAGTTCTCAAATTTATCTGGTATCTCAGCGGCTACCATTATGGGCGATGGCTCAGTGATGCTCATTCTAGACTTGATAGCCTTGATGCGTAACGCGGCTTTAGTCAAAGACGTCACGCATTCTAAAGCTACTGAACAAAGAAATATGGATTCCAATACCACGATTCTGGTCGTTGATGATTCAGTCACCGTCAGAAAAGTAACCTCACGATTCTTAGAGCGTCAAGGGTTCAATGTGGTACTTGCCAAAGATGGTATCGATGCGCTTGAGATACTACAAGAGATGACGCCTGACTTAATGCTGCTTGATATTGAAATGCCGCGCATGGACGGTTTTGAAGTTGCTACCCAAGTCAGACATAATGGACGCTTGCAGCATTTGCCTATTATCATGATTACCTCACGAACCGGTGAGAAGCATCGTGAACGTGCCCTTGAGATTGGGGTAAATGACTATATGGGCAAACCTTTCCAAGAAAACCAGCTGCTTGATAAAATCCAAAGTTTATTGGATGAAAAGGTCCACCTAACTCATCATGGGTAACATACGTGCCTTGGCGTTAAAAGATAAAAATGAGATTAAAGTACTGGTGGTGGCAGAAGACCATCAGCAGCGGATGGCGTTCTCTGATACAGTGCGGAGCTGTGGCTTTCATCTGGTGGATTGCGTTACACCATCGCAGTTGAAGGATAAGTTTGATGGTTATGAAAGCGCTATTGATATCTGGTTGATAGACAGTGATTACGATGAGCATCTAGCGACCATGACAGCTGCTTCCAATCCTGTAGCGATGTTGGTCGGGTTTAGTCAAGCACCTTATCTTAATGAGGCGCAGCAGTACGCTAAATGGCAACGTAAATTCAAACGTAAGCTTGCGCAACTGCTGGATTTGCCAAATCTTATCGATAATTCTGTCTATAAGGATGATATTAGTGATTGGCGTTATGTGGTGTTCTTAGGGGCATCTATGGGTGGTCCTAGTGCGGTTAAAGCGTTCTTAGATCACCTATCGCCAACACTGCCGATAAGTATTTTACTAGCGCATCATTTTAATCAAACCATGATTAGTACCTTGCCACGTATATTAAGTCGCCATAATGACTGGCACTGCCAGATGATTACTTCCTCGCAGCGCATGCGTACAGGTCAATGTCTGATCGTACCTATCGATCAACAGATTGTCTGTGACTCAACTGGTCGCATTATCTTATTAGATCAGGCTTGGGTAGGGGATTATAAACCTGCTATTGGTCAGATTCTCAAAAACACCAGCGATGTTTATGGTAGCGAGCTGATAAACATTATCTTTTCAGGTATGGGCAATGATGGCACGCAGTATTTAGATTTGATACAAGATAATGACAGTCAATTATGGGCACAAGACCCAATTTTGAGTACTTGTCCCAGTCAGCCACAGGCTATCATTGACTCAGGATATTGTACCTTTATCGGCAGTCCTCAAGCATTGGCAGAAAAGCTGACCAACTATATTGCTAATAAAGCGACAAACGACACTCCACATTCATTTATTGTGAGCGACTTATGAGACAGATGTTAAAACATTCATTTGAGGCAGTAAGCTTACTGACCACCACTAATGGTATGCTCGATGTGACGATCATTCCAGCGCTTGATCAGCCGGATTGGCTTGTTCCTAGTGGTTTGATTTTGAGTATAGATGAGTACAGCGAATATACACAATTTTATGAGTGGCAACAGCAACAAATCGCTGTGTTCCATATGTTGCCAAGCCATCAAACGCCAGATAAGATGGTTATATTGGAAGGAAATACATCAGCGCATCGTATTGCTTTGCAAACTTCAGGTGAGGTGCGCCAACTACAGGCGCGTATCTCTGATGTGAAAGATGTTGAGCTGCCTGAGCATTTTATCAAGTCAAATAGCAATATCGATACGGTTCATGAACGTGTAAAAGAAGAGGTTGTGCTATCCTATCTTTTTCAGACGGTCATGATTGATAATATGCTGTATTTGGTGCCAGATTTAGATAAAATTGCGCATCAGCTAGTAGATTTAGACGGCTAGTTTGCTCATTAGATAGTCACTGTCTATATCTATGCCTAAGCGCTTATTAAGCAATCAGTAGCGACAGAGGTAACACAGTAAATTTATGAATACTACTCATTCCAACCTAAAAAAATGGTCCTTTGCCAGTCGATTTTTTCACTGGATTAGCGCGATTTTATTGCTGATTACATGGACCATGATTTTTTTATATGACAACCTAGATAGCAATCTCTATATTGGGCTACATAAAGCCTTTGGGGTTAGCCTGTTATTTTGGATGATAGCACGAGTCATTAATCGCATCTTTACCAAAGCGCCACCAGCAGTATTGATGCCGAAATGGCAAATGCTGCTTTCCCGATTGTCGCATTTTGTACTTTATGCTCTGTTGATTGCGATGCCAATAGCAGGGTTAATGATGTCTTTGTATGGTGGCCGTCCGGTTGATATATTTGGTATATTTCAAATACCTGTACTAGTAACCCCAGATAGAGGGTTGGCTCGACTCTTTAATGACTGGCATGTAGATATCATTTGGCCAATGATTATCGCCTTTACTGTGCTTCATATCGGAGCGGCTTTGTATCATCAGTTTGTGAAAAAAGACAACCTCATAGCACGTATCAAGTAATAGACTTTTAATATCGTTACGACATATCAAAAATGCTGCTTATAGCACTTTTGTATTAAGAAATGGTATCTATTTCTTAATTTCCACAGTGTAAAATATACCCGTAAAAAAGCCCTGCGTATCATACACAGGGCTTTTTTTAGTGATCAAAATAAATATGAGCTAACTATAAATTTACTTTTTATGCTCAGGTAAATTAATATTCATTTCAAGCACGTCCAAGCTATCTTCAGAACGATGATTGATATTGACATCATCAATCTGTACGCCATTGACATACTTATTGACCACTTCTAATATCTCACGTTTCATTTTTTCGATACGGTCTGCGGTCAAGCGATTGTTTAAGCGATTTTCACTTGCGACAATAACCTTTAAGCGCTCAGTTGCCATATTGGCACTGCCTGCATTGCTGTCGTCAGTACCAAATAAGCTACTCCAAAATCCTTTTTTCTTACTCATTATTAACCCCCAAACCAGCGCTGTAATAGACTCTTTTTCTTCACATCAATATGACGTAATGGACGTTCTTCCCCTAGGAAGCGAGCGACAATATCATCATAACATTGACCAGCAATAGAGTCGGTATAATGAATCACGGGCTCACCGTGGTTAGAAGCTTCCAGCACGGAATGGCTCTCAGGAACAACGCCCAGTAATGGAACTTTTAAGATGTCATTTGAGATGGTTTCAATATCCATCATCTCATTGGCTGCTGCGCGCTCTGCATTATAGCGTGTGATAATCAGATGCTCACGTACAGAACCTTGGTTTTCAGCCACTTTTTTCGTCTGGCTTTGCAAGATACCAATGATGCGATCTGAGTCACGTACTGATGAAATCTCAGGGTTGGTAACGATGATAGCTTCATCCGCATGATACATGGCGAGCTGCGCGCCGCGTTCGATACCTGCAGGTGAGTCGCAAATAATGTAATCGAATTGCTTAGAAAGCTCTTCCATAATCTCTGCCACACCGTCATCTGTTAACGCATCTTTATCGCGCGTTTGACTGGCAGGTAGAATGTAAAGATTTTCCAATTGCTTATCTTTGACAAGCGCTTGTGATAGACGTGCATTGCCATTGATTACATCGACAAAGTCATAAACAATTCGATTTTCGCAGCCCATAATCAAGTCTAGATTACGCAAGCCTACATCAAAATCGATAACAACTGTCTTATAGCCACGTAATGCTAAACCGGCGGCAAAAGAAGCACTGGTCGTGGTTTTACCCACACCGCCTTTACCCGAAGTGATTACAACAATCTTCGCCACAATGGCACACTCCTATAAATTGATGAATTGATGAGATATATTATATATAAAGCATTATGCTTTCTGGTCGTCCATACGCTGTATATATACTCTCTGCGAGCGTAAGCCTAGCATAAATCTAGCAGAACTTATAGCAAGTCTCTATTAAAGCATACAAACGGCTAAGATATAAAATTAAGCGATTACCTAACTGATATATAAGGACGTAGGTGTGGTAAATAGTGGCAGAGCTAATAATTCATCATAGCGCAGTTTTGTTAAATAAACTTACTACAATATGAATTAAAAGGGTTTCTGACATATTTACTTTTTAACCTTAACAATATCTATATAAATGACTAGGGTTTAACGCCTTTATTAATCTGAGATTCATCAATGATCGTAAATACCAAACCTTGACCTTCTAAAAACCGCACTTCGACCGATTTATCAATCACATGCTCAGGCAGACTGTCGCGTAAGCAATAAGTACCTGCGACTGACACCAGAGAGGGGTTAAAAACTTGGCAAAAAATGCGTGCGTCTTTATCGCCCGTAGCACCTGCGACCAAGCGACCTTGAGCACGACCATAAACGTGCAAGTTATTATCAGTAATAGCTTCAGCACCACTATTGACACTGTTGGTCAAAATCAAATCGCCACCGACATGATTGAGACTTTGTCCTGAGCGCAGCATTTGATCATAGATAAGACTGGTAATATGCTCAGTACTGATAAGGGTTTCTGCTGTTTCTACAGATAAATCAGCTTGCATTTCCACGCTTGTTTGTAGCGCTTGCTGAGCACTCACGTTATCCGTCTTAGACTCACTATTATCAGTAGCAGCCGTTGTAGGAGCAGCAACTTGGCTTAGTTGCGTTACTGCTTTTTTACTGGGTAAAATGCGCTCAATACGCTTGCCATCTGCTGGAAATATTGCCAAGCGTAGCTCACGTGCTTGCGCGTCAAGTAGCCCTGTCACGACGCCGATAGGCTGTAAACCCCAAGACCATAGCAACTCGACCAGTGCTGATAGATCTTGCTCAACCTCGCTATCAATCAACACAGGAATATGACTGCTCTTATTGCTCAACGTGCTTTGTAATTGAGCAGCAATCGCCACAAAGTCATCGGTACTAAACTGTACCCGTGAAAAGGTCAGCATTTTGCCATAAAAGGCTAAAGCAGGCGTGGCTGACGAAGTGTCGGTATAGTTGTCGGCAATGGTCATAATCTACATCCTCAAAAGGTAATCGTAATGCTATATTCGTGGTGATATTTTTCTTATCAAATCATTATTTTAAAGCTTTAAAGATTCTATAATTTAAGCAAGTCTTGATGCTTCCACTGTTGAACTTTTATTTGCGCTTCAAATTCTGTCAGACCATCATCGATAATGCTAGCAATGAGATGGTCTAATGCCGGATTGTCTGTATCGATTTGAGCGATACCACTAGCGATAGCGACCATCAATGCATCAAGGCGTTCGGTGTCAAGCAGACGCTCGTTGAGCGCATAAACCACATTTTCACCAATATTTTGCCCCACATGTTGTAGCTGTGATTCAATCAAGCTACCTGCAATAGGTATCATACGCAGATAGCGGCGCAATTCTGGCGTATTGGCAAGCCCATCTTGGATCGCATGGCCCACTTCACTAGCGATGATAGCACCGCCACCTGCTGACTCGGTGAGTGCTTGTAGTTTTGGTGTCATCTCTTTACGCAGTAGCGACAGTATAGCGGCTTCAATCTCATCACGATTGCGCGAGATGGTAGAGTCGATAAACGATTTTTGCCTCTTCGGATCAGTTAGCTCCTGCCGAAAGGTCTGAATGGTCGTTAAAATAACTCGGTCAGACAACTCCTCTAATACTACATCGATATAGAAGTTGATTCTATTGATCCATGGCTGGGGCAATACTTGATAGCCTAGTTGATATAGGCGTCGTCCGATAATAACAACGCGAAATAATCGCAGCGCACGCAATTGCGGAAAACAGCCTAATACCTCGTACCAATGCACAAAAGGAAAAAAGAACCAGCGATAATAGATTTTTTCTTTGATGGCAATCGCCCAGCGTAATAGCAGCTCTGCAATCAAAAACAAGGTAAAAAAGCCGCCCACGGTACGTAATGAGTCATGGATATTACTTTGATACCAGATTAATTGATTGGAAATTCCAAGCCAGTTTGCCGCGTCACTACTGAAACTACTCATCAAAATAGCATCAGTACTGATAACCAATAAATCAATACTGATGGCCATAATCATCACGATATCATAAGTAAGCTTTAAACGATTTGGTTTAGGACGATTTGGTCTTGAAGGCGGAGTCTCTGGTGACCCTGTTGGTGGCTCTGACCCTGCTAAGGACTGATTGAGCGTGGACGTTGACTCTATGGGCGGGCGAGTAATGGAAGAGGCGGGCACAGTCAGTCCTTATAAGTAATAAATGGCAGCAGTCATGAGAGGTATTACACCAATCACAACAAAATCAACACAGCGTTCTAACGGTCATTCACATTATCAATGAATAATGCCAAAAAACAACCCATCAACCATTATAATTTGGTATTTTGCCATTTATCTTCTTTCAAAGAATCCTGTCATTTAATTGCTCGAATTGTCAACCTTAGGATTGGTTTCAAACTCAGCCAACATAGTGGTGATACGCTGATCTTTTTGTTGCCAAACATGCTCTACCCAATCAAACATTTGTGCTTTTATATCCTCATCGTTTTCATAGCCACCTTCTTTGATTCCAGAAAATAAATCATCAGGTATTTCAAGATAGCGCACATCAACGCCTAAGCGTTTGATATTGCCTTTCCACAAATCCCCGTAAGTTGGTACCCCATCAGGATAGACAATGGTCATATCTAAGATACCATCGATGTGTTCACCTAAAGCACTAATCGCCAGCGATAAACCGCCAGCTCTTGGTTTCAGTAGATGGGTATAAGGCGAGTTTTGCTTATTATGCTTTTCTTTGGTAAAGCGTGTGCCTTCTAAATAGTTCAGCAAGGTAAAAGGTTTGTCTTTTAATAACGCACAAGCACGCTTTGCTTCTTCGATATCTTTACCTTTTAAAGCAGGGTTTTTGGCAACTGCTTCTTTAGAGTGACGACGCATCATCGGAAAATCTAAGAAGTAAAAAGCCTGACCAACAATCGGGATATAAATCAGCTCAAATTTCGTAAAAAATCGCGTGAGGGGTAAGCGTTTTTCGCTAATGTACTGCACAATACTGGTATCAACCCAAGACTGATGGTTGCTGACGAGCAGATATTTGCCATGCACATGTACATCATCAGGTAGCGTGATACGCCAATCTTTTCTTGGTAAGAGGTTTTTTATTAAGGCATTGTTACTACTAATCCAGTGATTGGTAATTTTAATCACTGTTTGATCTGCAATAGGTGCGCCAGTGATAATTTTGCCCATACCCATCAACCACAAGGGAATACTACCACCAAAGCTATTGGCAGCAATGACACCCGTTGCCGTTGCTAGCGAAACCGCTTTGCCCAATTTAAGGGCACGCTGATGGAGTTTTTGCATGGTGGCGTTTAAGCGCATGACCCATTCCTCTCTGTTGATTTTACAAATATATCAATAGTATGTTTTAAGTATTTCTAACACTACATAGCCTCGAAGGCTTAGCTTGCAGGTAATAAGACAACACATAATAAGTCTTATTTTTACGCATTTTGACTTTGCTAGACTCTTGATAGTGTAGTCATATTCACTTAGCCTACAGATATTGCTAATATTAATAGTTAACGGCAGCCTTATATAGATAAGGCTTTAATAAGTAAAGAGTCTTCTATGTAGAGTGATTTCATATTTATATTTTCGCACTGGCTGTTAATAAAAGAGCGTTTAAGTGATAAGACCCTTACTTTTATTCTTCTAATGTTGCTGAGTGATTTTAGCAGAAAAAAATAGAGTGTACGGCTGTAAACGTGACTTGCGATAGCAAATTATGCATTTAACAAAATCGTATTTATCAACACTTATGCACTTCTCATACATAGATGTGACAAAATATTACACAGAATTAGAATGAGATTGCCATAATACTTTTAGTGTCGATAAACACCCAAACAATATAGTTAATGGCTAATTTGTCGTTAGCGTCTTTTATAAAAGTACGATTATTTTTTCAACTTAAGAGGACATATTATGCGTAATACATTAATGGTTGCAGCAATCGCTTCAGGTTTGGCTCTTACTGGCTGTGTCACTGATCCTAACACTGGACAACAACGTCTTAACAAGTCTGCTATCGGCGCTCTAGCTGGTGCTGCAGGTGGTGCGACTATCTCAAAAGCGACTGGTGGTGATAAAACTGGTCGTGATGCTGCTATTGGTGCTGCATTAGGTACTGGCGTTGGTTACTATATGGAGCGTCAAGCTCGTCAGCTTGAGCAACAAATGGCTGGTACTGGCGTAACGGTTAAGCCAAACGCTAACGGTAACATTGATCTGGTTATGCCAGGTAGCATCACGTTCTCGTTTGATGATGCGACTTTGAACAACTCATTTAAGCCAACGCTTGATAAACTTGCTGCGACAATGAATGAGTATAACCAAAACACCATCACTATTGCTGGTCATACAGACAGCAAAGGTACTGATGCTTATAACATGAAGTTATCACGTGACCGTGCTTATGCAGTAGCGAACTACTTAAGTGCGCGTGGCGTAGCATCTAACCGTATCAATGTTGTTGCTTATGGTGAGTCACGTCCTGTTGCTGATAACAATAGCGAATTTGGTCGTCAACAGAACCGCCGTGTTGAGCTGACAGTTAACGCACCACAAAGCGTTCGTTAATTTTAAATGATTAGCTAATAGTTAATATCAAAAAAAGGTCAGCATAAAGCTGGCCTTTTTTTTGGCTTGAATTTTGTCTTTCATTAAGAAATTATATTTGATAATAGTTATCAATAACATTATAATTCCCATGCATTTATTTTGCGGATAGCTATTTTTTCAGTTTTCAATAGCAAACTGATCATTGCTATTATCTATAATCAAGCTGTTTCAATGCCCGATACAGTGTTGGTTTCGCCTATTTTCATTACTAGTATCGATGTGAAAGATTTATCTTATATCTTCTTTATTTTGTAGCCCATCAAGGACATCTATGAATATCACGACAGTGACAAGCCGTAAAATCTTACCGACTACTTTAGCTGCTGCACTGACAGGGATATTGATGGTATCAGGTTGTAGCAAACAGTCTGATGAAAAAGCGACCACAGATGCACCAGTTGAAACCGCAGAGAAGACAGCTAGCAAAACTTCATCAGCTGCTGATAAAGCTCATATGGATCGCTTGCTTATCAGTTATGCGGATATGGCACATGCTGCATACAAAGATTCGTTAGAGATGGCAAAGCTTTTACAGAGCGCCGTCGATGCTTATGTAGAAACCCCAACGCAAGCAAATTTGGATGCTGCAAAAGCTGCTTATAAAGCCGCGCGCCAGCCATACTCACAGACTGAAGTATTTAGATTCGATGAAGGTTTTGTGACTGCCAACGACAATCGTAATATTGGTAGTACGGACAGCTGGGAGGGGCAGGTGAATGCTTGGCCTTTAGATGAAGCATTGATTGACTACGTAAGCGCTGACTATGAAGGCGAGTACAATAGTAAAGACAACATCATTAATAGCGATAGCATTAGCGTTGGTAGCCTCAAGCAAGATACCAGTACCATCACGCCTGAGCTACTCGCAGAGATGAATGAGATTGGCGGTAGTGAATCCAATGTGACCACAGGTTACCATGCTATTGAGTTTATGCTATGGGGTCAAGATACCAATGGCGTCGCTGAAGGTGCTGGCAACCGCCCGTTCAGTGATTATCTAACGACTGATGGTCAATGCACTAGCGGCGAGAGTGTCAATCCTGACGCTAGTATCTGTGAGCGCCGCGGACAGTATCTAAAAGCAGCAACTCAACTACTGGTTGATGATTTGACCGCGATGGAAGCGCAGTGGCAACCTGACAGTGAAAACACCTTGCGTAGCGACATGATGGCACGTAGGGATAGCAATAGTTTGCGCCAAATTATGTATCAAATGGGCAGCTTAGCACTTGGGGAGCTTGCCTCTCAGCGCATCCAAGTAGCGTTCGTCACTGGCTCTACTGAAGATGAGCATGAGTGTTTTAGTGATTTGACACACTTAAGCTATGCCAATAACGCTCGCGGTATCCAAAATGTCTTTAATGGTAGCTACAAAACAGTCGCGGGCAAAACCGTAGGTGGTTATGGACTGAAAAACTATCTTATCGATACAGGAAATACTGAAGCTGCTGATAAATTGGCTGCTGATTTTGCAAAAGTAGAAGCCGCCTTTAATGTCATTGTTGAAAAAGGTGAAAAAGAAAATATCAAGATTGATCAGATGATTGCCACTGTAGGACAGGCGAGTAAACATGGTGTTTCTGCTGAAGAGCAAAACAAGCGTCGCGGTTGGATTGAAACCAGTATCACAAGTCTGCAAGAGCTGACAGCTGGTATTGAAAATGCCGCAAAAGCCGTCGGTATTGACAATTTAGATGCAGATGCAGGTTCGCAGTTTTAATTGCTCACTAATTTACTGTCTTAACAGCAAGCATAGCAGTGATTGACATAGCATTGATCGATAATGCCTAATGAGTCGCTAACAGTGAATGAGACTTATTTTCATAAGAAAACAATATAGGTATAATGAACACGTTGTCAATTTTGCTTGGCAACGTGTTTTTTCATAGCGTATTAAAATAGCCAGATAAATCAGTGTGTCGCTGTCACTTATCGACTAGCAATAAAAAATTTTATAGCATGCGATTTTAATGGTTCTATACCAGAACTAAGGTACTCTATGCACGTCAAGAAAGGTTTTATCAGCAAACCACGCCCCATACTCCACTCTTCTCTTATATCCCAGTTTAAAACTGCATCTGTCGGCATGTCTGCGCTATTTACCTTATCACTGGTATTAGTAGGTGCCTTGTCACTCAGTGCCTGTCAGCCAGTCAAAGACACTGATGATAATGCAGTCAATAAAGACAGCTTGCAATCAGAAGTGTTGACTCCTGAACGCCTCAGAACCATCGAAACACTCGCTGGCGTACCTATGCAGCAGCTTGCAAGCTTTGATCCGCAAGAAATCAAGCAAGGCGGTGATACTGGGATTAGTATTACTAGTAGTGAGAGCTACTCTAAACCTTCATCGAACATTACCGCATCTCGCAAAGGCTCGTTCTTTATTGGTAATGCGTTTTTCCGTCAGCCGTGGGTAATTGCGCCTGCCAGTACGGATAGCCGTGATGGTCTTGGTGCGTTATTTAACGTCGCTGCCTGCCAGTCATGCCATGTCAAAGACGGTCGTGGTCATGCTCCTATGACTGCTGAGGACGATGCCGATAGTTTTCTGATTCGTTTGGCGATGCCAGCGACCACGGATGAACAGCGTCAGCAGTTAAAAGATTCACTTATTGAGAAAGTTGCTCATCCTATGTATGGTGGTCAATTGCAAGATCGCGGTATTCAAGGCGTGCCAGCAGAAGCAAGAATTGCCGTGCAGTGGACAGATAAACCGGTTACCTTTGCCGATGGACATATCGAAACCTTGCGCGCACCAACCTTTAACTTGACCAATCCGGGGTATGGTGCGTTTGATGATGAGATGATGGTATCGCCACGTGTTGCTTTACCTATGATTGGGCTTGGGCTACTTGAACAAATACCTGATGCGGATATTAAGAAACAAGCGGCTAGCAATCATAAAAACAGCAATGATATTAAGGGTAAATTTAACTGGGTCATGGATCCACAAACGGGTAAAGTTGCCTTAGGTCGCTTTGGCTGGAAAGCAGGGCAAACCAAGCTGATTACTCAAAATCAAAGCGCCTTTAATGAAGACATGGGTTTAACTTCAAATATCCGCCCACATGAATCCTGCATGCCAACACAAACCGCTTGTAAGAATGCGACAACAGGCGCTGATGAGCAAGGCAATGGTAAGCCTGCGGTTGAAGTCAATGATGAGGTGGCAAAATTTGTAGAATTTTATACGCGCAATTTGGCAGTACCGCACCGCCGTAATGCAGAGGATAAATTGGTATTAGCAGGCAAAAAACGCTTTTACGATATGGGCTGTCAAAGCTGCCATACGCCAAGATATCAGCTGCCAAAAACCGCTGATGATCATCTTGAGCAGCATGGACAAGTGATTTATCCTTATACAGATCTGCTGTTACATGACATGGGTGATGAGCTTGCGGATCGCACTATCGCTGGCAAACTGCCGCCAAAAAATTGGCAAGTTGAGTTTTTAGCCAATTCTTATGAGTGGCGTACGCCCGCTTTATGGGGAATTGGACTCGCTCAAACCGTCGATCCACAAGCGACGTTTTTACATGATGGACGTGCCCGCACGCTGATGGAAGCGGTATTATGGCATGGCGGCGAAGCAAAAAAACAGCAGCAAAAAGTGCTGATGCTTGATAAACAAGGACGTACTGAATTGAGTACGTTTTTACAGTCATTATAAGCGTCTGACTGTGTATTTTTTAATCTTTCAATGACAGATAGATAAGGTTATCCGCCTGATGGCTCTGTCATTGCGATACTGATATTCGACGATAACGATTGATAATATTACTGAGAAATCTATGAAAATAAACCATGCGCTAGCAATGGCGCTCTCGGCATTAAGTGCTGGTATACTTATTAGCTGCGTCAAACCGGCTGATGACAATAAAGCGGCTGAAGTAGATAGCCAAGTTGCACAAGACAGTGCTGAGCTGAAAACTGGCGAAAATGCTGCAGTTGATGGCAATACAGATAAGAATGTTGAAAAAATAGTCGCTGTCGATATCAGTGCTGAGACTGAAAAGACCTATTTGACCCATGTAGCTAATGAGATTGTCATACCTGCTTACGCTGACGCGGCGAAACAAAGTGATTTGTTGCATGATTTGGCACAAAAACATTGTCAACAAGCGCCAGTCAGCGGTGATGAATTGCAAGCGCTACGTGACCAGTGGCTAGTATTGGCACAAGCATGGGCAAGTGCTGAAATGGTCAACTTCGGTCCTGCTACCGCCAGTATGAGTAATCTTTATATCAATTATTACCCTGACGAGCGCGGCTTGGTACATAGCGGAGTGGCGGATCTTATCGCTGCCAATCCAAAACTGACCGCCGAACAACTTGCTAACGAAAGTGCCGTTGTCCAAGGTGTGCCCGGTTTAGAAGAGGTGCTTTATGCCAATGACAGCTTGGACGCTGGTCAGTGTGCGTATGTTATAAGCGCGAGTAGTGCGCTGAGCACACGCTTAAAAGCTATTGAGAAAAACTGGCAACAAAATGCGACTAAGCTATTAGCAATTGATAAAACTGCTGAAAGCGACCAAGGATTGAACCAATGGATTAATTCCCTACTGTCGTTGGTTGAGACGATGAAATCTAACGCCATTGATCAGCCATTAGGCTTGAGCGGTAAAGCCAAAGGTCATCTACCTGCTGCGACCGCAGAGCAAAGCCGCGCGATTATCAATGCAAAATTAGCGACTTTAAATAAAGCCATGACCGATCCGGTACTGACTGCTATCTTGGGCAGCAACAGTGAAAATAACGTGGCTGACAATCTATCGACTGCGCTCGCTGATACCACTACGTTATTGGCACAAATGCCAGAAGATTTAGCCACTGCTGATAAAGCCACCCAGCAAGAGTTGTATGATCATCTTACTAGCGTTACGCGCTTAATTAAGCGTCAATTGATTCCGGCACTTGGTCTCCGTGTCGGCTTTAACAGTAACGACGGTGATTAAATAATGGCTATTATCAAAGCGAGTCAAAAGGTCTCAGTGAATAAAAATCATAGGCAGTCGTATGTGCTAAAAGCAAAACCGTTTAGCCATGAGCTGCTGACAACCTCATTATTGACAGCGCTTGGTACGGCAACATTCGTCGGTATTCATCATCGTTATCGTAAGCAACGCCTAGTTGATGCTCGCCTGCAAGATTATGTGAGCGGTATTTATGCTCAATTGAATGCTGTGCAATCAGCTGCTACTGGTTCCAAGTCAACGCCTAGACGTTTGCGCTACGCCTGCCAGCAGGCAGCGTCAACGTGGCAACAAGCGTATCGCCTGCAAATGGATGATAACCAGCCTAGTAGCCGTGATTTGTCTGCAAATGATTTTAGGTCAATGCATACCACTACTATGCTGACTCGCCCTGTATACTGGGTCAGTGGCGTGGCTTCTATGCCAAAAGACATCTCACTGCTAAGTGAGAGTGATGAAAACGATTTTGGTGTAGTCGGTATTGATGCCGATAGACAAATCGTTTGGCAAACGACCATGCCTGAACGTGTCCATGATATTGTCGTCCAACCTGCCTTTGATTCTCAAAACACCTTTGTTAATCACAACCAAAATCGTGATGTAGTGGTCATGGGTCGTCGTCCTAGTGAAAAATTCTGGGTGCTTGATACTGCGACAGGACAAGTAAAATTTGTGATCAACGCTGCAAACAACCGTCATTTTTATGGTCATGCTTGCTATAGCTCAGATGGCTCAAAGTTATACGTGACTGAAAATGACACGCTAATTCTAGACGGCAAAATCGGTGTTTATGATGTTAAAAATGGTTATCAAAAAATAGCAGAATTTGAATCGTATGGTATCGGTCCACATGAGCTCATTATGCATCCAGACGGTAAAACGTTGGTAGTTGCTAATGGCGGTATCAAGACCGAGAGAGCATCGCGTGAAGAGCTTAATCTCGATACTATGTACCCATCATTGGTGTACCTAAACCGTCATACTGGTAATTTACTTGAACAAATTATTCCTGAGCATAATCAAATGAGTGTGCGTCATCTAGCCATGCACGATGATGGCACAGTGATGATAGGCATCCAGTTCCAAGGTGAAAAGCATATCAATGTGCCATTAGTATTGACGCACAAGCGCGGTGATGCTGATTTTAAACCCTTTATTATGCCAAATAACCAATGGCAACGCTTCCACCAATATATCGCTAGCGTCGCGGTTGATAGTAAAAGCAATTTACTATGTGTAACCACGCCAATGGGCGGCTGTGCGGCAATATTTGATTTAACGACTCGAGCTCTAATCAACTCTGTCAGTTTGCCAGATTGTGCAGGTGCCTCCGTTTATAGCCGTAATATATGCAGTGGTAACGATGTTGTTAAGACTAATATAGAGCAACAATCTGGCTTTATCGTTAGTGATGGGCAAGGTCAATTAACCAGATTAACTGTCAATGATTTAACAATATTAGACTCAGAACTAAAAACAGACGCTATCGCCAAAAATGACAATATCGGCACAGATAGCAGACGCCATACAATGTCTTTTGATAATCATTTGCAAGCACTATGATATGAATGTGACAAATGAGTACCATAGTCCTTTGTTGCAAAACACTATTCAATGTTTGTCAGAGGCAGGCATTGAATTACAAATAAGCCAAAAGCGGGTTAAAAATATTAATTTTCGCTTAAAGCCACATAAGCTAATGGTGTCTGTACCATCGTTTATTAGCTCAGCACAAGTCGCACAGGCTATAGCGAAGCGTGTGCCATGGGCGATAGAAAACCACTCACAAGTCTTAGAACAATATAAGCGCCAACAATTTGCTTCAAAGGAATCTTTAACGGCTGACAGCACGTTGCTATTGTGGGGTATAAAACAGTCGTTCACCTTAAACCACGATAAAAAGATTGCCTACTATCGGCAACAACTCTTTGAAGCAATGCCTGCATTATTTGCAAAGTGGCAACCGATTGTCGGTGCGACAGCCAACGAGATACGCTTAAAAAAGATGCATACGCGCTGGGGCAGCTGTAACACTCGCGCACGCCGTATTTGGCTATCCATCTATTTGCCTGCTTATCCTATCGAGTGCACCGAATACGTCATCGTCCATGAGCTGTGTCATCTACATCATCCCAATCATAGTGCAGCTTTTTGGCAAACGGTGGCGACTGCCATGCCTGACTATCAGCATTGGCATGATATGCTGGCAGGTAAAGGTGGTCAGCTCGATTAGAGATAATACTTAGGTGGTTTCAGTAATGTCGATAAGCCTGATATGATAAGACATAACGGTACGAATCGTGTCGTTTAAATAATAGATTTATCTACAGGGATGTCATATGGAAAACGTTAATCAAGCGCAGTTTTGGCAGCAGCGTTATGAAGAGGATAGTATCGGCTGGGATATGGGACAGGTGTCACCACCGCTCAAAGCTTATATTGACCAATTGCCTGAATCTGCTAAAAGTCAGGCTGTTTTAGTGCCGGGAGCAGGTAACGCTTACGAGGTCGGTTATCTGCATGAGCAAGGATTTACCAATGTGACTTTGGTTGATTTTGCCCTTGCGCCGATTGCAGCGTTTGCTGAGCGTTATCCTGACTTTCCAGCTAAGCATCTAATCTGTGCCGATTTTTTTGAGTTATCGCCTGAGCAATATCAGTTTGATTGGGTGCTTGAGCAGACGTTTTTTTGTGCGATAAATCCATCACGCCGTGACGAGTATATGCAGCAGATGGCAGCATTACTGAAACCCAATGGTAAGCTGATTGGATTGCTATTCGACAAAGATTTTGGGCGAGATGAGCCGCCGTTTGGCGGTACAAAAGATGAATATCAGCAGCGTTTTGCGACTCATTTTAACATTGATATTATGGAGCCGAGTTACAATTCACACCCAGCACGGCAAGGCAGTGAGCTTTTTATTGAGATGCATGTAAAAGACTGATTTCACGCTTGATATTGTCTCGAGCTTGCACTTCGAAGTAGTTATGATAATACGCTGTCAAATAAAGTACTGGGTGTGCGAGTAATTTCTTCAAGACCGCAATACGCCCAGTACGATAATCCTCGTTTGTTATATGGCGGTACTCTTGACGCACCGCTTGTGCGTAGACCTGATATTCAGACCAAGGCGTACCCAAAATACTTAAATCCATATCTAAGAGATAAGCCGCATCACTAACGGTATCGGTATCTAGACACTCATGCAGCTCATGAGATGCAGTCATCATAATCAGCGTATAGATAGTGGTACATTGCTCATCACTCAGATAGCATCTTAATGCCTCTACTATATACTCTGCACTTTTAAGCTCATTATCTGAGCGCCTTGGATCATAAATGATATCGTGATAATAGAGCGCCAAAGCGATGATATGCGGCTCATTCAAATGATGCTTAATCTGTTCGAACTGCACAAATAATTGCTGAATATGCTGCAAGCTATGATAAGCACGCTGGGTTTCATTATAGCGAATGGCGATATCTTGCCAAAGCGCATTAACTTTCGCGGGCTTGATAGCATTATTGATAGCTGTTAAATTCCACTCAAAAACCTTACCAAGCTCAGTCTCTATTTGTGACAATCCGTCCATATTCAACCTTCGTTTGATGATTGTCTATCATTTAGAAATTGTTACTTACTTCTTATTGGCAGCGTCTTCAAATGCCTGCTTAAACACTTTGCCAAGCAAATTGACATCATCGACACGGGCATAATTTAGACGGGTGACAAAGGCAATATGACGATGAGGGCCTTGCTCAGCTAGTGGTATCGCGACTGCATTTTGGTTTTGCAGATGCAGCTGGTCTAACGCCATTTCTGGCACTAACGTCGTACCCATATTAGCAAGTGCCATTTGAATAAGTGTGTTTAAGCTGGCATCTGAAAAGCTGGATTTCATCTGCGCACGGTCAAAATGGCAGACAGATAGCGTTTGGTCAGTCAAGCAATGCCCTTCGCCAAGTAACATGAGATTTGCCGTTGCCAGCTCATCAGCGTTGATCGTTTTGAGCTTGGCATGTACATCATTTTTTGGAAAGACGGCAAAGAAGTCTTCGCTCCAAAACTCAAAACTATGTAAACCATCTACCGCATAAGGTAGGGCAATAATAGCGGTATCAATATGTCCATAACGCACTTGCTCAAGTAAGCGCTCGGTTTGTTGCTCGACGATAGTCATACGAAATTCTGGATAGTGCTCACGCAGCGCAGGCAACACTTTTGGTAGCAGATAAGGTGCAATCGTTGGAATAATACCAACGGTCATAGGGTAGGCAAGGGGCGATTGATGGCTATGCGCGCGGGTGGTCAAGTCGTTGACTTCAGAAAACACCCGCTGCGCCCGCACCAAGATATCTTCACCGATAGGGGTGATCAAGACTTGTTTATTATTTCGCTCAAAAATCTGTGTATCAAGCTGTTTTTCCAACTCAGCGATACCCAAGCTCAGCGCTGATTGCGAGATATTACAATCTTCTGCTGCACGTTTAAAATGACGGTGTTTGGCGACGGCTAAGGCGAACTCAAGTTGACGTAAAGTAATCATAAAACCTCTCTAATAATGAGTTTTTCATGTAATTTGTTTTACTTATTTATCTTGTGTACACTATCAATGTTCACTGATCTATAGATATAAAAAGTAGAGAGAATAGTTTAACAAGTTTAATAAAACAAAACATCACATTAAAAACTTTTAACTGGATTAACCATAGAATTCGCGTATAGTTTGTTAGGTAGCCCCGATAGTGTAAGGGTTAATAGATACAAATCTATAAATAAATTTCAATTAACGAAACTTTAATCAATCAAAAAAAGGAGCCACTCATGGCGTCTATTATCAATCAAGAAATTCCAGAATTTTCAGCAGATGCGTTTGTAAATGGTGAATTTAAAACCATTACTTCAGAAGACGTAAAAGGCAGCTGGGCAATTTTCCTATTTTACCCAGCCGATTTTACCTTTGTTTGCCCAACTGAACTTGAAGACATGGCAGGTCATTACGACGAGTTAAAAGGTTTAGGCGTAGAAGTGTACTCGGTATCAACGGATACACATTTCACTCATAAAGCATGGCATGATTCTTCAGAAGCAATCGGCAAAGTACAATACCCAATGATTGGTGATCCTACTGGTCGTATTACTCGTGGCTTTAACGTCATGATCGAAGAAGCTGGTCTAGCTGAGCGCGGTACATTCTTAGTAGATCCAGACGGCTTAATTCAAGTTGCTGAGATCCATGCAGGCGGCATTGGCCGTAGTGCAAAAGATATGCTACGTAAAGTAAAAGCGGCACAATATGTTCGTGAAAACGACGGCGAAGTTTGCCCAGCAGCATGGGAAGCTGGTCAAGAGACTTTAAAACCAAGTCTTGATCTGGTTGGTAAAATCTAAGCAGCTATTGCTTGGATAGTGTGACAGAAGGCAGTATCTGCTTATTCGTCATACTAAATGAAGTAGAAAAAACCCCATTAACTTATGCTAATGGGGTTTTTTCTTATCTAAATTTTATCATTTTTCATGATAGCTAATGGTCTAAATAGCTGTTAGTTAGGCATGAGATCCTAATTTATTTTTATCGATTATTTTATAAATCTCATCTTTTAGATGCAGCTTGCGACGCTTCATCTGCTCGATTTCTTCTTCACGGCTAGCGTGCGTGACCATATCTTTATCAAGCTGATTGATTTGCTGGTCTAGCTGGGTATGCTCATCAAAGATAGTCGCAAAGTGACTGTCTTTTTGTTTAAGCTCAGCAATAATATCTTTGTTATCTTGCCATGTATCTGTCTTTCTCATCTTGTCATCCTTGTTATGAAGCGCAAGCTTGTATAAGCATCCGCGCATGGTCTTAAGATTGTTTTGATGAATTACTATAATTATGAGACTTAGATTTTATGGAACCGAACCGTTATTTAACTGAATAACGATGAGGATTAATGCCAGCAAATCTACTTTTAAAAAGTATATTTAATAAACAGATTTATCCAATACTTATAAAAGTAAATCTGCCATAACACGCATAGAATTCTTCTATCCGCTTCACTCGATTGTAGCGAAAAAAATACTTAGATACTATAGTTAGTATTGATTATCATTTAGAAGTAATTTTGAAATTAAATAAAAATATTGATTTATGATAGGTTTTATAAAACATAAGGTTTGAGTTTATCCGCTTGCTCAAAACTCTCAAACCTTTGATAATAGACGTATCAAAGGTTATATGCCGCATATAAATAGCAGTATTGGCATATGACTCTTACTCATTTAAACGCGCAGCACTGATGCTGACGTTACATATTCGATAATAACAAGGAACAATTATGATAGACCAAAGCTTATTAGATGCCGTAAAGAGCTATAGTGTAAATATGACCCGCCCAATCAGCTTTGTCTTAGGTAGTGGCGAGCATAGCAAGCGTGCTGAGTTGATTGATTTTTTGAGCAAAATCGCTGGTACGACAGATAAGATTAATTTTGACGCACAAGCTAACGATGACAGTTTGCCAAGCCCAATCAGTTTTAAAGTAATCAGTCACATCGATGGTGCTTTGACGGATACAGGTATTGTCTTTAGTGGTATTCCAGGCGGTCATGAATTTACTTCGCTGATATTGGCAATTTTACAGGCTGGTGGTCATACCTTAAAACTTGACGAAGGCATTCAAAAGCTGATTAAACGCTTTAATAAGCCACTACAGTTTCAAACTTACGTGTCGCTTTCTTGCCACAGCTGCCCAGAAGTTGTGCAAGCGCTAAACCAATTCGCGCTGCTAAACGATGACATCAGTAATGAGATGATCGATGGTGCACTATTCCAAGAGCAAGTAGAAGCGAATAATATCCAAGGCGTACCAGCAGTATTCTTAAACGGCAAGCCATTTGCTAATGGTCTGATTGACACGGCTAAATTGATTGAGAAGTTACAAGAACAATTTCCTGATTTGTTAGCAGAAGCTGAAGATGATGCTGAACAGTTAGAGCAACAAGATGTGACGATTATTGGTGCGGGTCCTGCAGGGGTTGCTGCTGCGATTTATACCGCGCGTAAAGGCTTAAAAGTCACCATGGTGGCTGACCGTATCGGTGGGCAAGTAAAAGATACGCAAGATATTGAAAATTTAATCTCAGTACCTTTAACCACAGGTGGCGAGCTCTCGGTGAATTTCGAAAAGCATTTGCACGAATATAATATTACGCTTAAAGAGCATGTCAGCGTCAAAGAGATTAGTGAGACAGCTGATGAAAACTATCGCATTCATCTAAATACCGGTGAGACCTTTGAGACGCGTAGTATTATCTTGGCGACTGGTGCTCAGTGGCGTAAGCTTGGGGTCGCTGGCGAAGAAGAAAACATCGGTAAAGGCGTGGCTTTCTGTGCGCACTGTGATGGTCCATTCTTCAAAGGTAAAGATATTGCCGTCGTCGGTGGTGGTAACTCTGGTATCGAAGCGGCATTAGACCTTGCTGGTATCGTGAAGCATGTGACCGTGCTTGAGTTTGCTGATGATTTGAAAGCGGATCAGGTATTGATTAATAAAGCCAAAGAAAAGGCGAATATCGATATCATTACCAGTGCAGCGACCCAAGAAATTAAAGCGACTGATGGTAAAGTATCGTCTATCGTCTATCAAGATCGCAATAGCAGCGAGAATAAAGAGCTTGATGTTGCAGGGGTGTTTGTACAGATTGGCTTGATACCAAATACTGGGTTCGTTAAAGGCTTCGTCGATTTAAACCGCTTTGGCGAGATTGAAATTGATGAGCGCTGCCGTACAGATCGCAAAGGTATCTTTGCTTGTGGTGATGTTACGACTGTACCCTTTAAGCAGATTAATATTGCGATGGGTGAAGGTAGTAAAGCGGCATTATCAGCTTTCGAATACTTGGTTATGCAGTAAGCCAGTCTTTAATATCTTCTAAAATAAAAAGCTCCGATATCTTAATAAGTGTCGGAGCTTTATTACTTATAGACGTTAAGCAAATGCTATTTAGCCAATACCCCTTCTACAGATAGTATCTTACCTGCTTCATCTTCTTCAATGATGCGAGTTTCTTTAAGTGCTGACTTTTGCCATGCTTGGACATAGGGATTGTTTAGAAGAGTCTGGCAATATTGTTCAGTAAGCGGTGTTAATATTATTTCTGAAGCCTTGGCATAGGTCTGCAGCCGTAAAACAACAGGAGCAAAAAACGCATCAGCGGCAGTAAAATCACCAAATAAATAGCTATCTGGTGATCTGTTTGTTAAACACTCTGCAAAGATATGCTCAATGCGGGCAATATCAGCTAAGCATGCTGCACTCGGACGTATTTTAGCAATCGCTCGAATGTTCATCGGCATCTCACTACGGATACCCATTAGCCCTGAATGCATCTCAGCAATGATACTTTGACAATAAGCACTATTTATTCTGTTGCTATTATTGCTCTCAGTATGAGACTTACTCAACCCTGTCCAAATATCTAAGTCTGTCAGATAATCATTGGCATGAATAGCAATCGCTAAAGTATCCCATATCGTAACTTTTTCATCACCTTGACCATAGATCAAAACCGGCACTTTTCCTGTTGGCGCATGTTCATTGAGAATGGGTGTCGCTGATGGATGAAACAGCTCAATAAGTTGCTCATCGAAGTCAATATTGAAAGCTTTGAGTAGTAGCCAAGCTCGCAGTGACCATGATGAATAGTTCTTATTACCGATAATGAGTAGCGGTTTTTTCATAATCATACTCTATAGTTTTTTGAAAAGTAGCACTTATATGCTACTTGAATTAAACGATCTCGTTATTTAGGTATTTCATTGTGCAAATGCCCATCCGATATAGACGGGCATAGCTTTATAGTCCCATTAAGGCTTACTTGTTCAATCAGTTTTTATTCCTGATTAGAAAAATAATCGGCAGTGCAATCACATACATTAGTACGCCATACAAGGCAGCAGGTAAGGCAATAACTGGCAATGTACTCACGCCCATAATAATAGGGGCTAAGGTAATCGCGGTCGTACTGTTTTGAATACTGGTTTCTATAGCGATGGTTTTGGTATCAAACCAGCTTAGCTGTAACGCCTTTGCCGTCAAAATACTGATGATAAATAAGGTGACAATAATCAGCACAAGCTCAAGTCCAATAGAAGCCAATTGCTCCTGTAGTAATTGCCAGTTGGTAGCAATAGCAGCAAGGACGATTAAGACAAAAAAGACACTGGCTAAGCCATTTAAGATGCCGCTTCTACGTACCATAAAATCAGTGAATTTATAACGGGCGAGCATACCTATCGTCACTGGCAAGGTGGTCAATAAAAACATGACAACGCCGATTTTGACCGCACTGATAGAGCCTGCTTGGTCTTTCATAAAGTGATTGAAAGCCAAGGTGATTAAGATAGGCAGGGTCACCACTGATAATAGACTGACTACGCCCGTGAGCGCGACCGACAGTGCTACGTTACCCTTGGCGTAGTAGGTGAGCATATTACTGGTCACGCCGCCGGGGCAAAAGCTAATCAGCATAATACCAAAGGCGATGGCAGGTGGTGGCGACATCAGTAAGACGACTGCTAAAGCCACGAGTGGTACAAATACAACTTGGTTAATCAACCCTATAAAGAATGCTTTGGGGTGACTTGCGATAACCTTAAAGTCACTGGGCTTAAGCCCAGTTCCTAAGGTAAACATAATATAAGCAAGGGCTAGTGGCAGCAGAGCTAATGCGGTATTACTCATGGAACATTCCTTGTAAAGTTAACGGTTATACTTGCATTATATTTATAACGCCCACTCCTTGTGGCGATATATTGCTTTACAGCATCTAAAATATAGTCTTAAATATTATAAAAGCCCATATATTTATATGGGCTTCTTGGTTTATTGCTTTAAATTATTGATTATGATATCAGTCGTCTAGCAAATCCATACGCTTAGCCGCTTCATAGATGCCAGTTGAGCGATTGCCCGTACGGCAGAATATCAACATTGGTTGCTCAGCTTGATTAAAAAAGTCAGCAAACTCTTCAACATGGTTTTGATTTAGCTCACTACCAGCAAAGGACACTTCTTTATAAGCAAGTCCTGCTTTTTCGGCGGCAGCAGCAATCTCAGCACTAGTTGGCTGGTTCGGCTCTTCACCATCTGGACGATTATTAATAATGGTTTTAAAACCATTTTCTGCAATCATCGGTACTTGGTCAGGGGTGATTTGTCCGGTGATACTTACTTGATGGCTCATAAGAGCTCCTTTTATTTTTTATATTAAAATTAAATGGATAGTACAAGAATACAAAGCCTAAGCGCAATGGATAGTTTTCTAAAGATAAAGTATGTAAGCTTTATTACTTTTTTATATCAACGCTTATAGCAGCCCTTGCATCAATGCGCTTTGGTACAACAGTTTTGCACGTGCGCCTGTACCACAAAACATCAATATGGGTTTTGGCATCGTACGATAAAAAGCAGCAAACTGCTCCACAGTCGCCATACTCAAGCGCTCATCATCAAAGGGTAAATGCTGATAATTCAAATTGGCTTTCGCCGTTGCACTACTAAAATCACAGCTATTAGGCTGCGAATCAACCTCAGCGTCAGGACGAATATTGAGCACAGAGCGGTAGCCAAGCTCTGCAATTTTGATACATTGGCTTGGGTAAATTTGCTTATAGATAGTTAAGTCATCGGTCATAAGTAATATCAATAAAGGTTATAAAAAAAGTAGAGGATATAATGAGTTCAAAAAAAGCGCTACAGACTAGTAGTTTTTTTAGTAGTCCTAATAATTTAGCATAACACAGCTTTTATCATATCTATATGTTATAGATATCCATTAATTATTCTTAGCCTAATAAACAGTACAAATGACATTAATGAGTGTCTTTTAAACCATTAACTGCATCCATAGTGCTTAAATAAACGTGTCCTGATAAATCAGTAATCACCGGTGTGTGCTCAATGATATCCATGACAGGTCCTTTAATAAAGCTAAAGCTCAAATGCTTATTTTGATTTAATAACTCTTGGTTTAAGCTAATAAGCATCTCTTGTCCGGTCAAATCGATATGATTAACGGCCGACATAATAAGAATAATCTCGCTTGCCTCTGGATATTGACGCGTGGCTTGTACCACGTGACGATGCACTGATTCGCTATTACCAAAAAACAAGCTCTCATCAATACGCAGCATCAATAGATTGTGAAAGGTCACTACATCATGACGATTAATATTACGAAAATGACCTGTCCCTGCGAGCTGCCCAACGATAGCGACATGCGGTTTGCTTGACTGCCAAATCAAGCTAGCAAACGACACCATAAGTCCAATCACGAGCCCTGTATTTAACCCAAATATCAATACGCCGACAAACGCGGCGATAAAACTTGCTGCATCTAAGCGGTCGCGGTGCCATGCCGACTTTAGCGTCGCTATGTCAATAAGACCTATGATAGCTGCCATGATGGTTGCGCCCAAAATTGCATAGGGCAGCGGGGCAAGCAGATACCCGAATGCTATCAAGGCAGCTATCATAACTAACACTGTGACCAAGCTCGCTAAAGGCGTTTTGGCACCTGAATCGACATTGATAGCCGTACGCGAAAATCCGCCAGCGATAGGAAAGCTCTGAAAAAAGCTACCGGCAACATTAGCCAGTCCAAGCCCTGTCAGCTCGCGATTGGCATCAAATAGCTCACCGCGCAAACGTGCATAAGTGCTGGCAACTGAGCTGCTCGATACAAACGCAATCAACGCCATCAGTCCTGCAGTCGGTAATAAATTGAGCGCTTCATGAAAGTCTGGCAGATATGGCGCTGTAAAGCTTGGCAGTCCTTTCGGTACATTACCAATCGTTGCCACACCGCTTGTCGTCCAATGTAAAACGATACTGAGAGCGATTGCAGCGGTCAGCAGTATAAGAGGAAACAGGCGCTCTGCCCATTTCGCATAAGAGGCGGATAACCAAGACTGCCAAACCCATTTTTTACCATAGCGATTAAGAAGCATGAGTGCAAAGGCGCTGATACCAATTACTAGCGTCAACGGATGCAGCTGATTGGCATACATCTGCATGCTCGATAAATAACCGATTAAGCCATCGCCTGAAATGGGTATGCCGGTTAGATATTTAAGCTGGCTTATAAAGATAAGCACAGCGGCACCACTGATAAATCCAGCAGAGACGCCGCGGCTGATAAACTGCATAATCCAGCCCAACTTCAGCTGTCCTGCCAGCCACAAAATCGCACCCATCATGAGTGCTAGTAGGGCTGCCATCAATATATACTGCTCAGCGCCCTTATCCGCATAAGGATGTAGCGCGCTTGCAGTCATAATGGCGGTCACAGCAGCAGGTCCGACGGCTTGTACATTACTAGAGCCGAGCCACGCATATACCGCCACAGGCACGATAGCCGCGTATAAGCCATAGACCGGAGGCAAGCCTGCCAAGACCGCATAGCCCAAGCTTTGCGGAATAACGAGCACGCCAACGACTATCCCTGCAATGATATCGGTTGGCAAGGCAGACATCTGGTATTGACGTAACCAAACAGGTATCAGTCGAGTGGCAATAGAGGGCATGGCAGTACGTCCTCACAATAAAAAATGTTCATGAACATCAGAATTTAATCAATGAGATTTAGCCAATCATCTATGCCTCAGCAGGGGCACAAAAACGCTGATACAACAGCTCTAGTACGGCTAATGCATCATCACTAGCGATACTATAGTAAATCTGCTTGCCTTCACGGCGTGTCGTCACTAGCTCATCTTTACGCAAAATACCAAGCTGCTGCGATAAGCTTGGCTGACCAACGCCAACTAAGCTTTCAAGCTCGCTGACGCAGTACTCTCCTTGAGTTAGCTGACAGAGGAGGAGCAAGCGATCAGGGTGCGAGAGTGACTTAAGCAGTTGGCTGGCTTGCATCGATGCTTGCTGCATTTTTTCAGCAAGGTCCTTTGGCGCAAAGCCGTCATTGCTGTCACCATTGGTATCAAATGTGCTCAGTACTGAAGTAGAAGTGATCAGAGCGAGCTCCTTAAATAAGAGATAAAAATATAAATGAAAAAATTGTATATAACTGTATAGGGTCAATTATCAATCATATCGCCATTTATAGCAAGTTATCATTATTTACATTATATAAATTGATATATTATAAAATAATTGCTATATTGATGCTCATAGCCAATTAATAGACTTATTTTAAATACGATAGATATCGTCCTATTATACGTAACAATTCATCGAAAATTAAAACATTCATATAAAAATGGAGAGTAGCCATGCAAGTTCATTCATTCTTACATAGCGATACAGAAACCTATACCCATGTGCTCGCCGACATTGAGCAGCAAGTGTGTGCGATTATTGATCCCGTATTGGATTTTGATGCCAAGTCAGGACGTACGAGTACAACGAGCGTCGATGAAGTAGTTGAATTTGTCAAAGAGCATGGTTGGGAGCTGATCTATATTATCGAAACTCACGCCCATGCTGATCATGTATCGGCAGCTATTCATGTCAAAGAGACACTTGGCGGGCAATTAGTGATCGGTCAGCACATCACGGAAGTACAAAAAATATTTAAGCAGATTTTTAACTTTGATAGTAGTTTTCGTACCGATGCCGGTCAGTTTGATGTTTTGACCGATGATGGCGACACTTTAGCACTAGGCGGCATTACTATTACTGCTATGTATGTCCCCGGTCATACGCGTGCTGACATGGCTTATCTTGCCACTGACGACGAAAAAACCGTGGTGTTTGTCGGTGATACTTTATTTGCCCCTGATGTGGGTACGGCGCGCTGTGACTTCCCAGGTGGGGATGCGAAAACTCTATACCAGTCGATTACAAAACTGCTCAAACTGCCCGAAGATACGATGATGTATCTTTGCCATGACTATCCCAGTAAGGGTCGTAAACATTGTCCAACTACGACGGTCGCTGCGCAAAAATTAGGCAATATTCATGTAAAAGATGGTATCAACGAAGCTGAGTTCGTAGAGATGCGTGAGCGCCGTGATGCCAATCTTGAGATGCCAAGGCTTATTATTCCAGCAGTACAAGTCAATATCGATGCCGGTCATTTTCCAAAACCTGAGAATAATGGTACACGTTATCTAAAAGTACCTATCAATGTCCTTGGAGAATAAACATCGTATTAGTACAGTGTTATCTAATTCATGCATTTTTATGATAATTTAGCGGAGTCTTATTATGAGTGAAAAAAATGCTCATGTAGTATGCCCACATTGCCAAGCAACGAATCGTGTACCAGATTCCAAACTCAGTGCTGCACCAAACTGCGGTAAATGTGCGAAGCCTTTACTGACTGCAACGCCGCATGAGTTGAATGCCCAAACGGTGAGTAAAGTCATTCAAAAAAATGAAGTGCTGACCATCGTGGACTTCTGGGCCAGTTGGTGTCAACCTTGTCTGATGATGGCGCCGGAGTTCAAGATAGCTGCCAGCCAGTTGCCACAAATCGTGTTTGCTAAAATACAAACCGATAAATATGAGCAAGCAGCGGCGCCTTATAATATTCGCAGTTTACCAACGATGGTAGCGTTTAAAAATGGTAAAGAGATAGCACGGCAGTCGGGAGCGTTACCAAGCCATCAAATCGTGCAATGGGTACAAAGCTTAAAGTAGTTGTTATTGCAATAAATGCTGTCTCATAAGTCTGACTTTATTGAATTCAACAAAAAGCCAATACGTGTATCGCGTATTGGCTTTTTTATTATGCTGGATGAATTAGAGCAGTTTTAGCCTACTCACCATAAATCTTGATGCCATTAGCAAAGCTACAGCGTTGAATACGTGCTGACTGGATAATCGCATCACGTTCGCCGTATAGACGCGATAACTTGGCATCACGCGCTTTATTGTTGTTGCTTTGACCAACCCCAAAGCTGATATTAGGGGAGATGCCCCAGCGCCCTGCAGATATCCCAACACCCACACCTGTCGATGCTAAGGTTGATTGCTCGTTACGGGCAGCATTCACATAACTATTAACACGGATATATTCTTGATTTAATGCTTGGCAATCATAGCTCTGATAGGTGCTTGGTGGGATATATTGCGGCGTAATATTACCCGTAGAAGCACAGCCTGAGAGACCAAAAATGCCAGCGGTTGCTAGTAATGCTGTTACAGTAAGAGTTTTCATAGCGGCTCCAGTAAGCTAATATTGCGTTTTTATTTATTTAAGATAGCAAAAATAATTTCATTAAGATATTGAAAATGCATAGAATATTTCGTCATCTTCATTGCAGGAGTATTTGTGCTCATCAGAATAAGTTACCCGGTTTGGTAAAGGCAAGTATCACAATACCCACATATGCTGCCCCAGCAATGAGAATACCGGTTTTTCTTTGGCTCGGTGTTGCAGTATTATTAAAGGCTTTTATACTGGCGCTGATAGCAGCCACAAGCAAGATGATTTTGGCAAATACCCATTGTACAGGTGCATTGGCGCTCATCAATTGCATCAGCATACCAACGCCCGAAAGAATCATAACAGCGTAGAGGATGTGCGACGATATCTTGACCACGCGTGGTGCTGGCTTATTTGCGCTTAATACCAGATAGCTTTGATATAAAAACAGCACAATCAACAGGACGGCCATGAGCATATGTAAATGTTTCATTAAATATGGTTCCCTTTAAAATTATATTTTTCATCGATAGCATTTTATTATTTATTGCAAAAAATAAATATCATTTAGCCTTTATTTTGTCCAGCACATAACGGGCTATCAGGGTTTTGACCTTGCCACTCTGTCGGTATATAGGCATGAATCGCTAAGGCATGGATTTGACCACCTTTTGAGGTTAACAATGCATCTGCCAAATGATAAACCATTTGGTGACGGGTAACCAAGCGCTTGCCTGTAAACGCTTCGCTGACCATAATAAGTTTAAAATGACTTTCTTTACCGTCAAAGTAACCGGCATGATTCATTGATTCGTTAACGAGTTGCATATGCAGCGGTTGTAATTCTTGCAACTGCTGACTAAGTGCGTCGGCAGTAGGGGTGCTACTGGTGGTAGAGGTAATGGTAGTCATAACAATCCTTTATTCTATTAAGCTTCATTGTCGTTAGACAATATATCGTCACCATTATAGCAGACGCCGATATCGAGTCTGCATGGTATTGATGGAATGCATTCTATGAGTAACAGGTATAAAAAAGCAGAGCGCCACATGATGATATGGGCTCTGCTTGTCATTATTTATGAGTGTCTACTTCAAAAATTCTGCCTAAAAAGCACTATTAACGACGTGCTCTTTGATAGAGCGGCATTACTTTTGGCATCAGTGACTGCAACTCAGCGATACGATTACTACTGGTTGGGTGAGTGCTTAAGAATTGTGGTGGCTCGCCTTGGCTGGCGCGCTGCATTTTTTGCCACAAGGTAATAGCGGCTTGTGGGTTGTAGCCTGCGCGTGCCATTAGCTCAAGACCGATTTGATCCGCCTCAGCTTCTTGGGTGCGACTATGCGGACGGCTCAAACCTAGGTCACCAGCGACGTTTGCAAGCTGAGCTTGACCTTGTGATAGACCAAAAATACTGGCTGCGACACCGATACCGGTCTGAGTTGCATATTGACGCGATAGGCGCTCACGTGAATGCTCACGTAAGGCATGAGACATCTCATGACCCATAATAGCAGCGATTTCATCATCACTTAAGTTCAGACGATCGATAATGCCTGTGTAGAACATGATTTTACCGCCCGGCAGCACAAAAGCATTCAAGTCGTTAGATTTAATCGTATGCACTTCCCATGGCCATTTTGCCGCATCAGGGCGATAGACGCCAACTTGATTGACCAAACGATTAGAAATGTTTTTTAAGCGATTCAGCTGAGCGGTGTTGGTATCAAGCAAACGTTTTGATCGTGCTTCTTGTATCGTTTTATTATAACTCTGAGCGGATAGTTGCAATACTTGCTCACTTGATACGAGTAGCAACTGCTGACGATCAACGCCAACGGCACCTGTACTGGTCGTGCTAGTACAACCTGTTAATGCCAATGCTGACAATGAAGCCGCCATGACTGTCGTGGTAAGTAGTTTTTTCATAGTAAACGTCCTCGCTATAAATAAGAAAATTAAAGTAAATAACAGCAATGTTGATGCAGTAGAGGTAAGGGAAGCTTATTATTGACGTTCTACTACCTTCTCTCAATCTACTAAAACAGTAAAATTCTACCTGAACCGTCCTTGTGCATAAGTATAATTATGTTAACTGTCGAAAACCAATAGAGGAAAAGTAACAATACAAGGTAGGATTGTAAGTGGCCTTCATGTATAACTCGCGGATAAATCTGCTTGAATAATCAGAAAATATGTTAAAGAGAACATTTGAGCAATTATTTATAAAAATAATTGAATATCAATGGTTAGAAAAATAAACCATAAAATCAATTGTATATGAGAATTATTGTCCTAATAAATACCTAAAATTTGTGATATCTATAAGAAAGTTAAAAAAACCTGTTGACACGCTCAGAATATTTGCTAAAATAGCCAGCCTATCGAGACGTAGTAGTAAATGACTTACGAATTGATTCAGCGGGAATAGCTCAGTGGTAGAGCATAACCTTGCCAAGGTTGGGGTCGAGAGTTCGAATCTCTTTTCCCGCTCCAAATATGGCTTGCAAAAGCACTAAAGCCTCACTTCTTATAAGAAGTGAGGCTTTTTTTTATGTCTAAAATTTGAGTTAGCAATCAGTTAGCAGCATCTGTAGCTAATGACAATGCCTAGAGTGGCATGAGACTCAGTCAAATATAAATCATTACAAAAACTGCGTGAACTTAGCACACTAGAACAAACTATCCCACGCATAATTATTTTTAGTCAGCGCTTCGATTACAATTGCGTTGAAATAGTCGTACTGGCCACTGCTTATTCTTAAGATTAATGCAGGTATTAGCCGCACGCTTTCAATAGCTATGCATTTAATAGTGCTGTAAACGAGCTGAGTACATCTATATTGAGGAATCATTATGCAAGAATTTCAACATAAAGCCTTTAACGAACTATTCGATTTGTCAGGTAAAGTTGCCATTGTGACGGGTGGCGCAAATGGTATTGGTAAAGCCACGGCGCTACGTTTGGCAGAAGCAGGTGCTAACATTGCCATTGCTGATTTAAAACTTGAAGATGCACAAGCAGCACTAAAAGATATTGAGGCGCTTGGGGTAAAAGCACTTGCCGTAGAATGTAATATTCTAAAAGATGATGATTTGGTCACTATGGTCGATACAGTAGTCGCTGAGTTTGGGACTGTTAATGTCTTAATCAACAATGTGGGCGGCGGTGGTGGCGGTCGTGAAAACCCAACCACAGCATCGATCGATGACATTCGCCGTGATTTTGAGTTAAACGTTTTTAGTGGCTGGCGCTTAAGTCAACTGTGCGCGCCGCATATGAAAAAATCAGGATATGGCTCGATTGTATTTACTACCTCGATGTCAAGTGTTAATAAAAGCCCGAATATGAGCGGCTATGCAGGTTCAAAAGCGGCTGTCAATCATATGGTAGCAAACTTGGCACATGATTTCGGTCCTGAAGTACGCGTCAATGCGGTCGGTCCAGGGGCGACGCGTACTGATGCTTTGAAGACGGTACTAACGCCAGAGATTGAGAAGAAAATGCTAGCAAATACGCCTATTAAGCGTTTGGGTGAGGCTGATGATATCGCTGGTGCTATGTTGTATTTTGCTGCGCCAATATCGACTTGGGTCAGTGGTCAAACCACATTTGTGAATGGCGGTGGTGTACAGACTTTGGATTAATAGACAGTAGTTTTTATGATATAGGTGATCCACTTTTAAAAGAGTACAGAACTACTGGGTTTAATTATTCGCAGCCTCTGTCTGCGTAGGCACAGCAAGCAAGAAAAATTAACCCCAGTAGTGCTTTATAAAATTTGTATTTCTTTTATTTAGGACTGACTATAGGAACGGCACTTAATAAGAGATTGGGTGCCGTTTCTTTATTGTATAGTCGTTTCCATTTAAAAATAATATCGACTCTCATTATCTGATTTAGCTATGATTCACTAGCTCGCTTACGTCCCATTAAACTATTTGCAACCCATGCCGGACCAATCAACAAGAATTGTAAATCTTCAAAAAAAGAAGGTTTTTTACCTTCAAGCTTATGACCGATAAACTGCCCAATCCATGCCACCACAAAGACAGCCGCCCAAACTTTAAAACCCCAAGGGAATAGAGTCATTACTGAAAGACAAATAAGAATAAAAATACCCATTGCCATAAATAGTGGCGTTGATAAGCGCATATAAAATAACAATACCAAGGCACTCATTATTAAGGTAAACCAAACGGATAGCGACATCCCCATCCCAAGTAGACTGACAAAAATAGCCGGAACACACAGCCAATGGATTTTTTTATTGATAAGATTTTGATGACTGACTGAATACTCACTGAGCCATTGCTCAAGCGTGCGCTTGGACATTCGTTTTTTCTGAGTGACAGACATACCAACCTCCTTGTTAGTAAATGAATGACTGATTAATAGATAAATAAAGTTACTTACGACTACCAGTTGTAGCACTAATCTGAGTAATTCGCCATTTTATCTGTTAGACCGTAGAGTCAAATACTCTCATCTAAAATCCTTTCATCTACTCAAACTGAAGTGCCACATTATTTTTCATATAGAATCGGCCTATTAGTCTTTATTTTCTGATGTGTGTCGGTGTCTCGACCGATTCTTGCTCGCTGCGGTACCATTCATAGAGCCCGACAAACGAGTTTACTTGATAGACCATGGTCTGAATGGCAAATATGTAATTGCCTGACATCAAGTTTACGGTCAACCAAACGAAGTTGGATAAAATCCATAACCACCAGTTAAACGAATAGCGCAGAATCATCGCTGCCTGAGCGGTAATAGACAGTACGAAGGCAATGACGTTAATCCAAAAGAAAGAGATAAGGCCTAAAAATTTACTATTATCATCTTCAACGACCGCATAACCATAGCTTGCTAGTAAATTATTTACCGTTGGGAATAAGGCAAGTCCAATCACCATGAAGCTAATGGTCAGTAGCCAAATCCATTTGCTCGCAGATTTGGGCACCATATCACCATCAGCATCAGTATGCTTTGACCAATAAAAAATACCATAGACGTGGGTAAAGAAGTTGAACAAAGGCGCAAGCATCAGACCAACAGCGCCAGAGGTCGCTTGTACGACCACTTCACCGGCTGTCGCGCCCATACCAAAGCCATTGCCTAAAATGTTTTTACGAAAGGATAATGAAACCACGCATACCAGTCCGATAAAAGACACGCCTAAGTAGAACCAATCGAGCGTGGTATGTTCGGTGGTCAGCCAAAACCCTATAGATAAGGCAAGCACACCGCAAATGAACCAAATGACAATCCATTGTATGGCCCATTTCCCAGTGATATTGTCTAGTAGCTGAATACGCATGGCGTTATATTCCTAAAATAAATAATAGTGTCAGTGATGCTTTTTTAATTTGGGTTATCTTTTACGGCTTTTGACCATAAATATACTGGTCGATAAATAACAATGCTTGCTGATAGCGCGCCTCATAATCTGGTTGATCAATCATGTGCGGCTTAATATCATGACGGGCGAAAATATCCAATAGACGCGCCTCAAAACGACCACGTGCCTCAGGTGTACCCAAAGAGCGCATACCATCATCAATCCAAGGCACATTGTTATCGAGCATAATTGTATGGTCTAAGCGAAACTCATCGATACAAGCAGCCACAAAAGGATGGGTGCGGCCCTCGTACTCTTCACAAAACGCTTGGGTCGTGACAAAATCGGTATCAATTATCGTCACTGGCACCGTGGCTATACTTGTTGCATCACGAATCGCTTGCGCATGGTGCAAGGCAATCGGTCCATAATCGCTATATTGTAGTCCAATTTCGGTGCCGCCCAAATCTGTACCGACATAAACCCGTCCCATCTCAAGCGCAAAGCTAGCACCATAATAATTGGCCAGCTTATGCACCAAGGTCGTCTTACCTGAGCTTTCGCCGCCGACAATAGCAACCGTCTTAGTATAGTTACTGCGTGCTTGCGGATGTAGCGCTGACCAATATGCGACCGGATTTCGTGCAATGGCATAAGAGTCAAAGTCAGGCTGTAATGGTGTTGTGACCACCTGCATGATTAGCTGCTTACAAATATCAGACTGTGCTAAAGGGTGGTTCTCTGCGACAAATACTACGGTTTCAGCAGGCAAGTTTAACGCATCTATCAAATGTTGCAGCTTAGCGTTACTGGCAGTGATATCAATCGTCACATCTGCAAAGCTTTCATGTACTGGTAGCTCAATCTCATCAGTGGTATGAATATGAATAAAAGGTAAATCAGCACAAGCCATTTGTAACCAACGCGCTTTATCTTGCAACGTGATTTTAAAATCTGGATGCGGCGACGGGTGGGTCATAATGACAAGATGTAAGTTTTTTGCTTGTCCTGCTGCATCCAATATACTGCGCATTTGCCCCAAATGTAGCGGCTCAAAATGTCCAATCATCAATCCTGACTCGTACATAGCTGTCCTTATTCACACTTACTGAGTGCAATTTATTTTTAGTTGTCTAGAGTTTTTATAAGCATGGTATAAAGGTTCGTGAATACTTACCCGTAGATTATTGTAAATAGTCCCTATTTTATGATGTATTCATCAATAAAATAATGATTTATCTGCTTATTATGTTTTCGTTTTACTAGATTATGATTCTAATAAATAAGTGATTATTTTTAAGATAGAATAATAATGTCTAAGCATTTGGTTTCATTAAAGAATATAGCACATGTAACAAAAGGTGTAATATGCGAGAAACAAAGTCGCCTTTGAAACAATTTGAAATAACTATTTAAAATCAGAGGTTTACGGGTGTTAATGAGAGGTTAGAGTAAGCTTAAGTAGCATAAATTCACAAAGCACGTCTACACAGCCAACAGATATAAGAGAAATAATTGCTATACTTATTCATAAGTTTAAAGACAAACGTAAAACGTCTTTACTGTATTCAAAATAAAATCATAAAGCAGTTTATAAGAGTAATATTAAAATAAATAATAAAAAGAGGTATTTGATTTGGCTAAGCTAGCAAAATTACATCGTTCACAGAATAATCGCATGATAGCGGGCGTGATGGGTGGCATTGCAGAATATGTTGGTTGGTCACCAACCTGGGTGAGATTACTGTTTTTTATTGTCTCAACTTTGAGTGCCGCAGTACCTGGTATTTTGATCTATATCATATTATGGATCATCATGCCGAAGGCAAATGGTCAGTCTTATCAGTAAAGTATTGATTTATAAGAGCAGTGATAAAGTAAAATAGTTCAATAAGAAATTGCAATACCCCAAAAAACAAAAAGCCTGAACAATCAGGATGCCCAAGACATACCTTTCCTCCTGCCCAAATGCTCACGCATTTGGGTATTTTTTTATCCATACCATTGATTGCTTTTAAAATTAGAATTCACTCATAAATCTACTTATTGATGATCCATACACTGAATATTTCGGCATAGGGTGTAAATTTAGTTCAGGTAAATATAGATAAAATAGTCAATTTTTAGTAAGGTGAGCAGTCAAATAGACTCGTTGCTATATAGGCGATACGAGCGCTATCAATATTTTATTTCATAATACTAATTCCACAGTGGCTTTATTACGATGCCCCAAACTATGACAATCCAAACTATGACATCACAAGCGACAACCTCGATGACACAAGAAAAAGACTCTCAACCGATGACATTTCAAGATTTAATCATGACCTTGCAGAATTATTGGGCGGATAAGGGCTGCGTGATCTTACAGCCTTATGATATGGAAGTCGGCGCAGGTACATTTCATACCGCAACATTTTTGCGCTCATTAGGTCCTGAGCGCTGGAACGCGGCCTATGTGCAGCCATCACGTCGTCCAACCGATGGTCGCTACGGTGATAACCCAAATCGTTTACAACATTATTATCAGTTTCAAGTGGTGCTTAAGCCCAATCCGCCTAATATCCAAGAGCTGTATTTAGGTTCACTTGAGGCAATTGGTATTGATCCATTGGTGCATGATGTGCGTTTTGTGGAAGACAACTGGGAATCGCCAACGCTAGGTGCATGGGGACTTGGTTGGGAGATTTGGCTAAACGGTATGGAAGTCACACAGTTTACGTACTTCCAGCAAGTGGGCGGTATTGAATGTTTCCCTGTGACTGGCGAGATTACCTATGGTCTTGAGCGCTTGGCAATGTATGTGCAAGGCGTCGATAGCGTATATGATTTGGTTTGGGCAGATGGTGAGTTTGGTCGTGTCACTTATGGTGATGTTTTCCATCAAAACGAAGTTGAGCAGTCTACCTATAACTTTGAACATGCCGATGTGCCAATGATGGGTCAGATGTTCGACTTTTATGAGCAGCAAGCAGATAAGCTTGTGGCTGAAGGTTTGCCACTACCAGCCTATGAGATGGTACTAAAAGCCTCACATGCCTTTAACTTGCTCGATGCTCGTGGGGCGATTTCAGTGACCGAACGTCAGCGCTTTATCCTACGAGTACGTACGCTAGCACGGAAAGTGGCCTTTGGTTATGTTGAAGCACGCGCTAATCTGGGCTTCCCGTTGGCGGATGAGGCGCATCGTCAAGCGGCGCTCGATAAGTATTTGCCAAAAGAAGACACTGACATGGCAACTGAAGAATTAAACACAAACCAATCAACTAACAATAATAAATAGGAGCATCCCATGAGTACTATTCTATTTGAACTGGGGTGTGAAGAGCTGCCTCCAAAAAGTCTAAAACCTTTACGTGACGCATTACAAGAAAGTGTTACCGAGCAATTAGCAGACGCTAATATCAGCTTCGATAGTATCAAAGCCTTTGCGGCACCGCGTCGTTTAGCAATACAGATTCAAGGCATTAGCGATAAACAGCCGGATCGTACTGAGGAAAAACGTGGACCTGCGATCAAAGCTGCCTTTGATGCTGATGGTAATCCTACCCGTGCGGCGATGGGCTTTGCAAAAGGCTTGGGTATTGAAGCCAGCGAGTTGACCACTATTAATACCGATAAAGGTGATTACGTCGGTTATGTGCAAACGATTCAAGGTCAAGCGACCACTGAGCTGCTACCTGCTATTTTTCAAACCGCACTTGATAATTTGCCGATTGCTAAACGTATGCGTTCAGGCGCGAGCCGCAATGAGTTCGTGCGTCCCGTACAGTGGGCAGTCTTGATGCAAGATCATGCTGTCATTAATGCGACCATTCAAGGTCATCAGACAGGGACGCAAACTCGTGGTCATCGCTTCCATAGCCCTGATTACCATAACATTGCGCACGCCAATGATTATGAGCAACTGCTTGATGGTTTAAAAGTGGTGGTAGATTTTGATAAGCGTCAAATGCTGATTAAAAACCAAGTCAAGGCATTGGCAGATGAGGTTAGTTCTGACGCTATCGTGCCGCAGAGTTTATTAGATGAAGTCACTGCATTGGTTGATTTCCCTATTGCCCTGCGTGCAAGCTTTGAAGCGCGCTTTTTGCAAGTGCCACAAGAAGCGCTTATTTCTACTATGCAAGCGGATCAAAAGTATTTTTGCTTAACCGATAAAGCAGGCAAATTGCAGCCATACTTTATTTTTATTACCAATATTGAGTCAAAAGACCCGAACCAAATCATTGAAGGTAATGAGAAAGTCGTGCGTCCACGTTTGGCTGATGCAGAGTTTTTCTTCTTACAAGACCAAAAGCAGCCATTATTTGCGCTGACAGAAAGCCTAAAAACTCGCGTCTTCCAAGACAAGCTGGGTACGATTTGGGAAAAATCTGAGCGCATTGCTAAGCTTGCCGCCTTTATTGCCGCCTTAATGCAACAGCAAGGTCAGCAGATTGATATCGATCAAACAGTGCGTGCAGGTATTTTGTCCAAAGCAGACTTGGCAAGCTCATTGGTCGGTGAATATCCTGAATTACAAGGTATCGCTGGTACTTATTATGCACGTTTGAATGATGAGCCAGAAGCAGTCGCGGCAAGTTTAGAAGAGCAATATTTGCCTAAGTTCAGCGGTGACGTATTACCACAGACGCCAATTGGTATTTGCTTAGCATTAGCAGATCGTTTGGACACGCTCGTCGGTATTTTTGCCATTGACCAAGCACCGACAGGATCAAAAGATCCGTTCAGCCTACGTCGTTCTGCTATTGGTATTCTGCGTATTTTGATTGAGAAGCAGCTGCCAATTAATCTAGTTGCTCTCGTTGAGCAAGCCATTAAGGGCTATAGTACCGCGGAAGGTAGCAAGATTGCCAAGATGGGCGATACATTTACCCAAGTGATGGCATTTTTGAACTCGCGCTATCGGGCAATGTATACCGAGCAAGGCGTTAGCGTCGATACGATTCAGGCAGTACAGGCGATTAATCCACATATGCCGCTTGATTTTGATCAACGTATTCGTGCCGTTCAAACGTTTAGCGACTTACCTCAAGCGTCGATGCTTGCTGATTCAAACAAGCGCGTTGCCAATATATTAGCCAAGTCAGAAGTGAGCGTTGCTGACACTGTTGATGAAGCGCTATTGTCTGAACCTGCTGAGCAAAATTTATATGCGAGTATGAAGCAAGCACAGACAGTGGTACAACCATTACTTGAGCAGGCTGACTATACGCAAGTATTGCAAACGCTTGCTAGCTTAGATGAGCCATTGACGCAATTCTTCGATAGTGTGATGGTCAACAGTGAAGATACGGCGCTTAAAGCCAACCGCTTAGCGTTGCTTAAGCAAGTACGCGCATTGTTTTTAACTGTGGCTGATATCAGTGAGCTACAGTTATAGTTTGGTCCCTGATAGCTTAGTCACTATGACGGCCAAATAATGTATTCTATAAAATAAAAACTGGCTCACTGTAGCCAGTTTTTTATATGATTATTCTGAAGCGTTGCGTTTATAATGTATTCAGCCATATTTGAAGGAGCGCTGCCGTGTTAGCTGTTATTATTATCATCATCATTATCTGGGTTTCGATGTGGGGATTTTATAAGTTCATGTACCCGCGTGCACCCAAAAGCATGATGCCCAAAAAAGGCGATGTTATTACACCGCGTCAGTGTGACTTTTGTGGCAATAGCTTGGCTGAATATCGTGGCGTGCTTGAAAGCAATATTAACGCTAAAACGATTGATATCAGCGTTGATGCTGATGCCAACATGGCGTCAGAGATTACGGATGAACCAACATCTGGTGAGCTTTTCTTTTGCAATTATGAGCACCAAGCAGATTTTCATGCAGGTAAGGTTCATCAGCCATAAGTCTAAAAACAGCATTATCTAATGACCATAAAAAACGCTTAGTTTCATAAACTAAGCGTTTGATATATTTATAAGTATCAAGAAATGCATTGGCTTATAAAATAGAGTGAGCATCTTGAATAACTTTGTTTAGCAAAGCCATAGACTGCTTATCCTGTTGCCCGCGATCTTCTTCACCTCTTTCATGAGTTTGGATTTTTTCATATAAATTTAGGCAGCATAATACCAGTAAGCTTTCTTGACTAAGACTTGGTGCGTCTCTTTTTAAACTTAAAGCAAAATCGTTGATATAAGATACCGCTGAACGCAATTCTTCTTGTTCATGTACTGGGCAGTAGATAGGATAAGTAATGCCAGCAATCGCAATATCGACTTTCTTGATTTGCGGCTCAGGTGCGCTATTTACTTTAGCAGTGGGGCTGCTTTGCGTATTTGCATTAGTTGATACAGTTTTCTGTGCCTGACTATTTTTTACTTGGTTGGTTTCTACTTGAGCATTCTTTACTGGGCTGTTTTTCTGTTTTTCAGTGATTTTGTTATGGTTGTCGGTCATGATAAATCCTACAATGTCTGGTCAATAGAGGGGAAGAGGGATGCTGTCATCGTGAGCGTTTGTGAGCTTCATTAACGAAAATAGTGATAGCTTTTGACTATAAGACACTACTGGCTTTCTGTTTGATCAATACGGGTTAAGCGTTGTAATACCACTTGTGTACGCTCCGCTGCCAATTCATTCTTCTTTTTTAAGTCACTGTTTTGCTGCTTGATATCGCTATACTGTTGCTTTAATTCATTATTATGCTGTTTTAGGTCATGGTTTTGTTGTGCTAGTAGATCAATCTGCTTATGAAGTTTATCTTGCTCTTCACCGATCATATGGTGCGCTTCAGCCAAGCTTTGGTAACGTTTATCAAGGTCATTAAATTGTTTTTTGGCACCATCGCGTTCTGTATAGCTGCTATCTAACTTAGTTTTTAGGGCGCTAAGCTCTTTCGGGTCGGTTAATGGTTGTTGCTTGAGACTGCTAAGTTCAGCACTGACAAGCTGATACTGTTTTTTGATGTCGAGTATCATTTTTTCTAATATTCTAAGTTGGTCATACATAGTCAGTTTTTATCCTTAACAAATAAGCGTAAATGAATGTTGTTGTCTGCGTTTAATAATGCCATAGGTGACCGCATAATATCTATACCAACAAAGTAATTACCAGCATTGGGCTTGATCTCTTTATTTTTTATGAATCACTGCCTCATCGATAACATTGTACTGATTTTATTTTATAAGCAATCATTAACTATTAATTATTAGGACATCTATTATGAATGACAATATCTCTGGCTGGAATACGTGGCTAAAGGCTTTTGACGACTGGACTGATGTGTCTATCAGTGAGGTACATGGTCTAATGACGGGGCTAATGACTGCTTGCGACGCGCCTGATGAACAAGTATGGGCCAATGTATTTGAAGAACTGAGTTTTGCGCCATTACCTGACGAAGCGTTGACCTTGCTGACTGAAGAAGCCGAAGATACCGTATTCCAGCTAAAAGACAAGGATGATGCTTATTCTTATACGCCGCTTGTGCCAGATGATGAACATGACCTATACGAGCGCGTAATGGCATTGAAACAGTGGGCAAATGGTTTTATGACCGGCTTTGGTATCACTGATTGTCGTCTGAGCAGTGAAGAAAACGAGATGCTTACCGATTTGGCAAAAATTGGTGGTATTCGTTTAGAAGACGATGAAGATTTTGAAGGCGGCGAAGAGTCTTATTTGTACATTTATGAATTTGCCCGTATGGTACCAGTGAGCTTTGCTACTCGTCAGCGTAAGCCTGTGAAAGACATTGCGTTGATTGCGGGACTGGCTATCGATGCCAAAACCACTAAAGAGTTACAATCAGAAGGTAAGGCTTCTAATACTAAGCCAAAACCTATGCCACCTGTTATTGATGTGATGAATCAGAATCATCCATCGTAAGTCAGATCCGTCATAAAGGGTTTGGTAAGATATGGGGTACTATAAAGCCTAATAAAGGACTGTAACTTGCTATAAGGTAATAAAAAGGAGATTGAGATGATAACTGACAATGATGATAAAGCCGATGATATGATTCATTTGCGCCGCTCTATTGAGCTTGCTACCGAAGCCTTAGAGGCAGGTGATGAGCCATTTGGGAGTGTGTTGGTCGCTGGTGATGGTCAAGTGTTGCACGAAGACCGTAATCGCGCCAATAGCGTCGATGCTACTTATCACCCTGAGATTGCTGTTGCCCAATGGGCAGCAAAGCATATGACGGCTGAAGCGCGTGCGCAAGCAGTGGTTTATACTTCCGGTGAGCATTGTGCTATGTGCTCCGCTGCTCATGCGTGGTCAGGGCTTGGTCGCATTGTTTATGTTAGCTCCTCAAAACAGTTGGATGAATGGATGCAGGAGATGGGTGTAAAATCTTCATCACCAATCAATTCATTAAGTATTCAAGAGGTAGCACCAAATGTGCCAGTTGAAGGTCCGATTGCTGGATTAGATGCAGAAGTAAAAATGCTGCAACAACGTGCATTTCAAAGACGCTAAGCTCTTTTTATCTTTATCGTATTAAGGATTTTTTATGACTGTATCAACTCGTACTGATGGCTTATCTCACGCTGTAATGGATACTGATTATCCATCGAATAGCATTGACTGGCTTACAAGGCTGATTGCTTTTGATACGGTCAGTCGCCATTCAAATTTGGCATTGATTGAATACGTACAAAGCTATTGTGAGCAGTTAGGCTTAAGCGTAGATTTGACCTTTAATGATGCCAAAAATAAAGCCAATTTATTTGTCACCGTAGCAGCAGGTGGCAATGCTAATAACAGTGCTGATATCATCAATCATGGTTTGGTGCTATCAGGGCATACTGATGTTGTACCAGTTGATGGTCAAGCATGGACATCAGAGCCATTTACTGCGACGATTCGTGGTGACAAGCTATATGGACGCGGTGCTTGCGATATGAAAGGCTTTATTGCGTGTGCGCTAACTTTATTACCAAAAGCGGTGGAGTTATCGAATAGTGGTCAGCTGAGTCGTCCTCTTCATTTGGCATTGTCATTTGATGAAGAGGTTGGCTGTCTAGGTGCGCCATTAATTTTGGCAGACTTAAAAGCTCGCGGTATCACTCCTGATTATTGTATCGTCGGTGAGCCCACCAATATGGCGATGGTCGTGGCGCATAAAGGTATTGCTGTTTATCGCTGCCGCGTCCACGGCAAATCAGCGCACTCGTCATTGACAGCAACAGGTGTAAACGCCATCAGTTATGCCAGTCGTTTGATTGGCTATGTTGATAGCTTGGCAGAAGAAATAAGCCATCGCGATGATAATGATGCACTGTTCGATGTCCCTTATTCGACATTGTCTGTGGGCACCATACAAGGTGGTACAGCGACCAATATTGTGCCCAATCTGTGTGAGTTCACCTTTGATTATCGCAACCTGCCACACATGACACAGGACGACATTCTGCTACCGATTCAAGCAAAAGTCGCAGAACTAAGCGCACAAATGCAAGCGCGCGCTGCCGATACCGGCATTGAGCTGATGCAAGAAGAAAGCGTACCGGCAATGACAGATAATGATAGTGCCGAGCTACAAGCATTGATAGCGGCACTGACAGGTGACACTCAACGCCATAAAGTTGCTTACGCTACCGAAGGCGGACAGTTTACTAATAACGGTATCCCAACGATTATCTGTGGTCCTGGCAGTATTGAACAGGCGCATAAAGCCGATGAATATGTTAAGTTAAATGAGATTGAGCGCTGTGACAGCTTCTTACAGCGTCTATTAGAAAGTTGTACTATGGATAAATAAACCGCAAGGTTTAGGTCGTGGTTGGTATAATAAACACCGTCTTTATGGCGGTGTTTATTTTTTCGTTTAGTCAGTTTAAAATAAAAAAGTAGGGGTTGGTTGATGTCTTGGCATCTGTTTGCGGTATTTTTTGCAAGTACGTTTTTTATCTCAGCGACACCGGGTCCGAATATGCTACTGGCATTTCAATATGGGATTAATTACGGAGTCAAGCGGACATTATGGACGCTAGCAGGTCTCAGCCTTGGGCTGTTTATCCTGTTGCTCTCGACGCTACTAGGCTTGGATGTCATTAGCCGTCAGTCGCCATGGTTATTGACGATAATTAAGACAGTCGGTGCCCTTTACCTTGTTTATTTGGGTGTTGCATCGTGGCGTGATAGTGGCAGCAATAGTAGCTTAATGAATGACGCCAATGCTATGAGTGAAGAAATTAGCGCAGAGTTAGCAACAAGCTCAAATCGCCCTGATAGCATTCATAAATCTGAGACACTCAAGCCGCGCTCGCTCTCTAGTGCTGCGGTCAAGATGGCACCTAGTAATGCTATGCTATTTCGCACAGGGATGTGGGTATCACTTTCTAACCCAAAGGCAATTTTATTTTTTGCAGCCTTCTTTCCTAAATTCATTAATTTTGGTGCGCCACTATGGCCGCAATATATTGTGCTTACCTTAGGACTGTTTCTCAGTGAGACGATTTGGCAGATAATATATACATTAGGCGGTAAAAAGCTGGCAGGGTGGTTAGATGTTGGTAAGCGTTTAGCTTGGCTCAATCGTGGTTGCGGCATTATATTTATATTAATTGCAGTCGCTTTATTGGCTGATGTGTTCAATAGTTTTATGATTTAAAAGTCGCTATTAGTTATAGTCAGTCCTAAATAAAATAAGTACAAATATTATAACGCGCTACTGGTATAAATTTTTCTTGCTTGCTGTGCCTGCGCAGACAGAGGCGGCGCAAAACTTATCCCAGTAGCACTGTGTTTGATTTATAGTGGTTTGACTATATTCATATAAAAGCTGATATTTAGTCATAAAAAAGCCGTTTACTATTGAATAGTGAACGGCTTTTTCTATGTTCTATTTGAAACAATGATTAAGCTAAAACTGCTTCAATCTCGCCTTTTACCATGTGCGGACTCACAAAATCAGTAATGCGTATGCTCACAATTTTACCCAACATCTCATCCATTTTATCTATCGCATAAGGGAACATTACGGTACGGGTATTGTCTGCTGTACCAATTAAACAATCAGGATGACGATTGGCGACTTGCTCAACTAATACGCGAGTCGTGGTGCCGACCATCTCATGAGTTTTAGCAAGCGTTGAGTCGATAATAACTTTTTGGAATTCTGCCAAGCGCTCTTTCTTAGTTTTGAAGCTCACATCGTCCGGCAGTTCTGCTGCTGGCGTGCCCGGACGTTTAGAGTAAATAAAGCTGTAAGAGTGATCGAAGTTTAACTCTTTTGCTAGATTTAACGTATCTTGGAAGTCTTGCTCAGTCTCACCGGGAAAGCCAATAATAAAGTCGCTTGATAAGTGAATATCAGGGCGTATGGCTTTGAGCTTATTAATTTGATTAATATAAACATCAATCGTATGATTGCGCTTCATTGCTGCCAATATCGCATTTGAGCCGCTTTGTACAGGCAGATGCAAGTGTGATACCAGCTCTGGCAGTTGCGCGTAAGCGTCAATGATATCATCAGTGAACTCTAGCGGATGGCTGGTTGTATAGCGAATACGCTCAACACCATCGACGTGTGACACATAGTGCAGGAGCTCTGCGAAACGACAAATACTGCCATCGTCTTTTTCGCCGCGATAGCCATTAACGTTTTGACCGAGTAGATTGATTTCACGTACACCTTGTGCCGCTAAGCTGTCAATTTCAGCCAATACATCGTCCAGTGGACGTGACAATTCTTCACCACGTGTATAAGGCACGACGCAGAATGAGCAATACTTAGAGCAGCCTTCCATAATGGAAACAAAAGCTTTAAATCCTTCTACTCTTGGCTCTGGTAAAAAATCAAATTTTTCGATACTTGGGAAGGATACATCCACCGTACCAATACGGTTCTTAGGCGCAATTTCACGCTGTTGATGTGATTGGTCATACAGCTCTGGCAAACGGTGCAACGTTTGCGGACCGAATACCATATCGACATAAGGCGCGCGCTTTTGAATGTTATCGCCTTCTTGCGAAGCCACGCAACCACCAACACCGATGACAAGGTCAGGGCGTTTTTCTTTCAATTTGCGCCAGCGACCCAATTCTGAAAAGACTTTTTCTTGGGCTTTTTCGCGAATGGAGCAAGTATTCATCAGCAGTACATCGGCTTCGTCGATATTATGCGTCACTTCCATGCCATGTGAGTCACCAAGCACATCAAGCATTTTGCCCGAGTCATAGACATTCATCTGACAACCTTGGGTGGTGACAAAAACCTTTTTGGTAGATGATTTTACAGGAGCTTGTGCTGAACTTAGTTCATTGAGTGCGGTGATCACAGGCGTGACAGCGGTAATGTCAGAGGCAGCAGCGTCATCGATGCGGGGATTGAATACAGTAACACTCATAAGGATAAGTCCATGATTGACCAAAAATATAGCGGGCTAGCCGATTAGCAGGTGACGTATTTTATCACAACCCCGCGCTAATGTGAAAAGTTAGCGTCTGCTCATTATTGTAAGTAGATTGAATTATTTATAATATTATCAATTGCTTATCGATCATTATTTGGTTATAAATAAGATGCATAATGATTGATGCCGATTTGTACGCAATAACACCTTCGTGTTACGCGGTGCTATCCAATTTATTAATGAAAAGTAAAGCTTATAGTTGAAAGTGCAACGAGTATAGTATGATGAATGTCATCCTATTAGCGTCATTGAATAAATCCTGATTTCTATCTGTCTAAAATATCGATTTAGGAATGTATTTTTTAAACCTATATTTTAGAATCATTTGATTAGAGTCACTTTTTTAAAAGCCTTTTTAAAATATTATTTAAGACCCATTATATAAGACCCACTATAAAAGAGAGTCAGTATGAAAAAGCCGCAGGTTGCTCCTGATATGATTGATAAAAATATATATCAAAATAATACGCATAAGAGTTCTAAAACAATGACGCTTAAAAAAAGCGCGCTGAGCTTGGCAGCGGCTGTCGGTGCTTTGGGCTTTTCGCAAGTAGCCTGTGCAGAATTGACATGGGGTGAGAGCGGCAGTTCTGAGCAACAAGGCAAATATCAAGTAGAGCGCTATCAGCCTGATGGCTATCAACCCAACAGTCAACAAAACACTTCTCAACAAAGTACTTTTCAACAAAACAATGCTTATCAACCAGACAATGGCGTGGGTTCATTCACTGCAGCAGCCATTGCGGCAGAGCGCGGTGATGTCAATGCGCTTTATAATTATGAGCAAGCTATGAGCGGTGGCTTATTTGCCATGTATCCTACTTACTGGCGGATGAATGTAGATTTGAATTCGCAAAGCCCTGCGGCAGTGTCGCAGTTTGTGCGCCAATATCCAGATACGGTCATGGCAGAAAAACTGGCCGCTGATTTTGCTGAAACCAAAGCGGGTTCAAATGATTATGCTGCCGTGCGCCAAGTGGCAAATTTGATCACCAATGCTGATGACAGTGAGAAGTGTGCGGTTGCGCTTGGGTTTAATAATGGCGGTGATACCATGCGCGCTATGGCGGCCAAATCTGATGTCTGGTTGACCACCAAAAAACAGCCAGCTCTATGTGATCAGCTAGCGCTTGAGATGAATAACAATGCCTTAATTAGCAACCCAGAGAGAGTTTCTCGCCTCAAACGTATGCTGCGTAAAGGCAAAACCGGTGATATCATGGCGTTATCTTCGCGCTTAGGTATGCCCATTCCTTATGCATCACTGAGTGACATCCAGCTTAATCCATCATCGTTTTTTAGTCGTTTCGCCCGCGAACCTGCCAGCCAAACCAATCAATATTTGTATCTTTATGCGATGGGACGTGTCGCCGAAAAGTCTTATCGTGAGGCGGCGTTGCAGTTAGAGTTTGATATAAAGCAAGACAATCAGCGTTCAGCCAAATTGTTAACCGATGATACTCGCCGCGCAGCTTATCGTACTCTTGGTGTGCAACGCATGAATCACAATACCGATGATGGCTTTAACGTTGAAGCCGTCGACTGGTTCCGTAACAGCTTAGACAATGATTTTAGTTTTGAAGAAGCAGAATATTATGCCATGGCAGCGATTCGTTTTAGTCGCTGGGATGATGTGGTCGAAGCCATCTCAAGAATGGATGCCGAAACCCAAAAAGCCAATCAATGGCAGTATTGGTTGGCACGCGCTTATGAGCAGTCAAATGATGGCAGCAAGCGCAATACTGCTAAGAAAATGTATCAAAATCTCGCTAAAAGTAACGAATATTATGGTTTGATGGCAAAGGAAAAAGTTGGTCAACGTTTTGATGCCAGCCGTTTGGGGGGTAGTAATTTACCTAATATCAGTAGCGCGGATCGTGCGCGCGTCATGCAGAATCCACATTTTGCCCGTGCATTTGCGTTATATAACGCTGATGCCAGCCGAGCTTATGCCAATCGTGAGTGGAACTGGGCGGTCAAAAAAGCACGTGATAACCGTGATGAAAAATTAATCATTGCAGCAGCGCGTCAAGCCTATGATATGGGCTGGCTAGACCGTGCGATATATGCCATTGACAATACTGACAACGTTAATAGCCTTGCGATATCGCATCCGATGCCGCACCAAGATGCTGTAGTACGCTATAGTCAGTCAGCTGGTATCGATCCCGCTTGGGCATATGGCATCATGCGTCAAGAGAGCCGATTTGTAGCCTCTGCGCGCTCAAATGTCGGGGCAAGTGGACTGATGCAAGTCATGCCGGATACCGCAAAATATATTGCCCGTAATTTGGGCGAGACATATAGCGCAAGCCGTGCCAATAGCGGTGATACCAATATCCGTTATGGTACATGGTATATGGGTGATATCTTTGGGAAGCTAAACAGTCAGCCTGTATTGGCAACGGCGGGCTACAATGCTGGTCCAAACAATGCCAAGCGTTGGCAGCCAACCTATGGCTCACTGGCAGCGGATCAGTACGTTGAGTCTATTGCTTTTCCTGAAACACGGAATTATGTCAAACACGTGATGGAAAATGCCACCATCTATAGCAGCTTATTGGGTAATGGTCAGCCAATCACTCAGCGTATGGGTACCGTACCTGCCGCATTTTAATTTGAGTAATAGCAAAAAACCATTAACCTTTTATCGTTAATGGTTTTTTTACAGCTGCAATTTGTTAGCTTAGCAATCGTATTTTGACGACCAAATTTTTTCAATAATGACAATGGTCAACACAGATGATTCATCTATCATGCATGTTTACGTTTTTGCTATAGATTAAAAGAGGGTTTTTGCTACCATTGCTGTCATTATGAGTGATTTTTTCACAAGGTGTTTTTGAGGTCCTCAATCGATGCTTGGAGCTTAATTAGCCAATTTGAGTAATACTACCCGAATCTAGAAGCTATTTTGCAAAAGCTGGTCTTTATCATTACTCAATACTTTACCTTCACATAATAAAAAACACCTCAATCTGTCTATATCGTTGCACATTAGGCATCGGTGAACTCTTTAAACCAAACTGGGCTTGATGCCAAAAAACAGTGATATCAGAGTACGTAAGTGACAATATGACAAGTAAACAGTATAACTATAGCGGTTGGACAGCTTTTAGTATCGCCACTTTGCTACTGTTGCAAGGGACAATGGCTATGTCTGCTCAAGCGGCTAACGCTAGTAAAAGTGGTCATCGCGTGCTGATGATTGAGATGACACCAGCATTATGTAACTTGCAACCAACGCGTTCGCGTATGCGTCAGTGCCTAGAAGGCTATTCTTTGACTGTGTCAGGTTTAGACATGGGTTATGGAGAACGCTGCGGACGTGGTAGTGAACCGCGTATCACACCGCTACAGTTAAAAGTCGTCAACCGTATTATGCCCGATACCACAGTGCGTACCCAAGCGTGGCAACGTTATGGCGCTTGTAGTCCATTAAGCTCCAGTAATTACTTCCGCCAAATCACTAACTATGCGGGCGCTCTCAAGCTGCCAAATGAGCTAAACACGGGCAATAGTTATACGGTATTAAAATCTCGTTTTATCGGTCAAATGACCAGCTTAAATAGTGGTATGACTCCTGCTAGTGTCGATCTGATTTGTCAGTCAGGTACGCAACGTCAAATGATATTGACGGATGTACATGTCTGTTATGAAGGCAGTGAATTTGGCAACTGTCATAATGTCGTGGACAATTGTGGCAGTAAATTCGTTATTTCAGGCGGTAAATAATCCGTCTTTATCTGGTTTGATTATCTCTCCTTTTACATCGCATACCCTACGTTTAACCTGTTTCTATCCTGCTATATAAATTGCCAATATATCATCGTATAAAATGTAACAATATAGTTAGGGATAGGTTTCTTGCTTTATCTAGACGCTTAATAGACTGAAGTGCTACACTAGCTCTCGGTTTATGACTACTATATTAATCGAGTAAGCATTCAGCGAGTAAATCGCTATCTAAATCGATAATCACCAATTAGAATCGTGAATATCTAATCAATAATTAGGGAGTATTCAATGTCAATGAAACAGCCTGTACGCGTTGCCGTGACTGGTGCCGCTGGTAATATCAGCTATGCTATGTTATTTCGTATTGCTTCTGGCGAGATGGTAGGTAAAGATCAGCCAGTGATTCTGCAATTACTTGAAATCGCTCCAGCACTCGACGCCCTAAAGGGTGTGGTCATGGAATTAGAAGACTGTGCATTCCCATTATTGGCTGGTGTCGTCCAAACTGATGATGCGACCGTGGCTTTTAAAGATGTCGATTATGCGTTACTCGTAGGCTCACGCCCTCGTGGTCCTGGTATGGAACGTAAGGATTTGCTAGAAGCCAATGCTGCGATTTTCTCAGCGCAAGGTAAAGCATTGAATGATGTTGCAAGCCGTGATGTTAAAGTATTAGTAGTAGGTAATCCTGCTAACACCAACGCTGTTATCGCTCAGCGTAACGCACCAGATTTAGATCCACGTAACTTCACTGCCATGACTCGCCTAGATCATAACCGTGCAATGGCACAGTTAGCTGGCAAGACTGACAGCACGGTTAATGACGTGAAGAAAATGATCATCTGGGGCAACCATTCATCAACTCAGTATCCTGATTTGACGGCGAGCACTGTAAATGGCAAACCGGCGTTAGACTTGGTTGATCGCGCATGGTATGAAGGTACTTACATCCCAGAAGTACAACAACGTGGCGCTGCAATCATCAAAGCACGCGGTGCATCATCTGCTGCTTCTGCTGCCAACGCAGCTATCGCACACGTACGTACGTGGGTAATGGGTACTGATGAGAATGATTGGGTATCTATGGGTGTCTATTCAAACGGTGAGTACGGTATTGCTAAAGGTTTGATTTACTCATTCCCAGTGACTTGTGCTAACGGCGATTGGTCTATCGTAGATGGCGTTGATGTGTCATCAGATTTCTCAAAAGAGAAAATGGCAGCCACTGAGCAAGAGCTGAGCGAAGAGCGTGATGCAGTAGCACACTTATTACCGTAAGCTTTTAGGCTATTGTCATATTAGGGCTGTTTATATTCAGCACTAAGTAAAAGGCCCTCATTTATCATGAGGGCTTTTTTTGTTTGAATTTTAGCGTGCTGTCAGCATTGTTTATGTTTATGTTGTATCGGTAAATAGCCTATTTATGATGCCTATTTCCGTATAATGCTTAAAGGTTAATACAATTGATAACGTTAGATAAACGTTGATTAACAGCTATTACTATAAAGCTTGCTACAATAATCAGGTTCATTTAAATAATAAGCATAAGTAAATTTTGCCATTTAAGGAGAAAATGTATGTTAGGCGAACCTGAATATAGTATGAGTGAGTTATTCGCTCAGTTGGGTCTTGATAGCTCTGATGAGGCGATTGATCGTTTTATTGAAAACAATCAATTAGTAAAAGAAGAAAAATTGACAGAAGCCAGTATCTGGAATGACAACCAACGTATGTTCCTACAAGAAGAGTGGGAAAAAGATGCAGCGTGGGTAGAAGTGATTGATGAGTTGAATGTACGTTTGCACCCACAGGCGTAAGTTATCAGTTAGGCAATAAAAAATATCCTGATAATAAACCAGCCATTAAAAAACCCACAACTTCAAAGGTTGTGGGTTTTTATTTATCAATGATTTGCTTAAAAGGGTCACTACTTAACCGTCCGTTTGCTTGTCTCGCCATTCCATCAATTCTTGTACATCATGATGAATACCTTCTTTTAGCGCATCCAAACTTTCGTAATGACGTTCTCCATGCAAATAATGCAAAAAACGCACCTGCAAGGTTAAACCATATAAGTCGGCTTGCAGTTTTGGAAAGTGTACTTCCAAACGCCAATCATGGGTTTTGTCGACGGAAGGTCTAGTGCCGATATTAGCAGTACCAAACAAACTGTGTGCCTGCAAACCTGCTATGCCTTTATGACCATCATCTGCACGTTTGACTAAATCGCTTGGTATAACATTGCCATCATTATCTAGGCTAACCACATCGACCGCAAAAATACCATGTAAGGCAGGCTTAATACGTTTTAGGTCAATATTAGCGGTCGGGAAGTCCATGGTGCGACCAATTTTATCACCGCCAACGACCGTGCCAGTAATAGCGTAATCTCGACCAAGTAATGCATTAGCCGCATCGATATCACCTGCCAATAAGAGATCCCGAATACGAGTGGAGCTGATGCGTGCTGCTTTATGATTATCGTCAGTAATCGTATCTAGATTGGTTACATGCAAACCATAATCGCGTAAAAACTGACTGTCACCAGTACGATCATGCCCAAATTTAAAATCATCACCCAATACTAAGGCTTGTACATTTAAACGCTGTGCTAAAATATCTGCAAATGCCTGCGCTGATAATGAGCGAAATTCGTTGTCGAAGCCTGCCACAATCAAGGTTTCAACGCCATATTCTGCTAGCAACGCTTGCTTTTCGGCAAGATTGGTTAAACGGGCTGGGGCAGCAGCAGGAGCAAAGAACTCTCTTGGCTGTGGCTCAAATATCATCACAGCAGAGCCAAGATTACGCGCCTTTGCAAGTTCGCGCACTTGAGTAAGCATCGCTTGATGTCCCAAATGCACGCCATCAAAATTGCCAATAGTGAGCACACAGGGCGCTAAAGCTACTGGGTTGGTATTGGTAGGCGAAGCGTCTGATGACGCCAGCAGTTGCTCAAGAAAATAGGTATTCATAAATGTTCAGCTATGATAGATGAAACCAGATAAAAAATGAAAAACACATTTGGATATAAAATCGATGTGTTTAAAATCAGCCATTATAAAGTAAAATAGCCAGACTAACATCCTATAGTCTGCTGATAATGGCAGAACGGTATTGTCCGTTTTATATCACAGTTATTTTACTGACTGAAGCTTGTTTGATTACCTAGAGATCGCTTTATAGGGTGATCAAACTATTAACGATGAATAACCCATTACGGAGGTGCTATGTCTGCAATAACAGCTAACCCACATTCTAAACCTATTTTTGATCGGACTAATTTGCCTATATTGACGAATAAGTTTGGCGATACATTTATGGTGCAGTATGCGACTGCAAATGATTTATCTGAAGTTTTAGCCATTTATAATCAAAGTATTGCTGGTAAGCAGGCAACAGCCAATCTAGAACCAGTGACTTATGAAGAGCGGGCAGCTTGGTTTGTAGAACATATCGAGAGTGCAACACGACCTATCTATGTCGTTAGAATGATAGATATAGCTATGGAAGACGATATGCATAAAAAACGCCCGTCAATTGTCGCATGGGGCAGCTTTAGTGATTTGTATGCGCGTCCGGCTTATCATATTAGTAGCGAGATCAGCATTTATATTCACAACAACTATCATAGTCGAGGTCTAGGCAGTTTATTGCTTCGCTGGATGTTGCAGCAAGCGCCAAGCCTCGGTATTCGTAATGTTGCAGCGCTTATTTTTGCCCATAACCAGCCAAGCTTGGGGTTATTTCGTAAGCTTGGCTTTGAGCAATGGGGGTTGATGCCACAAGTCTGTGATATGGATGGATTTATCGCTGATGTGGTGATGCTGGGTAAACGGGTGATAGATAATGACAATAATATCTAAGATAACTATGGTGACATTCCTGCTTTAAACAAGCATTTTTTACCCCAATATTTTCCATTCACCATTGATTTTTTGCAGCTCATAAGCCAAAGGCGCAGGCTCACTTTGACCTTTTAATCTTAGCTCACCTGTGACCGTGGCTTTTGTTTTATCGCTATTGTACTTGGTATCAATAATAGTGACCGCTTCAACCGTCTGCTTAAAGGCAAACTGGGTGTTTTTTAACTCTTCAGCGAAATTCTCCATATCGACTTTATAGTATGACGCTGCTTTCTCAACGTCGCCATAATATAAGGTATCAAGCGCTAGTTTCACCGTATTTTCTGGTGTACCTGCTTCGGTTCGATTGGTTAGTATACTTGGCTCTTTTACAGCCGCTGCGATAGGGCTGATATCTTGACTGACGATGTCGTTATCTGTCTTAGCCGTATCACTGTTAGCTATGCTATCAGTCTTATTAACATCAGGAGTACTATCGACATCATCCGTGCTGTTAACAGTATTTATGGCAGATGAGCTGTCCGTTGTCTCGTCTGCTGGCTGGGTCTCTACCTTGTTATTATCGCTACAGCCGCTTATTAATAGTCCAGCACTGAGTAGACCGGTCGCAAAAATCATAGGTAAGCGTTGAGCTGCAAGCTGCTGAGTAGTCATATAAAACCTTAATATTGAGTAATTTAACAATAAGCCATTATGGCAACTATCAGCAGTATGCACTGTCAATTCTCATATTGAGCTTGTTTTGGTTTGGTAAACCAATAATTTGTCACACCCTTTTAACCATGTTTGAGTTGGCGAGGACGGAAGCCTGTTGCTAATAATACTCCGCCGTAAACCAGCGCACCGACCACACACATAATCAGCAGCGCAACCAAACGTTGCCACTGTGCCTTATCAGTTGGAAAGTACGGTAGCATGACATAAAGCACAGCGATCATGGCACTGGTAGAGATTGCAAACTGCGCAAACAGTTTTTTCCAGTGACTACCAAAACGGAAAATATCACGCTTATGCAAGAAGTAATACAGTAAGCCTGCATTCACAAATGATGCGCCAGTTGTCGCAAGTGCCAGACCGCCATGCAATGGAATCTCAAGGAAGTAAAATATCCCAATGAAGATAACACTAAAGATCATATTAGCAAAAACGGAAATAATACCGATTCTGACGGGCGTACGGATATCTTGACGAGCAAAAAACGCAGGGGCAAAGACTTTAATCAACATAAAGCCTAAGATGCCACCCGCCATGCTTTTTAGCGCAAGCGAACTCATTTGCGCATCACGTAAAGTAAATTCGCCACGTAAAAATAGCGCTTGCATGAGCACGTCAGACAGAATAAACAGTGCTGCCGATGCAGGTACACCGACTAAGATAATTAAGCGAGCTGCCCAATCGATGGTCTTTTTAAAACTGACATCGTCTTTTTGGGCTTCACTTTTTGATAGGCTTGGCAAAATGACTGTACCAATTGCCACACCAATTAAACCAAGGGGTAACTCGCTCATACGCTCAGCGGCATATAACCACGAGACTGAGCCGCCAATCATCAAAGAGGCAAAGATAGTATTTAATAGCAGATTAATTTGAGTAACCGACACCCCAAAGATAGCAGGTAGCATCAGCTTTAATATGCGTCTGACGCCTTCATGCTGGAAGTCAATTTTGGGCATCACCAGTAGTTTTTGCTGGGATAACTGTGGCAATTGCAGTAGGAGCTGTAATAAACCAGCGATAGCGACCGCATAACCGAGCGCCATAATGGGCGTCTCAAACATAGGTGCAAAAACCAGCGCGCCACCAATCATACACAGATTGAGTAATACAGGTGCAAAGGCTGGTGCCGCAAAACGTCCGTAGCTTTGTAAAATACCACTGGCAAAAGCGGTCATTGAGATAAATAATAAGTAAGGGAAGGTTAGGCGCAACAGCTCAGCGGTAATCGCAAACTTATCAGGTTGATCAGCAAAACCGGGCGCAAATAAAGTCACGACCCACGGTGCCATTAAAATAACCACTACGGTAAGCATCGATAAAATTAACATCAGCGCACCTGACGTGCGACTGACTAATATCTGTACTTCTCGTAGACTATATTTTTCTTTATATTCAGATAAAACAGGTACAAAGGCCTGACTAAATGCGCCTTCAGCAAACAGGCGTCGCAGAAAGTTCGGTATCTTAAAGGCGACCAAGAAAGCGTCCATCAGACCGCCAGCGCCAAAGACGCCTAATAACACAATATCGCGTACCAGACCTAAAATACGCGACAGCATGGTCATGCTACTGACCACCATGGTTGAACGAAATAACCGACTTTTTGCCATGAGAACCTATTATGCCAATTTGTTTAGTGATGGTTGCTTGCTGATTTACGAGAGTCAAAAAAACTGTCAGATTATAGCACTTTCATAACCTAGGTAAATGCATTGAATATGGAATATGTATTCTTCTATTTCTTGAGACTTTATCCTCACTGAAGTAAGTTTTAGCCCTCAAGAAGGCGGGCTACCATTTCACGCAATCTTGTCCATTCAAAACAATCACCGGGGTCAGTCTTGCGAACAGGTGCAATGTCACTATGACCAGTCAGATGCCGACGGGTTTTGGGATACGCGTCATAGATTGCGACGATTGCGTTTGCCAATGCCTCATACTGCGCCGCGCTAAAGGGCACAAAATCTGACCCTTCAAGCTCAATGCCAATGCTATAATCATTACATTCGGCTCGACCAAGATAGCTCGACCTGCCGGCATGCCATGCACGCTCGTTAAAGTTCACAAACTGCGTCATCGTACCGTCACGCTCGATAAATAAATGTGCGGAAACTTCAGCGCCTTTTATTGTCTGAAAATAAGGATGGGCGTCCCAGTCTAATTGATTGGTGAACAAGGCTTTGACGTAGTGGTTGCCATCAGAACCGCACGCGCCAAACTCGTTAGGCGGTAGGCTAATATTGTGAATAACAATTGTATCAATGCTGGTATGTTCAGGTCTTTTATTAGTGTTTGGCGATGCAAGCCACATGGCGGCAGATAATTGACCCTCGTTGATAGTCATTGATGATGCTATAGACATAATGCTCTCTTTTATCGTGGTTATTAATCAGCAGAAGAATGCGTTTTATCGTAAATTTGGTATAAATAAATAGCAAATATATCGTCATTTCAGTATAAACAAGAGAGACGTCAATAATATTTTGCTAAAAGTCTATTGTTACTCATAAATGTTCAAATTTTTAATGAGCGTCCATCACGCGATAAGCGTATCACCTTTACAGTGCGAGATTTTACTTATGTCCATACACTCAGTTTCAAATCGTATTGCGCTAGATGGTACGCCAATACAGCTTAGCCGCCGTGCACGTTTGCCACTGGCGATAGCTGGACTGCTGCTAACTGCGCAAGCACAGGCATTTTTACCAACGCCTGCATCACTGGTTACGACTGGTGAGCTTGCACTTAATACCGATGCCAATACCAATAATAACAAGGCTAAAGCCGAAACAGATGCAAATCAGCTGCTAAATCTATGGCGTGAGCAGGCTAAGACAAAAAATCTTGCCCAAGATACGACGTGGCGCCGCTTATTATATTTCTCTGATGAGAAAAAAGGCTTGTTTAGCAAAAATAAAAATATCAGTGCGGTCGATGACGCTCGCTTCTTTTTGAGCTCAAATGGGCGTGAGGATTCAGGTGCTGAGCTTGATGCGATGCTTGTTGCCTTTGCTGATGAGATGGCTAATAAAACCAATAACTCTAAAACTAATCATACTGCTCAAGCTAGTAATAGCAGCTCTGCGCTATGCCGTTTCCCAGCAAGAGCAAAATGGCTAAGTGATACCTTAGCTATTGATAAGTCAGCGATGCAGGTAACTTGTCCAGAGCTGACGGAATGGATGCAAAAGCTTGCCCCTGAGCAGCTGTCTATTATGTTTGCCCAAGAGTACTTAGACAATCCTTTGTCTGCCTTTGCGCATACCTTGTTGCGTATCGATTCAAAAGCAAGTGTGGCTGATCCAAGCCAAATTCATCATGCTTATGCGCTAAATGATACGGTCGATGGCGATACCAAAGATAACTTTGTATTGTACGCCATCAAATCTATGACGGGCGGCTATAACAATCTGATCGAGATTGACCCTTATCCAGAAAAGCTTGCTAAATATCTGCAAGACGATGAGCGTGATGCGTGGACATATCAATTGGATTTGACCCCAGAGGAAGTACAGCAAATCATATTGCACGTTTGGGAAACCAAAGATTTAAAATTGCCCTATTACTTTACCTCTGACAACTGCGCCTCTGAGATTTTGCGCTTGATAGATGTGGTACGTCCAGAGCAGCATTTATTAAGTCAGCTGCCTTATGCCGTTATTCCATCAGATGTGGTACAGCTGCTGAACAAAGAAGGTTTTCTTGCTAGCACCAATTATACGCCGGCTGATAGTACCTTACGCCAAGCGCAATTGAACAAAGTCAAACAGGAGCGTGAGCAGCTCGGCTACCATAACAACCCCAAACAGATGCTTAATGAGATTAAGTCGGCCCAGCTCAATAAAGTTTCGAGCATGTCAGCTGATGGTCAGACGTTACTCCCTCATCAGATTGCGGTCTCAGATACCAATCCTCTCAATCGACATTCGCTGCAAATGGGCAGTATTGGTATCGGTCAGCGCGGCGATAATAATTACATCGATCTTGGCGCACGCGCAGGCTATCACGATACCCTTGATAATCCATCTGGTTTTCCGCAGTTCTTTGATTTAGAAGGTGCTTCTGCGACTTTGCGTTTGTATGACACAGATAATGATAAAGCCAATCAGCCAAAAAGTGTGGTGTTACAGAATTTGACTTTGATTAAAGGGCGTTCTTTTAACCCTGTCAATTCGGCTAAGAAGGGCAAAACCTGGGGCGCGAGTATAGAGGCCACGCGTGTAAACGATGGCTCGCAGCAAGACGGTACCGACCATTTAGTTGGTAGCTTGGGCTATGAGTCTGGTTGGTCATGGGCATTTGGTACGCCTAGTGCAGGTACAGGCGAGATGCCGCCGCAGCTTTGTTATACCTTTTTGGCAGGTACCGCGCAAACGGGGCGTGGTATTAATAAAGGCTTTCGTGTCGGCGCAGGCGTAAACGCTGGCTGTCGTTATCAGATTAACAATCGGTTACGTGCGCAGGCTGAATTGCAATTGCCATATTGGTATCATGGCAGCAGCGACGACTCTAATGTGCGCGGTCATTATTGGCAGCCGATATCAAGCTTAGGGCTACAATACGATATCGATAAAAAACAAGCATTACGTATCAATGCCAATTATGAATGGCAAGATCGCATTGATGCTAATGACGATGTACAGCTGTCATATCGACGTTATTTTTAGCAGCATCTTCAAAGGCAGGCAGGAATTATGATGAATACGCATAATATATTAATTATCGGTCAAGGTGACATTGGATTACCAGTGACCAATAAGCTTGCGCAAGATAGCTTAAATGTCACAGGGCTGGCACGTAATGAGCGACAGCATTACGCACTGGATGATAAAGCTAAATTTATGCAAGCAGATGCGTTGACGCTTAGCGCTGAGCAACTGCAAGACTTTACTCATATTGCTATCATCGTCACCCCTGATGAGTACTCAACCAATGGTTATCACAATAGCTACTTGGCGATTAACCAGCATCTAGCGTTGCTTGCGGATAAACTATCCAATCTTCAGCGCATTGTTTTTATTTCTTCAACTGGCATCTATGGGCAAGATAACGGTGAATGGATCGATAAAGATACCGTGCCGATGCTGCCTAAACGCGAAGCATCACAGGTGATATTGCAAGCAGAGCAAATGCTGAAACAAGGTTTTGATAATAAAACAATTATCATCCGCCCAAGTGGTATTTATGGGCGCGAGCGCTTAATGCGTGTGCGTAAAGCTAAAGAGTCAGAGAAAAAGCCGATAGCAGCTGGCGTGTGGACCAATCGCATTATGGACTCTGATTTGGTCAATATTATCGCCAAAGTACTGACGATAGAGGTACCAAAGCCTGTTTATATTGCAACCGATTATTTGCCAGTGACTTCCTTTACGCTGACCATTTGGCTATGTGAGCAACTGGGTGAAGCGCTGCCAGTACTTGATGATAAGAATAGCGCCATGACCGGAAAGCGCTTGCATAGCAATATTCCGTTAGCGTGGCTGACGTATCCTGATTGGCAAATGGGATATGAAGATATTTTGCGTCATCAGAATTAATAAATTAGCTATAGTGCTCAAATACGTTTTCAAATATATTGTTCATGGATGCTGTTTTATAATAGCACTCACTTAGGGAGATTTCATGACCCAGCCTTTTACTTCTGATGAGGGTTTATTCAGTGTTGATCTTGTGGCAGAGGGTCAGTTTGCAAATAATAATGCGGCGCAATCAGCCGTTTTATTCAGTAGTGACCAGCCTGCGATTGTCCATCCTAATTTTGATCCGACGCAAGTGCCATTAGATCCTGCAAGACCGCTAACGGATATTCCAGAACCAGCGCGACGCTTAAATGGGCAATTACGCCGATTATATGGCAATGCTGCCCGTTTTTATCAGCCTGATAAGGACAGCTTGTCAAAATGGTCGCTTATTGCGTCAGAGGCATTAGCAGAACATTTATCATTACTAAACGCTGCTAAATTGATAGCGCTGCCTGATAGTTTTTATCACAATCAGAGCGAGCAGCCATTAATGTCGTCGTTAAATGAGATGGTTTTACTAGATATGTCAGATATTCAACAAGCAATTCGGGCGTATCCAAGATTGAATCGTTATGGATTTTCAGAGACAGAGAGCGAAGAGAGTGATAAAGATATTAATGCTAAAACCAAAGTATCTGCTGCACTATCTCTGCGCACCCTGACCAAACGCTATAACCCTGATGAGCTTTTAAATAGTATGTATGCTGATGACTGGCACGTAATACTGCAGCCGCAGCAGTTCGAGTTAGGTGAGGGCAGCTTAGCGACTGATATTATGGCGTGTAGCGTTGCTGTTCATGCTTTAAAGCAGTGCAGCCGTCGCAAAAGTATCAACCATAGTTATAGTGCCGCGCAAATTTGCCAGCATATACGCAGCTACTTACTCAGTCAGAGTATCTGTGAGCCTGCTCAGCGGCATGCCTATCGCCAAATTCGAATTTTTGCAGGGCATGTGATCATAGCCGCTCATCATTTGTGCTGGAACATTCAAGTGAGTCGTGATGGTCACTGTTATTTTGACCTCTCTTCACGTTGCGGTCTTCTGACCCGATATCCCAATATGCAAGATTATGATATCAATGGTTGGTCAAGTTAAGCGCCAACGCCTATAATGCGCGTCATGATAATCATTTTTAAACCTTTCTTTTTGTTCATAGGAATTCTCTAATGCCCCATGCCCAATACGCTAACAATGTCCCATTTTCATCTCATGCCTTTATTCAACTGGCGTTAGACAACCAAGTCTTAAAGTTTGGTGAGTTTGTCTTAAAGTCTGGTCGCATTAGCCCGTATTTTTTTAATGCAGGTTTGCTTGCATCAGGTGAGATGTTGTCGCTATTAGCACGTGGTTATGCAGATGCCTTAGCTGAACAGATGGCTGCTACAAATAAGGGTAAAGGCGCACAAGAACTGGTTATCTTTGGTGCGGCTTATAAGGGTATTCCCTTTGTGGCAGCAACCGCACAGGCTTTATGGTTACATCATGGTATCAATGCCAACTGGGGCTACAACCGTAAAGAAGCCAAGACACACGGTGAAGGTGGTAATTTGGTCGGCGCTGACGTCAGTGGCAAGGCGGTTTGGGTATTGGATGATGTGATTACCGCTGGCACAGCGATGCGTGAAGTGGTTGAGATTTTAGAACAAGCTGGGGCGCAGGTTGCCGGTATTATTGTGGCGCTTGACCGTAAGGAAAAAGGCTTAGCTGAGCACTCTGCGATTCAGGAACTGGCGGCAACGTTAAACGTTCCAGTGCGCGCCCTTATTGATATTGATGACTTGATTAGCTATTTAGCAGAGAGCAATGATCCGAACAAAGATGCAACCCAACTTGCAAAAATGCAGCATTACCGTACCCAGTATGGCGTATAGTTAAGCGTAACTATTGCTATCTATACTTGTCTATATGGGTATGCTGATATGTGATTTGTGTATATTTTATCTATTAATAACATCCTGTAAATGAGTATTCTTATGAGCCTAGAACAGCCAAAAAAATCTTTGAACATACTTGTGATTATGGATCCCATTGAGCAAGTTAATTATAAAAAAGACACCAGTCTGGCTATGATGTGGTCGGCGCAAGATCGCGGTCATCGTCTGGGTTACTGTCAGATTCATGATTTATGGCTTGATCGTGGGCAGTTGATGGTCGATACGCAGTCAGTCACTGTCAAGCGTGATCCTGAGGATTTTTATACGTTAGGGGATAAGACGACAGGTTCGGTCAGCGATTATGATGTGATTTTGATGCGTAAAGATCCACCGTTTGATATGCGCTTTATTTATGCAACTTACATGCTTGATCATGCCAAAGCCGCAGGTGTACTGGTCGTCAATGACCCACAAGCCATTCGTGATTGTAATGAGAAATTGTTTGCTACTTGGTTCAGTGACTATATGAGCCCAACGATTGTGACCAGTAAACAGGCTCACATTCGCAAATTTATCGCTGAGCAGCAAGACGTTATTGTCAAGCCATTAGATGGTATGGGCGGTACGGGTATATTTCGTTTGACTGCTGATAGCCCAAATATTGGCGTGACGCTTGAGATGTTGACTGAGCTTGAAACGCTGCCAATTATGGCGCAGCGTTATCTACCAGAGATTAAAGAAGGTGATAAGCGCGTACTTATTGTCGATGGCACTGTGGTTGACTATACCTTGGCTCGTATTCCAACAAAGGGTGAAACGCGTGGGAATCTTGCCGCTGGTGGTAGCGGTGTAGCCATGCCGCTGACCGATATCGAACGCCAAGTTGCAGAAGTGGTCGCGCCTATTGTCAAAGCAAAAGGGCTGATGTTCGTCGGTTTAGACTTAATTGGCGGACGCATTACGGAAATTAATGTCACCAGTCCAACCTGTGTACGTGAGATTGATGATCAATGTGGTACAGACATTGCGACCGATTTTATCATCGCAATAGAGCGAAAACTTTTAATCTAATAGGCTGCTAAAGTTTGTTAGTTAAATAAGCTGTAAGGATAGAGTAATGTAATGCTCATCTACTGGCACAATGAGTAAAAATAGTTGTGCTAACATAGATCGTTAAAACGTCAGGGAACTAGCGTTTTGATAACGATTTCGCGGTATTTACCAAAGCCAAGTCGCGATTATTCACGGCTTGGATTTTTGTTATTGGTCGGGCAGAAATGACTATATATCAGACCACGATTTACACTATACTATGCGGGCTTTTAAACAGCTCTAATGACCCGATGAGTAAGATGGCTATAGGACAATAAGTCCTTCATATCAATACAAAAAAGATAGGCAGGCGTTTCATGAAGACACCGCACATATTAATGATGGCTGCTGGTACTGGCGGGCATGTATTTCCAGCACTTGCGGTTAGTGAAGAACTGACTAAGCGCGGTGCGGTGATTCATTGGTTAGGCACACCAAACGGTATGGAGAATGGTTTGGTGGCGCCAACCGGTTATCCTTTTCATGCGATTGAGATGCAAGGCTTACGCGGTAAAGGGATTGGGCGTTTGCTTAAAATGCCAGTTACATTGCTTTCTGCGACTATGGCAGTGATCAAAATCATTCGTGGTAATAATATTGATATAGTGGTTGGCTTTGGCGGATATGTCAGCGCACCCGGCGGTATAGCAGCCCGTTTGACCAAGACACCGCTTATTATCCATGAGCAAAATGCCATTGCTGGCATGAGTAACCGCTACTTAGCGAAGATGGCGACCAAAGTCTTGCAAGCGTTTGAAAATACCTTTGGTAATAGTCAGCTTGATGCAAAACTTGAAACAGTTGGTAATCCAGTACGTAATGCGATTACTGGTGTTGCTGAACCTATAGCGCGTTATGATATAAATGACTGCTCAGCATTAAAACTGCTAGTGGTTGGCGGCTCACTGGGTGCACAAGTGCTAAATGAGACCGTGCCAAAAGCACTGGCGTTAATAGAAAGTCCGTTTGAGGTACGTCACCAATGCGGGCGTAATAATGAGGCTGCCACACAAGCAGCTTACGATGAGCAAGATTTGAGTATGCACAAGTTTACCGTACAGCCATTTATCGATGATATGGCAGCGGCTTATAACTGGGCAGATATTATTGTTTGCCGTGCTGGTGCGTTGACCGTTACTGAAATCCAAAATGTGGGTATTGCCGCGATTTTTGTACCATTGCCAAGTGCAGTTGATGACCATCAAACGGCAAATGCGCGGACGTTGACATTACATAAAGCGGCGATTCTATTACCGCAAAATGAATTGACGCCCAAACGCTTGAGTGAAGAGCTTGCAGCCCTTGATCGACCTGCTTGCTTAGAGATGGCAAAAAAAGGTCATACGCTTGCCAATCGCCAAGCCTGCCAACACGTTGCCAATACTATCTGGCAAGCTTTATAGATAAACAAATAAATACCCGATATTTTTGCCTTATTATATTTTATCCGTCTTATAAAAAGAGAAACCCTTATGCCAACCTCTGCTAAAGCCTTAACCAAACGTTTGATTGAAATACCAGAAATGCGCCGTATTCAGCATCTACATTTTATTGGTATTGGTGGTTCAGGGATGTGCGGTATCGCTGAGGTTATGAATAATCAAGGCTATCAAGTCAGTGGTTCTGATATTACTGAGAGCTTAGTGACCAAACGTTTGGCGCAGATTGGTATTGATATTGCTATCGGTCATGATTCCAAAAACATTGCCAATGCTGATGTCATCGTTGTATCGTCTGCCATCGATCGTAGCAATCCCGAAGTAAAAGCAGCACTCGAAGCACGTCTTCCGGTAGTGCGCCGTGCCGATATGCTTGGTGAATTGATGCGTTATCGTCACGGTATTGCTATTGCTGGGGCGCATGGTAAAACCACCACGACCAGTTTGCTGACCACTATGATGGCAGAAGGAAATTTAGATCCTACTTATGTGATTGGCGGTAAGCTTAATGCTTCGGGTAAAAATGCCGCGCTTGGTAGCAGTCGTTTTCTAATTGCCGAGGCTGATGAGTCTGACGCTTCATTCTTGTCATTGCATCCGATGGCGGCGATTGTCACCAATATTGATCAAGATCATATGGAAACTTATGGTAATAGTTTTGATAAATTAAAGGCAGCTTATATTCAGTTTTTACAAAACATGCCGTTTTATGGTTTGGCAGTGGTCTGCGGTGATGATCCTGAGCTGTACGCGATGATTGATGATATTGGGCGTCCAGTATTGACCTTTGGTCTTGAGCCATTTAATGATGTACAAGCCGTTGATTTGGTCACCGAAGGTACAAAAACCCATTTTACAGTACTACGTCGTGATCATGAGCCATTGCGTCTGACACTGAATATTCCGGGCGTGCATAATGTCTACAATGCGCTTGCAGCCATTACTATGGCGACTGACGAAGGCGTGGATGATGCGGCAATTACCCGTGCGCTACAGAAGTTTGAAGGGGTTGGTCGTCGTTTTGAGCAACATGCCTCTGTGGAGATAGATGATGGTAATGTGCTGCTGATTGATGATTATGGTCATCATCCAAAAGAAGTTGATGCCACCATCAAAGCGGCGCGTCAAAGCTTCCCTGAGCGTCGCTTAGTGATGATGTTCCAGCCTCATCGTTACAGCCGTACCCGTGACTGCTTCGATGATTTTGTCGAAGTACTCTCAAGTGTTGATGAGTTATTATTGTTGGATGTCTACTCTGCTGGTGAAAGCCCTATTGCCGGTGCGGACACTAAAGCCTTAGCACGTAGTATACGTTTGCGCGGTGCCGTCGAGCCAACGATAGTGGATAAAGATAATATTGCCCCTGTCATGCAGCGATTATTGAAAGCAGGTGATATGCTGATCACCCAAGGCGCGGGTAATGTCGGGCAAATAGCTATCGATCTCGCCGCGAATAATCTTTATATCAAATAAGCCTTAGAAGCATTGCTTTAAAAATATTAGGAGCACTAACAATGACCATGAATAATACTAAAGAAAATAATAATATTGATAAAGATGGCGTTAATGTTGAGCAAAACGCTACAGATAACAGTAAAAACAACATTAAAGGCAATGTTCAAAATAACGCTGCCCCTATTATCAATCCAGAAACAGCTTTAGCAGCTGCTGCACAAGCAGAGCAGGATAAAGTAAATAACAATAGCCAAAGCGCTAATACGTTACCCGCTATTAAAGAAAGTAAAGTAAAAGAGGCGAGTGAGTTTGGTAGAGTTGCTGTCATTTACGGTGGTAATAGTAATGAGCGTAGCGTGTCTTTAGACAGCGGTGCAGCTGTATTGCAAGCACTACAAAACCAAGGGGTTGATGCCACGCATTTTGATCCTAAGCATCAAGACATTACTGAACTACGTCAGTATGATCGTGTATTTAATGTCTTACATGGTCGTGGTGGCGAAGATGGTCTGCTGCAAGGCGTACTACAGTGGTTTGATATTCCTCAAACTGGCTCAGGTATTTTAGCGTCAGCACTTGGTATGGATAAAGTACGTACCAAACAGCTGTGGCAAGGCTGCGGATTATCGACTGCACCGTTTTCACTGCTAACCGCTGATACCGACTGGCAGCAGGTGGTTAATATGTTAGGACTACCACTGATTATCAAGCCTGTTCATGAAGGCTCAAGCATTGGTATGACTAAGGTTAATAACCTTGATGAGCTTCCTGCTGCCTATGCAACCGCCGTACAATGTGGCGATGTAGTGATGGCGGAGCGCTGGATAACTGGTCGCGAGTTTACTATCGTTATCATTGATGATGAAGCTTATCCTGTCATTCGCTTAGAGCCTGCGGATATCACCAATTTTTATGATTTCGAAGCCAAGTATAATCGTAACGATACCAGCTACTATATCCCTTGTGGTTTAAGTGCTGCGGATGAAAAGCATTTGCAAGATCTAAGTTTATCGGCGTTTCGTGCCGTTGATGCAAAAGGTTGGGGACGTATCGATGCGATGCAAGACGAAGCGGGCAACTTTTGGCTACTTGAGATTAATACCGTACCGGGCATGACCAGTCATAGTTTGGTACCCATGGCAGCCAAAGCTCGTGGCATGGATTTCGAGAGCTTGTGCTGGCATATTTTGGCGCAAACGGTGTAACACCTTATTAAATGAGTCACTGCCTATATACAACAAGCTGTTCTTAGTAATTATACAAGAGTGATTATTTCAATAAATGAGGTATTTAAACTATTTATCATTGTTGAATAGTAGCTTCTCATTATTCGTAATGTATCGCTATAGCTGCTATACCACAGCTTCGTGTAAACTTGTGTAAATTCGTTAGTAGTAGTAGGGGTTAGGCTATTGTTTGAAGGTAAAATGCGTTAATATTGTAACTATCTAGTGGTTTTGGTGATAGTTATGCAACGCTTTGGTAAGTCCTTCATTAAATAAGAGAAATGTTACATTTAAAGGCCGATAAGCACACTTTATATTGCCATTTAAAGTTACGAATTGATAGCATATCTATTAAGTAGATTTTACGTCTACTAAGGTGATAAGCGCTTTTGCATAAATAAAAAAAATCCTCGATTTACGTAAATATGAATCGAATGTATGAAATATACAGATTATTTTGATTAAATATAGGGACGAAGTTTAATATGGCTCAAACTGTCAATGACGTCGCTGACTTGATGAGTGATAAAACCCGTCACCCAAAATCAAACTTTCAAGTACCTACTGCGGTTAGATACTTTTTTACCGTATTGGTGCTTGGGTTATTAGTGCTGATATTGATAATGGGCGGTAAGGCTTTACGTGACGCACCTCCAGCAGCTATTCATGTCGATCATCAAGGATTGACGGTTGCCGAATATCGGGCGCTACAGCATGTCATGAATCAGCAAAGTGTGAGCAGCTTTTTCACCTCTGATTTGCAAGTGCTGAGAGATATTACCACTGGTTTGGCTTGGGTTGATCAAGTCAGTATTAGTCGTGACTGGCAAAAAGGTATTGTGGTTACTGTATTGCCTAAGCAAGCAGTGGCAAATTTTGGTACTGAGCGTCTAGTGGATGCAACAGGCAATGTGTTTGTCCCTGCTGATAGTAGAGATTTAACGCAAGAGAACTTTGCAACTTTGCAAGGCAATATGACTCAAGCACCGGTTATTATGCAACAGATGCAGCAAGTCAATGACTGGTATGCTCCGCTTGGCTTACAAGTTGAAGATATTATTTTGTCGCCAAGAATGACGTGGCTGATTCGTTTTGATAATGGGTTACGTATTATCGTTGATAATGAGAATACAGCGCAAAAGCTACTGAACTTAAGCCAGCTGCTGGGTAATCAATTAAAAAACCGCCGTGATGAGATACAATCAGTAGATCTTCGTTACAAAAATGGATTTACGATTGCATGGAATATAGCAGTGCCAAAAGATAATGACACACCCGTAAACGAAAAACCATCAACTGAAGCACCTCTATAAGTAATATATAAAGTAGCCAACACGCTAAACTTGTCTGCTTTATTTTTTATACAGAGTATACATACGCTATTATCAGCTGATAATAGACTTATTTTAATGATTTAATGGAGACATCATTTGTTCTCCTGTTTAGCGATAATTTGTCTGGTACCATGAAAAATACTGAAAATTTGGTTGTTGTCCACTTAAGTGCCACGGCAGTTTATGTCGTCATTGGTAGTATTGTGTCTGCAAAAGACATCCGTATTATGGGTGTGGGGCAAGTTAAGAATAGCGACTTTTATCAAGGTCAAATCAAGCATCGCGAACGCTTGCAAGGCGCTATCAAACAGGCTATTCAAGAAGCGGAGGATACCGCTAATTGCCGCGTGCATAGTGTCTGGCTTACGCTGGCGACTCCTGAGCTATTGAGCAAAAATAGTGCGGGCGATGTTAGAGTAGAAGACGAATTCGTTCGTGCTAAAGATATGGTGCAAGCGCTCTCAAATGCCAAATCGCAAGATTTGTCATCTGACTATTATTTGATGCATTGTTGTCAGCAAGGTATTTATATCGATAACCAAGAGTTTATGGTTGATGATGCCATTGATATGGTGGCGCACAATATAGCTGTGATGTATCACATGATGATGATGCCAGTTGCTGGTCGTCAAAATATCCAAAAACTATTGCAAAGCTGTGATGTGGGTATTGATCATATTGTCTTCGATGCGGTAACCAGTGCCGAATATAGTTTGATGAGCGAAGAGCGCCAACAAGGTGTTTGCTTGGTAGATATAGGTGCCAGCACCACAAGTATTTGCGTTTATAAAGAAAATAAGCTGATTTTTACCCATTGTATCGCAACGGGTAGCCATGAAGTGACGATGGATATTTCGGCAGACGTTGGTATTTCGATGATAGAGGCTGAAAAGCTGAAAAAATCGCATGGTACAGTGGATGTGAACAGCGTAGATCCAAGCTCATTTTTCCTATTTAAACCCCAAGGGTCAGGTGATGAAATCAACATTGGTATCTATAACCTTGCGCGTATTATCGAAGCCCGTTACGTGCAGATTTTCACTGAGGTAGTACGCCAGTTACATGAAGCGGACTTATTAGGCTATATTGATAAGGGCATTGTGCTCACAGGTGGCGGTAGTGCGATTAAAGGCATGATACCGTTTGCGAAAAAACTATTAAAAATGCCAGTGGTATTAACCAATACGCATCCTGCGATTAGTGCTTATAATCATTTTGATAATGATGAATCCTTTAAGCAGCTGAATCTTCAGGTTAATGATCGGGCTTATCAAACGGCATTTGGTACACTATTATATAGCCAAAGCGAGCAGTTTCGGCGCAGTGAAAAAAGCGAGCCTGAAGCGATTCAAAAAAATCGTGTGACGGGTGTTTTTCAAAGTGCTGGTCAACGTTTTGCCAGTGTACTGAAAAAGATATTATAATCGTCCTGTAATCTTGCTGAAAATCTATTTACCCAATTAGATAAGCGGTTTGTCAACTAGACCAAGCAAGCATATTAAAAGCAATACCCTGTATAATAACGGCATATCTTGGTTAAGCATTACTATTTAAGCCATGGCCCTGTTTTAATCAAATACATTTATATATAGTAAGTCGATAGCGCGCCATATGCGTGTGTTACCACGTATCGACCATCACGCTATCTGCAACTGGAGAAACTTTTTTATGTCAAAATACACCATGCCAGATGATAATCAGCTTCAAAATAATGGCCAAGCAAGCTTCACTGTATTCGGTGTAGGCGGCGGCGGCGGTAATGCAGTTGAACACATGGTACAGCAAGGGATTAGAGGTGTAACATTCGTCTGTGCCAATACGGACAAACAGGCGCTTGATCGTTTGACCGCACCGCATAAGCTACAACTTGGCGCAAAAACCAACCGTGGTCTTGGTGCAGGAGCGAATCCAGAAGTGGGTCGTGAAGCAGCAGAAAGTGACGAAGAAGCAATTCGTGCACTGCTTGAGCATTCAGATATGGTCTTTATCACCGCTGGAATGGGTGGTGGTACGGGCACTGGTGCTGCACCAGTCGTAGCGCGTATTGCCAAAGAAATGGAAGTATTGACCGTTGCTGTAGTCACCACGCCGTTCAAATTTGAAGGCGGCAAACGTATCAAGGCTGCCAAAGCGGGTATCGAGCAGCTGACTAACTTTGTAGATTCTATCATTACGATTCCAAATGATAAGTTGATGAGTGTCTACGGCAACATCTCTATGCAAGATGCGTTTAAAAAAGCAGATGATGTGCTATTGCATGCAGTCCAAGGTATTGCAGAGACCATCGCTAGCGAAGGTATGATCAACATTGACTTTAACGATATCCGTACCGCAATGACCGCTAAGGGCCATGCTATGATGGGTATCGGTCGTGCCAGCGGTGATGATCGTGCGCGTCAAGCGACTGAAAAAGCCATCAGATCGCCATTACTTGATGATTTGCGCCTAGAGAATGCCAAAGGCTTACTCGTCAACGTGATTTCATCTGAATCCTTATCTCTAGATGAGATGAGCAAGATCAGTGTGATTGTCGAAGAAATTACTGATATCGATGAAGCGCATATCTTCTATGGCTCAGTGATTGATGAAAAAATGGGCGACGACTTGCATGTGACGGTTATTGCAACTGGTTTAACATTAGATGAAAACGCTGGTGAAGAGCCTGAAGTGGTTGAGCAACCTGTGCCTTCTGTAAATAGTACGCAACCTGTTGATCCAAACTTGCATACAAGTGCCTTGAACAGTCAAAAACAGTCTCAAGCTCAATATCAAGAAAACCCAATTCGCTCTAATACTGTGCCTGAACAGACTAAAACTAAGACCAATAGCATTCAAGATTACCTAAAGCGTCAGCAGAACAAATAGATATCATTCGTATAAATATTGCTCTCTAAAAAAGCCAGCGTTCAAACGCTGGCTTTTTTGTGCCTATTCATAATTTCTGCTATTTGCCAACTACTTATATATTGGTTATTCCTATTTATAAGAAAATACTACCTCAGCCTAATAATTTAGGCAGTATTTTTAAGAGATGAAGCCTTTCAAAGCCCGATATTTCATAGCCGTCTGTTGGTGATTGCGACTAAACAGTCACCGATAATAATGCTTCGATAAGTGTTATCAATCAAAGAGATAGGTAAATTAACGCTTTTTATCGCTAGCGAACAGGGTTCGGGTAATGATACACTATGGCAATTGTAACAAAATATGTGAGAAGACAGCCATGAATCAACGAACCATAAAAACAGCAATTGCTGTTACAGGTACTGGTCTTCATAGTGGTCAACCTGTTGATTTAGAATTTCATCCGCAACCAATCGATACTGGAATCGTCTTTGAGCGTTCTGATATTACTGGCAGCACGCCAATTCCTGCCAGTGCCTTTTTGGTACAAGATACCATGATGTCATCTAATCTGGTGTTTGGTGGTACACGTGTCGGCACGGTTGAGCACTTGCTCAGCGCGATAGCGGGACTTGGCGTTGATAATCTATTAATTCGTGTATCGGCATCAGAGATACCTATTATGGATGGCAGTGCTGCACCTTTTGTAGGACTGTTATTGCAAGCTGGTTTTTGCGAACAGGATGCTTCAAAGAAATTTATCAGGATTGTACGTACGGTACGTGTCAAAGTTGACGATAAATGGGCAGAGCTACGTCCTTATAATGGATTTGAGCTTAATTTCGAGATTGATTTTGATCATCCTGCGATTGATAAAAACTTTCAGCATGCCCAATTGCAGTTTTCAACCCAAAACTTCATTGAGCAGCTGAGTTCAGCACGCACTTTTGGTTTTTTAAGTGATATCGAAGCCATGCGTCAGAACAATTTGGCATTAGGCGGTAGCATGGACAATGCGATTGTTATCGATGAAAGTAATATTTTGAATGAAGAAGGTCTGCGTTTTAATGACGAATTTGTTCGTCATAAAATTTTAGATGCACTTGGTGATTTATATCTGATTGGATATCCCATTTTGGGTCGTTTTAATGCTTATAAATCCGGTCATGCTTTAAATAACTTGTTGGTACGTGAGATTTTATCTGACCATAATAACTTTGAAATTGTAACTTTTGATGACAATGTAACATGTCCTATCGAATATTTACCTTTGAATGGTATAACTGTCGAAGGATGAATACAGGAATATACACGAAGTATCGAAACATTTACGCAATATTACATAAAATGGTTATAAGTAGAGTGAAATAATATTCATATAAGTGGATATATATTTCTTTATTTTATGATAACTTGCCTGTATAGTAGATGAGATAAAAGCTGTAGCGAATAGCAAAATCATCTGTCAGTGAGGTTCACAATGTGAATGACACTGACAGATGATTTTTTTTGTTTTTGAAATTACAAAAACCCAGCCTGAATCGTATCATTTACCGGATTGGTTTACATAACTTTACATTATCTGCAGGGGTTTTTTAAGGATTTATAAGGCGTAATAGTGCTTTTTTGAGGTTTTCATCAGTGGTGACATGCTCTGCTGCCTGTGATATAGTCCGCTTTGTGTTTTGGCTAAGAGCCTGATTTTCATGGGCTTTAACGGACATTGAGCGTGATGCTGACAAGCCTGATGATGATTTAGAATAATTATTATTGGTAGATTTATTGGCTATGACGACGCGAATTTGCTTGAGTTGTTTAAATGTAATTGACTGCTCTGTTAACACTTGCAAATACGCGCTCTGCAAATAGCGAATATGATTGGCAGCAGTGACGGACTCGACACTGAGTGTCAATTGCTCAGACGTTAAGCCTACGACCCAGCAGTTATTGAGGATTTCCTCAGGTAGACAATCTACCAAAAGCGCTTTTATTTCAGTGGTCGCTTGCACATATAAGCGCATACTATCAGATAGGCTTTGAGGTAGCGCACTACCAGCAAAAGCTTGATGATCGATGAGAGTGGCAAGGCGGTTAGGGTTTTTTTTGGACATCGTAATGACTCATCTAATAGGTGAAAAATCGATACTCATAATAAACAGGCTCTAAACGCTCATTTTTAAAGCAAGGTATGACGTAGCAAACGATTTATGTAGTAGATGATTAAGCTGCTAATGATATCAGCATCAGCTACTTAAGAAGTAAAAGAGCGATTGTACTAAATATTTTATCATGTTTATTTCATGATTATATTCTCTAAACTAATTCATGCTTTGTCACGGATGACGAGCAATTCTGTTTTCACAATAGGTAGTAAATTTATGAAACAAGCTTTATTAATTTTATCAGTATTGGGAATGGGCGTAGCACAGACAAGTGGTGCTGCCGAAACAACCTTTCAATCAAATAATACCTTGAGTCATACCATCACCAATATCACTACTTCTGCGAACTACGGTTCTAGTCGTAACATCTACAGCACCAACAGCGGTGCATATGTTTCTAGCAATGATGAAATCAGCCAAGCAATCGATAATTTAAGCGCGCATGCAAAACAAAAAGAATATCAGCTTGCTTCGCTAACCAATCGTTTGTCTTATGAGCAGCGTCAGCAGAAAGTAAGTTCAGTGCCAGATCGTTATTCGGCGCCTGCTATTGCAGCAGCGAATGCTTCACGAGTCGCTTTATCTAGTAGCACAGGCTATTGCGCTCGTTATGTCCGTAAAGCGTTACAATCAGCGGGCTACGAATTCACGCCTAATCCTTCAGCGTATCAATATGCGTCTCGTGGCACACTGTCACAAGCGGGTTTTACCAAAATCAGTAATAACATGGAACCACAGGTTGGTGATGTGGTTGTTTATGACCGTACCTCAAGTCGTCCTCATGGCCATATTCAAATATTTGATGGTAATGACTGGGTGTCTGACTTCCGTCAAAACAGCATCAGCCCATACAGCGGTCATTACAACTATACGACGTGGCGCGATGCTAGATACGTTGATGATGCTTCAGATCGTGGTATCTACCTTGCTATGGCTGACAAATAAGTATCAGTTAAGCGCTCTCTCCGGACTCAGTAATGCTCTTTATGACATTACTGAGTTTTTTTATGTCTTAAATAAGGCTAGCTATTAAGTTGATATTTTTACTTGGCAAGGGCTGCTAGCCTATCAAATGGTGTCCAATACTGACGATTATGAAAGTCGGGTGGCGAGGCATGTTTGGGCGCAAAGTATAGAATCGTAGCGCCAAAGGATAAAATAACACAAGGATGTATGTATTTGATAAGGGCATCATTACTGTAATCTGACTTGCGATTCAATGACGTCGATGAATCTAATGGCATTCTAAAGCTGCGTTGGTAGTGATAAGGTTTATGCGTTGATATGAGGTAGTCTATTAGCAGTTTCGGGTTGTTACCGTCTATCCAATTGATAGCAGCACGTGTCTGTCCGTCAGCGTACATAAGAGGTCTTGGCGGTAGTGTTGTAGGAGAGCGATAGCTGTCAAACTCATAAAGCGCATACTGACCTTCAGGACTGGCATTGATCTCAATATAGGACATTGTCATATTGGTTTTGGGGGACTTATCATTATCTTTTGAACTGCTGCTACTGATTAAGGAACCTGCTAAAAAGCACTCAAGGCAGGTTTGTTCCCACAGATAATCCTTAAAGCCTACTTTATCTGCTTGCCACTTTGGCCAAGTCAATTGAGCAGCTAAGCACTTAAGAGGTAACGTCACACGATATTCTAGCTGCAAATAAGCTTCTGGCTGCGCTACAAGCGTTGCGCTTACCTGTACGCTAATTTGCTGTAAAGCTTCTGGCGTCACGCCAAGTTGCTGCGCGTCATCTGCTAAGGTTTCAGTTGCTAGGTATAAATCAAAACTCTGGCTCATTATCTTATTATCTCAAAAAGTATTAGCATCATAAAACATGATATAGCTGCTAACGAATATCGCATGTTAAATAGTGAACTATAAATGACATAAAAGCCGCGAGCAAAGTTGCATCGCGGCTTTTATTATTCACCGTCATCATCTGTCTAAAAATAAATCAGCAGGCTATTTTAAACCACTTTATATACAACAGACGATATAAACTTAGCAAGTAATGAGGCATTACACATTACGAGCAAGATTTGAAAGCTTAGGATTGGCATTTGGGTTTTTGCGTAGCAATAGCGCCATACGACCAATTGAGTGAATCAAAGTTGCCTTTGCAGTAGCAGCAAGCTCAGCACCGATGACATCACGCTCTTCCTTGGTACCAGCAGGCAATTTTACTTTAATCAGTTCATGATCTGATAAGGCGCGATCAATCTCTTCAGTAATGCTTGGCGTAACACCTTTATTGCCAATCATGACAATCGGTTTCAAATCATGACCAATGCCTTTTAAGCGTTTGATGGTTGCGTTATCAAGTTGCATAGAATTCCTAGGGGTTGGTAAAAACAAAATATAATAAAATTGAGAGCAATTGATGACCATCATAATTAATCTATGATCATCTTGCATGAGATCAGCAGGATTTTGCACGATTTTACGTGATGAAAATGTTAAACTGCCATTATGGGTACATTATAAACGCTACGCTCTTATAAAGCAGTGTTTTCACTAAGAAAAATTAACGGTTTAGCCTTTTGAAGCTAATAAATAGCTTGATAGTACTGAAAATCGTAGTTAATAGTATTTTTGATAGCATGGTTGTAGAAAGTGGCATAAAGCAAAAAGTCTATTAAAACATTAGTTAATAAATACATATGCGCATATAGAAAAGCACGTTATAGGAGCAGGAATTTTGGCCACACGTATTGAAAACAAAAAGTTGTCAAAGAGCAGTAGTGCTTGGATGAAAGAGCACATTGATGATCACTATGTGCAAAAGGCCCAAAAAGATGGCTACCGTGCCCGTGCTGCTTATAAATTATTAGAAATAAATGAAAAAACCAATCTGATCAAAAAAGGTATGACCGTTGTTGATTTAGGTAGTGCCCCTGGCAGCTGGTCTCAAGTGGCTGGTCACTTGGTTGGGGAAAAAGGTATCTTGATTGCCTCTGATATTTTGCCAATGGATACCTTGCCGGACGTTACCTTTATCCAAGGTGACTTTCGCGAGCCAGAAGTGTTTGACCGTATCATGGCGGAGGTTGGTGATAGACAAGTTGATGTGGTACTGTCTGATATGGCGCCCAATACAGCAGGTAATAGTGCTATTGACCAGCCGCGTATGATGTACTTATGTGAGCTGGCGGTCGATTTCGCGCTGGCAACCTTACCAGAAGGTGGCGCGCTTATTATGAAAGTGTTTCAAGGCGAGGGTACACAAGAATTACGCAAGCAGATGCAGGCGGATTTTAGTAAAATCCGTAGTATTAAGCCTGGTGCTTCTAGACCGCGCTCAAAAGAGATATTTTGGATCGCAATTAAGTAATATGAAATGAAACTCTCACCTCAAAATTAGCCAGTTAAAATCATTGAATGAAAACGGCTACAATCGTTAACTGAATAAATGGGAATGCTGCTTGAATTATTCAGGTTAATACCACATATCATGATATATTAACTTTGTTTGAAATCAACTCTTAAGCATTTTTCTAAGTGCTTATATGATATTTTTAGCAAAGTCGTCTGACAGTAAGCGCCTTATAAACTCAGTTATTTATCGTTATTGCGCGGCTTATTTCTCTAATAAAAATATAAGGTTGTTTTATACCCTAGATTTGCAATGAGAAATGATAATTCGGCAATAGACCTTGAATAGCGAGACATACGTTTATATATAGACGTCACGTGTTTAGTAAACACACCAATAAGTATGGGATGGGAATAACTAGTGAGCGACATGGTAAAAAATACCTTATTGTGGCTGGTGGTAATCGGCGTTTTAGTGCTGGTGTTTAGTGGCTTTGATAAATCATCTGAGCCCGATAACCTTAACTACTCTGAATTTGTGACCGCTGTGTCAGAAAATCAAGTAGCCAGTGTTGAGATCGATGGCGAGCAAATCACCGGCGAGAAGAAAAATGGTTCTGAATTTGAAACCATTCGTCCAGCTGTGATGGATGACGAGCTGATGCCATTGCTGCGTGAAAATAAAGTTGAAGTCCAAGGCACTGCACCGAAGCGCCAAAGCGTATTGATGCAATTGCTGATAGCCAGTTTCCCAATTTTGCTGATTATTGGTCTGTTTTTATTCTTTATGCGTAATATGCAAGGCGGCGCTGGCGGTAAAGGCGGTGGACCGATGAGCTTTGGTAAATCAAAAGCCAAAATGCTAACCGAAGACCAAATCAAAGTAAATTTTGAAGACGTTGCTGGTTGTGAAGAAGCAAAAGAAGAAGTCGTCGAAGTGGTGGAGTTCTTACGTGATCCTGATAAATTTACCAAGCTTGGGGCGACGATTCCACGCGGTATCTTGATGGTAGGTCCTCCAGGTACGGGTAAAACGCTATTAGCAAGAGCTATTGCTGGTGAAGCTAAAGTACCTTTCTTCTCGATTTCAGGTTCTGATTTCGTTGAGATGTTCGTCGGTGTTGGTGCTTCACGTGTGCGTGATATGTTTGAACAAGCGAAGAAAAGCGCGCCATGTATTATCTTTATTGATGAGATTGATGCTGTCGGTCGTCATCGTGGTTCCGGTATGGGCGGCGGTAATGATGAGCGTGAGCAGACATTGAACCAATTGTTGGTTGAGATGGATGGTTTTGAAGGTAATGAAGGCGTTATCGTCATTGCTGCCACTAACCGTGCAGATGTTCTTGATAAAGCACTATTGCGTCCGGGTCGTTTTGACCGTCAGGTGCAAGTAGGGCTGCCAGATATCAAAGGTCGTGAGCAAATTCTTAAAGTGCATTTGAAGAAACTGCCTAATACTATTGGTGTTGACGCTCATGCCTTAGCCCGTGGTACGCCAGGATTCAGTGGCGCCCAGCTTGCTAATCTTGTTAATGAAGCGGCATTGTTTGCCGCGCGTCGTAACAAGCGCAGCGTCGATATGAATGATTTTGAAGATGCGAAAGACAAGCTATATATGGGTCCTGAGCGTAAATCAATGGTCATACGTGAAGAAGAGCGCCGTGCTACTGCTTATCATGAAGCAGGTCATGCGCTAGTCGCCGAGCTGCTACCGGGTACCGATCCTGTGCATAAAGTCACTATTATGCCGCGTGGATTTGCGCTTGGTGTTACGTGGCAGTTGCCTGAGCACGACCAAACCAGTATGTATAAATCAAAAATGCTGAGTGATATTGCGATTTTATTTGGTGGTCGTATCGCTGAAGAAGTCTTCATCGATCAAATGTCAACAGGTGCTTCAAATGACTTTGAACGTGCGACCAAAATGGCACGAGCAATGGTAACCAAATACGGCATGTCTGATGCGCTTGGTATCATGGTCTATGAAGATGATGACAGCTCACAAGGTTACTTCGGTGGCGGTGGTCGTACGATTTCAGAAGCAACACAGCAAAAGGTTGATGAAGAAGTACGCCGTATGCTAGAGGAGCAATATGATATCGCTCGTGAATTGATTGAAGGCAATCAAGAAAAGATGCATGCTATGGTTGATGCCTTGATGAAATGGGAAACCATTGACCGCGATCAGCTGCAAGATATCTTAGCGGGCGAACAACCTCGTCCACCAAGAGTCTATCAGCATCACGAAGTGAACTTATCAAAAAATGATGTGAAAACAACCGGAATGACCCCTCCGCCATTACCAGCGATGTAAAAGTTACTCTTAAGTTTTGAATAAAAAAAGCCCTTTTTACAAAGGGCTTTTTCTTTATTACCAATTTAGAATGACATCAGATTTACTGGTATCATAAGCACTATAAGTTAGAGCTAAAATCAATTTTACGAATTCAAATTATCATGGATAAGTTATGTCACTATTCCAACCTTTAGCTGCTTACGCTGTGACCAGCCGTGATAAGGTTCTAGATTTATCACAGCCTCATATCATGGGCATCTTAAATGTCACGCCAGATTCGTTCTCAGATGGTGGGCAGTTTAATGCAGTTGATAAGGCGGTAGCGCATTGTAAGGAGATGATGGCAGCAGGTGCCACCATCATCGACATTGGCGGCGAGTCTACCCGTCCAAATGCTGAAGTGGTAGCGACTTCTGATGAGCTACAGCGTGTGGTGCCAGTCGTGACAGCAATTAGGCAGCAGCTAGGCAATGACATATGGCTATCCATTGATACCAGTAGTCCTGAGGTTATGCAAGCAGCGTTTGAAGTAGGCGCGGATATTTGGAATGATGTACGGGCACTCAAGCGTGAGGGAGCTGCGCTGATGGCAGCTAAGCTTAATATTCCTGTTATGCTCATGCATATGCGCGGTGAGCCAACTACAATGAATAATCTGGCACAGTATGATGATGTGGTTAGGGAAGTCATGACAGAGCTAGAGGTGCGTATTGATGAAGTGACAAGTATTGGTGTCATGCGCGAAAATATCATTATTGACCCCGGTTTTGGCTTTGCTAAAAACTATCAGCATCACTGTGCATTATTGAGTGAGCTTAAAAGCTTACAAAAACTTGGGCTGCCAATGATGTTTGGTATTTCACGCAAGCGATTTTTAGCAGAAGTGTTGATTAAAACGGGTATGCAAGCGTTTGCTACTACAAAGCCATTTGAGCGTGATACTGTGGGTACTGCGGCTGGTCTTTTTGCATTGCAGCAGGGGGCAAGTATCATTCGTACTCATAATGTCGCTATGATGCAGCAAGCCGTGGCGCTCTGGAGCCAGCTATCTGCATATGATAAACACCAATCGCTATCACTAGATGGCTACACTTAAGTAATTATGATCAAAAATAGATTTATCGATGATAACAATTGCGAATAATAGAATTTTGGCACTTTAATATTTATTTAAAGCCCTTTTAAACGGATGAGAATACTTTTATGACCATTAGTAACCAGCCAGAGCCCACCAATGAGCAACGTCGTATTATTTATCAAGCCCGCCGTGGTCTTAAAGAGTTAGATTTTTATTTTGAACCCTATATTAAAGAGCTTTATTTAACGGCAGAAGCTGCCGAACAAGAAAGCTTTGCGCAAATGCTGACTCATGAAGACCCTGATTTATTAGATTATTTTACCAATCAAAGCCGACCAGAAGATGAGGCGATATGGGAGTTGGTTAATAAGATTAAGACATGGCGTCACAGTAAAAATCTGAGTTAATTGTTAAAGTAGTATTGAGTCTTTTCTATTAATCAGAAATATTCTTTGGTAGCTCACTATGACAGCATTAACCTCGCTACGTATCGATACTGCTATTAAACCTATAAGCTATTTATATCTGCTATTTTATATGGCATTATCCAGTATCGTCATGGTATTAGGGGCGCTTGCTTCATTAGCTTTATGGCAATATGTCGTTATACTCCTAATCAGTGCTGCAGTCATTGGCTATTTAGCATTATCACGGCCCATACTATTGCATCTAAGCCAGCCGCCACTTGATAAAAGTGTTTATCAAGATTGGCAGTTATTAATACGTACGAGTCGTGGGGATGCCTTGTGGCAAGCAAAGCTCGATACGGTCAGTCATTCTCATTGGGTTATCTGTTTTGATTTTAATATCGTAGAGCCTTATCAACGCCGATTTTCTGTGGCTATATTCCGTGATCAGGTTAGCCCTGAGCAATGGCGCGAGTTGACCATCTTGTCAAATATGATTGCAAACAAAACCGTTTAATTGAACTTAGTTTTAATTGTAGATGCTTACCTGCCTTATCTTACCGTACTAAATTATCTACTACATCTCATAACAAAATGCCTATCTAGAGAGGCAAATAGATTTGCTATATTGGAATTTATATTTATAGGTCGGTTTAAATAGTAGGTGATGGTAGCAGTCGTTACTTTGCTATACCAAAACCTGTATCGACGAATTTTATTATAATAAAAAGGATAAAGTTATGAGTTTGCTAGGGAATTTAGTGAGTCAAGTAGCACGTAGTGCCATGGATCCAGAGGACGCACAGCGTAATCCAGTTAATCAACGTATCAATCCGCGTCGTACCGGCGGTCTTGGTGATATATTGGGGAGTGTGCTTGGTGGTGGCAATCAGTCAGCGGGTTATAATCCACAACAGTACGAGCGCCGCTCAGCAGACAATGGTTTTGGGTTAGACGATATTATCGGCGGGTTAACAGGTGGCAAACAGCGCGGTGGCATGAGTTCAGGTACTGGTGGACTTGGTGATATTCTAGGTAGTGTACTTGGTGGTCAAACGACGAGAGGTGGCTTCGGTGGTAAAGGTATGCTTATCGCTGCCCTTATGCCTATGGTACTGAGTTGGATAAAGCGCAATGGTGGGTTAAGTGGTGCTCTCTCGAAAATTACCGGTATGGGCTATGAAAAACAAGCGCGCTCTTGGTTGAGTACTAATGAGCTTAACGATAATCTTGATCCTAACGACATCAATCGATTGTTTGATGACAGTGAAATACAGCAAGTCGCTGCTCATACAGGCGCTAACGAGATAGAGGTGCGTCAAGGGTTGGCTGAGCTATTACCTGAAGTCATGAACCAATTGACGCCAAACGGTAATTTGGATAACGAACCTGAAGCCAATGAAGAAATTGATCAAATTATTAGTCAACTATCAAGCCGTCTAGGGGCACTAAAATAATCAGGTTATTATTTATAGCATTTAAAACGATAAAAAAGCGCACCTGATTAGGTGCGCTTTTTTATATCTAAAATATAATAGCGAACGACAAAGGTTAAGACTGTTGCATTAAAAATTGCTAAAAACGTTCATCTAAAGTATCTAACGTATAGTTCAATGCCGCAAAGCAAATATCACTATTAAAACCGCGATATTGTAAAAACCGCAGCTGCCTTGCTTTGTCTTTTTGTTCAGTGGGTATATCATCACCATATTTTTTGATACGCGCTGTGACTGCCAGTTTGAGCCAGTCTATACCTTCGACCAAATTATCTGCGTTACCATCAATAAATTCACTAAACTCATCAGATTCAGCATTAGCCATATCGATAAGTTCATCGATATTATCGGGCATCGCCATCTTTTTACGATGGAATTCTTGCTTGATACGACCTCTGCCGCGTCCTTTTCTGATATTTTCACGAATCAGCATTAGAGTAGTGCGGTAATCACTTTGATAGCCTTTTTCTTCGAACTCATCGAGTAGGGCATCAATTTTAGCCGCTTCTTGCTCTTTATCTAGCAATTTTTGCTTAAGCTCAGCCTTACCGTATTCGCGGCGTGACAAATAATAAAACGCCAACCAACGTAAGCGACTTTCAGCTTTGATGGCATCCATTTCCGCTTGGCGCTGCTCAGGCGTGCGCAAATATGCCTTTAGAGCAGCTGGTAGGTTGTCGATTTGGCTATTTTGGTTGTCTGCCTCACTATCATGAGCAGCTACCGATTCAAATGCTGGTTCTGAGTTCATCAAAGCTGAATCAACGCCAGTCTCATTAATAGAGACACTATCTTCTTCATTGTCATGAACCGCATGTTTAACTTCAGCGAGCATCTCTTTGATACTTTGCGCAGCAGGTGGCTGATAAGCAGGTACACTATTAGGCTCAGCGTGAAAGGTAGCAGCTGGATGAAAGTGTTTTTTACGTTTTTTGGATTTGGATGAAATTTTTAAAGAGGAAGAGGCGCCAGTCGAATCTGCCGTAAAGTTAGTATGGTTATCTATTGTACACTTCTCATCTAAATCATATGTATTTAGATGCTGAGAGCGCTTGCCAGTTTTACTGGTACTTTTAGGCTTGTCTTTATATGAGTACCTAGTAGATGAATGTTGTTCAATGGATTTCTTGTTTTTATGCGTAGAACTCGCTGAATCAGTATCCGACTCAGCGAGTATTTCAGCTAACGTTTTAATTTTCATAAGACATCATAGTTGCTGATAACGGTCTGAACATATACCGTTATTGTACAGGTTCAGAGGCTAGTTCTTCGTTAGTCTCAGCCACGACCGCTGCTTTGCTGTCATCCTTTACGCCAAGTTTTTCAGCACGGATTTTGGCTTCTATTTCTTCAGCAATAGCAGGATTCTCTTTTAAGAACAGTACAGAATTGGCTTTACCTTGACCGATTTTCTCATCGCCATAGCTGTACCAAGAGCCCGCTTTACCAACTGCACCAATCTCAACACCCAAATCAATCACTTCGGCTAAGTGATTGGTGCCTTCACCGTAAGTAATCTCAAATTCGGCCTGGCGAAATGGCGGTGCCATCTTGTTTTTGATGACTTTAACGCGAGTTTGGTTACCAATGATTTCATCACCATTTTTGACTGCACCGATACGGCGAATATCCATACGTACCGAGGCATAGAACTTAAGTGCATTACCACCAGTTGTGGTCTCAGGGCTACCGAACATAACGCCGATTTTCATACGAATCTGGTTAATAAATAACACCATACAGTTTGAACGTTTGGCGTTACCAGTGATTTTACGTAAAGCTTGGCTCATCAGACGGGCTTGCAGACCCATGTGTGAATCGCCCATCTCGCCTTCAATCTCGGCACGCGGCGTCAAGGCTGCGACCGAGTCAATAACGATCATATCGATTGCACCTGAGCGTACTAACATATCAGTAATTTCAAGTGCTTGTTCACCATTATCAGGCTGTGAAAGTAGCAAGTCATCCGTATTCACACCAAGCTTGCGGGCATATACAGGGTCTAAGGCATGTTCAGCATCAATAAAGGCACAAACGCCGCCCTGTTTCTGGCACGCTGCAATTGCCTGCAATGTCATAGTCGTTTTACCTGAGCTTTCAGGGCCATAAATTTCAACGATACGACCTTTTGGCAAACCGCCAATCCCGAGTGCAATATCTAAACCTAATGAACCAGTCGATACCACGTCGACATCAAGCGTTGCTGAGTTGTCACCCAAATGCATGATGGTATTTTTACCAAACTGCTTTTCGATTTGAGCTAGTGCAGCTTTAAGTGCTTTGGCTTTATTGTCGTCCATGTAGGACTCCTTGTTATCAATCATTTATAAGGATAAGTTGTATTAATATCAAAAACGGCTTGTTCAATGCTATCAATGGCAACTATCGCTGATAGCATTTTGAACTAAGCTTAGAGTAGGCAATGAGATGAGTCTTGTAGATCGCGATGTCAGTTACATCACGCTACTATACAGTAAAATTAGATGCTGATAAAAGCGAAAAAAAGTTTAGAGATTTTAATGAGGCTCATAGTGCTTGCCACTTATATCACCAGATTATGTCTTCCTCTAACTTTATATCATTGTTTATTAGATAGGGTAATTATAACAAAATCCAAGGTATATATTGATCATAACTGAATACTAGGCGACAATAGATGTCGTATGAGAAAACAAAAATATTTGTATATAATGCTTAAAATTGCTGTTCATATTTGAACCTGATGAGCATGCTATTTGTCAATAGTTTTGGAAGTTATCCACAATAAATAAATAAATTTTATTTAGCCAGTGTGAAACATATCATAGGATAAAATTAATATTAAAAATTTTATAAATAAATTATTTTGCTTTTAAATTATCGTTAACCTATTGATTTTAATAAATTTTTAAATCGTACAAAAAATGAACGATTTTACCTAAGCCTTTAAGCTATCTATGCAAATGCTTGTCAAGTAGCGACTTATGCACAGGGTTATCCACAGCTTATGGGGAGAACTCACCAAGCCCTTACGGTATCAATGATTGCGCAGACAAGAGTTATCATTTAATTTACAAAATTTGGCTATTTCTGATTTTACAAGTTTAAATTTAGCAGGATTTTAGTATGGGCAATGCCTATGTTTCACATCTGTGCTGATAATTTTTTTTCGAATTGAAAGCTGTTGATACGCATCAAACATATTTATAGTCAGTTATATCAGTCTTTAACCCTTATGAGTAAAATGTTTGAAGACTGACAGATATAAAAAAGCGGCTAAGATACTGATAAATATCTTAGCCGCTTTAGAGGAAGCCGACATAATGCGTTTGGGATTAGTCTTTTAAATAGATTAAATCCCAAACCCCATGTCCGCTTGCTAGACCGCGGCGCTCAAATTTTGTCATTGGACGAAAGTCAGGACGGTCAGTGAAATTGCCTGCGCCTGCTTGATTGCTTAAGCCTGCAAAACCATCCAAAACTTCTACCATCCAAAAGGCATAATGTTCCCAGTCAGTGGCGGTATGGAACCAGCCGCCTTGCTTTAGGCTGCGGGTGACAATCGCCATACGCTCAGGGCTAACAAAGCGGCGTTTATGATGGCGCTTTTTTTGCCATGGGTCAGGAAAGTAGAGCTGAATGCGATCGATATGGTTTTCTGGTAACTGTTTTAGTAGTTGAATGGCATCACCATTGATGATTCTGACATTACTCAAATTTTGAGTACCAGCCATATAAGCGCATTTGCCGATACCCGGCTCATGGACTTCAATGCCAACAAAATTACGACTTGGCTCGGCTGCTGCCATTTCAATGAATGAATCTCCAAGTCCAAAACCAATCTCAAGGGTCAAGGGTGCCTCACTGCCGTTTGGCAATTCAGCAAACAGTGTGCGCAAATCGTCAATACCTTCAAGATTACCATCACCAAAGCTGTTATTAACCAAGTAATGCGCAAATTCAGGCGCCGTCAATGCCAGCTCGGCATTTTTATTCATGTGCGTACGGCGTTTCATAAAGGTGTTGACGATACGAATATGCTTACTGCCGTCAGGTGCGACCTCATTGCCACTAGTAGCATTAGTGTCTAAAGATTTTTGATCATCGGTAAGGCTGGTGGCGTCGACGTTGGTATTAATATCAGGATGTTGACTCATAGGATTAACAAGGCTTAATAAATGGGTAGTACGCTTATTATAAGTGAAATCTGTACGGCTGTGAATGAACAATACTTTTTTAATAATGTTAGCGCGTTTTGTAATTTAGGTACATTATTTATCTAGTGTTTCTCTGGCCCATGCAATGCTATTAGCGTTATCATATAATCCCAATAGTTAAATTAAATGTCTTTTTAATCGCCTGTAAGGCTTGTCACTATGTTATTTATTGAGACGGATTCGCCGCCCCCTTTTTACCAAGAAAAATTGCCTCCTGCCAGACGCACACAACTGGATAAATGGTTTATCGGACATCGTAGCCAACGCTATTATCTAAAACGCTTTGAGCAATTTGATGAACAAGGCTATCTGTCGCCAAAATGGCATTGGGCAGCATTTTTTGTGACCTTTCCATGGTTGCTCTATCGTAAGCGTTATATGGATGCGCTCGTCTACAGCGTGGCAGGATGGTCGTTTATTCAGCTTAATATCGCGCTAGTCTTGGTAGCGGTTGAGTTCTTAGTAATGCCTTATATTGCTGATGCTTATCAGATGACGATACGCGTTAGTATTGCCGCGCTGATTTGGCTGTTTTGGTCGTTTATGGTGGCACGCTGGACGGATGCTTATTATTACCGGATGGCACGACGTGAGATTGCCGACGCGATTAATGACTATCCACAAGATGAGCGTTTGCAACAAGCGCATCTGCGCCAAGAGGGCGGGGTGAGCTTATTTGGGCTAGGATGGGGTTTTGGATTTTTTGCCTTTACATTAATGGTCATTAAAGTGCAGTTCTTACCCATTATCGCCAAACCAAAAGAAAACGAAGTACTGTTTGATGCGTATGATACCGTTAAAACCACGCAAAATCATGTGGCGCTAGCGTATCGGCAAACAGGACAATGTCCGCTGGATCTGCCTATCGATAGCGGTACTGAGAAGGTGCATATTGAGATCGATCGTAGCGCAGCTGGCGTTGCAGAAACTGATTGTGCAGTGATTGCGACCATTCAAAATGTAAAACTCCCTATACGTTATCTCAATGATCAAACACTGGTCTTTTATCATCTGCCAAACAGTGATGATTGGGAATGCATCAGCTCATTGAATAAGAAACAAGCGCCGGAAAATTGTAGCCCTGATTAGGTGGCTACAAAGACTGAGAATTATTTTTGACAACAATTTCTATAGTTGAAAAAATTAATGCTTAGATTCAGTCGTATGATTATTTTCATCATCGACTGATATGGCTTGGCTTTTTAGCGCTTCATAAAAATCGCTCAAGTCCATCTTACGGGCTTTGCCAATATCTTCATCAAATAAGCTTTCAAGCTCCGCCATCGATGATTGAGCCGACTCAATCATACTGGCCTCATCATCATAAATAGCTTGTTGACGTTCAATCAGATCATCATCGTAATCACGGAAAGTTTGCACTGTCTCACGCGCTTTTTCTGGTGAGATGCCAAGCAGTTGTAACGACTCACGCGACATATCTAGCGAGGACAAATATGTCTCACGCCAGATATGACGAACCCCAACCTCACGTAATCGGTAGTAATGCTGGCGGTCACGTGCCCGTGCTAAGATAATTAAATCTGGATAGTTTTTACGTAAATATTGGGCGGTGGTGATAGAACGCTCTAAATCATCGATGGCAAGGATAAAGACACGTGCTTTTTTGATACCTGCTGCACGTAGGATTTCAGGGTTTTTTGGATCACCATAATAGACTTGGTTACCGAATTTACGGACAAAATCGACGCGGTTTGCCGAGCGTTCAATCGCGGTAAATTCAATATTGTGCATACGTAGCACACGACCGATAATCTGACCGACTCGCCCAAAGCCAGCAATAATCACCTGATGCTCATGATCTGGAATCGTGTCGTATTCGCGGCTTGGTTTGCTTTTGGCAAATAATGGCTCGCCGACTTTTTCTAATAACAAGAATGCCAAAGGAGTGAGTGCCATAGAGATGGTTACGATCAGGTTTAACGTATTGGCAAGTTCAGGTTGTAAGACGTTTTGGGCACTCGCAACACTGAACAAGACAAAAGCAAATTCACCACCTTGAGCCAGTGTAACCCCCAGTCGAATGCTGGTTGGCCAGCGATTACCTGAAATTTTTGCAATCGCTGTAATCACCCCGAACTTGATAAACATCAGTGCCATCGCACAGCCGATGATAAAAATGGGTTTTGCTAATATCAATTTCACATCGGTCAACATACCGACTGACATAAAGAACAGACCTAATAACAATCCTTTAAAAGGCTCGATACTGGCTTCAAGCTCATGGCGGTATTCAGAATCTGCCAACAATACACCAGTTAAAAATGCGCCCAACGCCATTGAGAGCCCGATTTGACCCATCAAAATCGATACACCCATTACGATAAATAGCGCGACTGCCGTTAGTAATTCTGACGCACCACTTGAGGCGACAAATTTAAAAAATGGACGAACGACGTAGCGACTGGCAAAAATAAGCCCAGCAAAAACCGCAAAAACTTTACCAAAATAAATCAAATCATAGCTTTGTTCACGCACCCCTGATAAGAAAGGAATGACCGCTAATAGAGGGATAACCGCAATGTCTTGGAATAATAAAATCGTAAAGGCTTCACGGCCATGAGTGCTCGATAGCTGCTGTTTTTCAGTCAGAATTTGTAGGACAAAGGCAGTGGATGAGAGCGCAAGCCCGAAGCCAACGATAAAAGCAGTATCGAGCTGCAAGCCAAAAATCTGATGTAACAGCCCCATCAATAAGACACCAGTCAAACCAACTTGCAAACCGCCAAGGACGAATATTGAACGCCTGAGTGCCCAGAGCCTTGATGGCTGCAGCTCAAGCCCAATGATGAACAGCAGCATCACCACGCCAAACTCAGAGAAATGCAATAAGCTCTCAGCGTCACCTGCCACGTCCAGTACACTTGGACCTAATATCAATCCTGTGATCAGATAACCTAAAACCGTCGCAATACCAAAACGTTTACCAAGGGGTACAAAGAGCAGGGCTGCTCCCAAGAAAATTGTCGCTTGTAACATTAAATTTGGTGAGCTGGCGGCGGCAGCGAACATCTGGAATCCTTAGCAATGACGATAAATGGGCAGTACAACAGCAGTATTAAAAATAGAAAGCAACTTTATAACGATTATTTTTTACGATAAATCTTCCATATGCCATTATCTGCCAGCGGATTGTTATAAGCATCGTTACGGCGCTTGCGTGGTGTCTGTCGACTGTCTACGATTTTAAAATCGGGTAGGGCATGGACAATAAGTCCCGTTCGATAAAACCGTACCCGTTCAGGCTCTAGCATCTCACCCTTATTATCTCGGCAAAATACATAAGCACGCAAATCAATAAACTCACGGTGCGCGACCAAACGCGTCTCATCATCCTTATCAAACGCAGCAGTCATACGTGCAATGTCATCAGCACTATAATCGCCGCATTTATCCGTAAGCGCCCCGACCGAGCCGAAACTCTTGGATTCTTTTGCATGGGTTTTGGTCAGATGTAGGCGCTGCACATGATATATAAACTGCGGTATCTCAAGGCTGGCAGGCAGTGGCAAATAGTCAGGCGGCAGATTGGCAGCAGGATAAAACGCCATGGCGCGTTCAAGCAAATTGTGCCAACGTTGCTGATAGGCTTGGACTTCTGCTAAGTTACCTTCATAGATAGGCATGTCACGAATTTGACGTAAGATATCAGGTGGAAACTGTGCGCCTCGAAAGCGAGCAATGTCTTCTTGCAGCGTCGATAATAAAACTTTGGCGTGTTTTTTGCCATCCTTTGAAATCGGGTCATCGATATAGCTTGGGGCGACGAATGGCGCTGAGCGTCTAGACATAGCAGAAGGTCATCCATTGGTGGCAAATTTGGCGTTTCAATTTTCAGTATACAGAATTTATATTAAAAATATGACAGCGAGGCTAAATTTCTCATCATTTTTAACATGTGATTACATTGATAAAAGTCAGTGTGATATTGATATATGCACTATAGAGATATTTCATTTTGCTATATTTTATTACTATTAATCGCAAGATAGGGCATTAAATATGGCTTAAATGAAAAAATAGAAAGAGAAGACTTATGAATAATACTCTAGAAAATAAGCTTGCTATACTTAATCGCCTTAGCTTATTAAAAAATATTGGAAAGATAATATTAAGAATTATAGGTGCAGGATTGGCACTTATAGTTGGACTTTGGCTAATAATGGCATCGAATATGGGACCCGCTTATTTGCCTCATATCATGAATGGTGACTTGGATTTTTGGATTCGCATGACTTTGCTAGGAGTGGGATTGGGTATTTGGATAAGCATTGCCGTATGGTTATTGTGGCTTATACTGTGTTATTTTCATGATTTGATTAGACATCATTAACAATTGACGATATTTTAATAATTAATGACGTCTAGATGACTGGCAGCTTTTTTTAAACCAGACTTTTTCAATGACAAACTATTTTAATGATTGTGCCCGATATGGTTATTCTCTGCTGGTCGCTCTGAGATATTGCAGACTAGGGTATCGCTATGGGTACTCGTTTGTGGGTATGCCGCACTTTCTACCTGAATAGTAGCGTGATGGATGCCGAGCTCAAGCAGGCTTTGTTCTAGACTGCCAATCAATATACTGGACTCATGAATACTCATTTCACCATCGACGACCACATGACAAGATAAGGCGTTTAAACCACTGGTAATACTCCAAACGTGTAGGTCATGCACTTTTTGCACCTGCGGGTGGGCAAGAAGTTTTTCTTCGACATTCACTAGAGAGATACCTTCTGGCGTCCCTTCCATTAAAATATGTATAGAATCGCGCACCACACGGTAGCCACTAAATAAAATAAGTATTGCCACAATTACGGACGCTACCGCATCTGCCCATACCCAGCCAAAACTCATCATTAATAATGCGGCGATAATGGCAGCCACTGAACCCATTAAATCACTTAATACGTGTAAATAAGCACTTTGCATATTGAGATTGACCGGCTCTTTATCATCCGATGTTTTGACCGTTGCTGTGCCTTCATTGGCACCATGATCATGACCGTGAGTATCGCCACTACGGCTACCTCGGTGCATAAGCCACGCAACCAAAATATTGATCAGCATACCGATAGTGGCGACGATCAGCATGCCTTGGGTCGCAATTTCAGGTGGTGAATTAAAGCGTTTAATGGCCTCATAAAAAATCATTAGCGCAATAATGACAAGTGTCGCCCCATTCACAGAGGCAACTAAAATCTCAAAGCGTTTATAACCGAACGTTTTTTGATGAGTAGCTGCTTTTTCCCCAATTTTAAATGCCATTAAGGTGGCGCCAAGTGCTATCGCGTCACTCAGCATGTGACCGGCATCGGACAATAATGCCAAACTGCCAGTGAGCCAACCGCCGATTGCTTCTACAAACATGTAGCCTGTAATAATTAAAAAACTTATCAGTAAAGTGCGCTGATAGCCTTTGGTATCTCGCGTGGCGACTGTTTGCTCTAGATGTTCATCATGATCGTGGCTGTCTTGATTCTTATAAGCATTATTACTTTTTCCACCACTTTCCTCACCTTTCTTAATGTGTCCATGCGTATCAGCCGGTATGCTCTGATGAGCATGGTCATTTTTTTTGGAGTTTGGATGGTCTGGATTCATAACAACACTCAATTTTGCTGATAATGGATTTGATGAGCAATATCTACTCTACATAAGGTAGGATGGTTTTTGATAACAATGATCAACTTGTTATTGTAAATTTATCATAGTCAAATATTAGAAACTGTACTGACGAAGTAAAGATAAAGGAGTAATGCGACAAATGATTATCCTAGCAATAACTCGCAAATTCTCATTACCAGCCGACAGGATCAATATCTAAAGTAAGCTTAAGATATTTAGCGCTCGGTAGGGTAAGGACGGGTTGCCACCAATGATTTAAAACATGATGCAGTTGCTGCCGATCCTTGGCCAATAGCAAAAGCTGGGCATGATAGCGACTGTTCTTTTTACTCATGGGCGCATCGATAGGACCAAGAACGGCTAAACTGTGCCCTGTTGGCAGAACGGCAATGGCATCTTTGAGTGCTTGTGTGGTGGCAGCAAGGGTTTTACCTTCGCAGCGTATCAGCGCGGCATGACTATGAGGGGGCAGTCCCATCATTTTACGCTCTTGCAACAGCTCACGAGCAAAAGACAAATAACCGTCTTTCACCAATTTTAATAATAACGCATTGTCCGGTTGCAGCGTTTGAATCAATACCCGTCCTGATTTATCCCCGCGTCCTGCACGCCCTGCTACTTGGATCATCAATTGGGCAGTATGCTCTGGCGAGCGAAAGTCTGCAGACAAAAAGCCACGATCAGCGTTGGGTAAGCAAACGAGCGTGACATTGGGAAAATGATGACCTTTGGCAACCATTTGCGTACCGACCAATATGGCAGGATTTCCTTCATTAATACGCTGATAGATATTTTCCCAGCTGTCTTTACGCCTAGTGGTATCACGATCAATTTGAATAATGGTATAAAGCGCTTTACTGGTTTGCGGATTGGCAAAGATAGCGTGCAAATTTTCGCTTAGCCTTGTTGTTCCCATCCCTTTGGCATCTAGATTTTGACTGCCACAATCAGGGCATACAGTCGGAATATAGGCTTGCCAATCACAATGATGGCATTTTAAATAAGAGTTGCTTGAATAATTGCTACGCTGGGCTTGATTATTATAATGAACGGTTAAATGCGCGTCGCAGCGCGGACAATCTGCCTGCCAACCACACGCCTCGCATAATAAAACAGGCGCATAGCCGCGACGGTTTAAAAATATCAAAACTTGATCGCCGGCTTCTAGGGTTTGCCTTATGGCGCCGATAAGCGCATCCGTCAATCCGGTATCATAGCGCGCGCCATCATCTTGCGTTTGCTGATGAGTACTTTGCAAGCGCGCATCAATCAGCTGCATGGGCGCAGGTTTAGCATTACCAGGGCGCGTCGATAATTGACACTCTACTAGCTTGCCCTCATCGACTAATTTTAAATGTTCAAGAGAAGGGGTAGCCGTACCAAGGACCACCGGTATTTTGGCTTGGAATCCTCGATAAAGTGCGACATCAGCAGCATGATAGCGCAAGGTGTCCTGCTGTTTATAGGAGCCATCATGCGCTTCATCAACGACAATTAAGCCTAAATCTGCAAACGGATATAGTACTGCCGAACGCGTACCGATAATGATTTGAGCATGACCAGTACGGCAATCTTGCCAACCTTGCAATCGATGAGTATTGTTCATACCAGAATGTAGCAGGACGATATGCGCAGCGAAGCGACTGGCAAAACGCGCACGCGTCTGTGGCGTTAACCCAATCTCAGGCACTAAAATAAGCACTTGCTTGCCAGCCTCCAATACTGCTTGCATGGCTTGTAGATAGACTTCAGTCTTGCCACTACCAGTAATGCCATTTAATAAAAAGCCCGTGTAGCATTTGGATTCATGTGCAGCAACAATCGCTGCAACGGCAAGCTGTTGCTCCTCATTAAGATCAAGGGGCATTTTTGCCAATTTAACAGGAGTAGGTGCTTGTTTTGGCTGAATATAGCGCTCAATCAAACCCTTATCTTCTAGTGTTTTTAAAAAAGCACGCGCCATACCTTCTAATAGTAGTACATCTTCACTTGCACCATGTTGACCATGTAGCTTTAGCATATCAAACTGCTGCTTTTGCTTTTTGGCGTTAGTACGAAAGTCGTCATCAGTGATATGTGGCAGAATCCGCCAATGGGTAATGAGTAAATCTAGTGGTTTACCTTGACGAACCAAGGTGGGCAAGATGACCGCTAACACCTCACCAAGCGGATAATGATAATAACGAGCAAGCCAATAGGCGAGCTTTAGCATGCTGTTATCTAAAATAGACTCAGCATCTAAACACTTATTAATGAGTTTCAGCTTATTGAGTGGTACGCTGGTATCTGCTTGCGCAATATGAGCAACCACGATTCCGATTAAAGTTTGACGACCAAAGGACACCTCAACACGACTGCCAATTTGCGGCAGTTGTATTGAGCTGTTGTTTGGCGAAGCATTTGGAAAAGCACTTATATCGGACGGTAGGCTATAGTCAAATACCCGATAAAGGGGCACGGGCAGAGCAACTTGTACCAACATAAAAAGGCTTCGCAGTTTGATTAAGTCAATATGGAATAAAAATAAAGAGGGAGAGACAAATAAGCTTAGCATGAGGCTAAGCTTATGGTGATCTAATATGAAATATTGTTATTCAAGCAGTATTGAATATCTAACTTATTCAATATATAGAATAGACTCAATTTCGACCACGCCACCTTTAGGTAATGCCGCTACTTGCACCGCTGCGCGGGCAGGATAAGGTTCAGTCAAATTAGCCATGAATACTTCGTTTAATGCTGCAAAATCATTTAAATCAGTTAACGATACATTGAATTTGACCACGTCATTTAAGCTGCCACCAGCAGCTTCACAGATGGCTTTGATGTTTTCAAATACTTGCTTCGCTTGTGCATCAAACCCTTCTTTTAATTCCATGGTGATAGGGTCAAAACCTAGCTGACCTGAAATATAAACAGTATTGCCAACTTTTACCGCTTGTGAGTAAGTGCCAACGGCTGCAGGTGCTTTATCCGTTTGGATGGTTTGACGTGTCATGATATATCCTTATCATATTTTTTGGTGTTTGATGTGCTAAAGCTATTTTCTAAAAATTAATAGAAGCGTTTAGCACGATTAAAATTTTTACATATTTCAAAATCATCTATGCGTTAAGAGATAATTTAAAAGGCATATATTTTAACAGTTATGATTATAAAAGTATTTATAGTTGATATAAACGCATAATATTGGGGAAACCAAGTAAGGAGCGTAGTTCACGAATACCTTGGGCTAAGTGATTGCGACTACGAACAACAATATGAATGATAGTATCATTGCTACGTACGTCGACCTTTTCAACCCCTATATTTAACTGCCGCAGATTATAAATAACTTTACTGATTTGCTCGTCGCTCAGTGCTATAGACAGTTTTAAATAAGCAGGAAAACGAATTTTATTATCGTGATCTTCTGAGTCACTTTGCTTGATCGCCTTATCATTGCGCCAACGTAATTGGATGACTTGATAGGGATTGTCTTTACGAATATCGTCTAGTGAAAAGCACTTATGTCGATGCACGACCAGACCATGACGGGATAAATGTCCAACGATAGGATCACCATAAATCGGATGGCAACAATTGGCAAAATCAAGCTCAACGCCTGAAGCATTGACGATCAGTTGCTGTGGTTGGGTCATGTCATCGATACGTTCTTGCGATTGGATATCACAGACTTCATCGCTAAACAAACGCGTGACCACGAGTTGCGGTAATAACGTACCGGAGCTTATTTGCTCAAATAGCGCTGATTTCTCAGTCAGTCCACGCCATTCTGTTAGATTCTTCCAGTCACTATCGGTTAGATCGTCCAAGCTTTTTTGATAAGTTTTCAGTGCGCGATCTAGTGCTTGTCTACCATGGTGCTGCTTATCAGCCGCCGATAAATCTTTGAACCAACGCAAAATCTCTACACGGGCTTTATTAGTAACCACAAACCCAAGCCATTCTGCTTTTGGCTCAGAATGGCTATTAACCTCGATTTCTACTAACTGTCCATTTTTGACTACCGTCCCAAGCTTGGCATGTTTTTTATCAATATTAGCGCCAACCGCGACATTGCCAACCATCGGACCAACGGCATAAGCAAAGTCTAGCGCAGTCGCACCTTGTGGCAACTCATAAGCGCGACCTTGCGGGCTATAACAGATGATTTTACTAGAATGCAGGTAATCCATCAGCTCATTAATGGTCGATACCGCGGCGGCAAAATCAGGATTGCCTTCGTTTAAACAGTCCTCATCGACCAAATCTTTCATATTGCGTAATGACGCCTGAATGACTGATTGACTGACATCAGAGGCATGCTCTGCACCAATAACCCCAAGCCTTGCAGCACTTTGCATCTGCTTAGTCAAAATCGTTACTTTAACAAAATCATTGTCGCGCTCGTAGATAAGCGTCAGCGATTGATTGCCACCGGGTAAAGGTCTGCGGATATTGTCCGCGATATGACTGTCCGCAATTTGATATTTTTTAATGAGATAGTAGGCAAGTTTGTCACAAGCTTCGATATTGTCTAGCACAATCTCAAACGCGTAATGGCGTAGCAGTGCATTAATCTCGCCGCGATTACGGAAAAATTGCCGGAAGATAACCACGCGATTGTCTAAGACTTTAACCATGCCATCAAGATCAAGATTATTGAGAACAATACTCAAATAACGATGAATGGCTTCTCTCTGAAAATTGCGCCCAAGCCCATGTTGTAGCAATTTATCAGAGATCTTGTTATACATCTCAGAGTTAAGATTGCGATAACAAAGTACCTCGATATAATCAGCAATATCGTTGAGACCCATGAGCCGTGCAAAGGGCACATAAAAGTCTAAAGTTTCTTGCGCGGTGGTACGTTGTTTTTCAGGACGTACCGCATCTAGGGTCGACATATTGTGCAAACGGTCAGCAAGCTTAATAATCAATACACGTGGGTCTGCGAGGGTAGCAGTCAGTATTTTATGAAAGGTCGCCGCTTTATTTTCTTGTTTATTATGCGTCGATGATTTTAATTTGGTCACACCATCGACCAGCCTAGAAACCACTTTGCCATAACGCTGCTCTATCTGCTCATCGCTCACTTCCGTATCTTCAACCGTATCATGCAAAATTGCCGCAATGATGGTATCTCGATCTAAGCGAAAGCCGGCTAGTATTTCAGCGACCGCAATCGGATGCGTGATATAAGGCTCTCCTGACTTGCGCTTGTCTTTAATATGCGCAACATCACCGAACTCACAGGCATCAACAATATCACGGCGTTCAGCGCCCGTGAGGTAACCTACTGAACGCAGCAGATTATATTGAGCGTCATCAACTAACGGATGACTGAGTTTGGGCAAGTTTTGAATCATAAAGTCACGATCCTATGTTCTTTTACCTGCTTAAATGATGATTTAGCAAGGTAAAGAATGGCTGAATAAGTGCTGAGCTATTAATATAGAGCTTAAGAATAAAGCTGAAAAATGGGCAGACTACCCTCTAATTAATCGTAAATCGCCGCCAATGTCAACCGCTAAGCAATAAGCTAGTGTAAAAACTGGAGAATTCTTACTTAAGGTTAGGTTTTAAAAGCCAAACGGTTACTAAAACAGTAAAGCCAGTATCATTACAACCAAAAAACCACAGCCTATGCTGTGGTCTCTATCGTCAGTCAATACTCGTATGCTTGCTAAATTCATACTTTTTACGGTAATTTATTAGAAGCTATGATCGCCTGACAATGCTAGATCTAACGAGCTAGTAGCAAAGTTATGCTCTGGCTGATTTAAAATATCACGGGTAATTTTACCAGCAGCGATTTCACGTAATGCCAATACTGTTGGCTTGTCGTTATCAACATCAACCAACGGCTCTGCGATGCCTTTAGCCAACTGACGTGCGCGCTTGCTTGCGACCAGAACCAGCTCAAAGCGATTATCAACATTATCCAAACAATCTTCAATCGTCACTCGTGCCATAAATAGCTACCTCGGTTGTTTTTACTGGTTGCGAGCATGGCACGCCACTCAATAAAAATAATATCAAAAATATAAAGGGGGATAGCTAGACATTATAGCATTTTTTGCTTGCAGGCGTAATTGCTTTTTGCTTGTCTGCTGATAACTATTTTCAAGATGAAGCATTAAGACATATCAACGCTTTATTTACTCGTCTACTGTATTGCTAAGTAGATTGGTAATCGTGCGCTGATAACGCTGCTGTTGACGCTTTAGAGTCTGTCTATCGGCAACGATAATTGCTTTAAGCTCAGTTAAAGCAACCTCAAAACTGTCATTAATAATGACATAGTCAAAATTGACGTACTGCGCCATCTCATTAACAGCACCAGCCAAACGCTGCTCGATCACCTCCATACTGTCCTGTCCACGCGTTGATAAGCGTTGACGTAAAGTGGCAATACTTGGCGGTAAAATAAAAATCATGATGGCATCGGTAAAGATTTTTTTGACTTGCAGCGCCCCTTGCCAATCAATCTCTAAGATAACATCAACGCCTGCTTCTAACTGCGTGCGCACACTTCGCTCTGAGGTGCCGTAGTAATTGCCAAACACTTCAGCGTGTTCTAAAAACTTATTTTCAGCCACAGCGGTCACAAAATTATCGACGTCAGTAAAATGATAATGATGACCATCAATCTCGCCTGGGCGCGGCGTGCGTGTGGTGTGTGAAACACTGACAGTCAAGTCATTGGTGGTGGCAAGTAGTTGCTTTACCAGTGAGGTCTTGCCCGTACCTGAGGCGGCGGTGATAATAAATAATGAACCTGTCATACAGTGTGTCCTAGTGAATTGTGTCTTGATAAATAAACAAAAGTATTCGAATTAATATAAAAGGCTGGTAAAAAGAAAAAACACCATCATCTATGGTGGTAAAAATATTAATCGATGCCTCATTATAAACTGCTTTAAAAGCAAATTATGCTAAAGTAGGCTATTGATTTTATCCCAACTTTTGAATAAAAGTTTCGCTGGCTTAAGCTTTAAGCCTAGGCTTTTATATAAATTATCTAATGATAGGCCTTCTTATGCAAATTTATCTTGCCAATCCACGTGGATTTTGTGCTGGTGTGGATCGCGCGATTGCGATTGTCAACGAAGCACTGTTACGTTTTGAGCCACCCATTTATGTCCGTCACGAAGTGGTACACAATAAATTCGTGGTCTCAGATCTTGCCAACCGCGGCGCTGTTTTTGTCGAAGAGCTGCATGAAGTACCGGACGGCTCTATTGTTATTTTTTCCGCTCATGGGGTTTCAAAAGCCGTTGAAGATGAGGCAGAGCGCCGTGATTTGACGGTGTTTGATGCCACTTGTCCTTTGGTCACTAAAGTGCATATCGAAGTCGCTAAGTTTGCGCAGGATGGTATGGATGCGGTATTGATTGGACATGCGGGACATCCTGAAGTAGAAGGCACTATGGGACGCTTTAACCACCGTCATGGTGGACAGATTCATCTGGTCGAAAACGAGACCGATGTCGAAGCTTTGAGCGTACAAGATGCTGAGCGTTTGGCATTTGTGACCCAAACGACTTTATCGATGGATGATACCGCGCGCGTGATCGATGCGCTACGTGAAAAATTCCCGCATATCCAAGGTCCGCGCAAAGACGATATCTGTTATGCCACTCAAAACCGTCAAGATGCGGTCAAAGATTTGGCCAGTCGCTGTGAGGTGGTTTTGGTGGTTGGTTCACCCAACTCATCAAACTCTAATCGTTTGCGCGAATTGGCAGAGCGCATGAATTGCCGTGCTTATTTGATTGATAATGCCACTGAAATGGATGTAAATTGGTTTGATGGTATACAAAGTGTAGGCGTGACTGCTGGGGCTTCAGCGCCTGAAGTATTGATTCAAGAGGTACTACAGCAGCTGCAAGATTGGGGTGGCGATTTGCCAAGCGAGCTGTCGGGTATTGAGGAAAATGTTACCTTTAGCTTGCCAAAAGCGTTACGGATTCCAATGACTCAAGTTGGCAAATAAAATAAGAGAGCTTTATATATAGCGTTAGATAGGTGACGTAAAATGAAAAAGCAGAAAAAAAGATTTGTGTTGGCAGAAGCCAGTCTTGATGAGATCAACAAGCAATTAAAGATCAATACATTTACGATTGTCATCCTGATAGGGATGCTGATGTTAAATGCAACCCAGTTTATGAGAGACTACAGTCTGTTATATGGCGCGCTTATTGCTGTTATGGTTTTTCTATTATTTATAATGGCCAAAAGCCGCACGCTGCTGACGGTGCAAAAACAAGCCCTTATGCGCTAAACAAAGAAAGCCTACTTTTATACATAATTCATATATTTTAAAAAGCATTCGAGGACATTCATGTCAGCTTATTACACCTTTATAAAACGTGAGCAGCAAGCAGATGGTAGTAGTGTTGCTTATTATCAGCCAACGAAGCATGCGCAAGGCGCTTGGAACGAGCATGAGCAACATATGGCGCCAGCCACCGGCTTGCTCACTGCCGAATTACAAAGTTTTATACCACAAGAAAATATGCGCATTGCTCGTATCAGTTTAGATATTTTAGGGCTGATACCGCTTGACGATTTTATCGTGACTACGCGATGTATCCGTCCGGGTAGGACCATTGAGCTTATCGAAGCAGTGATGAGCAGTCGTGGTCGCGATGCCATCATTGCGCGTGCATGGCGCTTGATTACTCAAGATACCAGTGTCATTGCAGGGCTTGAAGATCAAAAATCCATATATAAGCCTGAAGCGTTACCCGCTTGGGATGGTATGAAAGGTTGGCCCGGCGGTTTCATTGAAAGCGTACGTTTGGTAGCTGAACCTAATCGTCGTCCTGGTAAAGGTATGGTATGGATGACCAATGATATCGACATGGTAGAGGGTATGCCTACCCATGACATGGTGCATTTATTGGGCATGGCCGATACTGCCAATGGGGTTGTACCAAGGCTTGGACTGGGGATGGCAAAACTGGAATGGATGTTCCCCAATACTGATTTGCAAATTCATATGCACCGCGCGCCGCAAGGTCGCTGGCTTGGCATTGAGGCAGTGCAGCAATACGGTGCTGATGGCATAGGGATTAGCAGCGCGATATTACATGATACGCAAGGACCTTTTGGTCGTAGTGAGCAAATTCTGACCATTCGTCCCATGCCGCGCTAATGAAAAGATGTATCCAATAGGTAGTCATTGTTTGAGATCGCCCTATGAATGAAAGGCATTTGGATGAGTTAGACAATATTTTGAGTAATTCTGAAAAACAAAACGAAAGCATGTAATTAATTAATTATACAAATCAATGCTGATCGGTTGTAATGGTGTCTAACAAGGCAAGATTACTGTGTTTACAGGTTACTATGAATAAAAATAGCCGTTTTTCAGAAACATTTACAACTATTCTGGATATATTATTAGAGGCTTATTCAGAATAGGTTTTGTACTTTCATCCATTTGCTATCCAAAGGAATATGATTATGAGCGACAACAACAGTAATAATAGCAGCGACAAAAACTGTCCCTATGCACCGACCCAATTGACGATGAGCAACGGCGCACCAGTTGCAGACAATCAAAACAGTCTCACTGCAGGCAAGCGTGGTCCATTATTAGCACAAGATATCTGGCTAAATGAAAAGCTAGGCAACTTTGCCCGTGAAGTGATTCCAGAGCGCCGTATGCACGCTAAAGGCTCAGGCGCATTTGGTACTTTTACTGTGACCAATGACATCACTAAATATACCCGTGCGGATATTTTTAGCGAAATTGGTAAGCAAACTGAGATGTTCGCTCGCTTTAGTACCGTCGCAGGTGAGCGCGGCGCGGCTGATGCCGAGCGTGACATTCGAGGTTTTGCTTTGAAATTCTACACCGAAGAAGGTAATTGGGACATGGTGGGTAATAATACGCCTGTGTTCTTCTTACGTGATCCGCGCAAATTCCCAGACCTAAACAAAGCCGTCAAACGTGATCCACGTACCAATATGCGTTCAGCGACCAACAATTGGGACTTTTGGACTTTATTACCTGAAGCATTACATCAAGTCACCATCGTTATGAGTGATCGCGGTCTGCCAGCATCGTATAGAAGTATGCATGGTTTTGGCTCGCACACGTATAGTTTTTGGAATGAGGCCAAAGAACGTTTCTGGGTCAAATTCCATTTCCGCACGCAACAAGGCATCAAGAACTTGACCGATGCAGAAGCGGCAGAGGTGGTTGGTTCGGATCGTGAAAGTCATCAAAAAGACTTGTACGATGCCATCGAAAATCGTGATTTTCCAAAGTGGAAAATGTATGTGCAAATCATGCCAGAAGCTGAGGCGGATACCGTTCCTTATCATCCGTTTGACTTAACCAAAGTATGGCCAAAAGGTGATTACCCACTGATCGAAGTGGGTGAGTTTGAATTAAACAAAAACTCTGATAACTACTTTGTCGATGTGGAACAAGCAGCATTTGCCCCAAGTAATTTAGTACCGGGTATCAGCGTTTCACCGGATAAAATGCTACAAAATCGCTTGGTTAACTATGCCGATGCTCAGCGTTATCGTGTTGGTGTCAATCATCAGCAAATTCCGGTGAATAAGCCGCGTTGCCCTGTGATGAGCAATCATCGTGATGGTCAAGGACGTGTCGATGATAACTATGGCAGCCGCCCACACTATGAACCAAACAGCTTTAGCCAGTGGCAAGAGCAGCCTGATTATGCTGAGCCACCATTAAAAATTGACGGCTATGCGGCGCATTATGATTTCCGTGAAGACGATAGCGATTATTTCAGTCAACCGAGAGCGTTGTTTAATTTGATGAGTGCTGAGCAACAACAAGTGCTATTTGAAAATACAGCGAACAATATGGCGGGTGTGCCGGACTTTATTCAGTATCGCCACATTCGCAACTGTAACTGGTGTGATGCCGCTTATGGCAAAGGCGTTGCCAAAGCATTAGGATTAAGTGTTGAAGATGCAATGGCAGCCCGTGATTCGGATCCTGCTCGTCACTTGCCTAGCTGCTTATAGCTGATAGGTTTATCTAAAAACGTATTACTAAATATACTTGCTAAATCTATTATCATTACAATGACACCGCCTCAGGAAACTAGAGCGGTGTTTTTTATTGAATCAAGTTTTTACGCTTGAAATTTTCTCTCGCGCCCCTATTAGTATAAACAGCTTAGCAGTGTTCAAAACGTAAGCTCTCTAATATTCATTGAGTAAGTTTCGTTTGAGGACTGCTATCTTATAATAAGTTTTTAACATAAATTGAAGGAGTTTTTTATGAGTGAACTGAACCCAGTTGATAATCAAAAAGTTGATAATCAAAAAGTTGATAGCATCAATGTTGATAAAAGCAGCCCAGAATTAAAAAAACATACCTTTGAAGCAGAAGTAGCTCAATTATTGCACTTAGTGACGCACTCGCTATATTCTAATTCCGATATTTTTGTCCGTGAGCTGGTTTCAAACGCCTCTGATGCCTGTGATAAATTGCGCTTTGAAGCCACCAATGATGACAGCCTTTATGAAGACGATGGCGAGCTAAAAATTCGCATTGCGGTCGATGAAGATGCCAAAACCATCACCTTTACCGACAACGGTATCGGGATGAACGAAGCTGATGCCATCGAAAACTTAGGCACGATTGCCAAGTCCGGTACTAAAGCATTTTTAGACAAGCTGTCTGAATCACAGAAGCAAGATGGTCAGTTGATTGGTCAATTTGGGGTTGGCTTTTATTCGGGCTTTATCGTTGCTGATACGATCAGTGTTGAAACCCGCAAAGCTGGCGAACCTGCGGATAAAGGCGTACGCTGGGTATCAGATGGTACGGGTAGCTTTACTGTTGAGCCTATCACGAAAGAAACTCGTGGCACCTCCATCACTTTGCATTTAAAAGAGCAATATAGTGAGGGCGAAGACAGCTATTTAGACCGGGGAAAAATTAAGCAGTTGGTTAATAAATACTCTGACCATATCAGCCTGCCGATTCAGATGCGTAAAGAAGTCTGGCAAGAAGATGAGGTTGAAGAAGGAAGTGACACGCCTGCCAATGGTCAAATGGTCTTAACAGACGAATGGGAAACCATTAATAAAGCCAGTGCCTTATGGACACGTTCAGCCTCTGAGATTGAAGATGAAGAGTATATCGATTTTTATAAAAATATCACCTATGACATGGACGCGCCACTAGCATGGACGCATAACCGTGTCGAAGGTCGTGTTCAGTATACTCAGCTGCTATATATTCCGAAAAAAGCCCCTGTAGATTTATATACTCGTGAGCAGCAGCATGGTCTAAAGCTTTATGTTAAGCGCGTCTTTATTATGGACGAGGCAGAGCAGCTGTTGCCAATGTACCTGCGGTTTGTCAAAGGTGTCATCGATTCAGCCGATTTGCCATTGAACGTCAGCCGCGAGCTATTACAAGAGTCGCGTGATGTAAAATCTATCCGCGATGGTAACGCGCGTCGTATTTTGACTTTGCTGGCTAGCCTAGCCAACAGTGAAGACAGTGATAAGCAAGAAAAATTTGCGCAGTTCTACGCTGAATTTGGTGATGTTATCAAAGAAGGCGTTGGCGAAGACATGGGCAATCAAGAACGTATTGCCAAATTGTTGCGTTATGCAACCAGTACTCAAGATAGTGTGACGACCAGCTTTGAAGACTATAAAGCGCGTATGAAAGACGGTCAAAAAGCCATTTATTATCTAACTGCTGACAATCTAGCGGCTGCTAAAAATAGCCCACAGTTAGAGCTATTCAAAAAGAAAGGCATCGAAGTTATCTTGATGACTAGCCGTGTTGATGAGTGGGCGATGAATTTCTTGACCTCATTTGATGAGACATCGCTACAAAACATCGCTAAAGGTGCAGTTGATTTGGGCGACTTGCAAGACGAAGCCGAAAAAGCTGAAGCTGAAAAAGCGCAAGAAACTATGAAGCCTGTCGTTGATAAGCTAAAAACGGCGTTAGGCGAACGTGCCAAAGACGTTAAAGTATCGACGCGTTTGGTTGATAGTCCTGCCTGCTTAGTCGTTGGTGAAGGTGAGTTATCACCACAGATGATTCAGATGCTGAAGCAAATGGGTCAAGATGTGCCAGAAAGCAAGCCGACGCTTGAGGTTAACCCTGATCATCCACTCATTAAAAAGCTTGAAAGTAGCGAGCAGTCAGTCGAAGATTTTGACAAATTGGCGCAAGTTATTTTTGACCAAGCATTACTAGCAGATGGCGGTCAGTTAGATGATCCAGCCGCTTATCTCAGACGTGTTAATGAGTTATTAATGAGATAATGTTCAAGGTTTGATAGAAGGTTTTGATAAAAAAGGAGGTCTTAAATTTAGGACCTCCTTTTTTGATGGGTTTTTAAGCGAATTTTACAATTCAGCCTTATGCTCTTGACCGACAATCCGTTACAATCGCGATAGATTAGCGAGCTAAAATATTAGTCAATAATATTGATGTGCGCTATCCGTCTCTTATATCCATTTCATAGTGAATTAAATATAAAATTGATATCCCTATGCCATGTAAAAAAATTAAATGAAAGACAGTAAACGGCATGGTTATCAAAATATTTTATCATTGATTTGTTTTATTTCTCTCGACTGGCTAGAGGTCTAAGTCTTTGTCACTTGCGTCGTTAAAAACCGTCTCGCTGCAGCGCTTTTCGCTCAATTTCGCTGCCAATATTATTGCAACCTTGTGGATGCTAGTAGGCTCAACACGGGCATTCTCTTGGGTTAAACCTACCTTTGTTCAGTTCGCTGTATTTGCGCTATTGGCTTTGGGTAGTAATGTCCTATTTTCTTGGTTAGCCGCTCCAGACGGCAGTATTTTTAATGAGCAAGGGTTAGTAAGCTATCTTATATGGCCGATGATTATTCTGCTTGGCGGCATTATTCTCGCACGGCGCGCAGGCAATCAAGCACTGGTTTTTGTGCCTGTCGTACTGTGGTTGGTTGCTGATACTTTATCTGCTCTATTACAAAGCTTAGTACAGTTTTTAGGCAGTTATAGCTGGTTGCCCGATTGGAGTTATTCGTTTTTACCAACGCTATTTTTGGTGCTGTTTTTATGGCAGACCTTGGCATTGTTATGGATATTTTCTCGTCGCCTGCGTATACCGTGGTGGGAGCGGATCATCGTCCTCATCGGTGCCGTTGCACTATTGACGATATGGCAGCGTAACGTCGCTGACCAGCCCATATTTAAGCAGATACCGGTAGAGCCGGTGTTAGAAGAAGCGGCATTATATGAGCAGCCGCGTTTATTACAAGAGGCGCTGGCTCGTATAGATCCTAGTATACCGGGCAAAAGTGATTGGTACTTTATGGGTGTGGCGGGATTCTCTGATCAAAACGTCTTCCGCTCTGAGATTAATAAAGTACGTGAGCTGTTTGATGTGCGTTTTGGTACTAGCGGGCATTCATTGGCACTGATTAATAATAACTACACTTGGCTAGATGAGCCAATTGCCACCAAAACCAGTATTTTACGCGGCTTAAAAAGAATTGGTCAGCAGATGAACGCTGATGAAGACGTGTTATTTATGGCACTATCGTCACATGGCGATCAGGATTTTATCCATTTATCTAATCCACCGCTTGCGATGGATAATCTGGATGCGACATGGCTGCGAGAGGCGTTAGATGCCTCAGGTATTCGCTGGCGTGTTATCGTGGTATCGGCTTGTTATTCAGGTTCGTTTATTGATGAATTGGCGTCACCGACGACGGTGGTGATTACCGCTTCGGCAACGGACAAGATGTCATTTGGCTGTACCAATAGTGCTGAGATGACCTATTTTGGTCAAGCATTTTTTGCTGAAAGCTTAAGAGAAAACACCAGTTTTTCTGCTGCCTTTAAAGACGCCGCTTATCGAGTAGAAGAGCGTGAGATCTCTATGGGTTTTGAGCCATCAGAGCCGCAAATGGTGATCGGTAGTTTGATGGAAACGGCGTTGCCAGCATTTGAGCAAGTGTTATTTGATAAAACACGACCGCCGCTTGCTAGCATTATAGATACTTCGAATGCGACAACGACTATCAATATTTCACCGGATACGGGCGCAGATACAGTTGTAGATAATAAGAACACAGCGAACTGATTTTTATCCCATTTTTAATCTGATGCTTTTTTAAATAAGCATCTGTTTTCAACTATTTTATCTTAGCTAAAAAGGATAATGCTCATGAATAATTCTTATAACCACAGTCTCTCAGCCAGCACCCAGCTTACGCAAAAAAGTGTCAATCGCTGTTTTGATGGTGAGCAGCGTTATTACAGTCATCAATCAGCGGCTACCAAGACGCCGATGACCTTTAGTATTTATCTGCCTGATGAGGCACTAGCAGGGCAGCGTTGTCCGGCGATTTTGTATTTATCAGGTCTCACTTGTAATGCGGATAATGTGACGCACAAAGCGCATTTTCAACAAAAATGTAGTGAGCTTGGCATGATATTTATCGCGCCAGATACCTCTCCTAGAAGTAGTGAAGGTATCGAAAGAAGTGAAGTACCAAACGATGAGCGTTATTTTGTTGGTCAAGGTGCAAGCTACTATGTCGATGCGACGCAAGCACCATGGGCTGAGCATTTTAATATGCAAAGTTACATCGTTGATGAGCTATATGATTTATTACGCTCAGAGTTTCCGATTCATAGTATCGGCATCACGGGTCACTCGATGGGTGGTCACGGCGCCTTATTATTGGGTTTTAAGTTCCCAGGCAAGTTTGTGAGTGTGTCAGCTTTATCACCTGTGTGCGCCGCTAGTGAGTCGGCATGGGGTCAAGCAGCTTATACAGAGTATTTTGGTGATGACAAGAGCTTATGGGCGCAATCAGATGCTTCTCAGATGATTGAACAAGTCGGTCAGCAATACTCAAGCATCTTGGTTGACCAAGGCGCTGCCGACGAGTTTTTAGCCGATGGTCAATTACAAACGTCAAAGTTACAACAAGCCTGTACAAAGGCCAAGCAGCCATTAACATTGCGCTATCAAGCCGGTCACGACCATAGCTATTATTTTATCCAAACAGTGATCAATGACCATATTGAACATCACTGGCGTATGGCACAGCTTAGCTAAAATTTGCTCTTATATTGTTCGTTATAGTATTTTAGATTTAAAAGGTCATACCTATGGCAAGTTATCAAGACTTAAGTACCGTTACTGCCGATACTCCATCAGTAGAGGATAATTCTGTTGCTACTAAAGCCACGCTTGCCACCATGCAAGCGGATATGGATGCTGCTTTAAAGAATAAACAGCGAGACCATACCAGTACCAATTTAAGTAATCCTCAAATTCATGCAGTCAAATCAAGCTCAGTTATCGCCGCTTCTAGCAATGATATGACTGTTCATGCCCTCGATGAGTCACAAGTGTCGCGCGTGATAGAGATGGCGTGGGAGGACAGGACACCGTTTGAGGCGATAGAGCATAGCTATGGTCTCAATGAGTCCGGCGTCATTACACTTATGCGTCAGGTGCTAAAACCGTCCTCGTTTCGCTCATGGCGTCAACGTGTGAGCAATCGCGCTACTAAGCATGAAGCGATACGAGGTTTTACGGTAGGTCGTGCTTATTGCAAAACCCAATATAAACCGCGCTAATTGTCTGCATGTGTCTGTATCTGCTGAGTCTACCTATAATATCGATACTCAGTACCCATTATAGACCCTGATTATCCGTTATAATAGACATACGTATTATTCGTGCTATGCATACATCTATATATTAAATCCTTAGTCAAATATCCATTAGGTAGCTCAATTATGATCAGTCCCTCTAAGCCGTATCTAATCGCCCCTTCTATATTATCTGCTGATTTTGCCAAATTAGGTGAAGAGGTAGAACGTGTATTGGCGTCTGGTGCTGATGTCATCCATTTTGATGTGATGGATAACCATTATGTACCCAATTTGACGTTTGGTAGCATGATTTGTAAGGCGCTGCGTGATTATGGGATTGATGCACCAATTGACGTGCATCTAATGGTGAGCCCTGTTGATAGTATGATTGAGCAGTTCTTAGAGGCGGGTGCCAGCATTATCACATTTCATCCGGAAGCAAGCTCGCATATCGATCGTTCTTTGCAGTTGATTAAAGATGGCGGCGCTGAGTGTGGTTTGGTATTGAATCCAGCAACACCATTGCATTATTTAGACTATGTCATGGATAAAGTGGATCAGGTCCTACTGATGAGTGTCAATCCTGGCTACGGTGGTCAGTCATTTATTGAAGGGACGCTAGAAAAGGTTCGCCAAGTACGTCAGCGTATCATTACTAGCGGTCGTGATATTAGATTAGAAGTAGATGGCGGTATCAAAGCCAGTAATATCCGCGCCATTGCCGAAGCAGGTGCTGATATGTTCGTCGCCGGTTCAGCGATATTTAATCAAGAAGATTATAAAGCAGCAATCGATGCCATGCGTGCAGAGCTTGCCTTGGCAAATGGGGAGTAACGCCCCATATAGTAAGTTATATACTATTAAGTAGTAAAGTTACCTATTATTAATAGCCGCTGTATGACTGAGTATATTAAGCGACATGTCAGCTAAAGGTAAAATATGAATATGCAAAATGCAAAACATCGAGCCGAGTCCCAGCAAGCCTCGCAATCACGTAGCTTAGTGCCAAAAGGTATTACTATTGGCTTAGCCATGTTCGCCCTTGTTCTGAGTCTAGCTGGTTATGGCTTTCGCCTGATGGTTGGTGAAGATGCCGGTGAAGTATTACGCCATGCGGCGGTGATCGTACCCGCATTTATGCTAGGCATTCCCTTTTTATTTTGGCTAGGTTCACGCCTACTTAACAAGGTTAAAGATATGCATATAGAGAGCTGGAATGCCATTAGTTTGGGGTATTTGACCTCTTGTATCTCAATGCTGTGGTTAATGGGTACTTATAGTTAAATTTTTATTAGTAAAGATAAAACTTCTTAATGAAGATAACCTTGTAATATTTTTATAAGTTGTTTTTTGATACACTTTTTCACCGTTAAGTCATGCTTTATAAGCTTGACTGGAATTCTACATGAGAATCATACCGACCAGTATTGCCAATATCATTTATCCAAAAGATTTACCAAATGGTTTATTTACCAGCTTAATTATTGCCTGCCTGCTGCTAGGACTGTCTTCACTTCGTCATGGAACTGATTTGCAAGGTTGGCTACACGTCTTTGAAAACTGGCTGCTCATGTTATTGATACTGCCAACCGCGACTGCGACAGTAGCGTTACCGTTCAAATATCGCGATCCAACATTAGAGTTAAAGCTCATGTACTATCTGGGTATGTTTGTTGCTTTCTTATTTACCCTAGCAAAACTGCGTTACTGGCGTTAAACGTTGGTAATTTCTATAAAACTAAGACCATCGAACGTAGGTTGTGCAAAAGACTTATAGGATAGCCCTTGAATTATAGCGCCAAAGCGTCCATTGTATGAATAAGATAGTTTTGCCCGCATGACTGTAAGACAGTAGCTTTAGTAAGTGGAATCAGCGCGTTTTTTACAGGTATAAATCGGGATAATAAGGATACAATGAATGCCATACGATATCGATAATGAGATTGAAGTAGATAATGACAGTACCGATCAGTTTGCAGGGTTTGCTAAAGAGACGACCCTTGAGCTGGTAGAAGCAGACGATGGCAAATTGCTCTTACGTGATGCTGAACAAGATGATGCGCCGCTGATGACCATTGATTTTTCTGATAAGTTAAAAGAGATATTAGGTAGTGATACCCAAGCGATTGGGCAGCATATGATTCATGCTGCAATCCAAGTGATTATGCAAAAGCAGATGAGTCAATGGCATGCGCATGTCTATGACAAAGAGCCGACGCACTATAGTTAATGATGTATAAATCAATAGCAAATAGATAAATAGTAGTCAGTCTAAATAACGACAATAAAAAAGGGTTTATCAATTGATAAACCCTTTTTTTGTTCAAATAAAACCATTTATAAAAATGGAGATTATTTGATTTTTGCTTCTTTAAAGATCACATGCTGGCGTACTTTTGGATCAAATTTTTTGATTTCCATTTTGCCAGGCATAGTGCGCTTGTTTTTGGTAGTGGTATAGTAATACCCAGTACCAGCAGTTGATACTAATTTAATTTTATCTCTCATGATGGCTTTCCTGTAAATGAGCGGTCTTCAATCGATAGGTGTGGGTCTAAAGTATTAAGTTGCTGTAGATAGTATCCAGTCATAAATATATGAGCTGGTAAATATTCAGCATAACAGCAGCCTAAATAGCGACATTCATCGATAAATTAGGCTGCCAATATTTACTTAAACTTTTTGACCTTGTGCGCGTAGATCTACTAGCACTTTATCGATACCCAATTTGTCAATGATGCGCATACCTTTGGTAGACACACGTAGACGTACAAAACGATTTTCAGACTCTACCCAAAAACGATGGTTGTGAAGGTTTGGTAGAAAGCGACGACGGGTTTTGTTGTTTGCGTGCGAAACATTATTACCCACCATAGGGCGCTTTCCAGTCACTTGGCAAACTCTAGACATGGCGAACTCCTAATCTATGAGGTATGAGTTTTTCTCATACCAGTCTGGGCAAGTTGCACGTATTTGCGGCATGGACACAGCAAGCGGCAGCTTTGCACCAAACAAAACTATATGAAGGTTGAGCTGATTTACTGTCATCTAAAGGCAAATAACAGGCAAACCAAATCAGAAAATTTTAAAGCCGACATTTATACCATAAAAGTAATGAATACTCAAATATTTTTGTGATAGTTGTTGGTTTAAAGGGTAGCTATTATACCCTGAAATGAGCGCCCTATGTTATTGATTATTTAATAATGAGGATTCACTTTTTAGTTGTAAGTTATGACAAAAGTCAGTAAAGTCTCAGTTATATATCTAATACAATCTGTTAATACTATTGGCATTATTGTAAATGTATGTATCATTACCAATCTATTAGGATTCCGTGTAGTGATTTTGCCTGTTTACTTATATAAATGATTGCCGTTGCGGAGTTCCAAACATGTCATATTCTTCATTACCTACCTCTAAATTATTTCAGCTCACCTTTTTAACCTGCGCATTGGCACTGGCTGGTTGTGGTGGTGGAGATGGCGTAGATTCACTACCGCCAGTATTAGAAAATGGAAATGGCAATCAAAACCCAGATGACTCTTCAGCTAGTGCGACTGAAGTATATATATCATCTGATAAAACTCAGCTGTTAACAGGCAAAGATGAGACTGTTGTAAATATTAGGGTAACCGATAAGAATGGTGGTATCGTCGCTGGAGTACCTGTTGTCATAGGTATTGCTGACGCTAGATTGTATGGATTATCTTTAGACAAACCATCCGAACAGGTTACTGATGATAATGGACTAGTTACTGTTAAATTAATTCAAGGTAAAGCAGATATTGACTCTCAGTTGGATCATGAAACTCTATTGACTGTGTTTATTAAGAATAATAGTACTGTCAAACAAACAATGCCAATTATAGTTTCTGGTACTAACGCTATTAATGTTTTATCAACTAAGAACATAGTGACTACCTCAGAAAACTTTAGCGTGTCGGGAAGGGTTTTAGATGGGACTGCAACGCCTGTTACTAATACAGACGTTATTTTATACAGTAATGACAAACAAGCCGGAACTGGAAAACTGGATAATAATGGTAATTTTACTTTTGACTTAAAAGCTTCTGATTTAGTGGCAGTGAACAATAACTATCTGTTCAGTATAGAAGTTAAAGGAATTAAGATTAGTCAACGTATCCCTGATATTCTAACAGTAGTATCTACGACCAGCTCAAGTCTGAGCTTTTCGGAAACACCTGATATTATTGTTGGAAATAGGAAGAAAATGACATTAAACGTTCCAAGTGCTGTGGATGGGGATACTGTAACTATATCAACTAACAAAGGTGAACTTTTTACTACTAATGTTAGTAATCAAGGCAACTCTCGCATTACATCTACGGTAAATAATAAAGAAGTAGACTTTTATATTGATTCAAAAGTACCTGGTAATGCGACTATTAGTGCTCAATATGGTAATGAAACTAAAGAAACTATATTAAACTTTGTGTCAACTGAAGCGACTAAGCTGATTCTACAAACTGATCGTGCGGTTATTAATGTTGGCGACTCTACGCAAGTCACTGCCAAAGTTTTTGATAAAGATGATACACCAGTAAAAAATGCCATTGTGCAATTTACTGTGATCAATGATTCATCAGCTGGTAGTATAAGTAAAGGGGTTGCGTATACTAATAGCAATGGTATTGCTATGGTAACTTATAATGCAGGACAGAGCCCGACTAGTATAAATGGAGTAATAATTAAGGCAGAAGTACAAGCTGTCAAATTACCAGACGGTAAGGAAAAACCAGTAAGTGTGCCAATAGCTAATTCATCAATTACTGTTCAAACTAAATCCACCTTTATTAGCTTTGCTTTTGCGGATAAAGTTTCTACTGATTCTAGTGAGATATATTATTTCCGAAAAGGATCAATCAGTGTCCTAAACAGCACAGGTAAGCCTGCTATTAACCAGCAAGTTACTATTAATTTAAATCCTGACACCTACCTTAAAGGCTTTTTTGAAATCATTAATGATATTTCTGGAAATAAGTCTTGGGGCAGAAATGATGTTACCTGTGAAAATGAAGATTTAAATAATAATGGTATTCTAGATGAAGGCGAGGATACTAACGGGAATGGACGTTTAGACCCTATAAACGTAGCAGCAGTACTTTTAGAAGGCGGTCAGGAGGCTGAACCTAATCAGAACTTTACAACAGATAATACTGGTAGAGTTGATTTTTCAATACGTTATCCTAAACAATATGCAAACTGGTACAGAGCTAAGGTTACCGTGAATACTCGAGTAGATGGGAGCGAATCACAACAATCAAGAGTGATTGATTTTCCAGCTTCAGTAGATGATATTGATATTAGTATACCGTTACGTCCAAATACTAATAGCCCTTTTGGCACTGAATTAAACTGTTCTAGTTCTAGATAGTATTAATTATAAATACAAAAACCCCCAACCCTCGCGTTGGGGGTTTTTGTATTTATAATCTCAATAATTAAATACAACCAACTCAATCAGCAAATTCTTGCAAAAACGATTAGAATAGTCGGTTTCCTATGCTGTTAGCTATATTCAAAGTAAGCAGCAAGTTTTATTTTTAATTGAGCGTATTATGTCAGACACCGCAACGATTGCTTCACCAAAAACGTCACTTCAAATGACACCTAGAGAGATTCCTACTATTACTGCTACAGCGACCCTATTGATTAAATGCCGTGACCAAGCCGGTATCGTACAAGCCGTATCTGAGTTTATTCATCGCTATGGCGGCAATATCATTACGTTAGATCAGTACTCAACCGCCCACGAAGGCGGTCAATATTTTATGCGTTTAGAGTTCGCTTTAGCAGGATTGAGCGAGATTATCGATAACTTTGAAGCCAGTTTTGCGCATACCGTTGCCAAACGCCACAATATGGAATGGCGCTTACATGACAATGCGATTAAGACCAAAGTTGGTATCTTGGTATCTAAATTTGATCATGCCTTATTAGACTTATTATGGCGTCATCAGCGCGGCTTGCTCGATTGCGAGATTACCTGCGTGGTAAGTAATCATATTGCTTTACGCCAATCCGTAGAAAACTTTGGTATCGCTTTTTATCACGTTCCAGTGACCAAAGATAATAAAGTAGACGCAGAAGAGAAGATCCATACATTGATGGCGGGTAATGATTTATTGGTGCTAGCGCGCTATATGCAGATATTGTCGTCAGACTTTGTTAAGCGCTGGCCGATGCAGATTATCAATATTCATCATTCATTCTTGCCTGCGTTCGTTGGTGCTGACCCTTATCGTCAAGCTTACGATAAAGGGGTGAAGTTGATTGGCGCAACCGCCCATTATGTGACTGCTGAGCTCGATCAAGGACCTATCATTGAGCAAGACGTGCACCGCGTCACCCATCGTCAAGGTGTCACTGAACTGCGCGCTATTGGTCGTGATATCGAGCGTAATGTATTGGCACGCGCAGTCAATTGGCATGTACAAAATCGCGTGATTGTCGCAGGGAATAAGACGGTAGTATTTAATTAGGTTTTCATTAGAGTGGTTTGAAATTTAGAACAGAGTATTAAAAGATATTTAATAAAAAAGCTGCGAGTATTATTATTTAATACTCGCAGCTTTTTACTATATTACTATTGTGGAACTGGTTCTATAACAGCATCTCTAGTACAAACTTGCTACCGACAAAGCCAATCGCTAATAAAATAAAAGCATAGATAGTCATATTAGCGGCACGTTTTCCGCGCCATCCAGCACGCCAATTACCGATAAGTAACGCGCCAAACAGTAGCCAAGACATCAGGCTAAAGGCTGTTTTGTGCACAAGATGCTGCGCCATCAAGTCATCTACGTAAATAAAGCCAATTCCCAGTGCAACGCTCAGCAGGACAAAGCCGACCAATAGCATATCGAATAATAGGCTCTCCATACTTTGAAGAGACGGCAGCTTGTTGACCCAAAAGCGGTGAATCGATTGATGCTTAAGCTCACGTATTTGTAGTCGCAAAAACAGTGCTTGTACCGCTGCCATCAGCAGCACACAATATGCGGCAAGCGACAGCAAGATATGAGACTCAAGACCAATGCTAATATCCGTAATCGGACGATAAGGCGCGCGTCCAATATAACCGATTAGCATACCTACAAGAGCGGTCGGTGCCGCAAGGATACCCAGACTGACAATAGGTCGATACAGAGAAAACATGACGTAAAAAAACAAAAAGAATAAGCTGATCAAGCTGATGATATTAAACAGATTGAAATTTAGCCCATAGAGTGTGACTATGTGTGGATAAAGTAGCCCTGCGTGTGCCAACATGCCCACAAATAATAAGCCTAAGCTTGGGCCTTTATGGATAGGTCTATCTTGAATCAGCGCCCAACCAATATAGGTGCTGACTAAAAAGTAAGCCATCACAGCAAGTAAGAATGCAAGTTGCAAGATAAAGAACCTCATCTCATAATGGGCACAAAATACGCGCTTAATTTTATGCTAAAGTGGTATTATTAGAATAATTATCCAATTTATCATAAAATGGCAGTCAATTGAGCACCATCTTATGTATTCCTGATAAATGCTTGGCAATTGGGCTTAAATGCCCGCCATCGCATACTCAAATCTTATGTACCAGCTCTTTCATTGATAAAGAGTTAAGTTTTACACAGCATTATTTTAACTGAGAGCTATTTATGTTTGATACTTTAACAGAACGATTATCGTCGAGTCTGCGCAATATCGCAGGCACAGGACAATTGACCGAAGACAATATCAAAGACACTTTGCGCGAAGTGCGTATGGCACTATTAGAAGCCGATGTCGCACTACCAGTGACCCGCGATTTTGTAAAGCGTGTCAAAGAGCAAGCGCTTGGTGCTGAAGTGCTCAAAGAGTTGGCGCCAGGTCAAGCATTTGTCAAAATCGTCCATGACGAGCTGACCGAAATGATGGGTAGTGCCAATCAGCAGCTTGAGATGACGGGTAAGCCGCCAGTTGTTTATCTGCTAGCAGGTTTGCAGGGGGCGGGTAAAACCACCACGGCTGGTAAATTGGCAAAGTTTTTACAAGAGCGCCATAAGAAAAAAGTCATGTTGGTGTCTGCTGACGTTTATCGTCCCGCAGCGATTGCCCAGCTTGAGCAAGTAGCAGGGCAAGTAAATGCCAAGTTCGTCAACTCAAGTAGCGACGAAAACCCGATTGATATCGCCTTGCGTGCTATCGAGGAAGCTAAAATTCAATATCAAGATATCTTGATTATTGATACAGCGGGTCGTTTGGCTATTGATGAAACCATGATGGATGAAATCAAGGCGTTAACCGCTGCGGTCAATCCTTCTGAGACACTGTTTGTTGTTGATGCGATGACCGGTCAGGATGCGGCAAATACTGCCAAAGCCTTTAACGATGCGCTGCCATTAACGGGCGTTATTTTGACCAAGACTGACGGCGATGCTCGTGGCGGTGCGGCGCTTTCTGTACGCGCCATCACAGGTAAGCCAATTAAATTCTTGGGTCGCGGTGAGAAACTAGATGCGCTAGAGCTGTTCCATCCTGAACGTATTGCCCAGCGTATTCTTGGTATGGGTGACGTCTTAAGTCTGGTCGAAGAAGTTGAGCAAAAAATTGACCGTGATAAAGCCGAAAAAATGGCGAAAAAGATGCAAAAGGGCGGCGAGTTCGACCTTGAAGATCTATTGACCCAGTTTCAGCAAATGAAAAGCATGGGCGGCATGGCAGGCTTCTTAGATAAGATGCCAGGTATGGGCGGCTCTGATATGCAAAAAGCCGTCGAAGATGCCAAGCCTGAAGAAAAAGTGCGTGAGATGGAAGCACTGATCAATTCGATGACACCATTTGAGCGCAAAAATCCTGATAAAATCAATCCAAGTCGTAAGCGCCGTATTGCTGCAGGCTCAGGTCGTGAGATTCAAGACGTCAATCGTTTGCTCAAGCAACACAAGCAAATGGCAAAAATGATGAAAATGATCTCTAAGCCTGAAGGCATCAGTAAAATGATGAAATCGATGCAAGGATTGATGGGCGGTGGCGGTGGAGCAGGCGGCGGCGGTCCATTATTCGGCGGTGGCGGTCAGCAAGGGGGTGTTAAAGATGTGAACCCACAGCAAATAGCAAAGCAAATGGGACTTGACCCAAATAACATGCCAAGCACTGAAGAGATGCAAAAACAGATGCAAGAGCTACAAAACCAAGCGCCGAAGAAGTTTAAAACACGTTTTTAAATGATTTAGTGCTACTGGGAAATATTGATAATAAAAACCTCAAAGCTAAATGAGCTTTGAGGTTTTTTCATATTTTGGATATTTGAGTGAATTCTCACAAAGAATGCATGAAAAATATAGAAAGTAAGTCAATTAATCTGTCCTAAATGCTATGATAGGCGCTGTTTTACGATGTCAAGAGAATAAGCCGAGGTTATGATGTTTTTAGCAATGGATACCGTGTTCGATCAGTGTTCGATCGCCATTTTAGATGCCAGCGGTCAAGCGTTATCGAGTCATACCGAGACAGGTAAGCGCCAGCAGACCCAGCAAATCTTACCGATGATTGACGCGGCATTATCTGAGGCGCAGCTAAAACTGGCTGACATACAAGCGCTTATCTTTAATCGTGGTCCTGGTGCCTTTAGTGGTATACGAATCAATACGGCAGTGGTACAGGCGCTATCTGTCGCGCATGATATTCCTTGTGTGGGTGTTTCTAGCTTACAGGCGATTGCGCAAGCGGCGTATCAGCAACAGAGTTTAAGCTCAGTATATAGTGCCCTTGATGCGCGTATGCAGCAGGTATATTTTGGGCATTATGAGGTAATAGATAATATCATGCAGCCCGTTAATCACGACAATGGCGAAGATACTGAGCAGCTACTTGATTATGATAGCCAGACAGCGCTAGAGATTCCTATCGTTGGCAATGGTGCCGGTTTATTAACTTTGCATGACGGTCAGATTATTTATGCTGATATCCATCCTGATGCGACCGTGATAGGACAACTGGGTATGGCTCAGTTTATGGTCAATGGCGGAACAGAAGCGGCGCAAGCTTTACCCAAATACTTACGCAATCAAGCGTGGAAAACGCTCAAAGAGCAAGGTAAGTCTTAGTGTACCCTTTCTATATTCAGTGCTTATAAAGCTTTCAAGTGTCGCACGCGACAATAACAGTATTATGAATATAACAATATAAAACAAACGCCTTTACTGTTTTCGGAATTTCTTAGGAATAATTTTGTGGATATTATTTTATTAATTCAAGCTGTCATCATGGGTATCGTTGAGGGTATCACTGAGTTTTTGCCCATCTCTAGCACGGGATATTTAATTTTATCCGCTGATTTGATGGGTTTTTGGACCAAAGAAAAAGTCGATTTGTTTGTGGTGGTGGTGCAGTTTGGTGCTATTTTAGCGGTCATATATGACTATTGGGGCAGACTCTGGCAGGCACTGATGGGTTTGCTGACGGGTAAAGCAGAAGGCACGAGTAATCCACGCCAGCTTGGACTTAGCCTAATTGTCGCGACTATTCCGGTAATGATTGTTGGTTTCACTTTTGCTGATGAGATAAAAGCCTATTTATTTAACCCTATCGTCGTGGCGATTATGCTAATAATCGGCGGTTTGCTGATCTTTTATGTTGAAAATCGCCCGAAAACCATTATTGCAGAAGAAGCAGAAGACGTCAGCCTAAAAACAGCTTTGATGATAGGTTTGCTGCAATGTTTGGCATTGATACCCGGTACATCGCGCTCAGGTGCGACGATTATTGGTGCACTGTGGCTTGGCGTCTCACGTAAAGCCTCTGCTGAATTTTCATTCTTTTTAGGTATTCCAGTCATTATTGGTGCGGCTCTACTAGATTTTATTAAGCATCGTGACGTTTTAACCAGTAGTGAAGATTGGTTAGTGCTAGGCATTGGTACTATCGTATCGTTTATCGTTGCCTTGCTTTGTATTCGCTTATTGGTCGCTTGGGTCAGTCGCCGTGACTTTAAAATTTTTGCATGGTTGCGTATTATCACTGGTGTGTTGGTTTTAATAGCCGCTTGGGGTTTTGGTTATCAGATGGCAGGCTAAACTTCATGATGGAATGGTTTTTAATAGAGATTCATGATGTTATAAGTATTAAAAAGGAATGGCAGTCATGACCAATTTGAAGCAAGTGCTGACTGCTGATATAAGCTGCCAACTACTTTATGTTAATGAAACGCAGGCAAGTCAAGTCGAAAGCTTGCAGGCACTCATAGCTGAGCATAAGCTACCCATTATCTTGAATACTGAACTGGTGACAGAGAAATTAAATCAAAAACGTCGCCAGCAGTTAAGCCAGATAGCTACCCAACCTATATTGCTGTTAGATGAAAAAGATAAACTTTCATGGTTGAGTGAGGGGTTAAGCGTTGCCCCCGAATGGGATAAACTGCAGCGGCGCGTAGTCAGTGCAGGGCGTAAGTCGGAGCTGTTATTACAAGCCGCGAAATTGACCGCAGATAGTCAGGTCATTGATGCAACTGCTGGTTTTGGTCATGATAGTCTAATACTGGCGAGTACTGGTGCCCAAGTTACCATGCTTGAGCAGCAGCCATTGATGGCGTTATTATTACTTGTAGAGCAACTGCGTATGAGTACGCTGCCAAATTGGCAAAAGCTGATGTCACGTTTGCAGATTATTAATACCGATGCGCTCACTTATTTTAAAAGGTTTAATAACTATCTAGGGGCTGATAACGAGCAAGCCATTGATGTGATATATCTTGACCCTATGTTTCCAGAAGACAGTTATCAAGATAGCAAGACGGGGAAAGGCGCGAAAGTCGGTAAGCGTATGCAAGCGTTGCATCAATTAGCGCATCCGCCAACGTTAGATGAAGAGCAGCAATTACTACAATCTGCACAAGCCGTTGTCAGTCAAAACGGTCAAAAACAAGGTCGCGTCATCGTTAAGCGTCCACAATTTGCGCCGTTACTTGCTGATCAACAGCCAAGTGAAAGCTGGAATAATGAAGCAGTACGTTTTGACGGTTATTTCGTTTAATAATATCAAATAAGACAACTTATAAATTTAGGAGCAGGGAATGTCTGTATTAATCATTTGGGTGATGGGTGCGGCGTTATTGTTAATCAATATTATGCTACGTACCAGAATCTTGCGCCTTGAAGCACGTCTAAAAGAGTTAAGTAATCCTAAAGAGCAATTGGCATTTTTACGCCAGCAAGCTGCACAAAAAGAGAAAGTTGCTGCGATTAAAGCCTTACGCAAGCAGTATCCCGAGCTATCACTCATTGAAGCCAATAAGATGTGGCAACAAGTTTAGTGGCATTATTAGTATCAAAAAAATTATAGTCGATTCAATTTAAAAAGAATACAGTACTGCTGGGATGAATTTTACGAAGTCTCTGGAGTGCGAAGCGCACAGCAAGCGAGAGAAATTTATCCCAGCATAATGCTATTCTAAACGTAACTCTTTCATATTGAACTCACTATAGCGTACGCCAAGTTCTATAACTTAAATTGCTATACACCCAACTCATTATTTACTATTTTCTATCCATGATAATTAAAACGCCATGACATTTAACGACAAGCTACAAGCTTATATTCAGCTGACACGTTTTGATAAGCCAGTAGGTATTGAACTGCTACTATGGCCAACATTATGGGGTGTATTATTCGCTGCGATGGGGCAGGCGCAGCAACAAGGTGCAGGCATTACGGCAGGGCTACCCAGTTTAAGTATCTTTGTGATTTTTGCCCTTGGAGCGATATTGATGCGGGCAGCAGGCTGTGCGATTAATGATTTTGCTGACCGTAAAGTCGATGGTCACGTAAGCCGTACTAAAGGTCGTCCGTTAGCTGATGGACGTCTGTCTGCTAAAGAGGCCATTGCAGCTTTTTTAGTATTAGTATTATTAAGTGCAAGTTTGCTTCTGTTTTTACCCATTCAAGTATTCTATTGGTCGTTTGGTGCCGTCATATTGGCGTTTATTTATCCATTTATGAAACGTTATACGCATTTGCCGCAAGTGTTTTTGGCAGCGGCTTTCGGCTGGGCGATACCGATGGCATATGTCGCGATACAAGGCGCGCCTGATATCTGGTGTTGGTTGTTATTCCTTGCTTATATGTGTTGGACAGTTGCTTATGATACTCAATATGCAATGGCTGACCGAGAGGATGATATAAAGATAGGGGTTAAATCAACCGCGATATTATTTGATCGTTATGATGTGATTATCATCTCGTTACTACAGACGTTGTTTTTAGTTATCATGGGCGCAGTCATGTGGCATTATTTTGCGCCGACCAGTTTAGGTATTACGCCAGTCTTTGGCTTGGCGTTAGTCGCGATGATGTTTGCTAAGCAAAACAGTGCGTGTGCCAGTCGTAATGCTTTGGCTTGTTTTAAAGCATTTTTAGCCAATATATGGGTAGGACGTTACGTTTTTGTTCTTATAGCCATCGCTTGTATCTGGACGACTTTTAATGGATAAGCTCAATAAATTTTCGAGACTAAAGACCAAGAAATCATCTGCGCATAGTGCTTCTAAGATAGATTATGAGGCAAGATTGGCTGAGAATGGTTTGACGCGCGAGCAGGTGATTGAGACGGAGCGTAAATTGGCAAAATTTGCCAATACCATGGATTCACTCGTACGTGTGCCTTTTACCAAGCAAGGTATGGGCGCAGATGCTGCACTTTCGATCATTCCGCTGGCAGGAGATTTAGCAGGTCTGGCATTAACAAGTTATGCATTTATATTGGGTCGTCAGCTCGGTGTACCCGCGCATAAAATGACGCCCGCTGTTAGATTGGCACTGATTGATATGGTAGTTGGTATCGTACCGGGTATCGGGACGCTGCTTGACATCTTTATTCGTCCTAGTCGTAAGACCTTAGGCATCGTGCATGAGCATCTACAAAACGAGTATGGCATCACTGAAACCATACATATGGATCGACCGTTTTTGCATCAATCACTTGAAGATAAGCAACAGAGTCGTTTTGGCGCTTTTTGGCGCAATCCAATAGTTGCTTGGCTGTATCTGCATATTCCTGATATGTTGGGGCTCATTGTCATTGTTATTATCGGTTGGGGTTTGTGGTCATTGATGAGCTGGCTGGTGAGTCTGTTTGGTAAAACTACTGGATTTGGTTAAATAATAGAAAAATAGGTCAGTTAGGCAATAAAAAAGGCAGCAACGATATCAACGTTTGCAGCCTTTTTTATTGCCATTTCCACTAACTTTACGACATGTTTTTATACTTATAAAGCTTATTCAGTAATCACTTCTGCATCGGCACTAATGGCATCAAAGCTTGTTATTTTATTATTTTGAATAAAATCTACCGTACCACCGCCAGCATGACTAACTAGCTGAACATTGCCATCGCTTGAGCGATAGGTAGGATTATTACCTTGACCTTCAGGCGCGCTCAAGGTCATTTTAGGTTTGTTCGGTAAGGTGATGATGGCATTAAGCATGCCCGCTGCTGAAGTCTCAAAAACGACTGATAATGATTCGCCCGAGGCACTTCGATATTTAACGTCCGTGATTTGCGCGCCTTTAATGGCTTGCTCTGGATTGGGCGCTGGAGCAGGGTCAATGACTGAGGTATCCGTTGTGCCAAGATGATCCTCTAGCTCCGTTAAGTTCACATCTGGTTCTGGATTCGTAGCAGACGCGTTGGCATTAATATCATCAGCAACATGGGGTGCATTAATGTTGGAAGTCACAGGTGTCGTTTGAACTGCCACTTCTGTGGCTGTTTCATTAGTGGTCTCAGGCTCTGGTGTTTTTTTGCAGGCAATCAACAGTGATAAGCTTAAAAAAATGGCAGATACAGCCTGAAAATATGGTTTTGATTTTATAAAGGTAGAGGGAAGAGTTTTCATAATAAGACAGCTATCCATTAGTGAGGGTCATAATTAGGCATATAGCTAAGGTATTGAACCTAAATTAATGATTGACGTGTTTTATGCTTATGTACTTTATGTAGCCGCGCCCGATTGGGCGATAGGCGCGCCAACATAGCGGCAGATAAAGGTGTAAAACAGCCTAACATCATATCTGCTAAGGCTTCGGCACATATGGGTGCAATCGCATAACCTTTTGCACCCATTGCTGACATGCTCCATAAACGCTGACTCTGTGCAAGTAATCCGACCAAAGGATGATAATCCATCGTTTGAGTACGAATGCCAGCACGCGCATGCCATGTACTGATATCATTTGGCAAGACGCTGCTTAATTCAGGCATATCTTCAATCAACTTGTCATAATTTTGCTGATTTTCTTCATCTCGGACATCGATATTGGTATCGCCATCGATAAAGCTTGCACCAAGTAAAAACTGTGGCTGATTTTCGCTAATATGGTTCAGTTCCGCATCACCGCTCTGTCCAATAAATGGCGCACAGTAGCCACTGTATTTGAGCGGCAATTTAGGCAATTGAGTCAGTTGCTGCGCAGTTGGCATAAACCAAGACAGTTGCCCGCGGATCGTACGGCATTTAACGATACGTTTATCCAATTGATGGCTTTCATAAGCCGCGCAAATCACAACATGGTCAGCTGTGATAGTCAAAGAGGCTTGGCTCGCATTTTTATCCTCTTCAGAACCTGTCAAAATGATACTGTTCTCGGTTTCCTTAATATTAATAATATTGAGCTGCCGATAGGTGATATTGGGGTGCGCAAGAATAACAGTTTTTAAGGCTTGTGGATTGACCAAACCGGATTGTGGCAGATACAAGTTATGAGCTAAGTCTTTATCTTTTAAACCACTGATATCCTGTGCTTTTTCGGGGCTAATAGTGGTTACCATAGTATCTGGATAATCTAAAATCTGCTCCGTACCAATATTAGTTTTTACCAGTAAGTCTAATGTGCCGGTCTGCTCAAGTATCAGCGGCGATTTTTGCAAAGCGGCTTGCTGATTAAAGTGTCGATATAATCGACCACTGTATAAATAGCCAATAGAATGCAGATGCTCATAAACATGATGAATAGGCGTCATATTCGGGGCGAGTAAAGCGCGCGGATTACCAGATGCACCAGCCAGCGGTGCGTCTTTATCGAGCACTGTCACGCTTATACCACGATTGGCAAGTGACCATGCAGTCAGTAGTCCTGCCACACCAGTACCGATAACGACTGCATTATTAGGATAGTTGGACAAAGGCACCTTATTAGATAAGGTTGAAATAGGCTTATCTAAAGATGACATCTCGCTCATAACGGCCGTGAGCATCTCACGCTTAGACCCAAGCACTTTGCTCTTTTTAACGACAAAACCCTGCGACTGTAATCCACGTTTGATGATACCTGCACAGCTATAGGTAGCAGCAGTCGTGCCAGCACGTGATAAGCGTTGCATGTGGCTAAAGATACGCTCTGTCCATAAGATCTCATTGCAAGAAGGCGCAAACCTATCTAGAAACCAGGCATTGATGTACGGACACTGAGTAGCTACTGTACTATCTAAACTTGCTAAGCTATCACTAGCATCACCTAGCCAAATATCAAGGGTTAAATTATCATCAATAAAATCTAGCCGATGACAACCAGCGATAAGAGGAGGATAACTGGTTAAAAGTTGCTCAATCAACAGTGCCAGTTCAGGTGTACGTTGTCCCAGTGGGGCAAGTATCTTTGCTAAGTCACTAAAGGGGACGGGGTGTTTTTCGGTAGTAATAAAGTGCAAACGGGCGCTTGCTAAGTGCGGATGTATTAATCGAAGCTGTCGCCACAACTGCCAAGTCGCGAGTAAATTAAGTCCTGTACCAAAACCTAGTTCGTAGATCGTAAAGCATTGCTTAGGAATAAGGTTTGCCAATCGCGTGGACAGCTGATTATGTGCCAAAAATACATGGTGAGATTCTGCTAAACCATCTGCTTGCGAAAAATAGGCATCGCCAAACTCACCTGATATTGGCACTTCATTACCAGCGTCATCAGTTTGCCACTCAATGTTGGCTGGAGAGATAACATGTGCTGGTGTCGTGCTTTTGGTTGTATTAATAGCCATAGAAGCTGGTTTGGGCATAATTATTTATCAACCCCACAGTGGTCAAGCAAGTAGGAAGTGGAGCATCAAATCGGTAGACATCAATCCAATAGATGATTTCAATCGATAAAAATGCAACTACCAGCGTTCACGGCGAACAAATACCAGCCATGAGATGAAAATACCGACCAATAGGCTAAGCAAAACAGTAAATGCACCATATAAAAATAATTGACCTTGACTTTCATAAACCAAGACGTTTGCTTGCGTCTGCAAATCATTGACTTGGCGTTGCAGCTGGGCATTACGGCTTAGTAATTCTTGGTTGGCAGCCGATAAAGCTTTATTTGATGGTTGCAGCTGTGCCGCCAAGGTATCGTTAATATCGGTAGCAGGCTTTGCTGCGGTAGCCATTTCTATGACCGGAGCAGTTGTTTGAGGGTCGCTCGATTGAGGAGCGTTGTTAGCTGCGATTAGTGCTGGCACAATCCCTGCTGCGGGCTCGGTTTGAGTAGTCAGTGTTGGCGCTGCATGTACTGACAGGGCAGTAATCGATACTATGCCCGCAAAAGCAGTACTTGCAAGACCAGTTTTATGACTTTTTAATGAGAGTAACCGCTGAATCACGATGATGCTACCTCATTTGTTGTGCTGACATTCACTGCTGGTAACGCTTGAATAAATGGCTTGATGTCGACATGACTGTAAACACCGTCACGCAAATACGGCTCAGCGCTTGCCCAGTTTTGAGCTGCCTCAAGCGAGTCAAAATCCGCGATAATCAGGCTGCCTGACATCTCGCTTTTCCCGTGCTCGATAGGGGTTGGTCCTGCGATAATCAAGCGCTGCTCACGATTCAATACTTGTAAGCGCTCAACGTGCTCTGGGCGTGTCAGCTGACGTTGCGCGCTACTGCCTGCTACGTCATGACCGATAATGGCGAATAAAGACATGTTGCTTCCCCAATTAATAATAAAAATAGAGCGTTAGAATCAATAACTATCATGCGTCATTTTGTCTTATCAGACTTTATAAAGCATGATAGTTATCATTGGCATTCAGAGATAACAAAATATCTACTATTAAGTTATCAGCTGCTATTTAACTTTTTATTTAGCTGACTTATCCGTCAATGCAGGGTTCAGATGCTTTTTCAATAACAAAAACTGAGCAACTACGAATACCAGCATCAGCGGAATCCAGCCATAAGTTTTAAAGTTAATCCAAGCTTCATCTGACATGGTAAATGCCGTGATATAATGTAGGACAGCCATCATCGCAAAAAACACTGCCCAAGCAATGGTCAGTTTTTTCCAACCACTCATTGTGAGCGAAAAAACATCTTTCATTGCCAATTGCATCAAAGGTTTATTGATTACGGCACTGACCAACAGCGTTAGCGCAAAAATACCGTTAATAATCGGTGATTTCCAGCGCAAGTAAATATCGTCACGCAACAGCAGGGTACCACCGCAAAAAACGATGGTTAACAATAAGACGACCCATTGCTGTTTGTCGAACTTGCCCTTTTGACGCACAAAGTGAATCGCATAGACGATGATAGTGGCAACTAGCAATGCGCCAGCTGCTGCTAAAATACCATTGTAACGAGCAGCAATAAAAAACGCGATCAAAGGAATGAAGTCTAATAAGGCTTTCATAGCAAATAAAATGTCCAACTAAAACGTATGCGCTAGTTTACACGTCTACTGCGCCAAAAAAAAGCAATCAACACTATAATCCTCTGATATGAGCTACTTTGGCGCTTTTAACCTAATTTTACTCAAGAATATTCAAAACTCTAAGGCTTGCTTTATGAAAATCGATTTACATTGTCATAGTACCTGCTCTGATGGCACTTATGCGCCGGCAGAAGTGGTACAGCGCGCCCATACGGCTGGCATTAATGTATTGGCCTTAACCGATCATGATACCTTGCTAGGGATCGATGAGGCACGCGCCGCGGCGGAAGCTTGCAATATACAACTGATTAATGGCGTAGAAATCAGCTGTGAGCATACCTTGAGCGGCGGCTACGGTAAAAATAAATCTACCAATAAAATTATTCATGTACTTGGGCTTGATTTTACCGACCGCGAGAAAATGCACGCCACCCTACAACAGTTGCAAGACAGCCGCGCGACTCGCGGTCAACGTATTACAGAAAAACTCAGTAAGCTGATTGGTATCGATTATGATGAGCTGTGGCAAGCTGTTCTTGCTAAAGCTAGTGGCAACCCGCAAGCAGTTGGGCGCGCACATATCGGGCAAGTGTTATTTGAACGCGGTGAAGTAAAGACGGTACAAAAAGCCTTTGACAAGTATTTGGCAGACAATAAACCCGCTTATGTGGCGATCGAGGCGCTGACGATGCAGCGCGGCATTGAGCTGATACAGGAATGTGGTGGCAAAGCGGTGTTGGCACATCCAACGAGGTATCAGCTGTCAGCGACGCGCGTCCGTAAGCTTATCGAAGAATTTGCGCAGCTTGGTGGTGATGCTTGTGAGTTACCTGCCAATAGTGAGCCTGTCAGTACGCGTAAAATGGTTGACCGTAGTATTGCTGAGCACAAGCTTGCTGCATCGATAGGTAGTGACTTTCATGGGAGTAATATGCCATGGCGACGCTTGGGCGATGTCCCCAACATGCATCCCGAACAGCAAGGTATCTGGCAATCTTTTGCGGCTTTATCTTAAATAGAACACAGCTGCACTTATTGACCGATGAATCAATTAAACGGATTGATAAATAGATCAAAAATTGCCACACTCAATGATAAGTTCAGATTTAGTATCAATCATGACACCGGATGGATTGCTCTGGTTTTAACTCAATCACTTTCATTGTTTTCGGTAGCCCATTATGGCTTTTTCGATATCTCATCTAGGCTATAGAAAACTCTCTCGAGTTATTTTCGAGTGGCAGGCTGCTGATAGAGCATTGCTGCTAGCATTGTTTGTGTTGATGGAAATTACCTTGCATTGGATCTGGTGCTTGTATGTTTGGTTTCGTAGAGAGACCTATAGCTCCTATGTTGACATGGCGCTATTGTATCCTTTATGGATTGGCATTACGCTGCTTGGACTCTTCTTTTTATGGATGATCAGTCGCTCATCGCCTATCAAAACCGGTCACGGCTCGCTACATACGTGGCAGGCGGTATTAATCACACTTTATAGTACTTATATTGCGGTGGTTATTTTGGTAATGGGGCATAGCAGCTTGGTGGCTGGGGTGTCGCTGGTGGGCGGGGCGATGCTGGGTATGATGCTCATACGGCGGCGTTATGTATGGAAGGCTTTTTTGGCTCATAGTATGCTGATTTTTTCGGCTACATTAATTCCCTATTTCGGCTTTACGATTCCCAACCTGCAACAAATGACAACGACCTCTTTTCCCTTGGATAGCTATAACTATTTGACCTATAGCGAGACCACGGCTATCGAAAATGCCATCTCTGCGTCCATATTCCAAAATGGGACACTTAGCTGGGATACGTTTAATCAACTGCGTTTTTCTTCCGCGTTTTTTTGGCGCAGCACACATATTTATATGTCGCTGCCAAAAGCGATTTTTATCATCTATATGTTTCGCACGCTACTGTTGATATTGGATAACAGTAAAGCGGAGATTATGCAGTATGCCAATCATGACGAATTGACTCAGCTGAAAAGTCGCCGTTATGGCTTAACGCAAATGCAGCAGGCGCTTTTGGCAATGGGAGATCAGCAGGACGTCAGTATTATATTATTAGACTTAGATTGGTTCAAAAACATTAATGACAATTATGGTCATGATGTTGGCGATCAAGTATTGTCAGAAGTTGCACAGACCTTATTGAATTCATTGACAGAAGAGGCGATTGTGAGTCGGTATGGTGGAGAAGAGTTTTTAATCGTGCTCCCAGATACCTCGCATGATAGCGTCATGACGATTGCTAAACAGCTGCGACGAGATATTGCTGAGCAAGTCATCAGTGGCGACAACCATACAGATTTTAATGTTACGGCAAGTTTAGGGGTTTATACCTTGACGCATGCTGAGCGTATTGATATTCAAAGTGAATATAGGGCTGATGAGGCAAAAGAGAATATACAATCGCCAAATAATTCAAAAAAAGACCGTTTATCTATTAAAGAATTGCAAAAAAGTAGCCCAATACAAAACAGCTCGCAACGAAGAATTGCTCACAGAAGAAAACGAGTCGCCACAGAAATCGCGAAGGCGCAATTGCCCATCGACATTTGCCAGCGCTTGATTTGTATCGCTGATAAAGCACTATACGAAGCCAAGGATCGCGGACGTAATCAAGTCGTTAGTGCCAACGAGGTACTAGCAGCAGAAAATAGCACGGTTATCTGATTTTATACCGCTAGCAAATAAATCAGTACTCTAATCTTTTAGGTCCTTAACCGGTTATGACATAGATAATATCTAAGTATTTAATTCTTGTACCAAACTTGCTAATACGCTGGTCGCAAAGCTACCGGTCGTCAAAGTAAAATTTAAGATCAGTATCTGACCACCTTCTGTATCCTGCCATTCCCAACTTAATGCTTCAATAGGTAATCGCAGTGCTCGCCTTTGCGCCTTGATATCACGCTGCTCTAGACCTGTGGCTAGCTGCGTTAACAATGGACTATGCGCTACGGTGTCCGCTTCCATGGCTGCCGCTTTGCCGCTGACCTTCTCATTACCTGTACCCCACAGCACGGCAGTCGGATGAATATCGCCTGATTCAAGACGGGCTCGTAAGGTATCGTCTATCTCGTCGCTTGCAAATATCGAGCCTGAGCCATCTAGATTAAATACTTCACCTGCAAGTCCGTTGTTCCAACTACCATCACGGACACGTGCTGCCAATATCTCATTAAATATCAAACTGCGTGCCGCCGACAGCTCCATGGTATTTTGCTCACGAGGCACGCGTTTACGTTTGCCTTTATTAGACGGCGGACGGGCCTCAGGTACAGGACGCGCAAACAACGACAATGCTTCTCTAATATTGTTGCCACTGCGACCAAAGCGCTGCGGCCCAAAATAATTGGGCACGCCACTTTGACTAATAATCACTAAGTGCTGCTCGACGGCTTGCTTAGCAGACAATAGCTGTTCAGATGATGGTGATGGTGTATCAAAGCCTACAAATTCAATATCACGCAAGGTAATAATAAATTGATTGGCGCGGTGCGTGCCGCGATTGAGCTTTTTATTGTGCCACTGCTGCTCAAGGATAGTGATTGACTCATTAGCACCGATATCTACGGGCGCAAACTCAGAGTCTGGTAATTGCTTCTTTGGTATGCGCAGACTAAACCACTGCGTTGTTAGCGCATGACGGTCTTTCAGTCCTGAGAAGCCGACATCACGTAAAGGAATATCCGCCCATTCGGACAATAATTTGGCAAGATAAGCGGTATTCATCCCTGACTTTTGGATATGTAGCCAGAGATGCTCACCCTCACCGGTGAACTCTAATGGTAGCAACTCGTTAACAATAAAATCCGTGGTATGAGCCTTGTAAGTAGCATGCTTTAACAGCGGCTGTATCGGCTGCGGTAAATTGGCAGTATCAGTATCAGTATCAGTATCAGCGGTAATATCATGGTCTTGAACAGTCATAAGATAGTCTTTTACGTTTTATAGAACATTAATAGGGATTAAAAAAGCAGTCATTACGTTTTGCAACGTGGTCAATATACAAAAGAACAGCATAAGTGAAGGAGGCTTGCTACTATCGATAAGTCTCGACACGCTTTAAACAGGAACCATTATAACCGTTAAGGATGACTTATGAGTAAGGCAGCTACTATAAATACAGTCACTATAAACAAAGCCGACATTATCAGCGGCGGTATGAAATCGTATAAGCAAGATGATGATAGTATCATTTTAATTACCCGCGACGACAGCACGTTTCGTGCTTTTGATGGCAAATGTCCGCATGCTGGAGCAGATTTGGGTACAGGTTTGCGTTGTGGTAATCGCGTTATTTGTCCTTGGCATCATGCAACTTTTGACAGCAGCGACGGCGCATTACTGGAGCCAATCGCGACAACAGGCTTGACTCAATATCAAATCATAGATAATGGCGACAGCCTAACGGTTGATACCTCAGCCAAGATAGATAAGCAGGTTGAAAATGATAAGCTGACTGATACTCATACTATTATCGTTGGCGGCGGTGGAGCAGGGTTTATGACTGCCCATCAGCTGCGCAATACTGGCTACGGCGGCAAGATTACCTTGGTGAGTGCCGAGGACAAAGCCCCTTATAATCGTCCTTTATTATCCAAGGCTTTTTTGGCCGGTAATATGCCAGAAGAAAAGCTATTACTGGGCGGTACAGATTGGGCAAGTAAACACGATATTGAGCTACGCTTAAACCAAACGGTCAGTGAAGTGTTGCTCAATGAGCGTAGTATCGTGATAACAGATGAAAAGGGTGATAACAACAAGCTCACAGCGGAATTTTTAGTTGTGGCAACCGGTGCTGAGCCCAAGATTCCACCTATTAAAGGGGCAACGCTTGATGGTGTCTATACCTTGCGTAGTATGGATGATGCCAAATTAATCAAAGCCGCCAGTCATGATCAGCGTGTAGTCATCGTCGGTACGGGCTTTATCGGTATGGAGGTCACGTCAGCATTGGCGCAATCGGGCACCACAGCTTCTATCACCGTTATCGGTCAAGACCATCGCGTGATGGGCAATATCGTCTCAGAAACGGTCAGTAAGGCGCTGATTAAATTGCATAAAGAAAATGGTGTTGAATTCGTGTTTGATGCCAGTGTCTCTGAAATCATTGCAGCTGAAAATACTACTGACAATAACGAAGATAACTTCTCACAAGTGTCTGGCGTCAAATTAGCCAATGGTGAGCAAATCGATGCTGATATCGTCATTTTAGGAACAGGTGTCGCACCGCGTATCGAGCTATTACAGGACACTAATCATCCAGATGGGGTACAAGTTGATGAGCAGCTGCAATTGCGTGATGGTCTCTATGCACTGGGCGATATCGCCAAAGCGCCTAGTAAGCTGGGGCGTATGCGTATCGAGCACTGGCGGGTTGCATTGCAACATGGCATGGTGACGGCTGCAGCGATATTAAATGACGATAACGTCAAATCGCTTCAGGAGCGTATTCCTTTCTTTTGGACGATGCAATATGGCAAAAGTTTGCGTTATAGTGGACATGCTGCGACGCCAGATCATGGCATTCTAATGGGTTCACCAGATAGTTTTAACTACATAGAATACTACTTCGCTGACGAGGATGAAAACACGCGTGCCAGTGCAGCAAGCTCGCTTGAACGTGATAAGGAGCTGGTGGCATTCTCTGAGTTATTACGCCAAGGTCATGCGCCAACGCGTGCACAAATTAACGCAGGGTTTGATATCATCGAGCAAGCGCAGGCTTTATCGAGCTAGTAATGAAAACGGATAAATATTACTATTAAAGCTGAGCTATTTATTTAGGTCAGCTTTTTAATCTAGGATAGATATCACATAAAAATCTCACGTATTTTATCAATACATGAGGCAGATAGAAATTTTCTTGCGTGCTGTGCCTCCGCCGACAGAGGCTGCAAAAAATTCTATCAGCCTCTTTATGAGCTTTTTGTAATGAACTGAATATACGGATAATAAAAGGACGAAATAATATGAATGAAGCCCAGACTAATAACGACAATATTAATAACGACAATGCCAATAAAGAAACTGTTTTCTTACGTCAAGCAGAAGCTAGTGATATCGACGCACTTGAGCAGCTATTGAATCGTTGTTATCGGCAGACAGAAGGCTGGACCAATGAAGCAGAATTAATCGGTGGTATTCGTATCACTCAAGATGAGCTGGCTAGTACCATCGCCAATCCAAAACATTATTTCTTTGTTTATCCAAAAACCATAACAGGCGAGCGTGATGGAGAAGAAACGGGTGAGCTGTTAGGATGTATCGGAGTAGATATGAAAATTAATGCTGCTGGTGATAAAAAAGCCTATATCGGTATGTTTGCCGTCCATCCTGAGTTACAAGGACAGGGCGTTGGCAATGTGATTTTGCAAGCAGCCGAGACATTTGCAGGTCGTCATCTACAACCAGATGAACAAGCAACGGATAAAAAACCGGCGCGTTTAACCATGTCTATTTTAAGTCATCGTCCTGAGCTACTATCTTATTATCAGCGCCGTGGTTATCAGCTAAATGGCAATAAAATGCCTTTTCCAAATGATGGTAATAATGGCGAGCCAAAGCGTCAGGATTTGGAATTATTAGAATTAGAAAAACCAGTCAGTTAAAAAATATGTAGAGCTAATATTATCGACCCCAAAAATATTTGAAAGTCATAAACAGTCCTATACTCAGCAGTAAAAATGCCACCACAATTAAGCGCTTAAACCAGTTAAATGCTGGTAAGCGTGTGGTATTGTCATTAGAGGTGATATAGGCAAATAAAAATATCAGACTGACAACCAAGGTTAAAATGCCAAGCCCAATCGGTAATATAAAAAAATACGCCTGCCACATGATTATCTCGCAACCATCATTATTAAGCACATCATAGCAGCATCCCGATTGTACTGTCTGAATTATCCGCACCTTAAATTTTATAAACATATCAGGACGACGACGTGAGAAATTTCAAAAAATCGGTATTCATTATGGTATTCATGCCGTTTTTTGCCGCGTGTTCTAATGCGCCTCCTGAAAATACGGTTGAAGGGCTGATCGAAGCGCAATATGAGCAAACTACCAAGATAGTAGAGGACGCAAAGGCTAACGCAGGCAATGATAAGATGGCAAAAGCCATGAGCGGCATGATGGAGACCATGATGCCAAAGCTTGAGCGCATTGAGAATATCGACTGCGATGCTATTGAGGGTGAAGACGCCTATCTCTGTAGCGCTGATGTCACCCAAACGATAGCGGGTAATAGCCAAACCAACAAGACGGGATTTAAAGTTTATCTAGTCAATGATAAGTGGGTATTGGGTAATTAGAGGCTTTGATACTTTCTAATAAATAAGGGCTAATAAATAAGGGCTAATAAATAAGCACTTCTATTGGTTGCTGATAATAAAAAAGGATACCCAAACGGTATCCTTTTTATATAATAGATAAGACTATTACTAATATTACCTAGTCCATTGCTAACGCATCGTCACAAACTCTTCTGAGCCAGTTGGATGAATGGCAACGGTATTATCAAAGTCAGCTTTGGTTGCGCCCATTTTGATCGCTACCGCAAAGCCTTGAATCATCTCATCCACGCCAAAGCCGATACCGTGCAAGCCAATGACTTTTTCTTCCTCGCCTAAACATATCAGCTTCATTGTAGACTTTTGGCGATGCTGAGTCACCGCACTATACATATCCGTAAAGGTGGAGGTATAGCATTTGATATTGTCTTTACCAAATTGATTTACGGCATCGATTTCAGACAAACCAATGGTGCCAATAGGAGGGTGGGTAAAGATAACCGTCGGTATCAGCTCATAGTTTAGATGCTCATCAGGTTTGTTATTAAACAAGCGCTCTGACAAGCGACGACCTGCTGCGATAGCCACTGGCGTCAAATCAACACTGTTTTCGATAATATCGCCTACCGCATAAATCCCTTTAACATTGGTGTTTTGGAATTTATCGACTATGATCTTGCCAAACTCGGTCGTTTCCACGCCCGTCACTTGCAAATTGATATTGTCCGTCGAAGGCGCGCGACCAATCGCCCAAATCAAGCAGTCTACGGTATCAAGAGCACCATCTGTGGTACACAAAGTCAGGCTACTGTCGTCATTTTTAACAACTTCAGTGAGCATGGTGTTGGTATGCAATTGAATGCCGTCTTGCTCCATCTCTATCAGCAAAGTCTCCACAATGGTGTGATCAAACGAGCGCAGCGGCGAGTGCTGACGGACATACAAGTGTACCTCAGCGCCAAGACTATTCATCACACCAGCGATCTCAACGGCGATATATCCCGCTCCAACGATAGCGACCCGTTTTGGCAAATGATTTAAGGCAAAAAAACCATCAGAATCGATGCCATGTTCTGCGCCTTTGATAATTGGCTTAATAGGATGACCGCCTGTAGCAATCAAAATATGGTCAGCGGTAATAAGCTCGCCATTCACTTCTACGGTATGATTATCAACAAATTTGGCAAAGCCTTTGATTACTTCTACACCGTTTTTTGCCAAGTTATTGTCATAAGCGCGGTGAATGTTTTGAATATATTGTTGACGGCTCTGTACCAGTTTTTGAAAGTCAAAGCCTTTTAGTTCAACGTCAAAGCCATAATCTGGCGCATACTTATGAATGGCTCCAGCAACTTGTGCGCCATACCACATCACTTTTTTGGGTACGCAGCCCAAGTTCACGCAGGTGCCGCCCAATTGGTTGGCTTCGATGATGGCACATTTTTTGCCATAGCTCGCTGCGCGGTTGATGGAAGCAATACCGCCGCTACCGCCGCCAATAGCGATATAATCATAGTGTTTAGTCATATTGAGTCTCTTTATTAAGGGGTTGTTAATGTAATTTTGAACGTTAATTGAAAACAGTGCCTAGCCAAGAGCAGTCCACCATCTATACGATGGGACGACGTCTATAAAATAACAGTCCAGGAATAGATAAGCCGAGTACCAATCCTGAGGTCACAAATAGGGCCTCAAATAAATACACCATCATTTGGCTAAATAACTCGTCGGAAAAGCCAAAATAGCCAATCTGTACCATACTGACCATTGCTTTATAAGCAGCGATACCTGGCATCATACAGATGACACTGGGCGAAATTAATGCTTTGGGCGGTAGCGTGTACTTTTTAGAAAAATACACCCCCAAAAAGCTGGCAAGCATCGCCCCGAAAAAGCTGGCAACCACGATATGTACATGTTCATAAACGAGAGCCGTCTTTAGCCCGAATCCAAACGCGGTCATCAGCAAACAAGGCAAAATGTAACGTTTGGGCACGCTAAACATCAGCGTCCAACCAAGGGTAATAATACACGACAGCGCAACGGTTTCAATGAACCACATGTCAAAACCCCCAGTGCTGTATTCTAAGTAATCCCAGCGCCATTACGATACCAACGCACGCGGACAAAGTCAGCATATAGGTAAAAACGGCACGGCCAATCCCAATATTGACATAGCCTTTTAGGATATCTGAGAAAGAATTGATCAAAGGGAAGCTTGGCACTAGTAACAGAACGCTGGAGGCAACAGCAATATCGGCATTATTACCAATATCAAAGTAATAGGTAGTCGACCCAATTAAAGAGGCAATAAAAGCGGTCACGATGACCGCTATAAAGGGATTAAAATGGTGCTTGGACAGATAAATACGGGTGAGCATCGCCACCATACCCGCGATAAAGGTCACGGCGGTAATTGACCAACTGCCGCCGTTTAGATAAGCAAATGCAGCACAAGATGCACCAACAAACACGCTCACTAACCACGTTGGATAAACCATCTTATCTAATTCATCAAAGGCAAGGGTGGCGCGTTGAGTCAACTCATTATCATCGACAGTGGCTTCGGTTTTATTGACGATTTGCTGAATTTGTACCAATAAATTGACATTGATGCTCTGATTGATCGTGTCTCTGGTGGTGATGATACAGCGCTCATCACAGATAGTGGTTAAGGTAATGGCATTAAAATTCAGCGAACATTCTACGCTGTTCATCCCCAAGGCAAGCCCTAAGCGTTTGGATAAGTCCACCACCACGGCAGACTCAGCGCCATATTGCATAAGGAGTAGTCCGCAGCGCACGCATAATCGAGTAATGTGCTGTTGCTGTACGTAGCTGATAGAGGTCATTGATTAGATACGCATGTTGGCTATTATGATTTTTATGAATGCTATAACTATAAATAGTGTGAGCGGTTATAGGATATCGATACGGCAAGGTAACGATAGCATAACTTGCCGTACTTATTTGCTACTATTATAAAGCGTAAACCACTGTCGCAAGGAGAATAAAATGCATATCGCTATCTTAACGCTGACTTTTGCTCTGCCCGGTTGTAGCTCATTAAAGGAGAAACGCCAACGTATGGGCGGCTTGCACGCACGCTTTGGCAATACGCCAAGCGTCGCAGTCTGTGAGAGCGGCGAGCGAGATCGGCATGATGCCAGCGAATGGACGTTTGTGATCGTCGGGCTATCCAAACGTGAGGTTGAGTCGCAATGTAGTCAAATTGAGGAAAAGCTAGAACGTACGGTAGATGCGCGGGTGATGAATGTTGAGAGGGAGTTTATTTAGTCGAGTACCATTGCTCTAGAGCAAATCTATTGAATCTCTGCGCTTTGCCAAGGATAAATACTACGTGATAAAAGAAGCGGTCTTATGAGTCTTTGTCTATAAAAATATATTTCCTAGCAATATCAATTATATCTGGTTCAATTTCATATTGAGAAATATACGAACAGCTTCCACCTAAATCAATTGGTATCTTTTTCCTTTTACGCGTATAAAAAAAAGGGTTGTTATATATTAAAGCACTTCTAGCTGGATGGTTCTTATTATCTAAAATTTTCTCAAGTTGTCCTCCACGTATTTTTATAGGTGTAACGTCTTCAAATCTATCTTCACCTTCTATCATAGAGGCTAATTCTTTTATCTTTGCTTGAGGGTCAATGTCGAACTGATTAAAGTGGTCAAAATATTGGCAGAATCTTCGAACTTGATGGACACTTCTATCGAGAGTCACAATATCTTTGTTAAGAGAGTAATCTGACACATCTAAATATCTATGTCTTGCCCTTGCGTCCAAGCGCTTTATGAAGCTAAGAACATCTTCAGACAAGTTTAAGGAAACTGCCATTTCTTGCTCAAACCTTTGAACTGACGGAAGAACTTCATGTCTTATCTTTTTACCGTTGATAAGATTTTGTAATAACATACTCTTACCATATTTCTCTAAAGCCTGTAGTGAAGACCATAAAAACTGTGGAATAAGATTGTGTTTAAAAGCTAGTCTAGCGTGAATATAGTCTAAATCTGCTGTATCTCTAAAATTCCTAATAGCAAGGTTATTCAATCGAATGCGAGTATGCTTATCCATAATAAATTCCAGTTTTTTAAATATACTTTATATTAGTTCCAATTTAACCTCCCAATCATTACCAAATCTATTGTTCAAATAATTTTCAATTTCATTTTTGGTCTGAGAGTTAGCGTAATTTAGTACTATCAATCCTTTGTAGCCTGATAGAGCATATACATTGTCTCCTTCTAAAGCGTCTTTTTGTGTCGTTTTACTGGTTATATAGACTTCTATCACTATTGGTAAAACGATTCTTAACCTTAGGACATTTATCTATAGGTAGAATGACTTTTATGATAAAGGATTCAGTTGATTTATCTGAGGTTAAGACATTTGATTGATTCATAGAGGTTCCTATTGCTGTATTAATAGAGAGTTATAGAATGTATTAAAACATCTTAATCATATATTAATGAATAACTAAGTTAAATCATAAAACGTTTTTCCGAAAAAAACGGCTCAAGAGTCCAACTATAAATGGTGTTAATTTTGTTAAATAGCTTTAAAAGTCAATATTTAATTACCCCTTATCTAACTTGATAGCTTAACTGTCACACAACAAAAAAGGCCACCCTATAAAGAGTAGCCTTTCATTCATTATTACCTAAGTTCTATTAACTTACTTCTTTCATCGCTTGCTTAAGCATCGGCTTCAAGAATACACCAGTGTATGATTCTTTGACTTCTGCCACTTCCTCAGGCGTACCTTCCGCGATAATCAGTCCACCACCTTTACCGCCTTCAGGGCCAAGATCAATCACCCAATCTGCCGTTTTGATGACATCCAAGTTATGCTCGATGACCACGATGGTATTACCCTTATCACGTAGCGCATGCAAGATATTGAGCAGCTTATCGATATCATGGAAATGCAAGCCAGTGGTTGGCTCATCCAAGATATAAAGCGTCTGTCCGGTATCGCGTTTGGCAAGCTCACGCGCTAACTTAACACGCTGCGCTTCACCGCCAGATAGCGTTGGTGCAGACTGACCCAAACGAATATAGCTGAGACCAACATCCATCAATGCTTGCAGACGACGATAAATCGCTGGAATGGCTGAGAAGAACTCAGTGGCATCTTCAACGGTCATATCTAGGACGTCAGCGATGTTTTTACCTTTATAGTGAATCTCTAAAGTCTCGCGGTTATAGCGCTTGCCTTCACAGGTATCACACGGCACATACATATCAGGTAAGAAATGCATCTCAACTTTGATAAGACCATCACCTTGACACATCTCACAGCGTCCGCCCTTTACGTTGAAGCTAAAGCGACCGGCTTTATAACCACGGGCACGTGCTTCTTGCGTTTGTGCAAACATTTCACGTACTGGGGTAAACACGCCAGTATACGTCGCTGGATTTGAGCGCGGTGTACGACCAATCGGGCTTTGATCGATATCGACCATTTTATCCAAATGCTCAAGACCGCTGATGCTGTCATGCTTATCCGCGATGAGCGTCGAAGCATTGTTTAACTGAGTCGCGGCAAGTGGCATAAGGGTACGGTTGATCAAAGTTGATTTGCCCGAACCTGAGACACCAGTCACACAAGTCATAATACCAATGGGAATGGTCAAATCTACATCATCCAAGTTATTACCTGAGGCACCTTTTAGCTCAATCGTCATCGGAACTTGTTTGGGTTTGGCTTTACCTTTGACTTCCATATCGGTCGTTTTGGCTTTATGACGAATGGCTGGAATCTCGATTCTCTTCTTACCAGACATATATTGTCCAGTTAGCGAATCTTTGTTTGCCATGATGTCATCGACCGTACCTTGAGCGATAATATGACCGCCATGTACACCTGCGCCGATACCGATATCGATGACGTGATCCGCTTGCCGAATCGCATCTTCATCATGCTCAACGACCAGTACAGTATTACCCAAATCACGCAAGCGCGTTAGGGTTTTGAGCAAGCGATCATTATCGCGCTGATGCAGACCGATGGACGGCTCATCAAGTACATACATCACGCCCATCAGACCTGCGCCAATTTGGCTGGCAAGACGGATACGCTGTGCTTCACCGCCTGATAGGGTTTCAGCAGAGCGGGCAAGGGATAGATAATCAAGTCCGACACTAACGAGAAAGTTTAGACGCTCATTAATCTCTTTAAAGATTTTTTCCGCGACTTCGCCTTTATGACCGCTAATTTTAATAGTCTTATAATATTCAGCCGCATCACCGATGGAGAGTTTAACGATTTGGGCGATGGTTTGATCGTCTACGCGGACATTACGTGAAATCTCATTGAGACGCGCACCATCACAGACGTTACAAGTGGTATCCGCTAAATATTTAGCCAGCTCATCACGCACCAGATTACTTTGGGTTTTGGCATAACGGCGTTCTAAGTATGGAAGCACCCCTTCAAATGGCACGGTCTTATTGGTTTTACGACCGCGCTCATCGGTAAAGTTAAAAGTCAGCTTCTCTTTACCAGAGCCTTGCATGATGAGGTCTTGCTGCACTTTGGTCAGATCTTGCCACGGCGCATCCATATCAATTTTGAAGTGATTGCAGACGGTAGAGAGCAAACCAAAGTAGTAGGCATGACGTTTATCCCAACCATTAATCGCCCCTTGATTGAGCGATTTTTCATGATGAGTAATGAGTTTTTCAGCTGCGAAGTATTGACGTTTACCGAGACCGTCACAGCTTGGGCACGCACCGTATGGATTGTTAAAACTGAACATCCGTGGTTCAAGCTCAGGTACGGCGCGATCACAGATAGGGCAGGAGTGCTTAGCTGACATCACTTGGTTGTCATCACCGCCTTCTTTTGGATTGCCGTCCATAAAGTGTAGCGTGACCAGACCTTGACCCAAACGTAAAGCTGTCTCTAAACTTTCAGCGACGCGGTTACCTAAGTCGTCACGGACTTTAAAGCGGTCAACCACCACTTCGATGGTGTGTTTTTTCTTTTTATCGAGTGTCGGTAATTCATCAGTATCGTAGACATCGCCGTCGACACGCACGCGCACAAAGCCTTGTCCAATCAGCTGCTCAAGCAACACGGTATGCTCGCCTTTACGCTCGCGAATCACCGGCGCAAGTATCATGATCTTGGTGTCAGGAGGCAGCGCCATGACTTGATCGACCATTTCAGTCACCGACTGCGCGACCATTGGCTCGCCATGCTCAGGGCAAAAGGGCGTACCGATACGCGCATAGAGCAGGCGCAGATAGTCATAAATTTCGGTAATCGTACCAACCGTTGAGCGCGGGTTATGGTTGGTTGATTTTTGCTCGATGGCAATTGCCGGTGACAAGCCTTCGATACTATCGACGTCAGGTTTCTCCATTTGTGAGAGGAATTGACGCGCATAGGCCGATAAGCTTTCGACATAACGACGTTGCCCTTCGGCATACAGCGTATCGAATGCCAATGACGATTTACCAGAGCCTGATAAACCGGTAATTACCACAAACTTATCTCGTGGAATGTCTAAATCGATATTTTTTAGATTATGAGTGCGTGCGCCGCGAACCTTAATATACTCGTGTGCCATCGGTGATAGGTTTCCTATTTGCTAAATGATATTTTCAAAAAAAATAAAAGGGTCAATCAATATGAGTCAAATGATTCATCAAAAACGTGGATAATTTTAAAATTGCTATTCAAATCAATATGGCTTTATAAAAATATGCAGTTTTCACAAAGCGATAGTAATGGCTGTCTATATTAGAATATGCTTTTAATACTTGAAATGGATAAAGGTAATCTAAATAAAGATTAACTAATATGAGTGGTTTGTTATAGATTTGGCAGAATAACGTCGTTTTGTAAAAAGATTTATCATAATTTTTTTCAGACCACAACGTTCTCAACGTCTTACTTTATTGTCATGATAGCTGCATTATTCAAGGTGCAATGACCCATCAGATGCACTTGGTAACAAAATTAACGCGTAAAATGAATGGCTTAAGTCGGTGTCCGCTATGATGCTGAAGTAGGAGGGCAAAAGTCTCGGCAAGCAAACGGCGAATGTCTTATACTAGTGAGCTTAATTTGTAGGCTAAACCCTTGATACAGTCGTAATAATACAAGCAGAGCTGCCGTGATAAACCAGCAATGATGAACCAGTGAGGCAAGTATGAATAGCGTAGAAAAACGGGCAATCCTCGGGGTCGGTGGTATCTTTGCCTTGCGGATGATTGGTTTGTTTATGATTGTGCCAGTATTTTCTGTATATGGTGATAATTACGCGCATGCGACTCCGTTTCTGATTGGTTTGGCAGTCGGTATTTATGGGCTAGGACAAGCGATATTTCAGATTCCAATGAGCCTTGCCGCGGATAAGTTCCCGCGTAAGCCAATTATATTTTTAGGTCTTGTCTTGTTTGCCATCGGCGGTATTATTGCTGCCAATGCCACAGATATTTACGAGGTTATTATTGGTCGAGCACTGGCAGGTAGTGGCGCGGTCTCTGCGGTATTGATGGCGTTACTTGCTGATGTAACTCGTGAGGAGATGCGCACTAAAGCGATGGCGACGATGGGTTTGACCATTGCAACCTCTATCATGCTTGCTTTTGCCTTTGGGCCTCTATTAGTAGGCTCGCTTGGCATCTCAGGATTGTTTTGGTTGACTGCAGGCTTTGCAGTTTTGGCGATGTTATTGTTACTGTTCGTCCCGACACCGCTACGGGTACTTAAGCACAATTTAGACAATAAATCGATTGGTCAGCAGTTGGCAACAGTCCTAAAAATTGGTGATCTAAATCGCTTGCACATTGGCATATTTGCTCTGCATCTGACCATGACCGCTATCTTTGTTATTTTACCGCATCAGCTTAATGACGTACTAGGATTGTCGGTACGTCAGCAAGGCTTGGTCTATTTACCTTTATTGTTCATCGGTTTTGCCGTCGCGATACCTTTTATTATCATCGCCGAAAAGAAACGCAAAATGCGCCAAGTATTTTTAGCCGCGATTGCACTGATGACGGTTGCCTTAGCATTATTGGCGCTCGGTGGTCAGGTTGGCGTCGGTATTATATTAGGCTTATTGCTCTACTTTATGGGCTTTAATCTACTTGAAGCAACGATTCCTTCATGGATATCTAAACGCGCACCAGTCGCCAATAAAGCCACTGCGATGGGGTTAAATTCATCCAGTCAGTTCTTTGGTGCTTTTGTTGGTGGCGCAATGGGCGGGTTGTTATTGAGTCAGCCTAATTTGTTGGCATGGGGCATATTGGCAATTATAATGGCCGCCTCTTTATTGCTGATTATTCCTATTGCTGATCCACCATATTTGTCAAGTACGACTGTGACGATACCAAAGAATATCGATATTCAGGACTGGTCACGGCAAATGCTGGCAGTAGAGGGTGTTGATGAGCTGGTGGTCATGGCAAAAGAACAGGTCGCTTATTTAAAATTGGACAAGACACAGCTCACAGATACTTCGCGACAGGAGCTGTCGCATTTGGCGCAAAGTCCTCTAGATATTTAACAGAAAAATGGTTAAAGTAAAAGTATATTACTGCTAAGATTGAGGCTTTATATTAAAGACTCGATTAAAGCTGGTAATAAAATTATTCATAAGTAAAAGGACGATATCATGCGCGGTGTTAATAAAGTTATCATCATCGGTAACCTCGGTGCAGACCCTGAGGCACGTCAATTCAATAACGGCGGTAGCGTGACCAATATTTCGGTTGCGACATCAGAGCAGTGGACAGACAAGCAAAGCGGTGAAAAAAGAGAAGCAACGGAATGGCATCGCATTTCGTTGTTTAATCGCTTGGGTGAAATCGCTGCGCAGTATCTTCGTAAAGGCAGTAAGGTATATATTGAAGGCAGCTTACGTACCCGTAAATATCAAGATCCCAACGGACAAGACCGTTATATCACTGAAATTCGTGCTGAACAAATGCAAATGCTAGATGGCTCGACAGGTGGTAGTAATGATGCTGGTGGTGGTTTTGGTAGCAATAACCAAGGTGGTCAAAGCAACCAAGGTAGCTATGGTAATCAGGGTGGCGGGTTTAGTAACCAAGGTGGCCAGAACGACTATGGTCAGCAAGGAGGCAATCAGCCCGCTCAACAAGGTGGTTATAATCAAGGCGGCGGTGCGTCACAGGGTGGTCATCAAAATAGCTTTAACAATCAGAATGCGCCCGCTCAGCAGAATCAATTTAATAAACCGACTCAAGCACCAGCGCAGTCGAAGCCTACAGCGATGCCAGATGGCCCTGTAGACGATGACATTCCGTTTTAGGATACACCTGATTAAGTAATGTTGATTAAGTTAGATAGAGCCTTGCTAATGCAAGGCTTTTTAGTATGTACAGATAATGAAAGTGTAAGGAGTCATTTATATAATTAAGTCATTTTAAAACCGATATGCCAACAGAACCTGTGCATCAATGATGCCTCATAATAGCTATACAGTCTTAATCATTACGGAGGCTATTTAAAGAAATATTAATAAATAAAGCTATTCATTTAATATCTCTGATTGTCATCGAATTAACCACCATTTATTGATTTTAGTAGAAAATAACGATAAGTCATTGTTATTGTCAATATTTTTGTTTATATTAGCGTTGCTTATAATTTTAAGCATTCACACCATATTTATCAGTAGACAATCAAATTTTTATCAATATTCGAAAGATTTATTATTTAATAATTACTGTATTTAGTAATTCTTGATAAATCTATTTTTAGTATAAATGCTATTTATTTATACCCTTTATTTTAATGTGGAAAATACTATGAACAAAAGTAATGTTATTGATTTAAACAGCTTAAATGTTGATGAGCTACGTGCTATTACTGAAAATGCACAGCAGCTTATTGCTCAAAAGCAACACCAGCGCTTGTATGATGCTTATACGCAGTTTGAAAAAATCGCTGAAGAAAGCAATGCCAGTATCGAGGAGATTTTACAAGCGGGCGAAAAACTAGAAAAGAAGCGTAGCATTAAATACCGTAATACCGACAATGACGAAGAAACATGGACTGGTCGCGGACGTAAACCAACATGGTTAGTAGAGGCATTAGCCGCAGGTCGTCGTCTTGAAGATTTTGCTATTTAATTTTCTAATGGATAGTCGCTGTTATATTTAGCAACGAACGCTCTGTCTATAAAGTTCTGTTTGATTAACAAGTAGATCGAACCTTTATAGGCAGATAAAAGCCAGTATCTTTTTACCACTATTTTGGTAAAAAGATACTGGCTTTTTTGCTGTCATCTGTATGCTATTGTTTGCTATGATAATGACGTTTTTACCTGATATAAGAGTTATGCCATCGTGCCCCAAGTATCTGCCTCGTCTCATAAGCATCCCCGTAAGCTGTGGTGGTTGATTGGGCTTGTCTTGTTCGCGCTATTTGCTGTTTTGCAAATGCCGGCAGCATGGCTACTTGAAAAATATGCACCAGAGACGCCTTATATACAGCACGTGTCCGGTAATGTATGGCAGGGCGCTGCAATTTGGCAGATACCTCTGTCAGCGACGCCATTGATCGGGGCGGCTGAATGGTCGTGGCAGCCGTGGCATTTATTATTGGGTAAGTTTGGTGCGAAGATTGATATTTTATCAGAGCAAACTCGCCTCAATGGGCAGGTAAAAATAGGCGCAAATTCTTGGGAAGTAAAAGACATGAGCGGTAAAATTGCGCCTGAAACTTTGACTCGGGTTGTCGATTGGCAATTACCAAATACGCCAATTCAGGTCAATAATATCTCGCTCAAACGTCAGTCTGGTTCAAACGATGGTGACTCAAACAGTGACTCTAATAGAAACACATCCGGCTTTCGTCAAGCGTCAGGTCAGCTGACATGGATTGGCGGCGAGCTTGGTTATCCTAGCGGGGGCAAAATATTTTATCTCACCATACCGGCGCTGCGTGCTGAGCTGAGCACCGAGCAAAAAAATAACAAAAATCTGCTGCATATCAATCTTGTCAACAATCAGGACAAGCGTTTAGGCGACTTGTATCTTGATGGCGATAATATGTTGGATGTCAGCTTGACCCAGCGTCTGCTCGAGAGTATGCCTGAATACAAGGGGAAAGCGCCGCAAGATACGCCTGTGGTTAGTGTGCGTCAACCACTGTTAAATGGGCTAGGGACACGCTAGATGATGACGCTCCCTACAAGCTTAAAACCTGTGCTAAATATTTTTAACCGCTTTGCCGTTTGGCTGCTATTATTGGCAATCACTTGGTTAAGCTGGACGGCAGCGCGACTCTTATGGCTACTGCTTGCGCCACCGTTAGCGCCTGCATTACCACTGGTACCTTTACAGGATAACGCCTTATCCGCTCCAGATTATAGTAGTCTATTTGCTATTTTTGCCGACCCTGATCCTATCGCTGCTGTAGTGCAGCCGCCGCCTAATATTGTGCTAAAGGGTGTATTGCTGGCCATTCCAGAGAGTTTGTCTTCGGCACTTCTAGAGGTCAACGGTGAAGTCAAAAACTACCGAATTGGTGACACGTTAAAAGACAGCGATTACACGTTGGTTGCGGTTGCTTGGAACGAGATTATTATCGCTGATACTATTGACAAGGAAACGGTGATTCGTATGCCAGAAGCCATGCCACTTGATCAAAGTGCGATGATCGCAAGCGGGGTCAGTAATCAGCGCTTGCAAGATGGCAATATGCTACCTAATGCGCCTGTGCCTGACCTAAGTAATACTGGTAATCAACCGGCTGCCGAAGCACCTAGCGACAGTGCGCCCAAATCTGCAATTGACGAAGCAGTGACTGAATTACAAGAAAACCCTGCCAGTTATTTAAGTAGAATGGGTGTAATGGCAGGAGGTGATAACTATCAAGTCACAGCAGCGATGCCTGCTAATATACGCAATCGCTTGGGACTTGAATCTGGTGATCGAGTACTGAAAGTCAACGGGCAAAGCGTCGGTAGTAATCCTGCTCAAGATGCTCGTGTATTACAACAAGTGAAGCAATCAGGGGAAGCACAGATAGAAGTACAACGTGGCGATCAAGTCATTACGATTCGGCAGCAGTTTTAGCATATATAAGTGACAAAAATAATTCTTCAAAATAAATATTTGTTGGTTGATATGATTGACGATATGATGGCCAACATAACTTAGTATCAATTAAAATTATGACTTATCAAAAGCATTAAAGAATCAGGACTTATCAAATCCAGTAACCATTAAATTCAATAGTCATTGAATTCAGTACATACCAAGCGCCATCACTGTAGGTAATCATCAATATGGTCAGTTCTCATAATTTTTCAGTCACACCTTTGCATCATATTTTGCAGCGTTTGATGCGATTGTGCCGTCCTCTTTGCTTGGCCATACCACTATGGGCGGCTAGTACTGGGCTGGTGAGTGCTGAAAGCTGGAAAGTCAATTTGCAAGATGCTGATATCAAAGCCTTTATCAATGAAGTGGCGACGATTACCAATCAAAACTTCGTCCTTGATCCGCGCATCAACGGTAATGTGACTGTGATCTCCAACAAGCCTTTGTCGCGTGATGAGATTTATCAGCTGTTTTTGAGCGTGATGCAAGTCAACGGTATCGCTGCTATCGATTCAGGAACAACGATTAAACTGGTGCCAGATAACGTCGCCAAACAAACCGGTGTTGCTGTTGATTTACGTGGTGAGAGCGTCGGTGAAACCTTGGCAACGCGGGTGATTTATCTGACGAATACCCAAGCAGCAGAAGTCTTGGGCGTTATCCGTCCGCTCATGCCACCGTCTGCACATGCCGCTGCTGTGCCTGGAGTCAATGCCTTAGTGCTGTCCGATCGTGCTGATAGCCTAAATCAGCTGACAGCGCTTATCCGTGATTTAGACAGTAATGTGAATGACAGCTTACAAGTCATACCACTACGTCATGTCGATGCCGAACGTATGATGGAGTTGATTAGCGCACTGGTGGCGAGTGCTGGTAGCGGGCAAGCGCAAGGTGGCAACAATCAGCTAAAGGTTATCGCCGACACGGCGAGCGACAGACTGTTGGTTAAAGGCAGTCCTGAGATGATTGCCAAAGTTCAAGAGATGGTCAATCAGTTGGACACAACGCCTTCAAGGCGCTTAAGTGGTCTGCGTGTTTTCCGCCTAAAATATGCCAGTGCCGGTCATATTGCTGAGATGCTGCGCGGTCTCCTTGCCAGCCAATCCATCAATAGCTCTGGTGGTTCTTCAACATTAGAGTCAGCATCATTGAATGATGCCGCTGCTACAGGGTCGTCGCTAACTGGTGGTGCTAATAGTAAGGTAGGTAGCAATAGTATCGGTGGTACTGCTGCTACGCCTTTACCGAATAATAGTTCAGCGGGTACAAGTATCGGTATCGATGGTCGACCTTTTAGTATTATCGCTGATGAAACTCAAAACGCCGTCATTGTTAATGCAGCACCTGAGCTGATGTTTGAGATCGAAGACGCTGTCAATCAGTTAGACAGCCGCCGCTCGCAAGTATTGATTCAAGCAGCCATTGTTGAAGTATCAGGCGATGATGCAACGCAGCTTGGGGTTCAGTGGGCGCTAGGTAATGCCAATAGCGGTTATGGCGTGGTGAACTTCAATAACGTGGGCGCAAGTGCAGTTTCACTTGCCGCTGCTGCTTTGTCAGGTGGTACAGGGATAAGCGCGGCAGCAGGCTCCATTGCTGGTGCTTTGTTAGGTATAGGCAGTAGTAGTAAAGACAGCAAAGGCAATGCGCAATTCTATGGTGCTATCTTGCAAGCGCTTGATTCTTCTACCAGTGCCAATCTACTATCTATGCCATCGATTTTGACCTTGGACAATGAAAAAGCCAGTATCTTAGTGGGTCAGAACGTACCGTTTGTGACAGGCTCCTACACCACGGGTAGTGACTCTTCGACGAATCCCTTTCAAACCATTGATCGCCAAGATATTGGTATCAATCTAAACGTCATCCCGCATATTGGTGCAAACGGCACCGTACGTTTAGAGGTATCACAGGAAGTCTCTTCAGTCGTACCGGGTAGTGCTGGGAATGCCAGCGGTCTTATCACCAATAAAAGCCTGATCAATACTACCATTTTGGCAGATGATCAGCAGACCATTGCCTTAGGTGGCTTGATGCGCGACAACTCAACTACGCGCCAACAAAAAGTGCCAGGTTTGGGTAATGTACCTCTTATCGGTCGACTGTTCCGCTCGGACAATGACAATAGCCAAAAAAGCAATTTAATCATATTTTTACAGCCGACTATCCTCCGTGATGGCGGTGCAGTAGCAAGCGTGACAGAGCGTAAATACAATCAGATGCGCGTCCTTCAGCTGGTTATTGATAAAAACGGTACGATTAAACAGCTGCCATTAAGCGGTACCGAAGGTTGGAATGGTGATATTAGTGCTGATTACGAGCTTATGCCACTCAATCCTTTGATTCCTAAACGGGATCAAAAGCCAAAAACAACTTCCAAAGGTTTTACTCGTGTTGATAGTCCAAGCACAGGTATCACAACTTATCCCTTAAATCGTTAAGCGCTTTTATGGCTGTTCGCTAATAAATTATCTAGGCTTTTAGCGTTTACCAAACTCTGCTTTCATATCTCTCTTAAAGTTTTACTATACTTAAAAGTACGGTGTATTACATACACCGTACTTTAGTTTGCGTATTCATATAATAGATAAACATATGCCTTGGCTATACGCGTATAATAAAAACAGATAACATGGGTATGTCACGCTTTTGCTGATAGTACGATATATTTGTTAAAATAGATAAAGGTCACCTATAAAGCCGTATTTATCAAATATCGGCTAAGTACTATTCGTCAGTTAATTTTAAAAGGTAACTATAATGGCAAGCACTAATAATAAAAAAAAGTGGCTGGCATTAAGCGTAGTGGGTATTGCATTGGTACTGATACCAAGACGCAGTAGTCAAAAGGCGCACAAACCAGTGCCTGAAAATTATGACCCTATAGAAAAAGCTAAAAGTACAGATAGTGAGTAAAATGATTATTTAGAAAGTAGTTAATGGGAAAGCTGACTTATCATAGCAATGATGAATTTTGGAGTTTCTTGATGACGGGGATTGATACATCAGCTATCAATAATAAAGTAAGAACGAAGATTTTTCCTTTAATTGATACTCATACGCATTTTGATGCTCCTGTGTTTGATAAGGATAGAGGTGAGCAGGCGCAATTTGCCTATGATAAAGGTGTGCGCCATTTAGTTTTGGTTGGTTACTTGCACCGATATTTTGTACGGCTTTATGAGAATCAGCAGCAGATAAATGATCTTTGTCAATTGGATAAAAAAAATTGTTTGAACCAAAAAAAACGTTTTCCTAAAGTACATATTGCGCTAGGTTTACATCCTTTTTATATTGAGCAGCATACAGAAGCCCATTTGGAAGAAATGGCGCAAATGCTAAATGAACAGCGTCCATTGGCCATTGGTGAAATAGGTTTAGATACTTTTACCGATGCCATGAAGCAGCCTGAAACGTTTGCCAAACAACAGCGGTTTTTTATTGCGCAGTTAGATATGGCAGTGGCACATCAGCTACCTGTTATGCTGCATATTCGTAAAGCACATGCCGAAGCACTGGCTTTACTAAAAGCACATAATTATGACGCGCATAAGCTTGGCGGCATTGCCCATAGTTTTAGTGGTGGTGTACAAGAAGCCAAAGCCTTTGCGAAATTAGGGTTTAAGCTTGGCGTGACTGGGCAAATAACCAATCCCAATGCGAAAAAACTGCGCCTTGCCATTCAAGCTGCGGTTGAGAGTTATGGTATTGACTGTTTGGTTATCGAGACAGATTGCCCCGATATGATGCCTATCCTAGGCCAGACGCTAGATAATAATTTAGAAGATGCGTCATCTAATAACGCGTCTGTGCTTGGACGAGATAAAAATAGCGAATGGGGTGATACATCTATGCATAGTAGGAATGTTCCTGCTAATTTGCTTTACGTATTACATAGCTTGAGCGAATTACTAAATGTTCCTGCGGCTATTCTCGCTCAGCAATTGTGGCTCAACAGTTGTAATGCTTTGCAAACTAAGTGGTCTTATACGCTTTGAAGTTTTTAGCGCATACTAATTAATATATAGTTGGTTTAACAATAAAATTTTTAAAAGAGTTTCTACATCGTTATGAATGAAGACACACACATGCAGTCAGATATTATCCAACCAGAGCCTATCGAAGAGCCGATTTTTGTACCTGAAATATTAGAGATACCTGATAGAGATAGAGATGCCGAGCAGTATGAGCGCCGTTTTAAAGGTACTCAGACACTGTATGGTAATGCTGCAGTAGATACATTTTCTGCTGCGCATGTTTATGTTATTGGTATTGGCGGTGTCGGTTCCTGGGCAGCAGAGGCTTTGGCGCGTACGGCTGTTGGTACTATTACATTAATTGATTTAGATATATTGGTAGCATCCAATGTCAATCGGCAGCTGCCTGCTTTAGATAGTACCTTTGGGCAAAGTAAAATTGAGGCGATGGCAGCACGTATTCGTGAAATCAATCCAAAAGCTACATTGCATTTGGTTGATGATTTTTTGACTACTGAAAATGTCGCAACATTGCTGCCCAGTCGTGAAGAAGCAAAAACGGCGGCACAAACCGCTCCGATTGTGATTTTAGACTGTATCGATGATATGGATGCCAAGCTTGCCATTGCTTTGCATTGCCGCTTTAACAAACTAAAATTGGTCTGTGCTGGCGGGGCAGGTGGTAAAATAGACCCCAGTCAGATCAGAGTCGGCGATTTACGAGACACTTATCAAGATCCATTATTGGCCAAATTACGTAATAAATTGCGCCATGAAAAGGGCATTAATAGTGCCTTAAAAGAGAAATTTGGTATCAAGTGTGTTTATTCGACAGAACCACCGCGCGTAGACAAGAGCTGTCAAACAGGTGGTTTGCACTGTGGTGGTTATGGCTCGGCGGTCGTCGTCACCTCAGTGGTTGCCATGCTTATGGTGAGTGAGGCATTACAATTATTGCTTAAGCAGGCGGCTGTTAAACCAAGCCTCTGATATGAATTTATGGAGTCCACCTTGTCTATATCCAACGTACCAGACTTTGATTACCCTATCGCAGAAGATGATGCGGAGCGTATCAATAGGCTCAAAAAATATCAGGTATTTAATACCAATCAAGAGTCTTCTTTTGCACGTTTGACTGAGCTTGCGAAACTGTTTTTTAATGTGCCGATGGTGGCGATTACTTTTATAGATGAAGAAACTCAGTACCTAAAATCTGGTATTGGTCTTGACGAGGTATGTACCACGACACGTAATGTGGCTATTTGTAATTATACTATATTGTCTGATAGTATTTTTGTGGTAGCTGATTTGGCAAACGATGAGCGCTTCAATACATATCCATTTGTCGCTCAATGGCCTAAGATACGCTTTTATGCTGGTGCACCCATCATCACGCATGAAGACGGTAAAAATTATCGTTTTGGCTCTTTATGTTTGATGGATATAGAGCCTCATCATGATTTCAGTGATGAAAAAGCCAACATACTAGCCCAATTTGCGACGATGGCAGCCGACGCTTTAAAGCTACAAGAGCAGCAGCGTAATGCCAAATATGCCAATGAGATGAAGTCAGCGTTTTTGGCCAATATGAGTCATGAGATACGCACACCGATGAATGGTATCATCGGTATGGTTGAGATGCTCAGTGACACCATGCTGAGCGTTGAACAAAGAGAATATATCGAGAATATAAAAGTATCAAATGAGCATTTGCTCGCGATTATCAATGGTATTTTAGACTTATCAAAAGTCGAAGCCGGTAAAATGACTATCGATTCTATCCCGATGAATCTATCTAGTCTCTGTAATGAGGTCGTTAGCTTATTTGCTATCAAAGCTCGCCAACGCGGCTTAGTTTTAGACTATCACTATACCGAGTCACTATCGCCTTATGTTAAAGGGGATCCCGTACGTCTTAAGCAGGTCATGGTAAATTTGGTCAATAATGCGATTAAATTTACCCGTGAAGGCGGGCGTGTAACGATTGATGTTAAACATATGCAAGACAATCCTTGTCTAGATAATAAGGATTGCGATCAGACTAAAGGCAGTAATGATAGTCGTTTAGATTTTGCCATTGATGATAAAAATAGTACAACGATTCATCAAGAAATGACTTTATGTATTGAGGTTACGGATACGGGCGTCGGTATTAAGTCTGAATCATTAGAGGCAATATTCGATGCTTATGATCAAGCAAATAAATATACCCACAGGCTTTATGGTGGTACCGGACTTGGATTGTCTGTCTGTAAGTCTCTAGTGGAGCTAATGGGTGGCTATATTGAAGTAGATAGCGTAGTCGGCATTGGCACAACCTTTAGAGTATTATTGCCGCTACCGTGTATTGCTGCAGAAGATTATGAGATATGGCAAACGGACAATGACTTTACAATAACGTTGCCGAGTGATGAGCTGGTCGGTCATATCTTGTTGGTTGAAGATGATAGTGTGAACGCGATGATTGCCAAAAAAGCCCTTAATAATGGTGGTCATACGGTCACTCACGTCGATGATGGACAACAAGCGATCGAGATTTTTGCGTTATATCCTGAGCGCTATGATGTGATTTTGATGGATCATCATATGCCGATTATGGATGGGGTACAGGCAACCATCAAACTTCACGAGCTCTATGCTCCTCAAGACTTGCCGCCTATTATTGCGTTGACTGCCAATGCAATGGATGGCGAGCGTAAAAAATACCTTGATGTGGGTATGCAGGATTATTGTACAAAGCCTTTCAAACAAGAGCAGCTGAATGCGTTGGTGCAATATTGGTTGATGCATAAGCAATCATTAGAACAATAACTGGCAGTCTAATTCCACCCTTTATTATTCATGACTTATTTGCTAGCCATTAAAAAAGCTTAACCTCTATCTGAGCGGTTAAGCTTTTTGTTTTTACAGACAGACTAGAGCTATCTATTAATAGCTTTAGCTAACGCGCGTTTGATAATCGCCAGTACGAGTATCTACACGTACTACTTCACCTTGCTGCACAAATAATGGCACACGTACCACAGCGCCAGTCTCTAACGTTGCAGGCTTGCCGCCGCCGCCTGAGGTATCACCACGTACACCCGGATCGGTTTCAGTGATTTGCAATTCAACGAAGTTTGGCGGTGTTACTGAAAGAGGAGCACCGTTGAATAAAGTGATGGTACATAGTGCATTGCTGTTTTCTTTTAACCACTTTATTGAATCGCTCATCGCTGTTTTGTCCGCTTGAATCTGCTCAAAACTCTCAGGATGCATGAAATGCCAAAATTCACCATCGTTATAGAGATAGTTCATTTCAGTGTCCATGACATCAGCAGCTTCTAAGCTATCGCCTGACTTAAAGGTTTGTTCCAATACTTTACCACTACGAAGATTGCGCAATTTAACACGGTTAAAGGCCTGTCCTTTACCTGGTTTGACAAACTCGTTTTCAAGAATGGCACAAGGGTTGCCATCGAGCATGACTTTGAGACCAGATTTAAATTCATTGGTAGAAAAACTTGCCACGGAAGACTCCTAAGGGTTTAGAAAAAGGGTTTAGAAAAAGGGTTGAAAAAAAGGATGGTAAATATTTTTAGTGAAAATGGAGTGCCAGATTTACCGTGCTAAAAGATATGAGCCATTCTGGTACATAAACGATAGGACGTTTGCTTTGATAGGCGACGCCCTAACAGCGTATAATATCGGCTTTTGGGCACAGGTATTAGGTTGTCATGATAAACCATTTAATCACACAAAAAAACTGGCAAACGCAATTATCCGAAGCCATTACCTCTATCGATGAGCTGCTTGAGATATTAGAGCTACAATCTCTGCGCTCAGAGGTCTACGTGCCTAAGCATTTTGAGCTGCGAGTACCGCGTGCCTTTGTGGCAAAAATGACCGTTGGTGATCGTGAGGATCCTTTGTTAAGACAGGTATTACCCAATCATAAAGAGCAAATGGCAGTGGCGGGCTATGTGGCTGACCCACTAGACGAAAATGCGCATAATCCTGTCAAAGGCGTGCTGCATAAATATCAATCAAGACTGCTGTTAACCATTACTGGTGCTTGCGCGATTCATTGTCGTTACTGCTTTCGTCAGCATTTTGACTATAGTGCCAATATGCCAACTGCCAGCGCAAAACAGGATATTATCGATTATATCAGCGCCCATCCTGAGATTAATGAAGTTATCTTAAGTGGCGGTGATCCATTAAATGTGACCAATAGACGTCTATTTGCTTGGCTAGATACTTTGGAGGCGATTGGGCAACTGACAACCATTCGTATACATACCCGTCTGCCGCTCGTGATTCCAGCAAGGCTTGATGATGCGCTATTAGAACGTTTGGCACAAAGCCGCTGTCAAATCGTCATGGTCATTCATGGTAATCATGCCAATGAGATTGATGCGTTGACATCAGAGTATTTGCAGCGCGCTCGTGCCGCAGGAATTACTTTATTAAATCAAGCGGTACTTTTAAAAGGTATCAATGACAGCGTTAGTGCGCAAACGGCTTTGAGTCAGCGTTTATTTGCAGCGGGCGTGTTGCCCTATTATTTACATGTACTAGATAAAGTAGCGGGCGCGGCTCATTTTGACAGTGATGAGAAATTTGTCATTGAGCTTTATTGGTCGCTATTGGCTAAATTACCGGGCTACCTAGTACCCAAACTGGTCAGAGAGTTGCCAAACGAACCTTTCAAGGTGCCAATTAATGTTTACAATAATAAGTAAATTGTGCACTATGATAGGGTTTTTATTTTGGCAAATACATAACAAGAAATAGATTTGAGAAAATTATAAATAAGCAACATATATAGAGGAATGGTTAGGTATGATAGCAATATTCTTTTTTAAGAATATATCCTTCTACACTCATGGATAACTTACGCAATTACTAAGGATGGTAATGGTAAATTTATCGACGTTTCAAGCGTATTTAGCGGCTGAACCCCCTTTGTTAGAAGCTTGCAATAAGTCTAAGAGTAGCAATGAGCCGCACTTGCATAAATGGGCGGCACTATTGCCAGCGCAAACAGAGGCCCAGCAAGTCGAACAAATAGAAAAAGTATTAACAGAATTGCGTCTGATTCCTATTGATGATAGGCAGCGTTTAAGATTGATTAAGATTGTCACTAATGCCGCCAGTCAGCTAATTGCGGCGCTACGCCAACAGTACATTTATGAGACAGGGGCGCTCAATGAAGCTCAGCTTGGCTATGTTGCTCGGGTTAAGTCGCTGTACTATTCATTGATTATGACCTATGACGGCGTGATACGCCGCGAAATTACCCTTTTAAAGGATAAGCAGCAAGCACCTTCAAGTAATCTGTTGCAGCGCTATTTTACCAGTGAAAAATCATCTCCTGTTACCTTGGCGATTGCCACTTACCAAACGCTACTGATGTATCAAAAACTGCTATTTGAAGATGGCTTTTGTTATCAAAAGTCGCTAGCCTATATATGGGCCAATGTAAATAACTTACATCTTAACGCATGCCAGCAGCGAGTCTCACATATTGTACTGAGTGCTTACATTCCAGCGCAGCAAGGTGATACTATCCATCATTTATATTGCCAAATATGCTTGCATGAGTTGCTAAATGTACGTGCACTGCGTCGACCTCATATCCTACTACTACAGCGTCTGCTGCCAGCGTGGAGTGCACATATAATTGCTACCATAGAGCCGCGCACAGCAACGCGAGTGTTCGTCAATCTGCAGAGTAAAGAGCCGCCTACTTACTTAACTGCATTATCTACTATCAACCCATATGATGCTCATCACACCTGCTTATTTATAGAGCTTGAACCTTTAGTGACGTATTTACAATCGCGTATGAAAACCTTAATCGATACTGCTCGAAGAGGGGTTGAATATTTTTTGATTAATACCGTTTCAATGGCGATAAGATATCGTTATATTCAACCAAAGCGCATGCCTCCTATCAATCACAATACAAAGCAGACGGTAACGCTAATATCGGGTTTTAATGAGATGCATTACCGTATCAGTAACGGTGAAGCTTTCAGCAGTTTAATAGCATCTAAAAACCTGCCAGAGTATCAGCAGCCGCGTTATGATACCTTACCAAAAAATAATGCTGCCCATAAAGAATCATTAGCGGAAATATTTGAGGGTAATAATCAGTTGTCACACTTTCGTACCCTACGCTTGTTTCTAGATTCATCTGAGACAATTGATAAAATTGATGATCTCACTTCCATCGCACCACCTTTACAAATAATGAGCCTTTTTTTATTGTGCCACAAAGATAAGGCTACCGCGCCTAAATGGTCCATGGGAGTGGTGCGTTGGCTTAATTTGGATAGCGCAAAACTCGAGCTTGAATGGCAAATCCTTGGTCATAAGATAATCGCCTGTGGAATTTGTCTACAAGATAGACAGAATCGCAGTCAGCATTTTGTGCCAGCGTTTGTCATCGGAGCTGATGAACACCTACAAACGTCTTATAGTCTATTGTTACCGACCTCTCATTTTCAAACAGATGATAAGGTTCTCATGCGTATTAATGACCAACAGAAATCTTTGCGCTTGGGTCGTAGTCTAATAGTGACTGATGAATTTAGCCAATATGAAGGGGTGCAGGGTTAATGATGTCAATCTACATAAAAGCCGGACCTCTAAAAACCTAGTCACTCGTGTCATAGAATGCAGTTATTGCGTCGAATTATTTAACAATTACCATAGTAAGTTAAGCAACAGTCGGCTAAATTATTGTTTATAATGACAACAATAACTACGGCGCTGTTTCTTAATATTCTGCTATCTTTTATATATTTGACGACAGCTCAGCGGCGATTCATATTATTTTTTAAGATTAAAAAGGCTTTCTATGCGTACTCAGTCTCTCTTGAACTTATTGGTTATCGATGCTGATCAGCTTTATGCTGAGCGCCTTGTAGACTTGCTCGGTTCATACTATGACAGTGTGAATTTAGGTTTTTTGGACGATAAAGATGAGTTGCTAAAATCATTGCGTCAATCATGGGATGTGCTGGTTTTTGGTCAAGCGTATGATATGAATTTTACCGACGTGGTTGCTATCATTCAAGAGCAAGATATTGACTTACCATCGGTTTGTTTGATAAGTAAAAACACGGTAGCCAACGCTCACAATGACGAAGGCTTACCGTCTATCATGAATGGTACGATGGTTAAGGCACTCTATGTAGAGCAAGAAATGGCAGTCATCATGGCTATTCGCTTATTGCACGAAAACTTGCACAGTCGCCAACAGCTTAAGACATTGCAATCTGTGCTCTCTGAGGCAGAACAGCGCGCAAACGTATTGATTAAAAACTCAAAAAGTGCAGTCGCATACATTGATCAAGGGATTCATATCTTTGCCAATGATCCGTATCTGCAGTTATTTGGTTTTGAGGCGATGAACGATATTATCGGTATACCTGTGATTGATTTGATTGCAGGCGGTGATAATGTTAAAGCTGTTAAACAGTTTTTACGTCAGTTCGACAAAGGGAACCGTAAAGACGTTGAGTTTAATTTTGAGAGTAGACGTAAGGATGGCAGTACGTTTGAAGCAAAGCTACAGTTGGCAATAGCGACACTAGATGGTGAGCCGGTCACCCAGATTATTATTCAACAAAATAATAGCAATAGCATTGAGGTCGCCAAACGTTTGGCTGAAGCTGAGCGTAAAGACAGCTTAACGGGCATTGATAATCGCCACAGCTTTGAAGAGCAGCTGGCGGCAGCATATGAGCAGGCAAGAAAAGGGGCTTTGACGGCGGCACTTTTGTATGTGCAACTCGATAATGTCGGAAAAATTAGAAGCAGTTTAGGTCTGCAAGGTATTGATAGCACGGTGAAACAAGTCGCTAATACCTTAGATGAGCTGGTAGTCGATGGTCATGTCAGCCGCTTTAGTGATACAGCATTCACTATTTTGGTCGAAAATCAGACGACAGCTGCGCTTGAAAAGCTGGCTGAACAGATTGGTATGAGTATCAGTAAGATGCTTATTGAAGTGGATAAGCGCACAACCAATACGACAGCAAGTACTGCTATTGTTAAAATTGAAAAAAATACGCCTGAGCCTAGAGTGCTGCTTGAGCGCGCCATGGATGCCATCAATCAAATCATGATAGAGACCTCCAATCATGGCGGCCGCTATCATTTATATGATGCAAGTGAACACGCCAATAGTGACGATCATGCGCTAGCAGAATCTCTGGTTGATGCCATTACCAATAATCGCTTTGAGTTATTGTTCCAGCCCATATATGACATCAATAATGACCGTAGTGATTTCTTTGAAGTATTCCTGCGGCTACCGCTAGCAGATGCTGAGAATACCGTATTGACGCCAGAACAGTTTATGGCGGTTGCAAAATCTCATCAATTATTAGAAAAAATAGACCGCTGGGTATTGATTAATGCCTGTAAGAGAATCAATGAAGTGCGTAAAACCCATCCAGAGGCGCGGTTACTGGTACAGCTAACCAGTGCGTCTTTAATCGATAAAAAACTGCCCAGTGTTGCAAGCCAGCTCATCAATGCCATCGGTGGTAAAGCTGGGGCGTTGACACTGCAGTTCAATGAAAAAGACATCTCAGATTACTTAACAGTAGCGAAATCTCAATTTACCGCACTCAGTCAGGTAAACTGCCAGCTTAGCATCAATAATTTTGGCTCATCCGTAAAATCTGTGGAGCTTGCCAATTTTGTTCATCCTAATATGGTGCGTTTAGCCCATAATTATGTCGAAGGGATTGATGCCTCTGACAATTTAGAAACGGTCAAATCAATTATCGTACGTATCAATGGGATTAATGTTGATGTATTGATGCCTTATATTGAAGATGCTGCAACCATGTCTGTTGCATGGAGTGTCGGCGCACGCTACCTACAAGGCAATTATTTAGAAATGCCGAGTAACAGTATCAAAGTCTCTAATGAGAGTTAAGTCTTATTTTATATTCATGAATACTATATAGATACTCTGCATTTATGGTCTACAGACGGCTATCGATGTCTATCAACCTTTGCATTATAGGATGTTTGATGTAGACTCATCGACATCAATACCTATTAATTAAAGATGACACCATGTCTATAGTCAATAAATATCAACTGGTCGGTATGCTTGTCGCCGCTTTGCTGCTAAGTGCTTGCGAGAAAACGCCGCCTGATTATCGTGCTACTGTCACGCTACCGCTTTACATTGAAGGCGATGCCGATAATGGTGCACTCATATATCAAGATGCTTGTGGTCAGTGTCATCAGTTAAACCCCGGTCTCAATAAAAAAGGCCCACAGCTGATGAATATTTACGGCGCGCCGGCAGCAGAACTTGCAGATTATACTTATAGTGAAGGACTTAAAGCCTCGGGTTGGGTATGGGATTCTCAAACCCTTGATACTTATATTGCGGATGCTGAAAAAGCCATGCCAGATTCAAAAATGCTGTCAGACCCGATGCCAGATTCTAAAGAGCGCGCTGATGTGATTGCCTACTTGTCTACCCTTCGCGCAGCTGCCCCAAGCGTTGAAAATGACAAATAAACCTTACTTGATACCTTTTGTTTTCCTCACAAATTAAACCCATAATCGCCTTAACGCAGCCACTAATATGCCCCTTTCATCGAAACATCAGCTGATATCAGAAACGCGTCCTCAAACGGTGCCTAGTGCTGCTGATTATAGCCATAATCAGCAAAAAATTGCTCAGTTAATGGCGCAATTGAATCAAATCGTATTGGATAAATCGCAAGTAGTTAAGCTTGCGCTTAGTGGTATTTTAGCAGGCGGTCATTTATTGCTACAAGACTTGCCGGGTATGGGTAAGACGACCTTGGCACAAGGTTTAGCCCAGTTATTAGGCTTAAGCTTTAGCCGTGTGCAGTTCACCAATGATATGCTGCCTGCCGATATATTGGGCATGAGTATCTATGATCAAAATAAGCGCCAATTTGAGTTTCGAGCAGGTCCTATCTTTACCCAGCTGCTGCTCGCTGATGAGATCAATCGCTCAAGTCCCAAAACCCAGAGCGCTTTACTTGAAGCGATGGAGGAGCGGCAAGTGACACAAGATGGGCAAAGTTATCCCTTACCCAGGCCATTTTTTGTGATAGCCACTCAAAACCCTTTGCAGCAAGCAGGTGTTTACCCACTTCCTGAGTCGCAGCTAGATCGATTTTTATTGTGCTTATCGCTTGGTTATCCATCAGCTGCAGCAGAGCGGGCATTGTTAAAAGGTCAAGATCGCCGCGAGCTTTTAAACAGTTTGGGTGCGGTGCTTGATACGGAAGCGGTGTTATTGGCGCAGCAAGGGGTTAAGCAGGTATACATCGCAGATGTGGTCTTGGATTATCTTCAGCGTCTGGTCGCAAAGACGCGAGCAAGCCAAGAGTATCATGGGCTGTCGCCGCGCGGTTTATTGTCGCTACAGCGCGCCGCGCAGGCTTACGCCTATGTATCAGGACATATGGAGGTCACGCCTGAAGATATTCAAGCGGTATTTGCTGCAGTCACTGACCATCGTTTGGGTCAGCGTTTTGTGCCAGCCCATGTCACTGGCGGGCAAGCTACCCCGACCATTTCTCAACGTATTTTGGCAGAAGTAGCAGTTATTGTTTAAATGTTTATGATTCGATAAATGCTCATCTAAAATCATTTAACACTGAAGGCGATTCTCTAAGTGGTTATTCAACATATTGGTATCGAACGCTTTCTCTGAATATCAATGATATTGTCAATTTTATGGTAACGATAGGGTAGCCATGAGCCTTTTGCCAAAAGCTTTCACCGTAACAGCTGCCTCAGCAGCCAATCGATGGTTCGCTTCGCGTGCGCCCAAAAGTGACAGCGCCACCCTCAATTTGCGTAATGTCTATATATTTTTTAGCCGGGAAGGCATGCTATTTGCGGTGCTGCTGATCATTACTTTTATTGCCGGTATTAACTATGGCAATAACTTGGTGTTAGGTTTATGTTTTTATTTGATTAGCGTTTGGCTGATCAGCTTTCATGTAACCTTTGCGCACATTTCAGGCCTGCAAATACGTTTACTTGAGGTGACTATGGCAGAAGCAGGTGCGCCTGTTTGGGTGACTTTGCAGCTGCGCAGTGAGAGCCGTCAACCAAGACGGCAGTTGTTATTTAGCTTTGAGCAGACTGATGGCAAGGCTAATAGCAAAAAAGATAAAAAAACCAGTAAAAAAATTAAACATAACGCTGATAATAAACAGTCAATACTGGTGACACGACTGCAAAACGAGCAAATTATTCGCTTGCCTGTACCGACGCAGAATCGTGGGCAGTTTGAATTACCACGGTTAAAAATAAAAACGGTTTACCCTTTGGGTATCATGCGGGCATGGTCTTACGTGTATTTTTCCCGTAAGGTTTGGGTCTATCCAAAACCTGAAGTATTTGATTGGCAAGCGCAGTATGCAGTTGCCAGTTTGGAGGATTTACCTATAGGCGGGCAATATCGGCAAGGTCAAGATGACTTTGAGCGGCTAGATGGCTATATCGAAGGAGAGTCACTGGCACGGGTTTCTTGGGGTCACGTAGCGCGCGGTCAGGGTATGCTTACCAAGCATTTTGCCGATCCTGTTGGTCACGAGCAAACCTTGGATTATGCCGATATGCCAGCTGCGCAGCATGAACAGAAGCTGGCACAACTGGCTCACGGCACGCTCATATTAGGGCAATTGGGTGTGCCGTTTAATATGTGCTTACCAAATGAGGCACCGTCTGAATTTTCCTCTGCGGTAATGACGGGCGAGGGCGACAGCTTTGCAAAGGCTTGCTTGCTAAGATTGGCAAAAGCGCCATGAACAATTCTAAACGATCTTCCTCAAATGATATTGAAAATGTATCGATCGATTTTCTTACTAAAAATTCTACAGAGACAGCCATTTTTGAGCAATTGGCAACGGGTCAAAGCACCCGCGCTAGTGTTGAACACGGTTACGCTAGAAAATGGTATCGCAATTTTTTAGCGCTACCAGCCTATTATTGGGTATTAATTGCCCAAGTCATTGTTATTTCACCTCATGCGGCACACTTACCATTATGGCTAATGGGTTTTGCTGTCGTCAGTATTATTGCCCAATTGCCACGCATCAAAGTGCGGTTTAAAAAAATAGCATATTTAAAACGCGTCTATCAAGGCATGCAAATGCTTGGCTTCTTATTGGGGCTGGCAGGATTGTGGCTGACCTACAATACTGCATTTGGACTGGATATGGGTGTGGCATTTTTAGTGCTCTGCCTTATCAGTAAACTGTGGGAGCTTTACAAGCGCCGCGATGCTTATGTGGTGTTGAATCTTTCACTGTTTGTACTTGCAGCGTTGTTTTTGATGGATCAAGGGTTAATAACGACTTTAGAAGTGATTGTTGGCACGATTGTTGTGTTGCTGGCATTTATCGCGCTAAATGATGATGGGAATAGTCGCGGTGATGGTCGTCTGCGCACCTTGGGTGTATTGGGTATTGGAGCATTGCCACTATTGGTGGTGCTATTCCTATTCTTTCCGCGTTTGCCCCCACTGTGGTCAGTACAGTTATCAGGTCAGCAAGCGACCACAGGCGTCTCTGATAGTATGTCGCCAGGCGATTTTGCTAATTTAGGTCAGTCAACCGAATTGGCTTTCCGCGTAGAGTTTACAGACAATCGACCCCCGCAGCAGGAGTTGTATTGGCGAGGATTGGTATTTAGCGATTTTGACGGGGTTACATGGCGTCAAAGCCCTCAGCAGCGAACATGGCAGCCTACGTTACCTATACCTACTTGGATTGAAAATGCATTTTCGACTGTTCCTGATGCGGTGAAAGCTGCCCCCAACACTTATCAGATTATCTTAGAACCTACTCAGCAGAACTGGTTATTTGGACTCGATTATCCGTTTACCCAGCAGCAAGATGTCAGTGTCACCTCAGACTTTACCCTGTTAAAAGACCAGCCTGTTACCCAGCAATTACGCTACGATGTAGCACAGTTTACGCCGATGCAGATTGACCCTATACTCACTGACGAGGTGCGACGACTAAATCTTGCCTTGCCTAATAAAGGCAACCCACAAGCACGAGCATTAGCCCAGCAGCTTTTTGCCCAGTCAGGCTCAGATCCTCTACGCTATATGGCAGCTATTGAGCGCTGGATTCATAAAACAGACTTTCGTTATACACTATCTCCGCCACGGCTGAATAATAACCGTATTGATGAGTTTTTATTTGAGACCAAAGCGGGGTTTTGTGAGCACTATTCTTCCAGCTTTACCTTTATGATGCGCGCCGCTGGCATACCTGCACGGGTCGTGGCAGGCTATCAAGGTGGCGAGCTAAGCCGCAGTGGGAATGTTTGGGAGGTGCGACAAAAGGATGCGCACGCTTGGACGGAAGTTTGGCTTGAGGGTCAAGGCTGGGTACGTGTCGATCCGACTGCGTTTGTAGCGCCTGAGCGCGTCGAGCAAGGCATGGATGCGCTGACGCAGTCACAAGGGGCTACGATGTTTGGCGATGGGGCTAGCGCGCAAATCAGCTATCAGCAGTATCAGATGCTACAAACCTTGCGCCGCCTGTCAGACCAAGCCAGCTACTATTGGCAAAAAGACGTCGTCGGTTACGATCAGGACAAGCAAGCGGACTCGCTACTCAAATGGTTCAACATCCGCTCAGTGATGCAGCAAATTATTTGGTTGGCAGCAAGTGCTATTACCGTCATGGTAATTCTCGTTTTTGTCATTTGGCAACGCCGCCGCAAGCGCTGGCATCCAGCAGATCTGCCACTTGCACAGCTATCAAAACGTATTGGCAAGAATAATAAAACGTTGGCTAGGTTTGAGAGTGAAGGGCAATTGGCATGGCTTGAACGCTTGGCAATGTCAATTGATACAAGTGCTCGTCCAAAACCTGAAACAAACACTCAAAATAGTAGTCCTAGTCAGTTGGTAGACAGCAATGCTTTAACAGTGGCTCAAATGAAAATCGAGCAGATTAAAAAGGATTATCGCCAGCTGCGTTATGGGCGTTTGAGCACGATAGATCTGAGTAATAATGAGTACCAGCAAGTACTTAAGCAGCTAAAGAAAAACGTAAGGGAATTACCAAGGTTATACTGATTTGTGTGTGGTAGATGCACTAGAGTAAAAGTACTTAGATTATTTTAAAGCAATAAATAAAGGGATAGCTCTATGGCGATATACGTCGATTTTATGCAGATAGAGTTTAAAGGCTATAAGTGGTGCCATCTGCTGGCAGATACCTTGCAAGAGCTGCATGATTTTGCTGCGCTGATTGAAGTGGATGCGCGCTTATTCCATCGCCATGCCAGTTACCCGCACTACGATGTCACCGTACAAATGCGCGAAATTGCCATTGAGTATGGTGCTATCCCTGCCGATCGAAAAAAGATTATCGAATGTGCAAAGAAATTAAAAGTAGAGTTGCATGAGCAAATAGCACGCTCTGAGCATTGCTAATAAATAAATTAATATTTTAGAGATAGAAAAAAGGTGGGTTGCGATTTGGCTACCCACCTTTTTATTTATTAAATTTTTTGCTAGAAATTTACTTGGCAATAGCTGCCTTACTAACACTGTTGAGCGCTTTTGAGATGTTAGCAATCTCGGTATCGCAACCTTTAATGTTATGACGATTTTTTAAATACTCAGGATTATTATATGACAGCCATACTTTTTTATCGGCATCTTCGCTGATGAGAATTTTTTGCGGTAAGTCGATGGCGACGCTTTGCTCGCATTGCATCAATGGCGTACCCGCTTTTGGATTACCAAACATAATAACTTGTGTTGGTCTTAATGTTAAATCGACACTTTGTGCATTTTTTTGATGATCGACGCGTGCGAACACCTTCATGCCTTTGCTTTCAATAATCGCTGCCAGCTTATCAGCAGTATCTTGCACGGAATGATTACTTTGCATCGTAACCAAACCTTTTTTAGCATTGATAGCAGTCATCGTGTCTGGCATTGATGGCATCTTATCAGGTGCGTTTAAAATATTTTCAACACTGGCGCAAGAGGATACAGCCAAAGCTAAGGCAGCAATAGAGATAATCTTAAGCATAAAAAATCCTTTTTTATAGTGGTCGTTTGTTCAATGAGTGATGGTTGGCAACATCGAGTCCTTATAGTGCATCTTTACATTGTGCGTAATAAACGGTGCATAGTAAAGAGTCGCTTTGCAACATGCCTTAACGAATTATTAAGCCAAATGATCTGCTAGATAGTCCACCAACAGCCTAATTTTTGGCGATAAATGACGGTTGTGCGGGTAGACTGCCCATATCCCTTCTTCTTGCTCTCTATATTCGTCCAATACCGTCATTAAACGACCGGTTGCTAGATGTTTTTGTACATAATAATCTGGCAGTTGTACGATACCAAGCCCCTTTAGCGCGGCATCAACCAAGCTATAACCGCTGTTATACCGTATCTTACCGCTCACGCGTATATTGCGCTCTGTATCCGCTTCTTTAAAATGCCAATAATCAAGTGTACCCAATAAGCAGCTGTGTTGACTGAGTTCATCCAAGGTTTTTGGGCGACCATATTTCTCAAAATAAGCGGGCGATGCACAGACAAAGTTGGTACGGTGACTGAGTTTTTTTGCCATCATCGTAGAGTCGCTCAGCTTACCGATACGTATTGCTAAGTCATAACCACCTTCAATCAAATCAATCTTCTGATTGCTCAAAAAAGCCGTCACTTCGATATCACTATATTGCACCATAAAATCATTTATCAGTGGTAATAGCTGCTGCTCTCCATAGGTGACAGGAGCTGTCAGATTGATTCGACCTTGCGGTTTGGACTGCAAATTACTGACCGCTTGCTCTGCGGCATCAAGTCCATCAAGGATGCTGCGGCAATGCTGATAAAACACCCGCCCTTCTTCTGTTAGCGACACTTTACGCGTGGTCCGATACAGCAGCTTGGTATTGAGCCGCTTCTCCAGTGCAGTGACCTGCCGGCTTACTTGCGCTGTCGAGATGGCAAGCTTTGCCGCCGCTTTAGTAAAGCTCTCAAATTCTGCCACATAGACAAACTCACTGATACCATCCCACTTCATGATTATTACCACTGTGTAAAAGATATTTGCAAATATGCTATATTATCATTAGCAGGGAAGTAATATAAAATAATCACACTATTAAAATTCAACCATTAAAAAGAGACACTTTTATGTCAGATAAATTTATCAAATCAAAAGCTGCCATTGCTTGGGGCCCTAATCAGCCATTATCGATTGAAGAAGTGGACGTCATGCTACCGCGTAAAGGCGAAGTATTGGTCAAAATCATCGCCAGTGGCGTCTGCCATACCGATGCGTTTACTTTATCTGGTGAAGACCCAGAAGGCGTATTCCCAGCTATCCTAGGTCATGAAGGTGGCGGTATCGTTGAGCAAATCGGCGAAGGCGTGACTAGCGTGCAAGTGGGTGACCATGTCATTCCCTTATATACCGCAGAATGTGGCGTATGTAAGTTCTGTACTTCAGGTAAAACCAACTTATGCTCAGCGGTACGTGAGACCCAAGGTAAAGGCTTGATGCCAGATGGCACCACCCGTTTTTATAAAGACGGTCAGCCAATCTACCATTATATGGGTTGCTCAACCTTTTCTGAATATACGGTATTGCCAGAGATCTCTTTAGCCAAAGTTGACGCCAATGCACCGTTAGAAAAAGTTTGCTTACTTGGTTGTGGTGTGACCACTGGTCTGGGTGCAGTCATGAATACCGCTAAGGTTGAAGAAGGCGCGACCGTTGCGGTTTTCGGTCTTGGTGGTATTGGCTTAGCGGCTATTATCGGTGCAAAAATGGCAAAAGCCAGTCGTATTATCGGTATTGATATTAACGAAGATAAATTTGAGCTCGCCAAAAAGCTAGGCGCGACTGATTGCATCAACTCTAAAGATTATGACAAACCTATCCAAGAGGTTATCGTTGAGATGACGGATGGCGGTGTAGATTACTCATTTGAGTGTATCGGTAATGTCGATGTTATGCGTTCAGCGCTTGAGTGCTGTCATAAAGGTTGGGGCGAGTCGGTCATCATCGGTGTCGCTGGTGCAGGCAAAGAGATCTCAACCCGTCCATTCCAGCTAGTGACTGGTCGCGTCTGGCGTGGTTCAGCTTTTGGGGGCGTCAAAGGTCGCACGGAATTACCCGGCTATGTCGATCGTTATATGCAAGGTGATATTCCATTAAATGACTTTATCACTCATACGATGCCATTAGAGGACATCAATGAAGCGTTTGATTTAATGCATAAAGGCGAGAGTATTCGTACGGTTATTCATTTTTAACTTGTAACAGTTATAAAATTAGCATCATAGAATACGAAAAAGCCGCTCCTATCATAGGTATCATAGGAGCGGCTTTTTTCTGTCTATCTTTTAGTCCTTTTTAAAGCTATGCATATCTTCTAACATCCCCGTAAACCTCTCGTATAGCCATGGCTCCATATCATCGACCACTTGATTATAAAAATGCGGACCTACAGTTTCGATGATAAAATCCAATAAGAACTTAGCGGGCAAATTACCAATATCGATATCGAATTCCTCATTCATATAAACCCGTAGTTGATCTAAGATAAGGATCTCAGTTTCATCTGATAGGGTGATTGGTTTATCTTTATTCATATAAATGATCCTACTAAAAAATCTTAATTTACTCTTTCATATTGGCTAGCTGCTCTAAAATATTGACATAATTGTCCACGCCTTGCGCGCCACTAACCAAGTGCTGCTCATTAAAAATAATAGCAGGGACGCTTTGAATACCTTGCCTTCGCCAATGCTGCTCTACCTCACGTACGGCATTGGCAAACCGCTGGTCTTCTAAAACCGTCAGCGCCTCTTTACCATCTAACCCAATCTCTGCAGCAATATCGGCAAGTACCTTGATATCAGAGAGGTTTCTATTATCGGTAAAATGCGCGATAAATAATACCTGCTTTAACTCATGCATGCGCCCTTGCTGCTCAGCCCAATGCAAAAGCTGATGCAGATTAAAGGTGTTGTGCATACGCAAGTCATCATTAAAATTAAACTGAAAGCCGACATCAGAACCTGCCTCGGCTATTCTGGCGCGGCTAGCATCTGACTCGGCTTTGCTTGAGCCATATTTCTCCATGATATGCTCACGCATGTTTTGACCCTCGCTTGGCATATTAGGATTTAGCTCAAACGGATGCCAATGTATCTCATGATCAGTATTGGTTTGCTCTAGTGCTGCTGCTAGTTGGCGATAGCCGACGACACACCAAGGACAAACGACGTCTGATACGATATCGATGCGTAGTGGCTGCTCTGATGTTAACTGCTTTGAGTTTTCCATATGTTTTACCTAATTTATTGTCTGTTTTTATCTAATGAAGTACCATTTGAAGTAAGCTTTCTTACCTGAAGCTGACTGTAATCAATATGCTTATTAAGCGATACTTATCAAACGATACTTATCAAACGATACTAAGAGAAAGGCTAGGTGATTACAATGGCGGATAAGTTACTAATGATAACTACCAGCCATAATCATAAGCCGACTATTGATTATGGCGGCTTAAACTGGGTAGCCATCATAAGAATGACTTGAGAAATTATGTAAATAGGCAATTTAATGAGCTTTATAGAGTACCAAATGCAACCTTGTATAGAAACAGAGCGTCTGTATCTTAGACAGTGGCAAGCAAGCGATTTTGCAATATTTGCTGCTATGAATGCCGATCCAGAGGTTATGAAGTATTTTCCCAAGCTTTTACCAGCTAAAGTGAGCGATATTATTGCGAGTAAATGCCAGCAGCTGATTGAAGATAATGGTTGGGGATTTTGGGCGCTCAGTCTAAAAAAGGGTTCAAACAAAAATGATGCCTTTATTGGTTTTGTTGGCTTAAATCAGACGCATGCTGATATGTCTTTTGCTCCTTGTGTCGAGATTGCTTGGCGACTGCGTAAGGAGTTTTGGGGACAAGGCTATGCAACTGAAGCTGCTCGTGCGTCTTTAGATTTTGCTTTCAGCGAGCTAGAGCTTGATGAGGTGGTTGCATTTACTGCTGTGATTAATAAGCGCTCTCAACTGCTTATGAAGCGTATCAGGATGACTGATACGCAAAACAATTTTTATCATCCTGCACTTGAGTCAAATCACTTACTCGCTGAACATGTGCTATATAAGATCACTCGGCAGCAGTGGCAGGCAGTTTGAGTAGCTTTAGAATGAGCGTTGCCACATCAGATGCCTTGATGTATTACCATCTCATTGTGAATGGCTATTTCCATTACTTAAATGTACTAACGACTCATTGCATATAAACAGTGTGCAATGCCTTAAATAATTTTTATAAGACAAGGTGCCTATTTTCATTTAAAGTGTTATTGATAAAGCGATTGATAGCTAGATGAGGTATCAAACAGCGTTGATGGTTCTTTAACACCACTTATCCCATTAATTTCATCAATGCCTCCAAAGCACATTCAATATCTAAGAATATTAAGCCAAGTTTGGCATTCAGTTTAGCCCTAATATTCATTGCAGTCTTATAACCTGATGAAGTCATGATTACATAGTTTTTCACACTTTGAATCATGATACGGTCGGTGCTACCACAAGCCAATTCGCGGCCTATACGATCACCCAGTGACAATAAAAGCTGCATAGCTCGAATGCGCTCTTCATCGACGTCTTTTGATAGTGCTAATGAAATCATTATTCATTGTTAAAGACAAATGCTTCAATATTTGCTTTAGTTGTCTAAAGCTTTCTAAACTAATCACCTTTTTTTAATTATTAAGTTTTTACTACGCACTATTTTCAGATATTTTAATGATAAAAACTTATCCATAACTTTTGATGATGCTGATATTTACTAGACGTATACATCAAAAAAATGATATACAGTTATGAGATAAAAATAGTCTGGGCTTCTTTATCATAATTTAGCGACCCAAACCGTTGGATTCTAATCCCACCAGTTGTCATACCAGATAGCGTATAGCAGCGACATCAATCCTACATCTGTGTTCACCATCCTATCATTTTCGGGTATGCGATAGTGCGCCGGTGTAAATCAGCACGATTACAATTTCTACCCTAAGGAACCTATATGAGTATCAGTCAGGCAATCGAAAAAATCGAAGCACGTTACGCCCATCAACCTGAGTTTATTCAGGCAGTAAAAGAAGTTGCAATCACGATTGCGCCACTATATGACTCTCATCCTGAATATGATGCTTTCAAAGTTTTTGAGCGCTTGGTTGAGCCTGACCGCGTGATGGGTTTCCGTATCAACTGGGAAAATGATAAAGGTGTAGTACAGGTCAATCGCGGCTGGCGTGTCCAATTTAGTAACGCGTTAGGACCTTATAAAGGTGGTATTAGATTTCACCCAACCGTCAATCAATCGGTTTTAAAGTTCTTAGGTTTTGAGCAAATTTTTAAAAATGCCTTGACTGGTTTGCCAATGGGCGGCGCTAAAGGTGGTTCTGATTTTGATCCAAAGGGCAAGTCAGACAACGAAATCCGTCGTTTTTGCTATGCTTTCATGCGTGAGCTGCATCCCTATATCAATAAAGATACGGACGTACCGGCAGGTGATATCGGCGTTAGCGGACGCGAAATCAGCTATATGTTTGCCATGTATAAAAACCTGACCCGCGAATACGGCGGTGTATTGACTGGTAAAGGCGTAGGGTTTGGTGGAAGTTTGATGCGTACGGAAGCGACGGGCTATGGCGCGGTTTACTTCTTAGAAAATATGCTAACGGCTCAAAATGAGCGCATAGATGGTAAGCGAGTACTGGTTTCAGGCGCGGGTAACGTCTCTCTACATGCTGCTGAAAAAGCTCATATGCTGGGCGGTGTTGTGGTCACCGTATCTGATTCGCAAGGTACCTTGTATGATGAGACGGGTCTAAATCAAGAAAAAATCAACTGGTTAAAAGCGCAAAAAGCAAAAAGCCAACCATTAGCAGATTATGTAGCTGTCTATGGCGGTGAATGGTTTGCTGGACAAAAGCCTTGGCATATCAAAGGCGATATCGCTATCCCATCAGCCACGCAAAACGAAGTGAATGCAGACGACGCTAAGCTGATGGTTGAGAACGGCATTAAGTATGTGGTTGAAGGTGCTAATATGCCATTGACTGCAGAAGCAATTGATCATATCCGCTTGCACCGTGTGCACTATGCTCCAGGTAAAGCGGCAAATGCAGGCGGCGTAGCAGTATCTGGTCTTGAGATGTCACAGAACTCAGTACGTCAGTACAAAACTTTTGAAGAGATTGATGCACGTTTAAAAGTTATTATGAAAAATATTCATGACGGCGCTGCTGAAGCCTCAGAAAAATACCATCAAACTGATAAAGGTTATATCGATTATATGACTGGCGCTAATATCGTCGGCTTTAAACGTGTTGCCGATGCCTTAGTTGCTTATGGTATCTTGAACTAAGAGCGGTTTATAGATCATACTACAGTCGATTCAATTTAAAAAGAATACAGTACTGTTGGGATAAATTTTGCGAAGCCTCTGGAGTGCGAAGCGCACAGCAAGCGAGAGAAATTTATCCCAGCATAATGCTATTCTGAACGTAACTCTTTTATATTGAACTCAATATAAGACATAAGTTGTTAATGTCATAAATTCTTTTCATAAACCAAAAAGCCTCAATCGTTCATTGATTGGGGCTTTTTAGGATTTAAAAGAGCGTGGTCAAAAACGAGTGGTGAAGTTTAACGCCATGCACCTTTGATCATAATACCTTCAATAGGATTTAACCCCATTTGATAGGCTAAATCAGCAGGGCGAGTGATATCCCAAAGTGCCAAGTCTGCATCACAGCCCACTTCTATACGCCCTTTATCAGCTAGACCTAACGCTTGAGCTGCATGAACCGTTGCCCCTGCCAATACTTCTTCAGGGGTCATATAAAATAGCGTACAGCCCATATTCATCGCTAATAGCAGTGAGGTCAGCGGTGAGGTACCTGGATTACAGTCAGTCGAAATTGCCATTGGTACTTGATGTTTACGCAGTTCTTCGATCGGTGGCAACTTGGTATCACGTAAGGTATAAAACGCGCCTGGCAACAGCACAGCAACGGTATTGCTTGCTGCCATTTTTTTGATATCGTCTTCTACTAAGTGCTCAAGATGGTCGCTTGATAATCCTTGATATTCAGCAACTAAGGCGCTAGCGCCTATATTTGATAGTTGTTCAGAATGCAGTTTCATCGGTAAGTTTAATGAGCGTGCGACTTCAAAGACGCGCTTAATCTGCTCAGCATTAAAGGCAATGTTTTCACAAAAGCCATCGACTGCATCGACCAAGCCCTCGCTATGCAAGATTGGTAACCACTGGCAAACTTGCTCAATATAGTCATCGACACGATCTTTGTATTCAGGTGGTAGGGCATGAGCAGCTAAATAAGTGGTGCTGACATGAATATTGTGTTTGTCACCGAGTGCGCGCGCTACAATCAGCATCTTACGTTCAGTGTCTAAGTCTAGTCCATAACCAGATTTAATCTCGATACTGGTCACACCTTCTTTGATAAGCGCCAGCAGTCGTTTTTCACTCTGTGCAAACAATTCTTCGATATTGGCTTCGCGAGTGGAACGAACTGTTGAGACAATACCGCCACCTTGGGCAGCGATATCTTGATAGTTGGCACCGTGTAGACGCGCTTCAAACTCATTGCTGCGGTTGCCGCCATAGACGATATGAGTATGGCAATCTATCAATCCAGGCGTTATCCAATGATTATCAGCGTCAGTGATTTGCTGACTTTGATAATGCGTGAGAGAGGGTGTTATTTGCGTATGCGCCCCAATCCATGCAATTTTGCGGTCTTTGATGCCGATAGCAGCGTTTTCTAATTGACCATAAGGCATGCTTTTTGCGGCTGTGGATATACTGTTTTTATTCTCAGCATAAGTATCGAAACCATATTGCGCTGAAAAAGTCGCAAGATTGGCATTGATAATAATATGGTCAAACGTTGTTAAGGCATCCATAGCATCGGTAGTGTTGATAGAGTCGTCAAGTATCTGTTCGCTAGAGTTGTTCATAATAAGCTCCTGCTTAATACTGATAATCAGGTAAATATATAAAATTCATTTCTAAAGTTAAACTTATAAGCCTTTATCTATAAATTTAGTAAATGCTGCTCGATAATAGTAGCCAAAAGACGAGCGGCAACTTTGCAGCTACGCGAATCAATATCAAAAGTAGGGTTGATCTCAGCAATATCGGCTACTTTTACCTTACCAGAGGACAAGATAAGTTTGACCGCGCGCTCAACGAAACTGAGCTCAATACCATAGGCAGCAGGTGCACTGACACCAGGTACGACGCTAGATGGTAAGCAATCCATATCAATGGTTAAATAAATAATATCGACGCTCTCGATGAAACTGGTTATTTGAGCAGCAATTTTTTTCCATTTTTTATTGGTACACTCTTCATCACTGATGATATGCACGCCCAATTGCTCAGCACGATCAAAGAGCGCAGCGGTGTTAGAGAAACGACTGACGCCAATACAACAATAATTAAATGGCTGACCTTGCTCGTCAAGATGCTCGGCAATTTGTCGAAATGGCGTACCCGAGGTAGCGACATCAGACTGACGAATATCAAGATGAGCATCAAAGTTAATAATGCCAATACGCAGCAGCGCGTCTGTATTATTGGTAGCGTCTGTCTGCTGCAGCGCTTGCCACAATCCTAAAAAACTACCATAAGCAATAGCATGACCACCGCCAAGACCGATGGGTAAGCCACCTTGCTTGATAATCTGGCTTACCTTATCGGCATAATTGAGTTGTGCTTGTTCTAGCATGTTTGCGGCAAATTCATCATGATCATGGCAGTGAATATCACCCGCATCACCCAGTAAGGTTGGCAGTTGATTGTCAAAGCGCTGCTGTAGCTCAGCGATGACTGGCAGTGCAGCAAACGCCTGACGAATCAATGGCGGTGCGGCTCTTGCGCCCACACGTCCTTGATTGCGCCTGACACCTTGGTCACAAGCGAAACCGACCAGCCCAATACGCTGGCCGTTTTGCTGACTGGTGCTATCAAAGGCATAAGGCTGCGCTATTTGATACCAGTAGCGAGCGCGAGCTGTCTCAAACGGCTCCGCACGTCCTGTCCAGCGACTCATATTAGCTGCCGTATGGCTCACGGCTTCTGTATGGGTAATCGTGCTTGCTGCTTTATTTGTTAGAGATGTCATCGCCAGATTCCTTTTTGCAATCAGCCTTTATTTAGAGTCGTACCAATTACTACGCAATGACTGCCAATGCTCAGCAAGCGTACCATCTAATACCAGCTGCTTTGCCGCTTCAATGTCAGGGGCTAGGTAGCGGTCTTTATCATAAAAAGTTACTTGGTCGCGTAGTTTCTGATGTGCCAAAGTTAAAGGCTCTGAGGTCTCTAACCCACGATGGAAGTCGATACCTTGACCAGCGGCTAATAGCTCAATACCGATAATGGTGGCGGTATTTTGCGCCATCTCATATAAGCGACGGGCGCAATAAGTTGCCATCGATACATGGTCTTCTTGATTGGCAGAAGTTGGAATGCTATCGACACTGCCCGGATGGGCGATAGATTTATTCTCTGAAGCGAGCGCTGCTGCAGTGACATGGGCAATCATAAAGCCTGAGTTGACCCCAGCATTATCAACTAAGAATGGCGGCAAACCACCTGATAAAGTAGCATCGATCAGCAAAGCGATACGGCGCTCAGACATAGAACCAATCTCAGCAATGGCCAAGGCTAAAATATCAGCAGCAAAAGCTACTGGCTCAGCATGGAAATTACCACCTGAGATAGCAACTGGACCGTCTTCATTGTTAAAGATAAGTGGATTATCGGTTACAGCATTTGATTCAATTAGCAGTGTCTTGCCTGCTTGATTGATGATATCAAGGCAAGCGCCCATCACTTGTGGCTGGCAACGCAGGCAGTAAGGATCTTGTACTCTGTCGTCTTGCTCGCCATCGTGTGAGGCGCGAATGGCACTGCCTTTAATCAGCTGACGGTGCGCTTTGGCGATTTCAATTTGACCATGATGACCACGTACTTCGTGAATGCGTGCGTCAAATGGCGCATCTGAGCCTTTAGCCGCATCGATAGACAGTGAGCCGACGATGGTTGCCGTCTCAAGCAAATCACGTGCTAAGAAATAACCACGTAGTGCCAATGCAGTTGATACTTGAGTGCCATTAATCAGGGCAAGACCTTCTTTTGCCGCAAGGGTGATTGGCTCAAGACCATGCTGTGCTAAAGCATCAACGGCCAGTACTTTTTTACCATCAACATAAACATGACCTTCGCCCATCATCGCCAGTGTCATATGCGATAAAGGTGCGAGATCTCCTGAAGCACCCACTGAGCCTTTGGCAGGGATATTTGGGGTAATTTGGTTATTAATTAAGCCCAGTAAGCTGTCGACCACGGCGCGGCGGACGCCAGAAACACCTTGTGCCAAACTGGTCACCTTCATCACCATAATCAGGCGAACCACATTGGCTGGTAATGCTTCGCCAGTGCCCACCGAGTGAGACACGATAAGGTTACGCTGTAGTAATTCTAACTGATCATCGCTGATACGGGTTTTTGCCAACAGACCAAAACCTGTATTGATACCATAAGCGCTTTTATCACGGCGGATAATTGTTTGTACATCTTCGTGCGAGGCGTCTATTGCCTCATAAGCGCTATCAGGCAAGGTCAATATGACGGGCTGCTCATAGATATCGCGTAGTATCTCAAAGCTAAGCTGACGTGGCTGTAGGGTTAATTTTTTGATAGCAGTCATGGTGGTAATCCTAGGGTTAAATGTTATTAGCTGTATTTATTATATGGTGGAGTATTGATGTTGTGCTTGTATTAATAGGTGCAATCTATCCTAACTTATCCAGCCGAAAGACATTGCCAAATGTCCAAAAGCTGCTGCCAGTAAGATACTAAGTGCTACACGCTGGAACCAAACGATGACCATTTTCCCAACAGAGATAGGAATCTCAGTTGCTAGTACACAAGGAATCATGGCAGAAAAGAACAGCACACTGCTAATAGAGATGACGCCTGCGACATAACGGGTCAACATATCCGCTTCACTGAGCAATAATGCGGGCAAGAACATCTCAGCCAATCCTGCAGACATGCCTTTGGCAGCGACGAGCGGCTCTGGCAAACCGCCCAACCAAGTAAAGGGGTAAAGCAGTAAACCTAAAGCGTCAAATACTGACGTGTACTTTGCCAATAATAAACCAGTGAGTCCAACGGCGATAATAGAGGGCACAATAGCGGCTGCCATTGTCAAGCCATCACGAAAGTTGGTCCATAGAATCTGTTTAAAATCTGATGCACGGCGTGACGTGGACAAACCTAGCTCATATGCCGCTTTTAGACGCGTGCCTCTTTTGTAGTCTAAATTTGGACGCTCAACCTCATTATCAAACCGACTAATTGGTGGAATACGGGCAGTGATAGCGGTGACAATAAAGGTAATCACTAGCGTTGACCAAAAAAACAGATTCCAAAATTCCATCAATCCCAGTGTTTTGGCAACAATTACCATAAACGCAGCTGATACAGTTGAAAAACCAGTCGCAATGATAATGGCTTCACGCGCAGAATATTGCTTTTGCAGATACACACGATTAGTGATAAGTAAGCCAATCGAATAACTACCCACAAAAGAAGCAACTGCATCAATCGCTGATGCGCCCGGCGTTTTCCAGATAGGTTTCATAATCGGCTGCATCAATACACCAACCATCTCAAGCAAACCAAAACCCACTAAAAACGCCAGAATCAAAGCCCCAAGCGGCACAATCATACCAACGGGTAGCGCCAGTTTTTCAAATAAAAACGGCAGCATATCTTTTTCCATCATAAAGGCTGGAGCGTTACCAGTGATATACATCACAGCTAATACCAGTCCCAGTACTTTAAAGACAGTTAGGATTTTATGGGTGATGTTTTTGCGCCATGAGCCATCAATAAACGGTTTACTTACTCCAAATATCATCAGCATAAATAACAACGTTACAGATAAAGTATGTTGCTGATTGACCAGATAAGTTGCACCATGGTCGAACAAAATTGTACTTTTTTCACCAATGGTAAATGGCACAAAAAACATCACCAAACCGATCATACTAAAGACAGTCAATTGCAGTAGTGCAATGGGTTTTGACAGTAATGTCTCTGGCGTTGTCGTATCGGGCACGGTGTTAGCAACTTGCTTAGTTTTCTCTAGTTGTAGGGTATCTTGCTTGGTCATATTATCTTCCTTGATAAAATCATGTGATCTATGTGTCTATGGAGAATTACTTAATCATAGGAAGATTTAGACCGTAATCCTTAGCAGTTTTAATCGCCAACTCATAGCCCGCATCGGCATGACGCATAACGCCAGAACCACAATCGTTGACCAGTACTCGCGCTAAACGCTTGGCTGCGGCATCAGTACCGTCAGCGACGATAACCATGCCAGAGTGCTGCGAGTAGCCCATACCAACACCGCCGCCATGATGCAATGATACCCACGTGGCGCCGCCTGCGACATTCAGCATACCGTTTAATAATGCCCAATCCGATACCGCATCTGAGCCATCTTTCATACTTTCTGTTTCGCGGTTTGGGCTGGCAACAGAACCGGTATCCAAATGGTCACGACCAATGACGATAGGACCTTTAAGCTCGCCGTTTTTGACCATCTCATTGAAGGCAAGACCTGCTTTATCACGCTCACCTAGACCTAACCAACAGATACGTGCTGGCAGACCTTGGAACTGAATGCGCTCTTTTGCCATATCGAGCCAGCGATGAATGTGCTGATTATCAGGGAATAGCTCTTTGATTTTTTGATCGGTCTTATAGATATCTTCTGGATCACCTGATAACGCTACCCAGCGGAATGGGCCTTTGCCTTGGCAAAACAGTGGACGAATATAAGCAGGGACAAAACCTGGGAAATTAAAGGCATTTTTTACGCCTTCATCAAACGCCACCTGACGGATGTTATTGCCATAATCGGTCGTTGGGATGTCCATTGCCTGCAAGTCTAGCATCGCCTGTACGTGTACGGCACAAGATGCGGCAGCAGCTTTGGTTAAGGTAGCATGTTGCTCTGGGTCTTCTTGTGCCGCTTTCCATTCTTCAACCGTCCAGCCGCTTGGTAAATAGCCATTGATTAAATCGTGTGCTGAGGTTTGATCGGTGACCAAATCAGGTTTGATTTCGCCTGCATTGGCACGCTTTACCATCTCAGGCAAGATGTCTGCTGCATTACCAAGTAGGGCGATAGAAACGGCTTCACCAGCTGCAGTATGTTGCTTAATCAGCTCATAGGCATGGTCAAGATTGTCAGCTTGTTTATCGACGTAGCCCGTACGCAAACGGAAATCGATACTAGACTGCTGACACTCGATGTTTAATGAGGTTGCACCAGCAAAGGTTGCAGCTAATGGCTGCGCGCCGCCCATACCACCAAGACCAGCGGTCAAAATCCAACGGCCTGCCCAGCTACCGTCATAATGCTGACGACCTGCTTCCACAAAAGTCTCATAAGTACCTTGGACAATGCCTTGCGTGCCGATATAAATCCAGCTACCGGCGGTCATTTGGCCATACATCATTAAGTCTTTACGATCGAGCTCGTTGAAGTGCTCCCACGTTGCCCAGCGGGGCACAAGGTTAGAATTGGCGATCAAGACGCGCGGTGCATTTTCATGTGTCTGAAACACGCCGACGGGTTTGCCAGATTGCACCAATAATGTCTCGTCATCTTCTAATTCTTTTAATGACTCTAGGATTTGATCGTAGCTTTCCCAGTTACGGGCTGCACGTCCGATACCACCGTATACGACTAGACTTTTTGGATTTTCCGCCACATCAGGATGCAAGTTGTTTTGCAGCATACGATAAGGAGCTTCGGTCAGCCAGCTTTTGCAATGTAGGGTGCTGCCAGTAGGCGCGGCGATTTCGCGGCTTTCGTCACGGCGAGTATATTCGGGGGTTTTGTTCAATCCATTATCAGTAGTCATGATCATATCCTTGTGATATCTGTTGAGGCAATAGGGTAATCAAAGTGAGTCTTATACGGTCAGTCTGCTAAATTTATTTACACTGCCGTAAAGTTGTATATACAAATTATCAGGAATTATTTTTTCATGCAAGTTTTTTTTCTTTGTTGCTGCATTATTTTTGTGAGTGATTAGACAAACAGGCAGCTGCCATATGGTTTTGCTGAGGTTTGTATGATTATCTCGTGTTACTATGACGCTATTCTTATTGGTAAAACTAACGGTTAAAAATGGATACGATAAAGGCGATTCCGGCATATCAACGCATTAAAAATGCGATATTGGACAATATTCATTCAGGTAAATGGCAAGCGGGCAATGCGATTTCTACCGAAATGGCGTTGGCAGAAGAGTTTGGTGTCTCTCGTATGACGGTCAACCGTGCTTTAAAGGAATTGAGCGAAGAGCGAGTATTGGAGCGCCGTCAAGGGTCGGGGACGTTTGTTGCGCAGCAGCAGTTTAATCATACGTTTGTAGAAGTGCGTAATATCGCTCAAGATTTAAAGTCTGCCAATCGTGATTATCAAGCAAAAGTTGTCAGTAAGCGTGGCATTACTGCTTCTATGCTCAATGATGAGCTACGGCGTAAATTTGGTCTTGAGAAGGTGGTTGAAACTTCTGAATCGAAAAAAGGTAAAAGTATTGATAGCGAAGCCGCTGTTTTATATGAGGTCAAGATCATCCATTTTGCGGATGGTCAGCCGATACAGTTTGAAGAGCGCTGGGTGGATGCTCTAAAGGTCCCAGAGTTTATCGAGCAAGATTTTAGCGTGGTCAATACCAGTGATTATCTCATTGCAAAAAGCCCATTGGAGCGCGGTAGCTATACTATTCGAGCACTAGCCGCACCCGATGAGATTGCAGCGTTACTACAGATTACCGCGCAGTCGCCTACATTGGTACTTTGTCGTCAAACTTACTCAGCGGGTCAAGTACTGACTTTTGTCAAAATGTGGCACGCAGGTGAGCGATACCAGTTTTCAGGTGAACTATAACAACCTTACGCATATTCACTATTTTTGTACGTTTATTCTTTCTAAATTGCGTTAATATACACATGAGCAGGTGTCTAATGGGCAGATTTAGAATAAGTATTTGTCATAAAATGCCTCAAATTTTCAAGAATAAAATAAAACCAGCATTGAAAAATATGCTGTGTATCCTCAAATTGAGCAGTCACAGTCAAATAATACCAAGCAGATATTTATGATGATATCTGCTTGTTCTTCAGTACGATTTTATTGGCAGGACATATTTTGCTTTATTTGACTCAGTCACTTTTATTTACTCACTATGATAAGGACGTCTTATGAAACGTCGCACGCTTTTAGCCCTTGCCGCAAGTACCGTATTGCTTGCCGCTTGTGGTCAATCACCTACCAATGATGCTGAAACCAAGGCAACTGATACCGCTGCAAGTGGCGGTTCTGATTTGCTACAGCGTATCAATAACGGCGGCACTATCAACGTCGGTACCGAAGGCACTTATCCTCCATTCACTTATCATGATGAGAGCGGCAAACTGACCGGCTATGATGTCGAAGTGACGCGTGCCGTTGCTGACAAACTGGGCGTTAAAGTTGAGTTTCAAGAAACCCAGTGGGATGCAATGCTCGCAGGTTTGGACGCCAAGCGTTTTGATATGGTTGCCAACCAAGTCAGCTTGACCACGCCTGAGCGTTTAGCAAAATATGATAAAGCGCAAGCGTATAGCTGGTCAGGCGCAGTGGTTTTAGCGCCAAAAGATGATAACCGTTATAGCTCGTGGGAGGCTTTAAAAGGTCTACGTAGTGCTCAGTCCTTGACCAGCAACTATGGTGAGCTTGCAGAGCGTTATCAAGCTGAAGTCATCCCTGTTGATGGTATGGCTCAAGCGATCCAGCTGGTCAAACAAGATCGCGCTGACTTTACCATGAATGACAATCTTGCCATTTTGGATTATCTAAAAAAATTCCCAGATGCGGCGCTTGAGATTAAATTGACGGCCCCTGTTAGTGAGCAAACCGGTTCAGGCTTGGTATTGATAAAAGGTGATGATGCGGTATTGGCAAAATTAGACGAAGCCATGGCAGCATTGGCCGCTGATGGAACGCTCACCAAACTGAGCCAAGAATTCTTTGGTGCTGATATAAGTCAACAAAAATAATGCTAGCTTCTATAACGTCAGTGTTAGCAGATTTATTGGCATTATTGCCGTTTATGAGTCCTGATCGGGCGCAGATTGTTATCTCGTCTTTTTGGCCGATGCTTAAAGGCGGTATCTATTATTCGATACCGCTGGCATTGATATCGTTTGCGATCGGTATGGCAATTGCGCTGACCGTGGCACTGATTCGTATCGTGCCGCGTGCTGGTTGGGTTCATGAGATTGTCTATAGACTTGCTCGCATCTATGTGTCTGCCATTCGCGGCACGCCGATGCTGGTACAGCTATTTATTATCTTTTATGGTTTACCGAGTGTTGGGGTCAAGCTTGATCCTTTTCCGTCAGCGATCATCGCTTTTTCGCTAAATATTGGTGCTTATGCGTCAGAGACGGTGCGCGCATCCATTTTGTCTATTCCAAAAGGACAGTGGGAAGCTGGTTCGACTGTCGGCTTGACGTATTTGCAGACCTTTCGCCATGTTATTTTGCCGCAGGCACTACGCGTATCCGTACCGCCGCTATCTAATACCTTTATCAGTCTGGTAAAAGATACTTCGCTAGCATCGCTCGTATTGGTGACTGAGCTGTTTAAACAAGCGCAGATTATCACCGCGCGTAACTATGAGTTTATGTTGGTCTATATCGAAGCGGCCATTATCTATTGGGGTATTTGTCTGTTTTTGACCTTTATCCAAGGTAGGCTTGAAACGCGTCTTGATCGTTATGTTGCCAAATAATATCGCTATCAACCCATGATATATTTCTCGCCCCTTTAACCCATGTGTTTTTTAATTTGCAAGTGGACGTCTTATGATTCAAGTCACCAATATTCATAAAGCCTTTGGGAGCAATCAAGTGCTTAAAGGTATCGACTTGACCATCGAAAAGGGCAAAGTGGTGGTCATATTAGGACCATCAGGTTCTGGTAAGACGACGTTTTTGCGGTGTTTGAATGCGCTTGAAATTCCAGATCAAGGTATCATCGCTTTTGATGATGGCAGCCTGACGGTCGATTTTGCCACTAAACCTAAGAAAAAAACCTTACTTGCGCTGCAACGTAAGTCGGGTATGGTGTTTCAATCTTATAATTTATTTCCACATAAGACAGCCATCGAAAACTTAATGCTTGGACCTACGGTGGTACAAGGGCAAAGTAAAGCGCAAGCACGCGAGCAGGCATTAGCATTACTCGATAAAGTGGGTTTGTCTGATAAGGCAGATCTCTATCCGTTTCAGCTATCGGGTGGTCAGCAGCAGCGCATTGGTATTGCTCGTGCATTGGCGATTGAGCCGTCTTTACTACTATTCGATGAGCCAACGTCTGCGCTTGATCCTGAGCTAGTACAAGATGTGCTTGAAACCATGAAACAGCTGGCATCAGAAGGTTGGACGATGGTTGTTGTTACTCATGAAATAAATTTTGCCCGCGATGTCGCTGATCATGTGGTTTTGATTGAAGATGGTAAAATTGTCGAAGAGGGCAGTGCTAAGCAGTTATTCGAGGACTCTAAGCATCCGCGTACGCAAGCGTTTTTACAGCGTATTGAACAGTAATAAGCTTAAAAGATGCTAAATAAAAAGCCCCAACTATATTCATAGTAGGGGCTTTTTTTTGATTCAACAGAAAGAAATCTAAGGCTATTAAAAGTGATTATAGGATATCGACTAAATCCTTTGCCGTCTTTTTAGCCAACGTGGTACGCGAGTAGTAGTACCATTTAGCACAGCGTTAAATAAAGCTGCTAGCAGTATGAGTATGACGCCGACATATTGAATCCAAGATAATGATTGATGCAGTAATAGCGTTGCCAAAGCAATCGCGGTTAGAGGCTCAAAGATAGTAAACACTGATGCACGGGTGGCAGGGAGCTTCTCTAATGCCTTCATATAAAGTGCAAAGGGTACGACGGTTCCAATCAAAGACAATCCTAATGCATAGCCCCAAGTAGATAAAGGTAAAGTTAGTAATTGTCCATAAGTGTTATAGGTTTCAGGTAGTAGTAGTAGTAGTAGCAGTATGCCAGCACTGATGATAATAGAGGTAAAAAATACTAAAGGAGCAGGGTGCGCGTCATGCATAGCGCGCTTACCCAATACCCCATATAGGGAATAACATACGCCTGATAATAAACCTAATGCAATACCCCAGTTGACTTGCGCCTGCTCACCTAACATCTTCAAGCCGACACCAAATACTGCCATGAGTGCCAGTAGGGCTGACTGCCGAGTAATGGATTCATTAAGTAAGAATGCGGAAAATAATAAGCTAAAAACGGGCGCAGTATATAGCAAGGCGACGGCAGGACCAGCACCGACATAGATAACGGCAAAAAAATAGCAAACCGACATACCGAGTACACCAATCAACGACTGTAGTGCCAGTCCGAGCCACTGTTTTGGACGCAACTTTATTAGCTTTGGCCATAGTTTTGGTAGCATAACGAGGATAATAAGAGCGGCGGTCACGATACGTAAAATGGTCGTTTGCCAGCCACTAAAGCCGATTTGGTTTAGGTAGGTTGAGAATATCCCTAAAGTACCCCAGCAGACAGCGGCTGTAATGATTTGAATGGTGCCTATCCATGACTGCCGTGCTGACATTGCGCTATCGGTATGTGCCATATCGCTCTCTATTTTTATTTGTTACCAGGTTCAAAGGATAAGCGGTCCAAGCCTTCTGGCTCATTACTTAATAATATGCTGAAATAACAAAAGACAACCTGATTAAAGGCTGCCTTTTGTTTATTTTTTCAGTCTATCATTAAAGCGTTAATTAAGTACTAACACAAGTCAGTTAGGCATAAAATGCAATTTATTTGAGTTAGATGCAGGCTTCACTTCAGCTTATTACCCTTTAGCGTTATATCCTCCAAACCAGCTTAAGCATCGTGATTTACACCTGAAGTAAAAAATTCGTCAATAAACGCTTGGCACCTTCGGTCGCAAATGACTCTGGGTGAAACTGCACGCCTTGAATCGGATAGTCTTTGTGCTGCACACCCATTATCTCATCACCAGCCAGCGCCGATTCAGTCAACTCTAAATCGTTATGTTCATCATTAGCGACGACAGCTGTGACAGTCAAACAATTTGGTAGCGTATCTGCTTGTACCATCAATGAATGATAGCGCATGATTTCTAAATGCTGCGGCAAATCATTATAAATGCCCGCACCATCATGACGAATGGCTGAAACCTTGCCATGCATCGGTACACTTGCGCGTATCACATCACCGCCAAATACATGAGCAATGCCCTGCATGCCTAAGCAAACGCCCAGTAGTGGCGTCGTTTTGCCCATCACTTCAATCACTTCGGCACAAATGCCAAAATAGGCAGGATCATCAGGTGACCCAGGACCGGGTGAGATAATAATACGGTCAAGACTCATCGCTTGTACGTCTGCTAAGGTGATTTCATTATTACGCTTGACGATGACATTTGCTTGTTTATCACTGTCCATCGTCTGCAAGATCTCACCGATATATTGATAAAGGTTAAAAGTAAATGAGTCGTAATTATCGATAATTAAAACATTCATGGGTAGCCAACTCTTTGATAAATTATATGTGGTTATGGGTTCATAAAGCTGTCTAGTACCACTTTCATAGCAGAAAGCTTACGCTGGATTTCTAGATATTCATCAGCAGGATTGGAATCGTACACATTGCCGCCACAAGTCTGTGCATAGGCCGATTCACCATTGATAAATAAGCTGCGAATAGGAATAGCAAAAATACAATCACCGTTAAAGTTAAAGGATCCTAATGCGCCGCCATAAGCACCACGACCATCTGGTTCAAGCTCGTTGATGACTTTTATCGCTTCAACTTTTGGTGCGCCTGACAATGTGCCGGCAGGGAAGTTGCTGGCAAGTGCGCTAAACATATCCTCATCGGGATGCAGAATACCGACGATTTCAGAGGAGATATGCTGTACGTGTGAGAAGCGTTTGATATCCATCAAATTACGCACTTTTACCGTACCAAATTGTGCGACGCGTCCGATATCATTGCGATGCAAATCGACCAGCATATTGTGCTCAGCAATCTCTTTGGCATCATTCAGTAGGGCACGCGCAAGTTTGCGGTCTTCGGCAACATCAACACCGCGCTTGGCTGTACCTGCGAGCGGATAGGTCTCCATCTCGCCCTGACGCAAGCGAAATAGCAATTCAGGTGAGGCACCGATGATGCATTGCTGAGCAAATTTCATAAAATACATATGGGGTGATGGATTGACTGCCCGTAGCTTTTCATAAATTGGCATCTTATCGCCCGCAATACGATATTTGGATTTAAAGCCGACTTCACATTGAAAGATGCGCCCAGAGATGATGTCTTCTTTGACTTGCATGACGACTTTAGCATGCTCTTCTTGACTCATACCATCACCTAAAAACTCTACGGTAGGCGGTTTATAGCTTGGGATAGGTGCATCAAGTAAGGCTTTGATTTGCTCGATGCGATTGTCTTGCTGAGCGGTTGGGTAATAAAAATAGAATATCTCACCGGTCATTTTATCGAGCGTCAAGCCATCTAGATAAACACCAAATTTGAAAGGTTCAAAATCATCGCTTGGCTTGGCATTAAGACTTGGCTCAAAGAAATTGACACAGTCGTAGCCTAGATAGCCGACAAGACCGCCACTTTGCTCACGGGCGATGACGTGCTGCGGAGTAATAGTACGTAAAAGCTGATAAGGATTGTCAGTCTGATAATGTTTGGTTTCAGCGGTTTTATTATCGGTAATAGCAAGCGTTGTGCGGTCGATGGCTGCAATGGTCATCACCGGATCAAAACCAATGGCATGGTGACGTGACATATGGCTGTCTTCACCCAAGGATTCGAGCAAATAACAGGTATCGAAAACCCGTTCAATACGTTTAAATAACGCGAAAAAATCAATATCTTGCGTCAGCTTTATCCGCTGCGGCTTGCTTGGAATATCAATAGTAGCAGGCTGGTCATATTGTAGTGTAGGAGAGGTCATAATGAGGTCCAAAGTAATTCAAATAGGTCTTATAAAATAAATTCAGCTAACATTCTTGGCGTTAATTGTCTTGTCTGTGGGTGGCTAGCAGTGCGCTTACATCGTGAATTTGCATGGCTTTGGCGCCGCGAGAGACCGTTGCGATGCCAACGCCCAACTGTTCGGAGATGTCACGCTGGGTGATGCCACGCTCGAGCAAATCAAAAATACAGATACGATTGGCAATCTCGTGTTGCTCTTTAGTCGTTAGTAGCGCTGTTAATAGCTCATCGATATCATTACTGTCATTGCAATGGGCTAAATGCGTCAACAAGCTACGATAAGGGTCAGTGCTCATAATATTTAATCTTAATAAAAAAAAGGTAAGTGGCTATCTTGTTTCAGTATTCTAGTACAGTAGTACATAAAAAACAAGTAAAGTGATGAATGTTTTAGCATTGCATGATTAAAGCGCTGTTTAAAAATATTAACTTCAGCATAAAAATAAAAAGCCAGCTAATCGTAATGAGCTGGCTTTACTATTAAAAATTTTGCTGGTGTTCTAAAGGACAATGAATGATAGATTCGAATGAACGATTATGCCTTTATATTGCTTATTTTACTGGACGAATAAACGGCATATGTCTATTCACATCTTTATATAGTAAGTATCTAAATGGACCCGGTCCGCCAGCGTAACAAGATTGTGGGCAGAATGCACGCAGCCACATAAAGTCACCTGCTTCAACTTCTACCCATTCACCGTTTAAGTGATAGACGGCTTTACCTTCTAATACATACAAACCATGTTCCATAACATGCGTTTCATCAAATGGAATCACGCCACCTGGTTGAAACGTGACGATATTCACATGCATGTCGTGACGCATATCAGACTGCTCGGTAAACCTGGTGGTTGTCCATACGCCATCAGTACCCGGCATCTCAATAGCTTCAACATCGTGATCGCTAGTTACAAACGCTTCAGGCACATCAATACCTTCACAGTGCTGATAGGCTTTACGTATCCAATGGAATTTAACGTGCTTATCGCTATTGTTTTTCAGCATCCATTTGCAGCCAGGTGGTAAAAATGCATAACCACCGGCTTCAAGATGATGCGACACGCCTTCAATAGTCATATCCATTTCACCTTCAACGATGAATACGACACCTTCGGCATTTGCATCTAGCTCAGGCTTTTCTGAGCCGCCATTAGGCGCAACTTCGACGATATATTGTGAAAAGGTTTCAGAGAAACCGCTTAAAGGACGTGCAAGCACCCACATGCGCATGCCTGTCCAAAAAGGTAAATAACTAATCACGATGTCGGTTAGTACACGTTTAGGAATAATCGCATAAGCTTCGGTGAAGATAGCGCGATCGGATAGTAATTGTGTTTGTGGAGGCAATCCGCCAGTTGGTGCGTAATAAGTACTTTTTGTTGTCATGGTTCGTGTTCCTTAGGGGTTTGGTGCCGCGATAAATTTGTGTCTGAACCTTTGATTTTTTATGCGATTAATGCTCTGACATTAGCACAATTTTTCATCAGTTGACGATAGCCATTAAGCCTGATTTTTAGCTTGCTCAGCAGATATATCAATGCAAACTTCCCAATCATCAATCTCGAATTCATGGCAGTTATTACCCTCGCCGTTGATACGATCAATCACTAAAAAGTCACAATCCGCTTTTAGCGCCAGTAGCGGATGATGCCAAACATTGGCATCATACTGTACACCTTGATGCGAATGAGCATAAAACACTTCTAAATCATCAGCTGATTTAGGCGCATCGCCAGCTTTTGCCACAACCACTATATAGTCTGTGCCATTCATAGAAAAGAACGCTTGCGTGCCAAATGGATGGTATTCCATCACCGATAACGTAATAGGGCAGTCACGTCTTTTAGTACGGAAAATACTAAAACCGACTTCTCCGCCATCATGAGTGACTTTTGAGATAGCATTATGACGACACGCAAAGCCACGATTGATATCCCAGCTGTTTTCAGGACACTTTTCTTGATCATCATAAGGCTCAATCACTGAGCCGTAAGGAGCAAAAGCAGCTTTAGTTAAAGGTTTAGCAATGATTGTGGTTTTCATAAGTTCACCTTTAGATTAATTAGCAATATTATTTATTTGTTCTAGCAACTTATTAAGTGATAGATCTATTTGAGATAAGAAAATACCGGACATAAGATATCGTTTTTAAGCAATTACAGCACTCAGGTATCAACTACCTTGAGCGTATCATCCGTTAGCTTACGTGGTTGCTACTACGTACGTGCTTATTAATATGATTATACGTCTTATGATTGTTGTTACGGCTACATCCAGTTGGCGGTGTTATCAGCCGTGGCTGGATGATTTTCATACCAGTGCTTGGCGATTTCATCGCGGCGGCAGATCCAAACGTCGGGTTTACTGGTGATATATTGTAAAAACTGTTTAAGCGCTTTAATGCGACCAGCACGACCAATGATGCGGCAATGCAAACCAATGGTTAGCATCTTGGGAGTGTCTTGACCTTCTTCATATAGAGTGTCAAAGCTGTCTTTTAAGTATTGATAAAAAGGTTCAGCATTGGTGAACCCAGGACTTGAAGAAAAACGCATGTCATTGGTCTCAAGCGTATAAGGAATGACCAGATGCGGTTTGCGAGCAATTTTGTTGCCTTCTTCTACTTTAACGTTGAGCCAGTACGGCAGCTCATCAGCATAAGAGTCAGAGTCATAAATGTAGCCGCCTTGTTCTGCGACCAGCTCGCGAGTATTTGGGCTATCGCGACCGGTATACCAGCCAAGAGGCTGATTGCCGACCATCCGCTCAAATATTTCAGTGGCGCGGCGTACATGTTCACGCTCGGTCTCGCGGTACATATATTGATAGGTAATCCAGCGCAGTCCGTGACTGGCAATTTCATGACCATCTTCTAGAATGCGCTCGACAATATGCGGTGTTTTTTCGGCAGCGGCTGCACAAGTAAAGGTAGTAATAGGTAAACCATATTCTTTAAAAGTATCTAGTACGCGCCAAACACCCACTCGGCTACCATATTCAAAGGCTGACTCAATCGACTGATGGCGGTTGTTAAATTCTGGCGTACCTAAAACATCTGATAAAAAACGTTCTGACTGACCGTCGCCATGCAAGACACTGTTCTCTGCGCCTTCTTCGATATTTAGCACAAACTGTACGGCAATCTTAGCGCCGCCCGGCCAATTGGCTTTGGGTGGATGGTCGCCATAGCCTTTTAAATCGCGTGGATAAGCGGCTTGATCAAAGTCGCTGGTTATCTTTTTTTTCATGGTGTTTTATCCTTTATAAAAACAGAGTAATAGATCTATTAGAAATGTAATAACTATTTTTTATTCTACTATTGCACTTCATCTTTCTGACTTCACTGCCTTATTCTACTATGGTGTCAGGATCTACTGCATAAGGGCGCATCAATACCCAATACACGATGCCACCTATTGCCGCGCCTAATAAGAAACCATAACCTTCAAGCTTAGTCAGTGCGGGTATCAATACCGTGGCGATAGAGAATAAAGCGCCGATTGCAAAGGCGATAAGCGCACGGATGTTCCAGCCTTTGTAGTAGTAATAAGCACCAGTTGGTTGAGCGGAAAATAAGTCATTCATATCGATATGTTGACGTTTAATTAGGTAATAATCGATGACTAAGATACCAAAGAATGGAGCGATAACCGCACCAATAGTATTTACAAAACCGACAATACCGATCTTACTGATGAATGATAGCCACAATGCACCAACGAAAAAGGCGATAACAGCAGTAATTAAACCGCCCATGCGAAAGTTAATATGCTTAGGAAATAAGTTAGCCAAATCGTAAGCAGGGGGAATAAAGTTTGCAACCATATTGATACCGACGGTTGCGGCAAAGAAGGTCAGCGCTGCAATGATGGTCAAGGGTAGAGAATCCACACGATCAACAATATCCGATGGATTGGTCAATGCTTCGCCAAATATTACTAGGGTTCCAGCGGTAATGACCAAGGCGATGAACGAGAAAAATACCATGTTAATCGGCAAACCGAGTAAGTTACCCAAGCGCATATCGCGCTCACTACGCAAAAATCGTGAGAAATCACCGAAGTTGATGACGACTGCTGCGAAATAAGCAACCATCGTACCGACGATAGCAGTAAATGCCTGTATGGAATTTCCACTATAATCGCTGCCACTAGCGAAGATAGAGTTAATCGCAGGTAACAACTCAGAGCCTGATTGATACCAGATGACGGCCATCAAGATGACCATAACGACATAGACTAGCGGTCCTGCCCAATTCAAAAAGTGCTTGATCGGCTCGATGCCTGCCCAAAACAGTAAAATCTGAAATACCCAAACGATGACAAAGGCAATCCAAGCGGTACTATTCAAGCCTAAAAATGTCGTATCTGGGCTACCTATGACAATAGTCAACAAGATGGCAACTGCAGTTGAGGCAAAGTAGGTCTGCACCCCGTACCAAAAGATACCGATAATAGCGCGTAAGATGGCAGGTAAGTTAGCGCCATTGATACCCATGCTGGCACGTATCAAGACTGGAAAAGGGATGCCATATTTGACACTGGGTTTACCAGTTAAGTTGACCATCAGCATGACGATGAATCCTGAGCAGATAATCGCTGCCATGACCCACCACCCATTCAGTCCATAACTCAAAAATAAGGAGGCCGCTAAGGTATAACCGAATAAGCTCTGAATATCATTGGACCAAACATTAAATATCGCAAACCAACCCCAATTACGCTGTTCAGGCTGTAGTGGGGCAAGATCTTCATTATATAATCTTGAGTTTTTGCGTTCTGGATTAAAGGTATTGCAATCATAGAGCGCGCTATTAGATTGAGTACTGAGCTGACTTCCTTGCTTATTCGCAGTGGACATCCTTTTCTCCCTTTAGATTGGAATCAATCGAAATAAACATTGTTAACACTTATTAATGTTTATTGTTAACACTTTAAGGATGTCTAGCTCATTGGTCAAGATAATTGTTTGATCAGCGTTTACTCTTCTTTGTCTAGAATGCTCATTTATAACCCTGAAGCATAAGCGACCAGTTGTTGGCGCTCTTCATCGCTTAGCTGAGTGATATTACCCAGTGGCATATAGCCACTTTGTACGGCAGTCACAATCTTAGCTTGATGAGTTTTTATGTCTGCAGGGGTTTGGATAATAATACCCGCTGGCGGCGCATTAAATCCAGCTTGTGTTGGTTGTGCCGCATGGCAAACGCTACATTTTGCTTCTACTACTTTCATGATAGCGTTGTCAGCTGAAGGAGCAACAGCTATTACTTCGTCGGTAGCGGCAGTTCCGCCAGCAACCGCATTGGGATCAGCCTCTGTAGCAGTAGCAGGTGCTACCGTATTTGTATCTTGAGTGACAGCAGCAGGCGGTGTATCTGTCGGTGCTACTTCAGTGACAGCAGGCGTCTTGATTGGAGAAACTGGTAATGGCTCGATAGGTGCTGGACGCATCCAGATAATCAATAGTACGGTTGCTATCGCAGGAATCACTAAGAATTTTGGTCTATGGCGACCCAAGTGTTTTTCGTTGAAGTAATGACGAGCTGTTGCCGTGATGACACCAATGAATACCAATATTAACCAACCATGCGCATGTGAATACATCATTGGATAGTGATTACTAATCATGATAAAGATGAGCGGCAAGGTAAAATAGTTATTCATCAATGAGCGGTTTCTGGCCATCAATGCCAAATCTGCTACTTCTGGACCTGGTTTTACGCCGCGGCGTACACAATCTACAAGTGCGCGCTGAGCCGGCATAATACCGAAGAAGACATTACCTGCCATGATAGTACCTAAAATGGCACCGACATGGATAAAGGATGCACGATCACTAAACAGCTGGTATGAGCCCCAAGTGGCGATAATCATGAGTACAAAGATAGTGATACTGAAAGCCAGTTTATTTTTGCCGACATTGCTGCGGACAATGACTTCATAAATAAAGTAACTACCGAATAAGAACAGTAGACTGGTCGATATAGCACCAACACTGCTACCAAAATCAACTTTGCTCGGATCAATCAAGTAAGCTGTGGCATTGATGTAGTAGACGATAATGAGCATCGCCATACCGGTTAGCCATGTGGTGTAGGCTTCCCACTTAAACCAATGCAGCGTTTTTGGCATCTCTTCAGGTTCGAGCTTGTATTTGGCAATTTCATAGAAACCACCACCATGTACTGCCCAAAGATCGCCTGAAATGCCTTTTTTGGCTTTCCATTCTGGTGGCTTCTGAAGACTCATATCTAGCCATACGAAATAAAATGATGCGCCAATCCATGCTACACCAGCGATAACGTGAAACCAGCGGAAAAATAAGCTTAGCCAATCGAGAAGATATGCACCCATGTTGTCAATGTCCTTTTATATTATTATATCTTGGTAACTCGTAACGACTTTTGCTCACCTTCGTTATTATAAAAGATTGTGATACAACGTAGCGATACCAGCATTATTCATTTGGTCTTAAATCACTGACCTCATTGTCAGGTGTTTAAAGTTTCCAGCACTCGTTTAGCCTTGTTTTATAAGGTTTCGAGTCATAAAGCTATAAAATCATGATCCGCGATAAGTGCCGTAGCCGTGTGCGCTAAGCAGTAGCGGCACATGGTAGTGACCGTTATCTTGTATCATAAAATCGATGACCACTTGCGGATAAAATACTGTGAGGTTTTGCGTATCAAAATATGCTTGGGTATCAAAGGTCAGCGTATAGCGACCGATATCTAAATGATACTCGGCAATATCAATTTCTGGGTTAAATGCCCAGCTATCTGGCGTCACGCGACCATCAGCGTTGGTGACACCGTTTGCCAATAATGATGGCTCGCCACTGGCACTAATACGATGTAACGTCACTGCGATGTCAGCGGCAGGCTTGCCAAGATGGGTGTCTAAAATATGTGATGAAAGAGTACCTGACATAATAATTCCTTTTATGTATGAGAGAGACAAAGCAAGATTTAAGCGTCGCCTAACAGTTTTTGTAAACGCAAACGCGTGATTTTATTTTGTTCAGTAGCCGCATTGAGCAATTCAGTCTCGCGATCATTTGGCAGGCGTGCTTGCAATAGATCAAGCATTTGCTGCGCGCTTTTACCAGTTGCAAAGACAATAAAGATAAAGCCGAATTTATCGAGATAGTCTTGATTGCCTTGTGCTAACGCTTCAAGTACCGCATCTTCAGCGTCATTGGCGCCTGATTGCTCATGAGCAGCACTGTCTTGCGTATTGCGATACTTCTCTTTTAATGAGTCGACATTGCCAATCTGTGGGTGACCATCAAAGGCTTCTAGCAAGTTAGCTTCATCCGCTTTAGCTTGTTGCCATGCGTCATCGCTTGCACTCAATAGTGCTTTTATATCTGCAAACGGACGTGCGTCTGCCAAGGTTTGCGCCCATTGGCTACTGGTACAGCATGTTAGAAATTCTGAGGTCGCATCGGCTTGCGAGAGGGCGTTCAGTTGCGCTAGTGATAAGCTCACAGTGATATCCTTATCTGTTGACACAAAGTGTTGACGGATACACATTTATCATTTGAGTGATATGAATTTATAAGGTACAGACAGTATCGTGTGCTGATATTAGTCTGTTGATTACTTAACTCAGGGAAAAACTCAGGTGAAAGTAGTATCGATTGAGTCATAATTGGTTAATATATATCCATTCTGCTTAAACCTGACTAAATGGTCAACTACTTTATGCAAAATATTTTTATTTTTTACTAGATATGCTAATAATCAGTGTGTTTATTCACAGTTTATCTTAAAGTCACGCTAGAATATGGTACTTACTGATATAAATGTCTAATGGTGCAACCTATGACTCAAATTTCTAAAGCAAAAGCTTCATCCGCCTCTGAGAGCGTGGTTCATCGCAATCAGCATGATATTCGTGCCCAAAACCAAGCGGTGATTTTGACTGCCGCTGAAGAAGAGTTTGTGCTGAAAAGCTATCGCGGTGCCACCATGCAAGGTATCGCCGATCGAGCAGGGCTGCCAAAAGCCAATGTGCATTACTATTTTAAAAGTAAGACCAATCTGTACAAAGTAGTTTTGCGTGCCATCATTCAAGAGTGGAATGATGGCTTGGTGACGATGACAGTAGACAGCGATCCGAGAACCGTTATCGAAAAGTTCGTCCGCACCAAATTGCATCAAGCATTTGCAAACCCAAATCGCCATAAGCTATTTGCGTTAGAGGTCATCGGCGGTGCCCCGCATTTACATGATTTTATGTCGACGGCGATGAAAGATTGGGCACTGGATAAAACACAAGTCATGAAGATATGGCATGAGCAAGGCAAAATCGCCATTGCTGACCCTTTACAGCTATTGATTTTGATTTGGGCAACCACGCAGCGCTATGCAGAGTTTGAAACAGAAATCGTGGGCTTAATGCAAAAGAGCGCGTATGATGAGACAGACGAGGCACGCGCTGCTGACTTCTTAATACCTTTTATACTACGAGGTTGTGGACTCGAGTAGTGGTAGATTGGAACAACTGCTATTACTAAATGGCTTGACGCATAAAGGATTGCTTTAACGATATCGCTGCTAATTAGCGCTTTATCATCAAGGCAATCCTTTTCTTTTGTCACTCAGCAAAGTCTTTTACATTGTCTTAGAAAATCATCTAACCCTTGATTCTTAAGCGGCTTCACGAGCAGGCTTCACGTCATCCTCAGCATGCTGGTCAGCCGTATCAAACTCCGCACCAAAACTTTTTGGTAAAATCATATCAAGCGTAATCGCGATAATACCCGATACGGTCACTGCTGAACCAAAGATATTACGGAACATCTGCGGCATTTGTGCAAAGACATCAGGCACAAAGGCAACACCCATCGCCAAACCTAGAGAGGTGGCAATAATTAAGATATTACGATGGGTAAAGTTTACGGTCGAAAGTATGCGAATACCAGCAGTCGCTACGGTTGCAAACATAAGCAGTGTCACACCACCAACTACTGGTTTCGGTAGCTGAGTGAAGATAGCACCTAGGATAGGGAATAAACCCATAAAAAATAAGATACCGCCGACATAGAAGCCCACATAGCGACTAGCGATACCCGTCATCTGAATAACGCCATTATTCTGGCTAAAAGTAGTGACTGGGAAGCTGTTAAAGATACCAGCAATGGCAGAGTTGACACCATCGGCTAGTACCCCACCTTTGATACGTTTCTCATATAGTGGACCTTTGATAGGCTCACCTGAGATCATCGACGTCGCGGTCAAATCACCAGCAGTCTCGATACTGGTAATGATATACATAAAAGCAATCGGTATAAACGCTTGCCAATCAAAACTAAAACCAAACTTAAAAGGCACAGGTACAGTCAGTAGCGGGGCTTGTGAGACTAATGAGAAGTCAATACGACCCATAAATGCTGCTACCAGCAAGCCTAACATCAGACCAATAAAAATAGCGCTTGAGCGAATAACTTTGTTAGGTACGATACTAATAAGCACGACACTGATTAAGACCCCGCCACCCAGTAGCAAATTCTCCATGCTACCAAAATTTTCTGCGCCAACACCGCCTGCTAGATCGGTTAGACCAACTTTGGTTAGGGACAAACCAATAGTGACAATGACACAGCCGGTGACGATAGGGCTCATCAAGGATTTAAGTTTAGTAATAAACTGACTCAAGAATATCTCGACAAAGGCGCCTAAGAATGTCACGCCAAAGATAACAGAGAGAATCTCCTCAGGACTACCACCTCGGTTTTTTACTACAAAACCTGCTGCTAACACTGCCGCTAAAAAACCAAAGCTGGTGCCTTGCAGAGCCATTAGCCCTGAACCGACAGGACCAAATTTACGGGTTTGAATAAAGGTTGAAACCCCAGATACCATTAGCGCCATACTGATCAGGTAGGGAATATGCTCACCTAGACCCAAAGCACCGCCAATAATCAATGAGGGCGTAATAACACCAACGAAAGCGGCGAGTACATGCTGTACCGCACCTAAAAATGCTTTTGCAGGCGCAGGACGGTCGTGCAGTCCGTACAATAAATCGGGATTTCCTTGAGTATGCTCACTCATTTTGGCTTTCTCCTAAAGTGACTTTTAGTCCAAGCTCTGTAAAGATATTTAGAGACAGCGTTACGTTGATAAATAGGAGACATATGAGGGTCTCTCTAAGCCCTTATCGCAGATTGCTGTTTACACAGTATCAAACACAGAGTCGCATGATCCTTATGCAAATACATGCAAGCAAATAACCAGTCTTTCTCAGTCTGACCGATAGTCGTATGTACAAACCTGACTAAATAGTCAACTATCTTAGGGTATATGTAATTGGCAGTATATTGCAATACTTTTTTTTGATATTCAGCGTTTATAAATAATCACTCAGTCGCTGATAACCGCCTCCGCATATAGGTGGAACTTATCTAGACAGCAATAGACTAAAGGTATTCATCAGATGTGCAGGTGCTGATACAAGCGTACAAAGATATTAAAAGAAAATTTTTCAGTTTAAATATTGCCAAATTGTTAATACTTCGTTATTATGCCTGTCAATATTTAAACGCTAATCATTATCATTAACATTAATAATGTCATTCTTATATGAAACTTAATAATTATTAAAGCATCAAGCTTTTTAGAAAGTGATTTTGGGCAAAAATTACTGATTATTGGTTTACTAAACGAGTTTTAAAATTCTTATACTAGATAAAGTGAGTATGTTATGCGCGAAGTAAAATTAGCAAGATTTTCTAGTCGATTGACCGTATTGTCTATGGGCGTAGCAGCAGTACTAGGGGCACAAGCGGCGAGTGCTGGGACCTCAGCAGATATGCCGAGCACTACCTTACAGACTATCACAGTGACGGCAAACAGCTCAGTACGTGAAAGCGTGCAAGAGGGCGATGTTGATGTTGAAGGCTATACCCCAGCTACGCAGGCAAGCCACTTAAGTGATTTTTTAAATGTCGTACCCGGTGTTACGGTAGGTGGTACGTCAGCAGTTAATCAACGCATTCGCGTACGTGGACTGGATGATACCAATCTAAAAGTCACTATTGATGGCGCTCGCCAAGAAGGCACGCTGTTTTATCATATGGGCGATGTGACCATTGACCCTGATTTGCTAAAACAAGCGGAAGTATCGGTCGGTAATAACTCAGTGACACTAGGTAACGATGCGCTAGGTGGCGCAGTTGCTTTTAAAACCGTTGATGCCGCTGATTTGCTAAAACCGGGGCAAAAAATCGGTGCCAAATTGCATGCAGGTTATGCTAGTAATAATGATGAATTGCTCACCTCAGCAACTGTGTTTGCTGCCCCAACAGATAATATAGACTTACTGGCTTATTATGGTCAGCGTAATGCCAATGCGGGTGAAGATGGCGAAGGTCGTAAGATCCAAACGGAAGATAGCAAAGGCGAGAATATTTTATTAAAGGCAGGTGCGTATATTGCCAATGATCATCACGTAGGGGCTAGCTTTAGCCGTACCGAAAACGAAGGCATGTTCCCGTTACGTCCAGATTTCCCAGCAAGCCCAGGCGTTGGCAGTTGGAATGAAATTCTGCCGCAAAAGGTTAAGCGTGATACCTATGGTTTAGACTATAGCTACAATCCTGCCAGTAACTTAGTCAATGTCGATACCAATGTTTATCAAACCGAAACGCAGATTTCACGCGATACCGACTATACGACAAAGCCAGGTTATAACTGGGAAGCGGGCGTAAAAACCACCGGCGCAAAAATTCAAAATACCAGTGTTATTGATACCAATGTCGGCAGCCATAAGCTAATCGCTGGTATTGAACACTATAAAAAAGAATCTGAGCTAGAGCGTGACTTTGTTAAAAAAGGCACCGATGAAGCCAAGAATACCTCTATTTATCTAGAAGATCAGTGGAAAAATGGCAAATTAACCTTAACGCCGGGCGTACGCTACGACCGTTATGAGTCGCCTGAATTTGTTGCTGGTGGCAAAACTTATGACAATGTCGTTGGTGCGCTTGCAGCAAGCTATGAGATTGCACCGTTAACGCAAGTATTTGCCAGTTATACGCAGTTATTTAATGGCCCTGATTTGAGCCAAGCGATCTTTAACTCAGACGGCGACAAAACCTACGTCAATAAAGACTTAAAAGCAGAAGAAGGATCAAATGCTGAGATTGGTATCGTTAAGACATTGCGTGACCTAACGGTAGCGGGCGATGCGCTACAACTTAGCGGAAAATATTTTGAAACTGATATCGAAAACTTTATTGAATTTGTCCGTTCTGGTGGTACTCGCGTTGGCTTAGACTGTGCCACTGGACAATCTGGTGGTGATTGTCAAGGCGCTGTTAATAGTAACGAAGATTTTAAAATTAAAGGTATTGAGCTCGCTGCTGACTATAAAATGGATAATTTTAGCATGGGTCTAAGCTATGCCCATGCACGTAGCAAAGGTGATAAAACGGGCTATAGCATCCCATCAGTAACGGGTGGCAGTGCCGACTCAGGCGATAAATATATGGTGAACTTGGCCTACGTACCAACAGACACCACCGAGCTGGGCTGGCGCAGTACCTATGTGGCTGCCATCACGCCCAAAACTGAATCTGCCCAGCCTGAAAAGTCTAACTATGATGTGCATGATATTTTTATGAGCTATATGCCAAAACAAGTCGAGGGTTTAAAAGCGACTGTTGGGGTTTATAATATCTTTGATGAAACCTATGCCAGCCATGCGTCACGTTCGCTTGCAGAACAAGCAGATGGTTTGCGTACCGACTTTGAACCCGGTCGCAATATCAAAGCATCTTTAACCTATCAGTTCTAAATTTATACTGATCATGCGTAAAAAATGAGTATCAAAAAAGCCAGCTGCTTTGTATAAGAGCTGGCTTTTTTATGTTGAAACCTCTTTTTTAAACCAGATGTCTTTTTTAAATCGTTTTATGCGTCTTTAACACATCAGCATTTAGCGCATTATTCTAACGCTAAAATTAACAAAGAATAATAATCAATGATTTCATTTAACTCACGCCAAACTTGCCTATGGATTCACCGTTATACTGGACTTGTGATGGCCGCTTTTTTACTTATGGCTGGTATAACGGGCGCGCTATTGGCATTTCACGATGAGCTGGACGCGGTATTTAATCAGCGTTTGGCGGTTGTTGAGCAAGCGCAGATACCGCCATTGTCTATCGCCACCTTGCATGACAAGGTGATTAGCCATTATCCAGAATACAGTTTTTCGACCATGCCAGTAGCAATCGAGCCTAACCGCGCCGTCGTCTTTGCGGTTGATAAATATAAAGGCGATGTAAAGGTAGAACCTGCGCCTTTATTTCAAGAGGTTTATATCAATCCCTATACTGCGGATATCATTGGCACGCGTGATAAAGACGAATGGGCATGGCGCAATACCATGTGGAAGGTGTTCTGGCTGCATCGTGAGTTGTTGCTTGGTGATATTGGTAAGTTAGTACTAGGTATTATTGCGCTTGTTTGGACGATTAATTGTTTTATTGGATTTTATTTAACCTTTCCAAGAGCGGTTAAAAAGAATCAGGTACCGCCCCAATATCCTACTAAAAAACGGGCTTCTTTATTAAAACGCTGGCTGCCTGCGTGGAAAATCCGCACCAAAACCAATACCTTTAAGCTTAATTATGACGCGCATCATGCGTTTGGTTTATGGTTGTGGCTGATGCTGTTTGTGATTGCATGGTCAAGTGTGGGGTTTAATTTGCAGCAGATCTATAAGCCAGTGATGCAAGCGGTGGTCGGTCTTGACGGTAACAAAGGCAAAGAAGGTAAATCAAATAAAGCAGATAAATCTAGCGCGCCAGTTAGCACTGAAATGATCACTGCTAATATTGTTAATAAAGCCAATAGTATCAATTATTTAAGCAAGCAAGCAACTATTGCCGCGCAAGAAAACGGACTGACCGTACAGCAATTATTGGGTATTCGCTGGGTTGAGGAAGATAAGCAGTGGCAGATGCGCTTTAAAACCAATCAAGACATCGGCAAGAAAAGTGGCGCGTCTTCAATTGCAGTCAATGCAAGAGATGGTAGTGTTGAGAAAATAAATTTTGCTTATCAAAACGCCTCATTTGGTCATAAAGCTGACCAATGGCTATCCACCTTACATATGGGACATATCAGTCATGGTGCCGGTCATCTGGCATATCAAATATTCTTGGCATTGATTGGACTAGCCGTTGCCGTCTTGTCTGGTACTGGGATATATTTGTGGTGGAAAGGTCGACAGCAACGCTTAAAATCTTTGCGAAAGCTGAGATAAAATTGGTCTTAAAGTGACAAAGCCGTTTACAAGTACAATTTTAAACCGTATCGATAATCACTGGTCGACCTTGGTGATTGATTACAGTGACATCAACGTTATAGAGATCTTTCATGGTCTCTTGGGTAATGACATCGATAGGGCATCCAATAGCTTGTACTTGACCGTCCTTCATGGTCACCACCGTATCAGCGAACTGGGCGGCTTGATTGATGCCATGGAGGACAATGACCACGGTTTTTTGCTGGCTATGACTTAACTCACGCAGCTCACGCATCAAGCGACCTGAATGATACATATCGAGATTATTTAGCGGCTCATCAAGCAATAAATACGGTGTATCTTGGCAAACAATCATCGCAATCAGCACCCGTTGCCGCTGTCCACCCGATAAGGCAGATAAAAAACGCTCCGCTAATGGCTCTAGCTCAAAGCGTTCGATAATCTCAGCCACTTTTTCCTGATCGCTTGCCGTTGGACGACCTTGATGATACGGATAGCGCCCAAACATCAGTAATTCATGCACCCGCAGCCGCCCTTGTACTTGATTGTCTTGACTGAGCATCGCTACTGTTGTCGCAAGGGTACGCGCATCGCATTGAACAATATCACGTTCCTCATTATCTACAGCAAAGCTCACTTGTCCGCTTTGCAAGGATTGCAACCGCGCCATCACCGAAAATAACGTCGATTTACCGGCACCATTGGGACCAATTAAAGCGATGACTTGTGACGGTGGCAATAATAAGTTGATATCGTGCAAAATCTGCTGCTTGCCAATATGATGCGATACACCCGTTATTTTTATCATAATGCTTCTTTTTTAAGCTGAATGTTTAATAAGTGATTAGAGTTTTTAATTCAAGCGCCGTTGGCTCATAAATATCAAGGCTAAAAATACCAAGCCGCCTGCCAGCTCAATCACGACGGACAGGACACCCGCCATACCGAGCACTTGCTCAAATATGCTCTGCCCAAGTACCAAGCAAATCATCGCTACTAAACTCACTAAAATAAGCCGCTCACTGTGATACATATGACGCGCCATTCGATTGGTTAAGGCACAGACCAGTAAGCCAAAAAAGGTCACTGGACCAACCAATGCGGTAGCCGTAGCAACCAATACCGCGATGACAGTTAATAGCCCAAATGCCAAACGTTGATAGTTAATACCGAGATTAGTTGCCTGCGCTTTACCCAACATGAGCACATCACATTGATACCGCCAGCGCCAAATAAATAGCGCACTTACGACACAAATAAATAGGCTAATGCTTAATAGCTGCGGATTGACCGTATTAAACTGCGCGTAACTTGCCGATTGCACCACCACAAAATCATCTGGATTAATCAGTCGCGCAATCAGGGCTGATAAGCTGCGAAACAAGACGCCAAAAATAACCCCTACCAATATCAGCCGCGTTAAGTCCTGAATGCTTTTGGAAAACAGTAATTTAAACAGCAGCAACGACGAACCAAACATCAATACAATCTCAAGCGAAAATTTGGCAATCGGATTAAAACTAGTAAAGCTAATCGCCCCTAAGAAAAATACCAATACGCTTTGTAATAATACATAAAGCGAATCAAAGCCCAATAATGAGGGCGTGAGGATAGGGTTATGGGTTAAAGTCTGGAAAAGCAGAGTAGAGACCCCAATTGCGTAGCCGACCACCATCAGCGCCAATAGTTTTTTACCCCGTAGTGGCAGGGCAAAGTCCCAATGCCCATGGACATTGACGGTTAAAAATAATATGGCGGAGATTAATAAAACAAGAGCAGCAACAGATTTAGGATGTTGACTGATAGCTAAGCATAGCCTTGCCCAGAATTTTGCCAATGGGTTCAGGTTGGCGGTAGCACTCTTAGCAGCACTATCAATAGTAGCATCAGTCGTTTGACCAGACGAGGCAGAAGATAAAAACATACGCTAATCTTATAAAAGAGAATGGCAAGTAAAACAATGATAACTTAGATAATCTAACTCATTTAGGACTCAGCAGGCGCACGTAATAATAGCCATAAAAACACCACCGTTCCGACCACGCCAAAGACGGTCGCTACCGGAATCTCGAACGGATAGCGAATCGAGCGCCCGATAATATCGCAAAGTAATACCGCTGAAGCGCCCAATAACGCTACCGCTGGCAAGCTACGCCTGAGCTTATCGCCCATAATGCGACTAACGATATTCGGCACGACCAAACCAATAAAAGGAATCATTCCAACCGTAACCACGACCACGGCACTCATCATGGCGACCATACCAACGCCAATCCACGTCACATGACGCTTACTAATACCCAAATTTAAAGCAATATTATCGCCCAAACCAATAATGGTCAGCTTATCGGCGATAATATAAGCGATAATACATAGCACGCCAGTCAACCATAACAGCTCATACCGTCCTGACAACACGCTTGAGAAGTCACCAAATTGCCAAACGCTGAGCATCTGTAACGTTTCTGTTTGATAGGCAATAAAGGTGGTAATAGCATCAATAATCCCGCCAAAGACAATACCAATCAACGGAATCATCAAGAAATCTGTCGGCGGAATACGATGAATCAGCAGCATAAAGAGCATCATGCCAAATACCGCCGCAATGGTTGCCACACTCATCTTTACAATTAGCGCGCTGGCCGGAAAGAATAGACTCACCACCAATAAGCCAAGGGCAGCGCTTTGAGTTGCGCCCACCATAGACGGCTCAACAAAGCGGTTCTTGAGTACCACTTGAATAATCATACCTGCCACTGCCATGGCGATACCGGTCAAAATAATAGCAATCGTCCGTGGTAAGCGGCTGACCAGCATCAGCGAGCTGTCTGAGTTTGCACTATGATTGATGAGGCTATGAAAAACACCTGACCATGAAAAGTCAGCAACCCCAATAGATAAACTTAGCAATACCAACATTCCCATGATGACAAAGCTTGCGGTATTTATTAACCAAGGTGCTATTTTTGCGTGTCGTGATTTAGAGTTTAACTGACCATTTATCTTCTGCTGCCGTTGTGATGGTGCAGAAGATAGGGGTTTATCGCTATTAACTTTATCTATATTGGTAGCGTGATTAGAAAATAACGACATAACGACTGTTAACTTATGATTAGCGTAAAGGGTAGACGCAAGAATGGGCACTTACGTCTGGTTTTCAACGAATAAAAATATTTACTTTGCTTGGCTAAATGCCGTTTTAATCGCGGTCAAATCTTGCATCCACTGATAATAACCGCCAAATGCAAGGTATGAATCTGGGCTTAGATAAACCACTTGAGATTTTTTCCAAGCTGTCGTTTGCGCGACTAATGGATTGTCCAAGACGGCTTTTGCACCAACGTTTTCTTCACCGATAGCCGCGCTACGGTCAATTACAAACAACCAGTCAGGGTTGGTTTTTTGCAAGTATTCAAAGGAAACCGGCTGACCATGATCGGCGTCTTTTATCTGATTATCTACCATCGGTACGCCGAGTACGGTATGGATAAAGCCAAAACGTGACTTAGCACCGTAAGCAGACAACTTATTACCATTAACCATGATGACCAAGCCATTGCCTTTATCTTTGGTCGCTGTTTTCGTCTCATCAATAAGACCGTCGATATCCTGTTGCAGCTTCAAGGCTTGATCGCTCTTGCCAAATAACGCACCCAAATCATGCAAGCGCTGTTTGCTAGACTCATAGATATTGGCAGTATCAATACTCATATCAAGCGTTGGGGCGATGCTTGAGAGCGCATTATATTTCTCTGCCATACGCGAGCCGACCAAGATAGCTTGTGGCTGCATTGCATTTAATGCTTCAAGATCTGGCTCAAATACCGTGCCGACTTCTTTCGGATCTGGTTGAGTTTTTGAATGCAGATTATTCAATTTTAGACCGCTCGGCATGCCATCAACAGCGACATCGAGCGCTGCCAAATCCTGCATCAAGGTCATGTCATAAACCACTAGCGGCGATGGGTTGATTGCCAAATCAACAGATCCCTTGATGGTATCAACGCTAATAGTGGTCACAGAAGCCGCCTCGTTAGTGGCGACATTTTTGGCTTTATCAGCGGTTTTATTTTCGGTGTTGCTATCTGCGGGTTCTGAGTCATTAGATTCAGGAGCGCTACAGCCAGTTACAGTAATACTAGTAAGCAGTGCTGTCATGAGTGCAGCTATTAAGGGACGTTTAAAAACAGGAGTAGCACGGTGGCTAGAGAGTGAGGTAGTAGACATAGATAACTCGGTATAGGACGGGTTTTGGCAGTTTTATACAACCTGCTCGATAAAAATCTTCATTTAACGGCAGGTTAAATGATTCGGTGTTTTATTATAAATTGGGTAAATAATTCAGCCGCCATCATAAAGTAATTGAGACGTATTATCAATAAAGATGATAATGATTTTTATTAACTAAGTGTATTCAGGTTATAATAGACTCGCATACTGACCTAGATTGAACTTAAAAAATTCACAATAACGCCTGAAATATTAGAAATTTACTATTGATAATAATTATCGTTTGCATTATTATCACCACCATTCTATGACGGTTAAATGCTAGAGTATTATGAGTTCAACGGATTTAGAGACGCCCCCACTTAAATCAATCTTGATAGCGATACTAGTTGTAGTAGGGCTTCACGTGCTCACGGCAGTGGCATTGGTGGCAATGAAACCGTCTGCACCCAAAGTCGCGCTGCCCAAACAGACGCCGCCTATTGAAATAGAGCTGGTATCATTACCTGCTGCGTTACCTAAAGAGCCGGTAAAAGTTGTGAAATCTGTTGAAAAAGAAGTGACTAAGGTTGTGATAGATAAAAGCACGCCAGCGCCAAAACCGCAGGCTATAATAAAACCAAAGCCAGTCACAGAGACGCCAAAACAACCAGTGGTACAAGAACGCAAACCTGATATTACACCGCTAGTCAAAAAAGAAAAGACAACGTCGATTGCTCAAGAAAAGCCGTCACAAAAACAGACTAAGCAAGAAGAGCCAAATCCCGCCATTGATAAAGCCATATCTGAGCAGCTTGCTAATAACCAAAAGCTTAACAATCAGCAAGCTGAGCAACGTCGACTTGTAGCAGCACAAGCGGAAAAAGCAGCGCAAGAAGTACAGCTGCAACAGGCTCAGGAAGCGCAAAGAGTAGCAAATGCTAAAGCCGCTCGAGATGCCCAAGCTAAAGCGAGTGCCGAAGCAGCAAGAGCGGCTAAGCAAGCAGAAGAGGCCGCTAAAGCAGCTGCTGAAAGTAATGAGCCTGTCAATTTTACCGCCAGCTCAGCAAATTGGGTATCAGCCCCAAACTTCAGTTTCCCTGAGCGCGTTGCACGACGAGCAAATTCGGGTGATACGCTCAACGTAGTATTGATACTCAGGGTAAATAAGCAGGGCGGGATCGATAATGTGCGTATCGCTCAATCTTCGGGAAATGCGGCATTGGATAAAGAAGCGACGCGGCAAGTGCGCTCAGGCAAGTTTAAACCCTTTACTAATAATGCTGGCGTACCAGTGGTTGGCAATGTGACCTTGCCTGTGAGCTACGCAGTACCTTAATGATTATCCATCTATAAAAACATACATTCTAATCTTTTCACGATAAGACTAAATGCGATAGTCGCTGCAGGTTTATGTGATGGCACAACTTACTAGGGAGTCTGACATGGACTTTACAACTTACTGGCAATATAGCGACATGGTGACTAGAACCTTGTTCTTTTTACTGCTCGCTTTATCTATCATCTCTTGGGTCACGGGCATCATTCGGGTGCTACAAAGCCGAAAATTGGTGACGACTGTTGCTGATGATTTGAGCCAGCAGATGCAGACAAAACGCTCAGATCTAAGCGTGGCAGATGCAGCGACGCGGCGTTTGATTACTGAGCAAACCTTGCTAAAGCACATTGGTCGCTACCGTTTTGCTAGCGAGCGTGGTCTGCCTATCCTTGGTACGACAGCAGCGATTGCACCGTTTATTGGTCTGTTTGGGACAGTATGGGGTATTTTCCATGCCCTACGTAATATTGGTATGAGCGGACAAGCAGGACTTGGGCAGGTAGCGGGACCGGTCGGAGAGGCACTTATCATGACCGGTTTAGGAATAGCCGTAGCGATTCCAGCGGTAGTGTTCTATAACCTTGCTGTACGTATTAATCGTAGCATCATGTACCATGCAAATGATCGCGCCCATGATTTACTGGCGCAATCTGCTGAGCTAGCAGTCACACAACAATCATTAATAAATAATGAACCTGCCGTGACTCAAGCTCAGTTAGTAAAAGGTAATCATACAGAGACGCAAGCCCCTCAACAAACAGAACATTATCATGAATCAGCACCATCACAGCCGTAACTCTATTTATTGATAGGGTTTTACATTAAAAGAAAGCGAAGCGACAGATAAGCTAGAAAGTAATAGCTTTGATGATTATACAAAATGTATCGAGAATATAATGGCATTTCAATTGGGTGATGATAGTAGTCAAAGCATGAATGAGATGAACCTCATTCCGCTGATCGATATCATGCTGGTATTGATGATTATCTTTTTATTGACGGCGAGCGTATTGAATCCGGCAGTGCCATTAGATTTGCCAAAGACCAGTGCGATGTTAAATGAAATCCCGCCCGAAGCGATTCAAATCAGTATTGATAAAGATGCAGGAATATTTTGGGACAGCGATCCTATTAGTATGGAAGAGCTAGAAGTACGCTTGCAGCAGCAAAGTGCCGCTGGCAAAGATCCTTCCGTACAGCTACGTGCTGATAAAGACAGTAAATATGATACCGTCGCTCAAGTGTTGGCAGCGGCGAGTGAAGCGGGACTAAGCAAAATAGCCTTTGTTAATGAATAATCGTTAAAGCCATAATACTTGCTAGAAGTATCAGCAAGCTTATTAACAGAAAAATCAGCAGAATAATAATAAGAACCATTAAAATAATAAACTTTCTCTCCGACCTCACAAGGTAATCTTGTGAGGTTTCCTTTATTTTATTAATGTATTATTTGGCTTTTATTCTTGATAAATGCTTACCAGCCGTAGCCAAACGGGCGATAGCCGTAGCCGCCATAGCGTCTAGGACCATAACCAAACGGATAAGGCGACCGCAAGTAATCAAGGTCACGTTGGCGGATATGGTAATAGCGACCTTGCGCGTAAGCTTCTTCGAGCTTTTCAATGCCTTCAAGCGGGCAGACAGGCTGCCAGTCATAACCTTCACGACCACGCTTATAAGCATTTAGCTCGGTACAGTATTTTTTTAGCCCCAGCTGGCGACCCTGTTCCCATTGAATACGGTTTGGCATGGGAGCGCCAGCACGAGCACAGCTATTAGCATAATGACCGAAATAATCCCCTGAGCGCCCATTGATACCGTCGGCATAGCCCACTTCTTGCCAGTTGCTGCTTTGACATTGCTGCGGCGTCAGGCTTTTTTGGGTGGTAGCACAGCCTGATAAAGTAAATAAGGCAACACCGATTAGTGTTAATGCAACGTTGGACCTACTCATGATTGGACTGCGCGATTTTTGAGTAAAATTGGCACTCGATGAGTTTCGCTTAATAAGATTATTCATAATAAACCTGCGCGCGTTTAAAATTATGGTTTATCATAGCACTTTTTTATATGCCCGACTTTTTGTATCTTGTTATCGAACGAGTAGCTTTCTGTACTAAGTATTTGATATGCCACTATAAATATCAGCGATATTGTAGATTAGCTGGTGGCTTGTCTCATAACGATAGATAATCTAGCATGCGGTAATTTGTGTACTTGCGCTCTATTGTTCTTGATTTTTGAGAGCTGACACGCATTATAAATACAGTTATCAAGGTCAGTCACGTATAAAATAATCGCTGCTATGAGCGAACTTATTAGCTAAAAGGTCAGATTGTCATGGGTATGTGGATTGCTATTCTCATTGTACTATTCGTATTAGGGAGTATGATGGCGCTCAAGCCGAGCGGTATCGATCAGCGTTTAGATAAGCTGCGTATGACCGCGCGCCGCTTGCAGCTCAATCCAAAGCTGGTCACTTGTCCTGACTGGATAAAGGGTAAAGACAACGAGTATGGTCGCGGAATGATGGGTCAGTATTGCTTAATATTAGAAAATACCAATCTGCCGTTTACCCGCTATCAAGTGATTGATGGGCAATGGCGACCAGATAGTAGCTTTGTCGATACGACTACAGATGATAATAAGCTTATCGTGCCAACGGCTATTCGTGCGAATCAAAGCAATACCCATACGGCAATTAAGAAGCCCAATGTCAGTTTGGACAAGATGCCACTTGATTTGCCAGTCAGTATTGAGCCCTACGTAAAGGGGCTATTGACTAAGGCAAATAGTATCGTGATTTATTGGGAAGATATCGCTTATGTACGCCCTGCGACCAATCCTACTTATCAGCAAAAATTGATTGAGAGCGATTTATTAGCGCTCAAAGAAAAGCTTGAAGAGTGGGCGCTGCAGATGCAAAAGATCCTATAAAAATCGCCACAAGGTAGCAAATTGTTTTTTCGTCTCCATAAACGAGCGATATGCAAGTGCTTTTGGCAGACACTTAGTCATTTTCAGTTGACAGTTTGAGCCTTAGCAGTGTAACGTCTTTATAACTGAAACCTTTCGTTATGGTTATCATTTGTTTTATAACCGATTTTACTAGCAGCCATTACTACAATAATTTGCCACGCCCTTATAACCAAACCTATAAATGGCATGCTGCTAGACAATTCTTATTTTAATTTACTTATTATGGTGTCGTCACCTATGACAAAACCCGCAGCTAAAAAAAGTGCAGCGCCCGCTGCTGACAAACCTAAAGGCAGCCCAAAAGCCAGTCCAAAGGGCAAATCTTTGGTGATTGTTGAATCACCCGCCAAGGCAAAAACCATCAATAAATACTTGGGTGATGATTTTATCGTGCGCTCAAGTATCGGTCATGTCCGAGATTTGCCAGTCGGTGCTAGCAAAAGCGCAAAGAAACCAGCAACGACCAAAAAAGATGACAGTCTAAGCAAAGAAGAAAAAACCCAGCAAGCATTGGTACGGCGTATGGGTGTCGACCCTGAGCATGATTGGGCGGCAGTCTATGAAGTCTTGCCAAATAAGACCAAGGTCATCAAAGAGCTGAAAGCTTTAGCCAAAGACGCTGACAAAATCTATCTCGCAACGGATATGGATAGAGAGGGAGAGGCGATTGCTTGGCATCTTAAAGAAGTCATCGGCGGCGCTGACAGTAAATATGAGCGTGTGGTTTTTAACGAGATTACCAAATCTGCCATTCAAAATGCCTTTAAGCAACCGTCTAAACTTGATATTGACCGAGTTAATGCCCAGCAAGCACGTCGCTTTTTAGACCGTGTCGTTGGCTTTATGGTATCGCCACTCTTGTGGCAAAAAGTCGCTCGTGGTCTATCGGCGGGTCGCGTCCAGTCTGTTGCCATGCGCTTGGTCGTTGAGCGTGAGCATGAAATCCGCGCCTTTATTCCAGAAGAGTATTGGCAGATTCATGCCGATACCCATATTGCTGAGAGCAAAGCCAAAAAAGCTACAGACGCTGAGCAAATTGGTATTCGTTTAGAAGCCACTAAGCAAGGCGGCAAAACGCTAAAGCTTGTCAATAAAGAGCAGACCGATAAAGTATTAGATGTCCTAAAAGCAAATGACTTTATCGTCAAAGAACGTGAAGAGAAGCCAACGCAGTCGAAACCAAGCGCGCCTTTTATTACCTCGACTTTGCAACAAGCCGCCAGCACGCGTCTGGGATTCTCAGTTAAGAAAACCATGATTTTAGCGCAACGTTTATATGAAGCGGGTCATATTACTTATATGCGTACCGATTCGACCTTTTTATCAGGTGATGCGCTTGCTGCGGTACGTGGCTATATCGAAGACAGCTATGGCGCAAAATACGTGCCAGAAAAGCCGAATTTCTATGGTAATAAACAAGGCGCACAAGAAGCGCATGAAGCCATACGTCCGTCTAACGTCAATATGAAGTCAACGCAGTTGAAAGCCGTTGAGCGTGATGCGATACGTTTGTATGAGCTAATCTGGCGTCAGTTTGTGGCCTGTCAGATGCTACCAGCAAAATATCTATCAGTGAATTTATTCGTTGCTGCTGACGACGTTGAGTTAAAAGCACGCGGTCGCACCTTGGTATTTGATGGCTATACTAAAGTGATGCCACCTGCCAAGACCGACGATAACTTATTACCTGATGTGAAAAAAGGCGATAAATTAATACTAGATAAGCTTGATCCGAGTCAACATTTTACCAAGCCGCCACCGCGTTTTACTGAGGCAAGCTTGGTCAAAGAGCTTGAGAAAAAAGGCATCGGTCGTCCATCGACTTATGCTTCTATCATCTCGACCATTCAAGATCGTGGTTATGTGAAGTTAGAGAACAAGCGCCTGTTTGCCGAAAAAATGGGTGATATCGTCACCGACAGACTGACAGCAAGTTTCCCAGACTTGATGGATTATACCTTTACTGCGGCGCTTGAAGACAAGCTTGACCATGTGGCAGAAGGCGATACCGATTGGAAAGATGTGCTCGATAATTTCTATGGTGACTTCAAAACAACGCTTGATCGTGCTAAAGAAAAAGACGGCATGCGCCCCAATGATCCAACCGATGTACCAGATGTCCATTGTGATCTTTGTGCTCGTCCAATGCAGCTACGTACCGGTTCAACGGGTGTATTCTTAGGTTGTACTGGTTATAACTTACCACCAAAAGAGCGCTGTAAAGGCACTAAGAACTTAATGCCAGTCGAAGCTTTTGCCAATCTTGATGATGCCGAAGGTGATGACGAAGCGGCCGAAGTCAGAGATTTGATGGAGAAGAAACGCTGCCCAAAATGCGGTACGGCAATGAATGGTTATATCGTTGATGGCGGTCTGAAGCTGCATGTGTGTGGTAACAATCCTGATTGTGATGGTTATGTCTTAGAAGAAGGTAAGTTCGAAGTGCCTGGCTCTGACTCTCCAACCATTGATTGTAATAAGTGCGATGGGCAGATGGAGCTAAAGACGGGACGTTTTGGTCCTTACTTTGCGTGTCAGCAATGTGATAACACGCGTAAAGTGCTGAAAACAGGAGAAGCAGCACCGCCGCGCATGGATCCTATTCATCTACCAGAGTTAAAATCTGTTAAGCATGAAGATTACTTTATCTTACGTGAAGGCGCAGCAGGCATGTTCTTAGCGGCCTCTAAGTTCCCTAAAGTAAGGGAGACACGTCCGCCAAAGCTTGCTGAGCTGCGAGAGATTAAAGATAAAATGGAAGACAAGTTCCAGTATTTGTTTGAAGGTCCAGATGAAGATCCAGATGGTAATCCGACGATTTTACGTTGGTCGCGTAAGAAAAAAGAGCAGTATATCGGCTCTGAGAAAAACGGTAAAGCCACACGCTGGGGCGTTTACTGGCGTAAAGGCGAGTGGGTAGAGGAGTAAATTTCTTTTACCTTTAAGCCGTCAATAGTTTCAGGCTATAAAAAAACCTCTTAGACAATCTAAGAGGTTTTTTTATGATTTAAAATCGAAGTTATGATTATGGATTATCTTTTTTCGATAATGCCGCAAGCGACGCGATCACCGGCATTACCAGCTGGCTGACTGATGTAATCATCAACGCCGCTATGCACGATAAAGGCTAGGCGATTGACGCTGTATTTACCAGCATCAGCGGCAGAAATTTTCTTATTCACATAATTGATGGTTGCGACACCATCCGCATTAGCCGTTAGATTAGGTAAGTCGCCTGCATGACCATTCATGTCATCTGGGTTAGAGTGTGGCTTGTTATCTGGATTAAAGTGCCCACCTGCTGCTTTACCCATATTGCCACAGCTTCCTGTTTCATGAATATGTAGCGACACGGTCTGACCCGGCTGCAAGTTCATCAGCTTACCATATACTTGTACACCGCCATCAACGGGGCGTAAAAACATTTGCCCGACTTCATTTTTATCACCACTAACAGCATTAATGGTCGACTTTAAAACAGGTTGGTTTAGAGGATTGCCTGTTTGCATCTGACCTTCTACCGTTTGGCAACCCGTCATTGCTAAAGCAGAGCCACATAATAAAGTACTTGCAAGTATTGTCTTATTCATTATTATCTCCGTTTTAAATTTTGCTTTTGATATCATCAATGATTTACTGTATCAGTATAGCTAGGCGCTTGAAGGAGTTATTCACTAAAAGCGCAACAATCGGTTAATAAATGTAAGTATCATATGATTTTTAAAAGAAGTTAACTCAAGCAGGGTATCTTCCTATCACATTTGAAGGGATTTAATCCAAGAGAAAATAAATAGCAAATTTAAAAATCCTGAACAAAAAAAAGACCGTAACTAATATTACGGTCTTTTTCTTACGTTAACTTATTAATTGTGTAGCGCTTTACCTTTGGTCTTATCAACCGTTACTTTGGTAGGTTTAATTGGTACTGGCATACTGACCAACGCTACTTTTAATATCTCATCAATCGTCGCGACTGGCTGAATGGTTAAGCCTTCTTTGACGTTATCAGGGATATCGGCTAAGTCACGCTCGTTAGTATCTGGAATCAACACATGCTTGATGCCACCACGATGCGCTGCGAGCAGCTTCTCTTTAAGACCACCGATACGTAAGATTTTACCACGCAAGGTAATCTCACCTGTCATGGCAATATCTGGACGAATAGCAATACCAGTTAAGGCAGAGACCAGCGCTGTCGTTAGTGCACCACCAGCAGATGGACCGTCTTTTGGAGTGGCTCCTTCTGGCATATGTACGTGGACGTCAGTCGTTTTAAAGGTCTCGTAATCAATCCCTAAGCTATCGCCGCGAGCACGTACCACACTCATCGCTGCACGGATAGATTCTTTCATCACATCGCCGAGTGAACCGGTAAAGATAAGCTCACCTTTGCCTTTCATCGCAACCGCTTCGATAGTGAGTAGCTCACCACCGACTTGTGTCCATGCAAGCCCAGTAATACGACCAATCTCAGGCTCTTCTTCCGCTAGACCATAGTCATACTGATGGACACCTAGATAGTCATCGATGTTTTTGTCATCGACCACGACCAGCTCACGTTCTGCTTTTTTCGGAGCGCGGGCACCATGCGTTTCAACCGAACCGCGAACCACTTTACGGCAGATTTTATTCACTTCACGCTCAAGATTACGTACACCGGCTTCACGCGTATAGCTACGGACGATGCTATGCAATGCCGCTTCAACAATCTCAATCTCGCCTTCTTTGAGACCATTATTTTTAATGGCTTTTGGCACTAGATACTTCTGCGCGATATTCACTTTTTCTGCTTCGGTATAACCCGGTAGGCGAATAACCTCCATACGGTCAAGTAGCGCAGCTGGAATATCCATACTGTTAGCGGTACAGATAAACATCACTTGTGATAAATCTAAGTCCATATCTAAATAATGGTCATTGAAAGTATCATTCTGTGATGGGTCTAACACTTCAAGCAATGCTGATGCTGGATCACCGCGGAAATCATGCGCCATCTTATCGATTTCATCCAATAAGAATAGCGGGTTTTTGACTTCTACCTTTGCCAATGACTGCACGATTTTACCTGGCATTGCACCGATATACGTACGGCGATGACCACGAATCTCCGCTTCATCACGTACGCCGCCAAGCGCCATACGTACAAACTTGCGACCGGTTGCACGAGCAATTGATTCGCCCAATGAAGTCTTACCAACACCCGGAGGACCGACTAAGCAAAGAATCGGGCCGCGCAGTTTTTTCACTCGAGACTGTACAGCGAGATACTCTAAGATGCGATCTTTGACATCTTGTAAGCCATAATGGTCTTCGTCTAGAACAGTTTTAGCTTTATCTAAATTGATAGAAACTTTAGTCGTCGCATTCCACGGCGTGTCCAAAATCCATTCAATATAGTTGCGCACTACTGAAGATTCACTCGAAGCCGGCGGCATCATTTTGAGCTTTTTCATTTCCTGCTCAGCTTTTTTGCGCACATCTTCTGGCAAGTCAGCTTCATCAAGACGTTGTTCAAGCTCAGCCACGTCATCTTCACCATCGAACGCACCGTCATTCATATCTGACAGCTCGTTTTTAATGGCTTTCATCTTCTCGTTTAAGAAGTATTCGCGCTGATTGTCTTCCATTTGCTGACGGACAGCTTCTTGGATATCTTGTTCGATGTTTTGCTCAGCACTTTGCTTGACCAAATATTCAGTCAAAGTGTTGATATGGGTTTTGATATCATTTTGCTCTAAAAATGACTGTTTGATATCAAGATCCATCGACACACGAGTTGAGATAAAGTAGACCAACTCAAGCAAATCATCGATACGTTTTGCAACGCGCGTTAGCTCACGCGCATTACGTAGACGTGCATCGGCATAGCTTTCAAACAGCGAGGTTAAAGCTTGAATCGTGTTTTTCTGCTGGCTTTCATCCATGCTGACATCAAGGTCTGCACGCTCAAAGCTTGCCATCAATAAATCATCATGACTCTCTATCGAATCAACACGAGCGCGATATTGACCTTCGATCAATACTTTGATGCAATTCTCATCGCTATCATGTGGCATGGTGCTGACGATACGACATACTGTGCCGTATTGATATAAGTTATCGTGATCAATATCTTCGGTGAGCGAGTCTTTTTGAGCAACGACCAAAACCTTATTGCCGTACTCAACTTGCGCCAATTCAACCGCTTTGACTGAAGGCTCACGACCGACAAACAAGGCAATTTGCATATGCGGATAAACAACGACATCGCGCAGTGCCAATAATGGCAGATAATCTTCAACAGCATCTTCTTTACTGTCTTTCGCAGTGTCATCTTCTTGAGCAGCGTCAGACGCTGACTTGTTTTCTACTGCGTTATCAGACGAGGTTTCTAGCTCGTTCTGTTGCTCGTTTTCTAGCTCACTTTGCTGCTTGTTGTCATCAACAACGTTAGGTGATACGTCGACATCGATGTCGATATTGTCTTTATCAATTTTATGTTCACTCATATATTCTTCCTCGTTCACCAGACTTGTAAAGTCAAGTTAGTGGTTCATGTTTAGATAAATGGTGCTGCTATATAAAATTGCAAGGCTCTGTTATCAACAGTTGAGAGAATATTGTTCCTTTATCTACTTTTTCTCTTCAGGCTATTTGGCTTTGCGCGTGGGTTTTAGTCGTAAAATCAGGTAGAATAGCGCGCGTCTAAACAGCTCTGCTTAAATAATAGCTATGTGGATTAAAAGGCTGAGACGACATAAGTAAATTGGCAGCATACCAAAATGGGTCGATAGTAGGCTAAAAAATATAGGATAAGGGGCGAGAATATGACCATCAATGCGGTGCTACTGGCGGTAGTCATCATGCTAGGGCTGTCTTTGGCGCGGGTACACGTGGTACTCAGTTTGTTAATCGGTGCGCTGGCAGGTGGGCTCATTGCTGGTCTCGGTATGACTGATACCTTGAACGCCTTTCAAGAAGGGATTAAAAACGGCGCGCAAATTGCGCTGTCTTATGCGCTGCTAGGTGCGTTTGCAGTGGCAATTGCGCATTCCGGCTTGCCACAATCTTTGGCAGGGGCAGTGATTAAGCGCATTGATGCAGGCGGCACCAGTGGCATGATTAAATACATGCTGTTTGCAGGTCTTGTTACTATGAGCTGCTTTAGCCAAAACTTAATCCCCATTCATATTGCCTTTATTCCCTTGCTTGTGCCGCCATTATTATTGGCATTTAACCGCATGCATATTGATAGACGCCTGATTGCTTGTCTGATTACCTTCGGACTTGTCACGACCTATATGTTTATTCCGTATGGGTTTGGTGATATTTATCTGAATCAGATTATGCTCAAAAATGTTGGTGAAGCCGGTATCGATATCAGTAATATCTCGGTGACCAAAGCCATGGCGATTCCCGCTTTGGGTATGTTCGTGGGCTTACTGATTGCTGTATTTATCAGCTATCGTAAACCGCGTCAGTATCAGCAGCTAGCAATTGATAAAGCTGCGCATGAAGAAGTGTTAGAAAGCGACGAGTTAAGCAAAACTGCGGCTACTGCACAAACACAAAGTAAAATGAAGACGCTAGTGGCGATTGCAGCGATTGTCACTGCCTTTGTGGTACAGCTCTATACTGATTCATTATTGCTAGGCTCAATGTTTGGTTTTGGCGTCTTTATGGCAACGGGCGTGGTTAAATGGCGTGATGCCGATACGGTCTTTAATGACGGCATCAAGCTCATGGCGATGATTGGCTTTATTATGATTACCGCCCAAGGCTTTGCCGAAGTGATGAAAGCGACTGAGCAAATTCAACCATTGGTTGATGGCGCGGCGTCATTGTTTGCGGGTAATAAAGCGATGGCCGCATTTATTATGCTATTGATTGGCTTGATTGTAACTATGGGTATTGGCTCATCCTTTTCGACCATTCCTATTTTGGCGGCGATTTATGTACCACTCTGTATTTCGTTAGGCTTCTCGCCCCTTGCTACGGTTGCGATTATCGGTACAGCAGGCGCACTTGGTGATGCCGGTTCTCCAGCGTCAGATTCAACATTGGGTCCCACCTCTGGTCTAAATGTTGATGGACAGCATGACCATATCAAAGACAGCGTGGTGCCAACCTTTATCCATTACAATATTCCGTTATTGATCTTTGGTTGGATTGCGGCGATGGTGCTTTAATTAACAATATAAAATCTTAATGTCGATATAAAAAGGCGAGTGATTTCATAATCATTCGCCTTTTTGGTTTTTTATAGTCAGGGAAAAGTAATATCCATACATCATGTACTGCTGATATTAATTTTTCTTGCTTGCTGTGCCTACACAGACAGAGGCTACAAAAAATTCATACCAGCAGTACTGTAGCGTTTTTAAGATATTTTAACTATATGATGATGTGATTTATGCCTTTCTTAATACTATTCATCAAAATCCTCAATCTCACTATTTAACCCACTCAAAAACTCATCACTTTGCGCCATTAATTCATTTAAACGGCGTTCATTGATAGTATTTGCTAACTCGTCAGCGCTAAAAGTCTGCTCTTGACTATAATAAAGCCGCTCATAATCCGCTTTTTCTAACTCTTGCAAATGTTGTTCGACATTCTCTGCACTAGAGTTAGTATCTAGAGATTTCTTATTATCACTCATCGAAACCACCTCAAGCCACTTGGCGTAATTATGGCATCTAACGGCACATCCCATGATTGACGCTCTAGTTGCTCAACCACTTGAAAGTCATAGCACCAGCCTATCTTTAGCGGTTTTTTAGCGCCAGACCGATAGCTATTACCTAGAGTTGTGTCATAAAAGCCACCACCCATGCCCATACGGTTGCCATCTTTATCTACTGCTACTAACGGACAAATAATTACATCTAATTCTGCTGCCCATAATAATCGGCGATGATGGTTTTGTTTCATGCCTAAGCTATGAATGCGTGTCGGTACATTTAATAACTTTGCATGATAAATAGGCACAAAGCGCAATCGTTTATCTTCCAAGCCATTGCTAGTACGACCAAATGAGCCGACCACCGGCAAATACGGAAAATAGCCTAAGCGTTGACACCAATCCAAAATTGGCTGAGTGGGTAGCTCACCAAAGCCATCATAATATAAGCCGATACGTGCATTTGGCGGTAAGCGTTGCTGTAGCTTGACTAAATGCAAGCTTGCCATGCGTGCATATTGTTTACGCTCATTATCCAAGAGCCTACGACGCTGGCGAGTAAAATGGCGTCTGGGTGGGTTGCTAATGGTATCAGCTATTTGCACATTATTAGTAGCTTGACTGCTCACGGTAGATAACTCAGGTAGCGAACTGGTAGATTGTTGTTGGCTGGTGCTCTTAGACATCAGTTACCCTCACGGACGTGGAGAAATTTGTGATAAGTCATGCTATCATAACGCCACTTTACAGCGTATTTTTCTTTGTGTGCAGCAGCTGTTGCACTTTTTATGACAAACCATTCATTACCAAACCATCAAAGAGGGTAGTTATGTCAACACAGAATCAGGCAACTCGTACCGAAAAAGACACCATGGGCAATGTAGAAGTCCCAGCTGACGCTTATTGGGGTGCACAAACTCAGCGTAGCCGCGAAAACTTTAAAATCGGTGGCGAGACCTTGCCGCGTCCGATGATTGAAGCGATGGCACTGGTCAAAAAAGCCGCTGCGATTACCAATGCAAGCCTTGAGCGTATCGAAGATGATAAGCGCGATTTAATCGTACAAGCTGCTGATGAAGTTATCAACGGTGGTCTAACCGATCAGTTTCCATTAGTGGTATGGCAGACCGGTTCTGGTACGCAGTCAAACATGAATATGAATGAAGTGCTTGCGAATCGCGCCAACGAAATCGCTGGTTCTGAGCGCGGTAGCTACACGCCAATTCACCCAAATGATCATGTCAATCATGCTCAGTCTACCAATGACAGCTTCCCAACAGCCATTCGTGTTGCCGCTGCTCGTGAAATCAACGGCTTATTGATTCCAGCAGTAAAAGCGCTACGTGATACGCTAGATGCTAAAGCAAAAGAATTCGATAGCATCGTGAAAATCGGTCGTACGCATTTACAAGACGCCACGCCTTTGACATTAGGTCAAGAGTTTAGCGGCTATGTTAGCCAACTTGATCATTCATTGGTACGTATTGATAATGCGCTACAAGGCTTGTATGAATTGCCATTAGGTGGTACGGCGGTTGGTACTGGTCTAAACGCTCATCCTGATTATGCGGTAAAATCAGCTGAGCAATTGGCGACATTGTCTGGTCTTCCATTTGTGACGTCACCGAATAAATTTGAAGCACTAGCCGCTCGTGATGCCGAAGTATTTGCTTCAGGCGCACTAAAAACGCTAGCAAGTAGCTTGAATAAAATCGCTAACGACGTACGTTGGTTGGCATCAGGTCCGCGTTGTGGTTTGGGCGAGTTGACGATTCCTGAAAATGAGCCAGGCTCTTCTATCATGCCGGGCAAAGTAAACCCAACGCAGTCAGAAGCAATGACCATGGTTGTCGCTCAGGTTATGGGTAACGATGTCACTATCAGCATGGCAGGCGCGTCAGGTAACTTTGAGCTAAACGTTTATAAGCCAGTTATCGCGTTTAACTTGTTGCAATCTATCAAACTGCTTGGCGATGCGTGCAATAGCTTTAACGAAAACTGTGCTGTTGGTATCCAGCCAGTAAAAGACAAAATCGATGACTTCTTGCACAACTCATTGATGCTAGTGACTGCGCTTAACCGTCATGTTGGTTATGAGAATGCCGCGAAAATCGCTAAGACAGCTTATAAAGAAAATAAAACTTTGAAGCAAGTTGCGGTTGAGTTAGAGCTATTAACTGAAGCACAGTTTGATGAGTGGGTTATTCCTGCTGATATGGTAAATCCTAAGTAAGCAGTAGACCAAATAATGACCTGCTACGGTGTCAGACTTACTTAATGTACGATAGGTACCATTTGTACTGCTAGTAGCAGCATCATATTTGTTCCACTGAAAATTTAGACATAAAAAAGACCTTGTCACTTCTTATACGAGAATGTGGCAAGGTTTTTTTTGGTTTATATTTTTAAAGCTAGATCTACATCTTATATAGTGAATGTAATCTCAAAGATTGCTTATAGACTACTATAACTATTATCATATACATGCAGAATTTTGGAAAAAAAGACAATAACCTAAATCGGAGTAAACAATGATTACCCATGTACCTGATATGACTTTTAAAACTCGTGTTCGTGATGACTCTATTGGAGGAGACAACCCATTCACATGGTATGATCTAACCACAGATGAGTTATTTGCCAATAAAAAAGTGGTTGTGTTTTCTCTACCAGGTGCGTTTACGCCAACTTGTTCGACCAGCCATCTCCCTCGTTATGAAGCGCTTTATAATGAGTTTAAGGCATTAGGCATAGATGAAATAGTTTGCATTTCTGTCAATGATGCGTTCGTCATGTACCAATGGGGTCTGAAGCAAAACCGTGAAAACGTTTTCTTACTTCCTGATGGTAATGGTGAGTTCACTCGTAAAATGGGGATGCTTGTTGATAAGAGTAATGTTGGCTTTGGTATGCGCTCATGGCGTTATTCGATGGTTGTCGACAATAAAGAAGTTAAAAAAGTGTTTAAGGAAGCTGATTTTGGCGACAACTGTCCAATAGACCCATTTGAAGTATCAGATGCAGACACTATGTTAGCGTATTTAAAAAGTAATGCTTAGATTCTATTGAGAAGTTAGAAATAAAAAAGACCTTGTCACGTCATGTGGCAAGGTCTTTTTTTTATTTACATTTTTAAAGATGGTTCTTTTTTTGCTCATCTAAATCAACAGTATACCGCTCTAATTATAGCTAACAGTGATATCTTTTTTTTGCTTATACTTATTACGTATTGTTGGAGCTTTTACATTAAAAATAAGTCATGCTTTATATTACAGCGTAGTACTTTAGTCTGTAGTTTTACATAATGATAAGGTTGCCAACGTAAAAATATTTATTAAATACTGATATTTATCTATATTTGATGGAACAAAATTATGAAAATTTTAGAGGTAGGTTTTTTAACTTTGATGATTGTGGTGTTATCAGCCTGTGATAGTAATAATGGTTATGAAGATTCTTATAACTCTGATACAGAAGTAAGTTTAGAAGATGCAAGAAATGAAATAGCTGATCTTCAAAGTCAAATAGTTGATTTAGAGGCATCAGTGTCAGATCTAGAGTTTGCTGTAGATGAATTTAGCTATAATGACTGGGCTGATGTTGTGCCGAATGTAATCTCTGAAGTTGATTTAGTTAGGTTTCATTTAGATTACGTTAAAAGTTCAGCTGATAATCTTGAATATACCTTAGAGTAAGTTTCTAGTAGTTACATTATTTATTATAAAAAAGGATTTGAGATATGGCTATAGCTGATTGGCTGATGATAATTGCAGTCTTAGTTGGACCGATAATAGCTGTTCAACTAACTAGGTACCTCGATAATTTGAAGGAGAGAAAGGAGAGAAAGTTAGCAATATTCAAAGTGTTGATGGCAACCAGAGCTTACAACGTTTCATGGACGCATGTTGAAGCACTTAATCGTATTGATTTGGAGTTTGACCATAATAATAGGAAAGAGAAAGCTGTAATTGCCGCATGGAAAGAATATCTTGATATATTGAGTAATAGCTCAATTAGCCCTGAACAATGGGGTATGAAACGAATTGATTTAATGGTAGAGCTATTACATAAAATGTCTCGAGTACTTGACTACGATTTTGACAAGACTCATATTAAGAACTCTTTTTATTCCCCAATGGCTCATGGTGCCATTGAAGATGAACAGGTGGCCTTGAGACGTGGCTTGTTAGAGGTATTAGAAGGGAAAAGACAGATTCCAATATCTTTTTCTAATATTGAGTCTTCTGAAAAATAGGGTTATCGTCTACTTCGTTTTTATGATTGATATTTTGTATATTGTAGGTTGCATCCCACACACTAGTTTCAAGAAATAGCTATATTATCGGTGCGCTAAGCACACCCTGCATTCAAAATTATTCAATAAAAAGGACCTTACCACATTACGCAGTAAGGTCTTTTATTTATATCAAAAATTTAAGTCTCATTAAAACTTATAAAGCAAACCAAGCGTCGTCGTAGCATCAGTACGCGAGTCAACCATTGGACTGTCATATTGCTCATTTGGCAGATAGCTTAAGCTTTGATTGGCAAAGCCTGCCCAGCGCTTACTGAAATCATAGTTGGCACTAACATTAATATAAGGATTCAAGCTTGAGTTGGCAGTATAAGCAGCGACGCCCGTTCTAGTTGACTCTGTATCGCTCACGCCGTAGTAGTATTCATTGTAGTCAGCATCATTGTACTCAAATCCAACGCTTGGATAGACCGTTAGCTTGTTTTTGCTAATTTTACCAAGATAGCTTAAGCGGGCAGTATTACCGCCACTACGGTCTAAGATATCTGTTGCGTATTGGGCACGAAAGCCACCAACCGGTGTCAGACGCGTATAGCTTAGTCCTGCAGCAGCAGAGGCTTTACGCTCATCAAGTCCTTTTAGTGCGCCAGTAGCATCATCAGGATCAAATGAATTGCCAGCAAGCTGAGCATAAGCAGCTAGCTGATTGCTGCCGTCATTGATAAGGTATACACCCGCTTGAGCACCACGTGCGTAGATTTTATTATTGTCATAGAATACGCCTGGCAATACTTTTATCTCGGTGCTTTCTTCCAAATCATAAGCAGATTTGACTGCCATGACGTTGACGCCGACGCTTAACTCAGCATCAGGATCTTTCGGTAGGTTTTTATTGAAGAGTGCTGCATTAGATAGGCTAGCTGCGCCAAGCATGGCAGTAGCTGTCAACGTGCTAAGCAAAGCACGCTTAAAAGTAGGGGATAGCGATGATGATGTAGACATGATTTGCTCTCATAAGTGGGTGAAACAAAGGGATAAAAATAGTAAAACACGTAAGGATTTTGTACATTAGAATCAGGTAAAAATAAAAGAGCTATAGGCTAAACAGTACTTTGCTCAATGGCATTGAGCACTTCTATTAATTGTTGATGGATATCTTGCCACCACCACATAAAGCCAATGCTAATAAATAACATCACAATCCACGGCAGCAATTGCCAAATAAGCGCAGGTTTAATGGCTGTGCTTTTCTCATTCAGGGTTTCGTTAAGAGTAGGGCGAATAGGATTGGTAGGGTTAACAGTTACGTTTGAGTTTACACCACTATTATTATCTACATGACTCTCATTATGCAAACTGTCATGATTTAAATGAGGGTTGGTTGAGTGAACATCATTATCAAAGTCAGTGACGCTATTCACTGGCGTATTAATATAAGTGGTGTGATATTCGTTTTGTTGCTCACTTTGATAACGGGGTAAATAATTACTCTCGTAAGTGGCAATATTCTGTATGACAGCTGCCATACTTTGACGATAGGCAATCGCAAAAGCCAGTGCAATGATAAGACCGGTAATCGCACCGCCAATGTGACCAGCATTGTCGATACCTGGCACCGCAAAACCATAGACTAAGTTGATGCCCATAATAAATATCAGGCTTTTAAGATTCAGCACCATACCATTGACTGATATCTTAAACAGCGCGGCGATTAATAACGCTGCGCCAATACCCATGATACCGCCCGATGCGCCTGCAGATAATCCGGCTTGTCCTGTCCCGTCCACAATACCTTGCCATGTGACGTAATTATTTAGTAAGTTGCCACCGATTGCTGCCAGTAAAAGTAGCGCCAAAAACTTCGCAGAGCCAAACATCGGCTCGGCGATTTGACCAAAAAAGTACATGGCAAAACCATTAAACAATAAATGCATCAGCCCAATATGCAAAAACGCACTGCTCACCAAGCGCCATGGCTCATTATCCATAGTAAAAGGCAAGGCATTGGCACCCCATTTTATCAGCGCTTCAGTTGAGGGGTTATTGGCATCGACACCCGTTAATACCTGCATGATAAATAGCCCGATAAAGCTGACTAATAACAAGGTGGTAACAGGCGCTGTCTTTAATAATTGTTGAATAGTCATAACATCTAATTATCAATAAAAAATTATCAGTACAGTATAAAGGGTATAGATAGTATAAAGAAAGCGACCAACAAGTCTAAGTAGTTATATCGTCTACACTTACCAGCGCATTGGCGCTACGTATGGCAAGGCAGTTTTAAGATGCTCGTAGGTACCTTTGACTAAGATATCATCGCGCACTTCATTGATATCGGTATGACCGCAAAACGCCATGCTGATGTCACATTCGTTATAAATCAGCTCAAGCGCGCGGCGGACACCATCTTCGCCATACGCGCCAAGACCATAAAGAAAAGCGCGACCAATCATCGTGCCATTGGCTCCTAATGCCATCGCTTTGAGTACATCTTGCCCAGAACGAATACCGCTATCGAGCCAAACTTCAATCTGACTGTCTTCAGCACGCACGGCTTGTACGATATCGGCTAGAGATGAGATGGAAGAGGGCGCACCATCCAATTGGCGTCCACCATGATTGGAGACTACTAGCGCATCGGCACCGCTACGAGCTGCCAGTACAGCGTCTTCTGGCTCCATAATACCTTTGATAATCAGCTTGCCACCCCACATGTCTTTAATACGAGCGACATCATCCCAGCTAAGTGCTGGATCGAACTGCTCAGCTGTCCATGCGGATAGCGATGAGATATCCTCGACGTTTTTAGCGTGACCGACGATATTACCAAAGGTGCGACGCTTGGTACCCAGCATATTCATACACCATTCTGGCTTGGTCATCAGATTTAAGATATTGGCAAGCGTCGGTTTTGGCGGCGCAGATAGACCGTTTTTGATGTCTTTATGACGTTGACCGAGTACTTGTAAGTCGGCGGTCAGGATGAGCGCTGAGCAATTGGCTTCTTTGGCGCGGCGAATCAAATTGGCGATAAAGTCCATATCACGCATCATATATAGCTGAAACCAAAACGGCTGGCTGGTATTTTCTGCTACATCTTCTATAGAGCAAATACTCATGGTCGATAGGGAAAACGGTACACCAAACTTTTCTGCTGCCTGTGCCGCGAGGATTTCTCCGTCTGCCCACATCATGCCAGTAAAGCCTGTTGGCGCAATCGCAACAGGCATTTTTACTGGCGTGCCCAGCATTTCGGTAGCAAGCGAGCGCCCTTCCATATTAACCAATACTCGCTGACGCAGTTTGATACGGTCAAAGTCGGTTTCATTATTGCGATAGGTGGTCTCAGTCCATGATCCTGAGTCGACATAATCATAAAACATGCGAGGTACTTTGCGCTCAGCGACCCGTCGTAAGTCTTCAATTTCAGTAATTTTGCTCAAATTTTTCATAAGGTCTTCCTTGTTGCTTATTTGGTAACCGTTTATTCATTATGATGCTGTGGTCATTCATTTTTTGTCGTTAATTATTAGATAATATTATCTTAACCGTGACATAAAACTGACACTATCATAGTTAGTATAATAGCGTCAGTTCAAGTACTGAGTGCAGATTCACAGATTTACTAGTACAGCTAACTCATGTTAAGTAACGGTTTTTTTACTCGTCATTGCCATGATGCCAAAAAATGCGATTGGCCAAATGACAGCCAATATCCACCACCACATTTGACCGAAAATAATACCCATACCGATCAATCCTGCCTGAATAACATAGTATGTCATTGCGACTAAGGTTTTGCGAATAACATAGCCTTCTTTATCCATCAGACCAACCACCGCGCAAGCAGCAACGACGTTATGTACCGCAATCATATTACCAGCAGCGCCACCGACCGCTTGCAGTGCTACTACTTGTGCAGCAAGATTGACATCTAAGCCAATTTGACTAGCGGTTGACCACTGAAAGTAAGCGAACATCATATTACTGACGGTATTTGAGCCTGCAATGAACGCACCCAGCGCGCCAATCCACGGAGACACGAGTGGCCATGCATTTTGAAAGGCACCAGCGGCACTCTCAGCCAGTAAGATGGGCATAGCGGGTAGCGAATTTGCGACTTCAGCAGCTGACCCGGAGTTGATGAATACTTGTACCATCGGTACCGAAAACAGCAAGGCTGGTGCGGCGGCTATCATGGTTTTTGCAGAACTACTCCAACTACGTTTGACGGCTTGTCCGTTCATTTTGAACAACAAGATAGAGATTAAGGCAACAATAATTAGAATGATACCTGGAGAATAGGCAAGTTGGATTTTACTAGAAATAGTTGTACCAAAAAGATTGGTAAATTGTATAGTGGTCAAATCTCCAGTCAAAAATGCCTTCAGCGGTGCAATGACTCGAGTGATGATTAGTAGACCAATAACGATGAGATAAGGAGAAAATGCCCGAACCAAAGAAAATCTTGGTGCAATGGAATCATCAAACTTTTCTTCAGGTAACGAGCCTAGCCAGTCTTTATCCCATTTAGCGCGTGGCGCAAAATCAAAAATCTCTTTAGGCATCAAGAAGCCGCGCTTTGCTGCAGGAAGTACAATCATAAGACCGATAAAACCACCGACCAATGATGGGAACTCAGGACCTAGGTATCTAGCCACTAAATAATAAGGAACGGTAAAGCAGAGACCAGCAAAAATTGCAAAAGGCCATACTTTGAGCCCTTCAACGAAGGAGCGATTTTTACCAAAGAACCGAGTCAAAAATCCACTCAAAAGTAACGGAATTAGAAAACCCACCAGCGCATGTATCAGACCGATGTTACCCGCGATTTGTAATAGATAGTTTTCAGTTGAGAGTGGCGCAATCGCTTGCGTTATATCTGGCTTATCATTGATACCAGTCCAAACGCCAAGTAATACTGGCGTACCAACGGCACCAAATGATACGGGCGTCGACTGAATAATTAACATAGCCATAACTGATGCCATCGCTGGGAAACCTAAAGCGAGCAACAACGGTGCACCGATAGCAGATGGCGTACCAAATCCTGATGAGCCTTCTATCAGCGAGCCGAATAACCACGCCACAATGATAACTTGAACGCGTCTATCGGGCGAGATATCCATAAAGCCTTTACGAATAGCGACAATAGCACCCCCTTCCTTCAAAGTATTCAGCAATAAAATAGCCGCAAATACAATAAATAAAAGCGTGAGTGCGACGATGATGCCATTTACAGTCGCGGCTGCGACTTGGGCGCCACTGGCTTGCCAAACGAACAACGCTAATAGCGCGGTTACTAAATAGGCAACGCCCATAGAAATCTTGGCAGGGAGCCGCAACATTACAAGCAAAACGAGTACTACCAGAATAGGCGCTAAGGCCAAAAAAGTGTACATAATAAACCGTCCTTGGTATATGTAGTTGAAGTCATCTTTGAAATATCATTGAAGGATATTTCTTTTTTCTTTATCAGTATTAAGCCAAAAGAAGCCCGTAGTTTTTTGGTGCTGCGGGCGTCATTCAAATGGCAGTAGAGAACTTATTTCAAAAATTAGCTGAGACCTTGTATTCTTTATTAAAGTAGTTAAGAGCTGATTATGATTGTCCTTTACAATCCGCTTAACTCATTATAGTTGGTTTTATTGTGGGTCTAACAATTCGATCCAATGCTTGACTGGGACGGACGCATGGCTGCCTAAATGCAATTGGCATCCGATATTGGCTGTCACAATCTGATCTGGGTTATCGATGGTAAGATCGTTGATTTTATTGGTGAGTAGTTGCTGGCTAAGCGTAGGCTGAAGGAGCGAGTAAGTACCAGCAGAGCCGCAGCATAAATGTCCGTTTTGGGTTTTAGAGAGCTCAATCCCAGCGCGTTGCAATATCTGCTCAACATGACCGCCTAACTGCTGAGCGTGCTGTAGCGAGCATGGGCAGTGGACAGCGGTCTTGCGATTCGTCTGTTTTACTACCAACTTCTTCAAGTCCTCTTTGATTAAAATCTCACTCAGGTCTCGGGTCATCGCACTGATACGTTTGGCTTTAGCCGCATAAGCGTCGTCATGTTTGAGCTTTTCGCCGTATTCTTTGACCATCGAGCCGCAGCCTGAGGCACTGATGACAATGGCTTCAGCCCCAGCCTCAATATATGGCCACCACGCATCAATATTGCGCCGCATGAACTCAAGTCCTTCTTCATGAGCAGGTATGTGATAGCTCACAGCGCCGCAACATCCGGCCTCTGGTGCAGCGATCAAGCTGATGCCTAGCCTATCAAGTACTCGGGCGGCGGCATTGTTGGTATTGGGAGTGGCAGAAGGTTGGGCGCAGCCCTCTAGCACCAGCATTTGACGCGAGTGTTGCTGTGATGGTCGCGGACGGGTGATTTGCTTAACAGGGACTTGGGCTTTTAAGTCGCGAGGCAAAAAGGAGCGAAACAATTGCCCGAGTTTTAAAAGAAACCCGAAGCGATGCGGATAGGGCAACACCTTTCTGATAAGCCAACGTTTAAGCCTTTGATCGGCAGGTCGCGACAGCTGTTCTTCCATAATATCACGGCCGATTTCAGCCAAGCGGCCATATTTTACCCCAGAGGGGCAAGTGGTTTCGCAGCTACGACAAGTCAAACAACGGTCTAAATGAAGTTGGGATTTTTCGCTAACATCACCAGTTTCAAGCATTTGTTTTAGTAAATAAATACGACCGCGAGGACCGTCACGCTCATCGCCAAGCTCTTGATACGTGGGACACGTGGCATTACAAAATCCACAGTGAACGCAAGTGCGCAAAATATCATCGGCTTCTTGAATATCTGGGTGATCCAGATATTTTATATTGATTTGAGTTCGCATTACGACTTCCTTGTCATCGAGCTAATTTACATCCAGCTGTATAAACGATTGGGATTGAAAATACCATTCGGATCAAAGGCGTGTTTGAGGCGTTGGTGGAGCTTTTGGAGCGCCTCAGACTGAGTATGAAAGACCTCCTGACTCCTGTCACCACCGCGATAAAGGCTGACCTGACCACCTGCAGCCTCAGCGAGCGCTTCTAATTTGTCCACGGTAAAGTCGCCACGAAGCCAGCGCTGTGATCCTCCCCAATCAATCAGCCAATCTTCCTCTGGTAGCATATGCGCCGCGCTACTTTTTACAGAAAACCGCCACAATGAGGACGCGTCTAAGAAATAATCCAATTGTTGCTCACGAAGCATTGACCAAAACGTATCTGTATCCTCTAATATCGCGCCTTGCCACTGGTTGACAGTACTGTCTACAGCACTTCGCGCGCCTGCCAAGCGCAAATACAAATGATTGTCAAACCAACACGCCCCTGTCAAGGGTTTGGATTTTCCTGAGAGACGGTTCATGGTCTCAATAGCCTTTGCAGCGTCCATTTCCTGCTTAATAGTCACAGTGGCGGCAGGCTTAGGCATGACTTTTAGACTGACTTCAGTGATGATACCCAAAGTGCCCATCGCGCCTGCTTGCATCCGTGAGACATCATAACCGGCGACGTTTTTCATTACCTGACCGCCGAAGCGCAGCTCTTCTGCATGCCCATTAATCAGGCGAATGCCTAAGACATGGTCTCTTATTGAGCCGCTCCAAGGTCTTGCTGGGCCTGATAAGTGGCAAGCCAATGTGCCGCCCAAGGTTGCTTGTCCGTCAAATGTCGGTGGCTCAAATGCTAAGCACTGATTGTGTTCTGCTAAGGCGCTATTAATCTCAGTAATTGAGGTTCCAGCACGAGCAGTCAGCACCAATTCGATCGGCTCATAACTGATGATGCCTTTGTGCTCGCTAAGACTGATGGGGTCGCCTATTGGCTCACGTCCCATAAACTGCTTACTGCCCCCGCCCATGATTTGTAGGGCTGTGCCGTCATGGCTGGCTTGTCTTACCCGCGCAATCAGCTCTTGACTGATGTCTGTCATGCCAGATCTCCTTGCTGTGGTTGAGAGTCATGGTTGTGTTGCGTTCTGTCAAGGGTACGGTACTCTTGACAGCGCTTGAGCACTGGAATGCCCTTACCTGGATTTAGCGTACCGATTGGGTCAAAGGCGTGCTTGATTGCATGAAATTGTGTCAGCTCTTGATCGTTAAACTGAATCGTCATTTGGCGGATTTTTTCGACGCCAACCCCATGCTCACCAGTTATGCAGCCGCCTACCTTGACGCAAAGCTCTAAAATACGGCTGCCGAACTCTTCAGTGCGCTCAAGCTCTCCTGGGACATTGGCATCAAATAAGATAAGCGGGTGCAAATTGCCGTCCCCAGCATGAAACACGTTGGCGACGCGCAGACCGTATTCATCTGAGAGTTTTTGCATTTCGGTTAGGACATGGGCAAGTTGGCTACGCGGAATCGTGCCATCCATGCAGTAGTAGTCAGGGGATATTCGTCCGACAGCGGGGAATGCAGATTTTCGACCTTTCCACAATAAGGCGCGCTCCGCCTCACTTTGTGAGACACGTGTTGTGGTTGCGCCAAGCTCAATAAACAGCTGCTCAACCTCTGCAATCTGTTCTTGAACCTCCGCCTCGCTACCATCTAACTCACACAGCAGCAAAGCTTGGGCGTCAATTGGATAGCCTGCATGAGCAAATGCTTCGGCGGCTATGATGGCAGGGCTGTCCATCATCTCAAGTCCGGCTGGAATAATACCTTTGGCAATCACGCCGCCGACCGCATCCCCTGCGGTCTGAACATTATCAAAAGCGGCCATAATGACCTGAGCCTTTTCAGGGCTAGGTAGCAGCTTGACCGTCACTTCAGTAATCACCCCAAGTAGACCTTCAGAGCCAGTAATCAGAGCCATCAAATCAAAGCCGTTGCTATCAAGACCTTCACTACCAATAGTAATGAGATCCCCCTCGACTGTGACCATCTCAACTTTTAATAAGTTATGAGTGGTCAGACCATATTTGAGACAATGGACGCCGCCTGAGTTTTCGGCGACGTTGCCACCGATGGAGCAGGCAATCTGTGAGGAGGGGTCTGGGCCATAATACAAGCCATATTGTCTAGCCGCCTCACTAATAGCAAGGTTACGGACACCTGGCTGCAAACGTGCGCTACGGGCAAGTGGATCAATATCAAGGATATGTTTAAATCGTGACAACACCAATAAGACGCCATCAGGGTTGGGCATTGCGCCTGCACACAAACCCGTACCGGCACCGCGCGCAACCACAGGGATTTGATAGCGATAACAGATTCGCATGACCTCACAAACTTGCTCAACGGTTTTTGGGAGCACCGTAATGAGTGGCATATCGCAATATACCGATAAGCCATCACACTCAAAAGGCTTTTGAGTCTCCTCATCATTGATCACGTACTGAGGCTCAATAAAATCGCGAAATAGCTCTACTAAAGCAGCTTTATCAGGTCTTTGGCTCTGATTCATGGTGGCATTCCTTTGCTCACTAAATTGTCGACACTCACTGCATTATTATACAGATGACCTTAAGCTTATAATAAAAAGGGAAAGATTAGCTATCAATATATTAGCTAAAACTGAATAAAATGATATGTAATGTTTTGAATTAGTAGGAATTAAGCTTGTTTGCGGCTGTATTGAATAAGCGAGCAGGGGCTGGCAGAGTTACAATAAACGCTGTAAATCCAGTACTGAAAATGGATAATCTAAGCGTTTTGTCGGTGTCAAGATGACGGGAATAGTCGTCGCAAAGGCCATCATAAGCGGTTCAGAGAAATCGGCAATATCGACAGACTCGTAAGTAACGCGTTGCACCACTTGTAGCTGTGTTATCAGCTGTTCAGCAATATCACATAAATGACAACCTGAGGTGCCGAGTAGCCACCATTTGGTTATATTTTCAGGAGAACCAAGCTCAGGTTTTTCTTCAATCATATGAGCACGCAATGTGCTTATATTATTATTTTCGTACATAGCTACTCTCTTATATTAATCCTAAAGGCAAAGCTTACAAATTCAACGTTCATTTTTGCTGATTTTTTACGTGTACTCATGTGACATGATAAAGAAGTGGGGTAAATAATGACAGCGATTGTGAGATTAGGTAAGATGAGCTGCTATTTATAATTGCTGACCTATATTGCTAGGCTAAGCGCTCCTTACTTCCTCTAACTATCTTTTCAATCACTTGGACAACACGCATGACAAGTTTTGGCAAATTTATCAAACGACTCTTATTGGCATTGATGGTGTTGGTCGTCGCATTCCATGTGTTGGTTGCAGGGCTGTTATTAATTTGGAAAACGCAGCCGATTAATAACAGCATGTTTATGCTCACCCATCGCATTATGGGCGGTGATGTTAGCCAAACTTGGGTTGAATATGACGCGATTGCCAAATCTGCGAAGCAAGCGGCGATTGTCAGTGAGGATTCGACGTTTAGCCAACATAACGGCTTTGATATGAAAGGCATTAAGGCGGCACAGAAAAAGAATGAAGCGACTGGCAAGATGTCGGCAGGCGGCTCAACCATCACTCAGCAATTGGCTAAAAATCTGTTTTTGACTTCGCATCGCTCTTATACGCGTAAAGCTGAAGAGGCTGTTCTTACCATAATGATTGAGACATTGTGGGATAAGCAGCGGATTTTGACCGCGTATTTGAATGTAGCAGAGTTTGGCAATGGTATTTATGGTGTTGAAGCGGCAGCGCAGTATTATTTTGATAAGTCAGCGGCTAATCTCAATCGTGATCAGTCAGCCTTATTGATTGCCATGCTAACCAATCCAAAATACTATGAAAGTCATCAAAGCGATAAACGCCTGCGTAATAAACAACGTATCATCAAAAAACGTATGAAAAATGCTGTATTGCCACAGTCTGCCTAAATGTAGCTAGAATTAACGGTAACAATAGAATAATAATTAAAAAGTATAGTATAAAAATGCTGATAGGATAAGATTGATATAAAAATGATAGCAGTTTGATAACAGTCATAGGAGTGGAGCGTGGTAGAGATGGATAATAAGCACAGTAATAGTGATAAGACCGCTGATGTTATTGAGACATATATTGATGCGAATAATAATGTCAATATAGAGAGTGACACAGATAAAGTAGACGGTGCCATTAATACCAGCAATCCTCCTACCGATGAAAGCCTTATTAATCCGTATGGCAACCAGGCTTTAACCGAGATTGATTGGCAACGCTCGGAAGATGGCAATTATTCACCCAGCAGCTATATCAATCGTGACTTGTCTTTATTGCAGTTTCATCTGCGAGTCTTAGCACAAGCGGCAGATCCCCACCATCCTTTGCTTGAGCGTTTATTCTTTTTAATGATTTTTTCATCCAATATCGATGAGTTTTTTGAGATTCGCGTTGCTGGTATCATGCAAAAGCTCAATCTGGGTGATGTGTCGACCAGTGTACATGGTATGCGTCCTAGTGAAATTCTTAATGAAATATCAGCAGTGACTCATGATGCCATCGCTGAGCAATACCGTATTTTAAATGAAGATATCTTGCCAGCACTGGCGCTTGAGGATATTCGTTATTTAAAGCGCGATGAGCTTAATGCTGAGCAATCCGCATGGATGAAGCGCTATTTTACTGAGCAAGTCTCGCCGGTATTGACACCTATTAGTATTGATCCTGCGCATCCATTCCCGCGCTTGGTGAATAAAAGCTTGAATTTTATTGCGACTTTAGAGGGCAAAGACGCCTTTGGTCGCGATATCAATTTGGCTATCGTACCCGCGCCGCGTAGCTTGCCGCGCGTGATTCGTCTGCCTGATGAATTGACTGGTGGCAAAGAGCACCATGTGATGCTATCAGCGATTATTCATGAGCATATCGGTGAGCTATTCCCTGGTATGAATGTCACGGGCTGTCATCAATTTAGGCTGACGCGTAATGCGGATTTGGACTTGGCAGATGATGTTGATGACATTGCCAAAGCCTTAGAAGGTGAGCTTGAAAACCGCCGCTTTGGTGATAAAGTGCGCCTTGAAGTCACTACTGAATGCCCAACGCCAATTAGTGATTATTTGCTTAATGAGTTTGAGCTGCATGACAACCAATTATACCGCGTCAATGGACCTGTCAACTTAACGCGTTTGCTGTTTGATTTTAATATCCCATCATTGCGTTATCAGCCCTTTACGCATGTGATACCAAAACCGTTTCGCCGCGAAGTCGACAAGCTTGATAAAGCAACCAGTATGTTTGCTGCCATGCGTAAAGGCGATGTATTGGCGCATCATCCGTTCCATGCGTTTTCGCCGATTATTAATTTGCTTTGGCAAGCTGCCAGTGATCCAAAAGTATTAGCGATTAAGCAAACGCTTTATCGTTCAGGCACCAATTCAGAAATTGTCAAAGCGCTAGCCGCAGCAGCACGTAATGGTAAAGAAGTGACAGCAGTCATTGAGTTACGCGCGCGTTTTGATGAGGCGTCTAATATTGCTGTTGCCAACTATCTGCAAGAGGCAGGGGCGGTAGTAGTATATGGCATTGTTGGCTACAAAACCCACGCTAAACTCATGCTCATCGTGCGCCGCGAAGAGGGGAAAATGCGCCGTTATGTGCATTTAGGCACGGGTAATTATCACGCAGCAAATGCTAAAGTCTATACCGATTATGGATTATTCAGCGCGGATCCTGATATCTCAGAAGATGTCCACAAGATATTCCAAGAGCTGACCGGCATGGGTAAACCTGCTAATCTCAAAAAGCTATTGCATGCACCATTTACCTTGCATGATAAATTGATGAGCTTTATCGATGATGAGATTACTCATGCCAAGGCGGGCAAGCGCGCTCATATTATTGTTAAAGTAAACGCCTTAACCGAACGTCGTTTGATTGATAAACTATATGATGCGTCACAAGCAGGGGTCAAAATTGAACTGATTTTGCGCTCCATATGCTGTCTGCGTCCGCAAGTGAAGGGTCTGTCTGAGAATATCACCGTACGTTCTGTTATCGGTCGTTTTTTGGAGCATACTCGCATCTATTACTTCTATAATGATGGTGATGAGCGCTTGTACTGTGGCAGCGCCGATTGGATGGATCGTAATTTGTTCCACCGTGTAGAGGTAGCGTTTCCCATTGAAGATAAAAAATTGTCTAAGAAAATTTATCAAGATGGACTGTTGAGTTACCTCCAAGACAATAAGCAAGCGTGGATACTCAGCGGTGACGGTAACTGGCAACGAACCAAGCCAGCGGCGGATGAAGCGCCTCACATTGCTCAAGAGCATTTATTAAAGGTGATTAATCGTGTTGGCGAGCCGGTATAACTGTCTTGTTTATTAGCGGTTATTAAGTCGATTAATCTCATTTAGTATTTTTAATGTTATCCACTTTTTTCAACAAATATAACAGCCAAGCATAGAGATTACTCCGTGCTTGGTTTTTTTTGCCTACCAATTCTACTTTCTGGTTACAAACTGTCTGGTAAGCTCACACTTATTCACATATTTATACGGCAGTACACTGGTGAGCGTATCAAATTTATTCTTATAATTAGATAGATATAAAAATTCACCCTTATAAAGTATCTCACTAAGAAAACAGGATTTCACCATGAGTCACACCAATAATAATAGCTCAGATATCAAAAAAGCCGCTGAGCAATCAGATAGCCAGCAGATTGAGAAAAATTTAGAAAATGGCAAGTCAGTTGATGCACCAGAATTATTAACAGAAGAAGAGCAAACCTCTTTTATCAACGATGATTTGCGTACTGACAAATAGTTAGCAAAAAAATATTGAGCCCCATACTAATAAAGCGAGGGAAATGCCATGTCACATGATAGTCAGTCAGACAATATTCAAACTAACAACATGCACCCAAATAATGAAAAGCCCGTATCCGTCAACGATCCAGCGAAGCTGCATCCAGATAATCCATCGGACAGTTATGAAGGTCGTAAGCACGAACCCGAAATTGATGGACCTCAGCAGGAGTCGCAGGAGACAGATGAGATATACGCTGACCCACGCAAAGAAGAAAATCTGCCTCCAGGTGGAAAAAATGTTGGCGATCTAAACGCCTATGATTTATCGCAAAAAGGCAATGAATAGTTTTTCATCGTCGTGACTCTCTTAACTCTCATATAAATGATTATTGTCAGATGTCTGATAATGAAGAAATAACAAGAAAGATAAATTAAAAATAAGGATATTACGATGGAAACGAAAGATCCGGCATTAACCAAAACGCCTATCAACAGTAATGACGGTCATATCGAAAATACGCCTGCGCGCACGGTCGACACCAGCGCAGCTAATGATAGTACAGAAAAAAGTACCGAGACATTTCAAGAAACAGTCATTGGCACCAGATATGCGAGCGATGATATCGAGCATGGTGACCATAGGCATGAAGACATTCATCATAATAGTCATAACGTGATGTCTACCGATGATAGTATTGAAAATCATACCACTATCAATAAAGGAACAGATACGTTCCAAGAAAGTGTTGTAGGCTCAGAACATGTCAATGATGGCGATAATGCTGCCCGTCAGCCAGACCGCCGCGATCAAGAGGGCAATGCTTTTGATGATGGTATCAATGAACATACCACTATTGATCAAGGAGCTAAAAGCGTAGGGATTAATGATTTAAATCGCTATGCAAATATTGATAATGCTCAAACCCGTGTGTTAAATCCAGATGAAAAAGATTTTTAAAACATTTAGACAATTCAGATAACTTGAAAAAGGTGCTGCAAGTAATGACGTACGATACGTCGCTTGCAGCACTTTTTTTCGTTTTATTGATAACATAGTCGATTCAATTTAAAAAGTACACCGTACTGCTGGGATAAACTTTTCAAAGCCTCTGGAGTGCGAAGCGCACAGCAAGCGAGAGAAATTTATCCCAGCATAATGCTATTCTGAGCGTAATTCTTTTATATTGAACTCACTATAGATTTAATAAATTAGAGAGCAATAGGGTCGCCGCTATGAAAACGCAGCTCAGTATCTGGAGTTGATATCAACTCTGCTTCCACTTCTTTAAAGAATGCCACACGATCATCGATATTGTCTTCAGACAATGACTGCGCTAGTGCCAAATAATCCTCAAAATGACGGCTTTCTGATTTTAATAAATAACGATAGTATTTTGCCAAACGCTCATCATTGATAACCTCAGAAAGTGCCGCAAAACGCTCACAAGAACGTGCCTCGATAAATGCACCAATAATCAGCACATCTACCATTGCAGCGGGTTCATAAGTGCGCTTATGTTTTAGCATCCCTTTGGCATAGCGTCCCGCACTTAGATATTTCCATGCTTGCCCGCGCTCATTCATAATGCCAAGCACTTGCTCATAGTGCAGCATTTCCTCACGTATCAATTGTGCCAATTTACGCTGTAAATCATAAGAGAACTCATAGCGAAAGATGAGATTCATCGCGGTACCGGCGGCCTTTTTTTCACAATTGGCATGGTCTTGAATAATCAGCGGTAAGTTATTAACAGCGGCGTTGACCCAAGCTTGTGAGGTTCGTGCGCCCAAGAAATCAAAAATAGGCGATAAATCTACCTTTAGTGGCGTGCTGAGTTGGGTGATAGAAATGATATCAACGCTATCATTTCTACTGCTATCTTCAGAATCTATTACAGATTGACTCCCTACTGTAGTTGAAGGCTCAGATTGCAAATTAGAAGTAGTTTTAGGTATGGATGTATTTTCTTGGTTTATGGTCATGGTTTGCTTAGACTTTATCGATGAGTGGATGAATAAAATAATGAAAAAAAGTAGATATATACGCGCGATATGTATTTAAATTCTCTAAAATACTTTGATATGATAGATAACCATTACGCATAAATTAATATCGTAATGATTACTTACAGTTTATACTTGTGAGTAACTCAGGAGGATAGGATAGCAAGATAATCGCTGCTGGCGCATATGGTATATAGATTATCATTTATCTACAGCCCAAGCATTTAGTTACTAAATGAGGTTTCCTTGTTTATTGCCTTATTTGGTAGTAGGATAATATTTTGCTTTTAACGTATTTTGTCTTACTATTGCTTGTCAGCTGATAGCAGGTAGCCAATAGTATATCAACTATCAATCGCGTCTCAAAATCTAAGGTTTATAGCCTACCTTTATGTAAAACCTATCTAGATAATACAACGTTAAATACCGCTCAAATAATGACAGCCGAGGTAACGCAGTAGTAAATTTACTTGGCTTGTCGCTTATTTATTACTTTGCAACCCTGCTTTATGCGCCCTTTTGCATGGCTGTGTACATGGACGAGGTATGTTTTAGCAGCCCAGTATCAACAAATCTAACAAACAGATAAGGATAACAGTATGAGCCAGTCTTCTAATGCCAATCGCGTTCAAAAAGGCATTCTTGCCATTGATCAGCAGCTGTTCGATTTTATCGAAAATGAAGTGCTGCCGAAAGTCGGTATTGATTCAGGCGGTTACTGGTCAGGTTTCGAAAAGGTCATCAAAGAGTTTACGCCACGCAACAAAGCGCTGCTTGCAACGCGTGCTAAGATTCAAGGACAGATTGACCAATGGCACCTGCAACATCCTACCAAAAATGGCGACATTGATTATCCAGCGTACAAAGCATTTTTACAAGAAATTGGCTATCTGTTGCCAGAAGGCGAAGCGTTCAGTGTCAGCACAGAAAACGTCGATGATGAGATTGCCCGTATTGCAGGACCTCAGCTGGTAGTACCAGTACGTAACGCTCGCTATGCGTTGAACGCCAATAATGCGCGTTGGGGCAGCTTATATGATGCTTTATATGGCACCAATGTTATCAGTGATGAAAATGGTCAAGAAGCAAAAGGTAGCTACAATCCAACACGTGGCGCAGCCGTCGTCGCTTATGCCAAAAAATTCCTAGATGAAAACTTTGCCTTAGCATCAGGCTCTTATAGCGATGTAACAGGTTTTAGAGTCGTGGATGGTAAGCTTGAAATTGCGCAAGGCGATAGCAGCACGCAACTAAAAGATGCCGGACAGTTTGCAGGTTTCGTAGGCGACGCTGATAGTCCTAGCGCTGTGTTACTAAAGAACAATAACTTGCATGCTGAGATTCAAATTGATGGCAATCATCCCATTGGCAAAGATGATCCTGCACATATCAAAGACGTGTTATTAGAGTCGGCGCTGACTGCGATTCAAGATTGTGAAGACTCCATCGCTGCTGTTGATGCAGAAGAGAAGGTTGAAGCGTATCGCAATTGGTTTGGCTTGATGAATGGCGATTTGCAAGAAACCTTTGAGAAAGGCGGCAAGACCCGTACGCGTAAACAGAATCCTGATCGCGAATATACTACGCCAGAGGGTGATACGCTGACCTTGCCAGGTCGCTCGCTTTTATTGCTACGTAACGTCGGCCATCTCATGCAAAATCCATCGATTTTGGTAGATTTAGGCAATGGTCAAGAAGAAGTTTTCGAAGGTTTAATGGATGGTTTGATTACGCCTTTATTATCATTGAATGATTTAAAGGGTAAAACCGAGCTATCAAACTCACGTAAAGGTTCAATGTATATTGTGAAACCAAAAATGCATGGTCCTGATGAGGTGAAGATGGCGAATGACTTATTTAACGCCTCAGAAGACCTGCTGGGCTTAGAGCGTTATACGATAAAGATCGGCATTATGGATGAAGAACGCCGTATGACGGTCAACTTAAAAGAAGCCATTCGCCAAGCAAAAGAGCGTGTTATTTTCATCAATACTGGCTTCTTAGATCGCACAGGTGATGAGATGCACACCAGTATGAATGCAGGTCCATTTGTCCGCAAAGGTGATATGAAGTCGCAAACGTGGCTGCCTGCTTATGAGCAATGGAACGTCGATATCGGTCTTGAAGTAGGCTTACAAGGTCACGCGCAGATTGGTAAAGGCATGTGGGCAAAACCTGATGAAATGCAAGAGATGATGGACACCAAAATTGCCCATCCACAGGCAGGTGCTAATACGGCGTGGGTGCCATCTCCAACGGGCGCTACCTTGCACAGCATGCACTATCATCAAGTCAATGTTGCTGAAGTTCAAGACAGCCTAAAATCACGTGCGCGCGCTAGCGTAGATGATATCTTAACCATTCCATTGGCAAAAGACACCAATTGGACTGAAGAAGAAAAACAGCAAGAGATTGATAATAATGCTCAAGGCATCCTAGGCTATGTCGTACGTTGGGTAAACCAAGGCGTTGGTTGCTCTAAAGTACCTGACATCAATGACGTCGGCTTGATGGAAGATCGTGCGACATTACGTATCTCAAGTCAGCATATTGCTAATTGGTTACACCATAATGTGGTCAGCGAGCAGCAAGTGATGGACGCTATGAAACGTATGGCTAAAATCGTCGATGAGCAAAACGCTGGTGATGCTGATTATCAACCAATGGCGACTGACTTGGACAATTCCTATGCTTTCAAAGCCGCTTGTGATTTGGTGTTTAAAGGTCGCGAGCAGCCAAGTGGTTATACTGAGCCATTATTGCATCAAGCACGTCTAGATCTAAAAGCCAGTGTTGGCTGCTAAAAGTTAAAACAAGACTGAATTTAGCAATAAGCACCCTTTAAGCGAGGTAAGTGACTGCCAATAAAAGAGGTAAGTAACTGTCAAGTTTTCACACTGCTAATTGCCAAAATTTTTAGCGTTTCTGATTTCCTTTGTAATTCTCACCCTTATTCGTTTTAAACGAGTAGGGGTGTTTTTTGTCAAAATTTTCTTTAAGGTAAAACCTTATACAGAGGGTGGGTTTGAAAGTTTTTCCCAACTAAAGCTTCAAAAAAATGTTGCAAATTATGTCAAAGTTGTTATGCTTGTAGCTGAAGTATGAGTTTGGTAACGGATGTTACGCAACAGAGCGATAAAGACCAAAGTTTACATGGCAGTTACTTTTTTAATCCCAGTTATGTAAGTCATGGTTTTTTTCATCTTACGGTAATAGAACTTCGCCACACTTGTTTCTGACTAATCTCGGTAGCCAGTTACACATTATATCTTTGAGGATTTGTGACGATACCATTTGGGCAACGGCTAATAATAGCTCGCTCATTACTAAAATTGTAAAGTGGAGATACCCCCATGAAAAAACTACTTTTAGCTACAGCAATCGCTGCCCTATCTGTATCTGCAGCCAATGCAGCACCAACTGTTTATGGTAAAGCTTTCGTTGCTATGGACTATGTTAATGCTGAATTTGATGGCCCTGCTGGCAATATGTATGATGAAGATACAGTAGAGATCAACTCTCATGCTTCACGTTTAGGCTTTAAAGGTTCTGAAGCTATGACTGCTAATACTGATGTTATCTATCAGTTAGAGTATGGCACAAAGATTGATGGTGATAAAAATGGTTTCACTAACCGTGATACATTCCTTGGTGTAAACAACAAACAATTCGGTGAGTTCCGTGTTGGTAAAAACCAATCAACGCTTGCTCGTATTGATAACGTTGTTGTTAACCAAGGTTACTTTGATAACTTAGGTACTACTCAAAATGAGAATGAAGTTATTGATGCATTAAACATGGCTGATAGTAACCGTATCGCAAGTTCAATCATCTGGACTGCACCTAAGTATAACGGTCTACCATTACAATTATCAGCTATGTACAGCTCTGATGATGTAAATGGTAATGACAATGCTGGCTTTGGCGTAGCAATGTTGTTTGATCAAGGTACTGGCTTTACTGCTGGTGTTGCTTATGACAAAGATCAAAACATCGTCGGTGATATCATCCGTGGTACTGCTACTGTAGATCTAGGCAAGTACATGGCAGCTCCAGTAACTTTGGGTGCGTTATATCAAGTAGCTGATTACGACGCTGGTACTTCTAAAGAGAAAGGTTTGGTTGTAAGTGCTGAGATGCCTTTAGCTAACTTTGCTCGCCCAGCGTCTATCTATACTCAGTATAACAAAACTGACAATTTAAATGGTTTTGATAATGCTGATTCAGATCAAATCGTTGTTGGTGGCAAATACATGTATAAAGACAACATCATTGCTCATGCCTATGCTGGTATGAACAAAGCTGATAATGTTAACTATGCATATAAAGTTACACCAAATGCTACTTCATATACTAATGTACGTGGTGATGCTGAAGTATTCGTAGTTGGTACTGGTCTAGAATACAAATTCTAATCTAACCATTAGAATCTGAATAAAAAACTCATCCTTCGGGGTGAGTTTTTTTGTTATGGCTTTTTTAACGCTGTAGTGAGTTATAATAGACATGTGCTAAAAATGAAGAGTTTCAAATAGTTTGTGCTTTTGCCCTATATTTTTTGACGTATTTTTAGTAAAATCCTTCTTTACCAATTACCGACAGAGTACTATGACCAAGTTTATATTTGTGACCGGTGGGGTAGTGTCCTCACTAGGAAAAGGTATTACCGCAGCTTCCCTTGCTGCCGTCTTAGAAGCACGTGGCGTAAACGTGACCATGACCAAAATGGATCCGTATATCAACGTTGATCCAGGCACGATGAGCCCGTTTCAACATGGTGAGGTATTCGTGACCGAAGATGGCGCTGAGACAGATTTGGACTTGGGCTATTATGAGCGTTTTTTACGCCATTCAAAGATGAGCAAAAGTAACAACTTCACCAGTGGTCGCATCTATCAAAATGTCTTAAATAAAGAGCGCCGTGGAGAATATTTAGGCGGTACGGTGCAGGTGATTCCGCATATTACGGATGAGATTAAGAGCAAAATTCTTGCCAGTGGCGAAGGCTATGATGTCGCTATCATCGAGATTGGCGGTACCGTAGGTGACATCGAGTCGTTACCCTTTATGGAAGCAGTACGTCAAATGCAAGTCGAGCTTGGTCGCAATCGTGCCATGCTTATGCATCTGACATTGGTGCCTTATATTGCCAGTGCAGGTGAAACTAAGACTAAACCAACGCAGCATTCAGTCAAAGAGCTGCGTTCTATCGGTTTGCAGCCTGATATCTTGATTTGCCGCTCGGATCATCATATCTCACAAGACAATCGTCGCAAGATTGCACTATTTACCAACGTTGAAGAGCGTGCGGTCATTATGTGTGAAGATGCGCAAAGCATTTATCAGATTCCACGTACGTTACATGAACAAGATCTCGATGATTTAATCTGTGAGCGTTTTGGTCTTGATTTACCAGAAGCAGATTTGAGCGATTGGGATAAGGTTGTCGAAGCGCAGTTGAATCCTGAGTCGACGGTAACAGTAGCCATGGTTGGTAAATATGTTGAATTACCAGATGCCTATAAATCAATCAATGAAGCATTGTTACATGCTGGTATTACTCATAAAGCCGACGTCAAGATTGATTATATCGATGCTGAGCGTTTAGAAGACGATGACAGCTTACTAGCGCAACTGCATAATGCTGATGCCATCTTGGTGCCAGGCGGCTTTGGTGAGCGCGGTACTATGGGTAAGATCAAAGCCATTACCTATGCTCGCGAAAACAACGTACCTTATTTAGGTATCTGTTTAGGTATGCAGCTTGCAGTGATTGAATATGCGCGTAACGTGCTACATATCGATGCCAACTCTTCTGAATTTGATCGTAAAACAGCTGAGCCTATTATTGGCTTGATTACAGAGTGGTTAGATGAGCGCGGCGAATTGCAGATTCGTAGTGATGATTCAGACCTTGGTGGTACGATGCGTTTAGGCGCGCAGCAAGCTGAGCTGGTCGCTGGTAGTAAGCTTGCACAAATCTACGGTGCTAACAATATAACTGAGCGTCATCGCCATCGCTATGAGATGAATAACCGCTATATCGAGCCATTAGAGCAAGCAGGAATGACGGTATCAGGTTATTCTGCTAAGCAGCACCTAGTTGAGTCAGTTGAACTTGCTGATCATCCATGGTTTGTTGCGGTACAGTTCCATCCAGAATTTACCAGCTCGCCACGCGGTGGTCATCCATTGTTCAATAGCTTTGTAAAAGCGGCGAAGAATTATAGTGAAGCGAAATAATGGTTAAGTTATAAGTGCTTTTGATATAAAAAGACTGATCTTCGGATTGGTCTTTTTTTTGGCTGATTTTTTGGCAGTGGTTTGCATGCAGATTTTTCTAATGGTTTGCCGCTAATTACGCTTATAGCCTTTTTTTAATTGACCTATCGGTTACAATAAGAGATAACAATAAAGAGGATACCTACTCGATGGAAAACCTACTAACCGCGCAGTCGCATATTCAGCTTAATACACCTGATAATAAAAACATCAGTATCGGTAATGATCAGCCATTTGTCTTATTCGGTGGCATGAATGTTTTAGAGTCTAAAGAGATGGCATTTGAGATCGCTGAGCAGTATGTCGATATTTGCCAGCGTTTGGGTATCGGCTATGTGTTTAAAGCCAGCTTTGATAAGGCCAATCGCTCAAGTCTGACCTCGTATCGTGGTCCGGGGCTAGAGAAAGGTATCGATTGGCTTGGGCAAATCAAAGAAAAATTTCAAGTACCGATTATTACGGATGTCCACGAACCTTATCAAGCGGCACCAGTTGCTGAAGTAGCTGATATTATCCAGTTGCCTGCGTTTTTATCCCGTCAAACAGATTTGGTGCATGCGATGGCGAAGACGGATGCGATTATTAATATCAAAAAAGCGCAGTTTTTAGCCCCGCATGAGATGCGTCATATCGTCAATAAATGTCTCGAAGGCGGTAACGATAAGCTTATCCTGTGTGAGCGCGGTAGTGCCTTTGGTTATAATAATTTGGTCGTTGATATGCTGGGTTTTGATACCATGAAGCAGATGGAGATACCCGTGTTCTTTGATGTGACGCATAGTTTGCAGCAGCCGGGCGCGCGTAGCGACAGTGCTGGAGGACGCCGTGAGCAGATCACAACGCTTGCACGTGCAGGTATGGCAACTGGATTGGCAGGATTGTTTTTAGAGGCGCATCCAAATCCAGAAGTGGCAAAATGTGATGGTCCGTGTGCGCTACGTATGAGCCAATTAGAGCCTTTCTTACGCCAACTTAAACAGCTTGATGACTTGGTCAAAGGCTTTGAGACTTTGGATACTCATTAATATCATAAGTAATGTGAGGATAAAACAGTGGCGATTAAAGTGGCACAAGTAAGCATTGAAAACATCAATGATTCAGAAGGTTTAGATAGCGTCATGACCGCTTTAAAGAATATAACGGGCGTCACCGCTATTGAGTTAGATGCTAACAGTCATATGGCGTTGGTGCGTTATGATGATACCAAAACCAGTATCCATGCCTTTACTGCTGCGATTAGTATGGTCGATTATGTCACTCAGCCATTTCCTATCGATGCCCCGCAAAATCCACGTTATCATGATTAGATTTATAAAAGTATAACCAAACTGACTTGTGGTCAACGCCAATAGCTCTTATGCTGGTCTTGGCTATTTTAATAAAGTCTTATACCGTTAAAGTATACAAACCATTTATTCACAGATAAAAATAAGGAGCCTCTCATGGCAAACCAAACCCGTATCATTAAAATTGATGGCATGACTTGTGGTGGCTGTGTGGCAAGCGTCCATAACGCCACCGCTGATATCGATGGTTTAGATGACATCAGTATCGAGCTTGCAGACAATCAAGCGACAGTCACCTTTGATGATAGCAAAACCAGTGCAGAGACGATTGCTGCTGCTATTGATGACGCAGGCTTTGATGCCACTGTTACCAACGCTTAATTTTATGCTTTGTTATAAACAAACCAGCTATTGTGGCTGGTTTTTTAATGGTGAAAAACTATGGCTATCAGAGTAGTGTTCTCAGCTCTCTTATTTCTGCAACATGTCCTTTTAATCTGAAATAATTGGTCGGCTGAAATAGTTGAATTGGCGCTAATCATGACCATTTAATATATAGGTTGATACACTAAGATGACTACTATTTAAATGCTCTGAAAAACAATAAGATATTAATCTTTAGAATGTACTGCTTGTTTGATTTGGGTTTTTATTCCTCCACTGATAGATTTTTATAGCTCATACAAATTTATAAACGCCATAACGAGTTTTATTTATGAATGATTCTACCCGTACCAATACCCATAATTCTTATGATGTGGAGACTGATGTTCAGTCTAATACCCCGCTTACCCCGCAGCGTGCACACTTGCAGCTGGCGATAGAGGGCATGACGTGTCAGGCCTGTGCATCACGGATTGAAAAGGTTTTGAATAAAAAGCCATCAGTCTATGAGGTCAGCGTGAACTTCGCAGGCGAGACCGCCAATGTGGATTATGATCCGACACAGACGACGGCAGAGCAGGTGACGGAATGGGTCAACAAAACGGGTTTTGTCGCCAATTTGCAGGCGGCTGATAGCTTGTTTGCTCAAAAAGATGACGATGCGAGCACTCAGTATCCATGGCGTTTGATTGGACTATGGGTCTGTTTGGTGCCGTTTTTAGTTGGTATGGCTGGCATGCTCTTTGGGCAGGGTATGGCATGGATGCCGCCGATTTGGATGCAGTTTATCCTAGCGACCATTGTACAGTTTGGATTTGCTTTACCATTTTATAAAAGTGCTTGGGCGTCTATTAGAGGCGGTCTTGCCAATATGGACGTATTGGTCGTTATCGGTACGGTAACCATTTGGGCGTATTCAACGTATCTGTGGCTGACCCATGGTGATGGTAGCTTAAATAGTCTGTTGCAAAGTGGGCATACTGGCGGTCATGGTGCGAGTGGCAGTCCTGCGGTATATTTTGAAGCAGGTGTGATGGTTATTGCTTTTGTGCGCACGGGTAAATACCTTGAAGAGCGCACTAAAAAGCACAGTCTGAATAGTATTGATTTACTATTATCGCTGACACCAGACGAAGTTGAGCAACAGCAGCCAAATGGTGAGTTTAAAAATATCGCTCTCAAAGAGGTACAAGTGGGTGATATCTTGCGTGCTAAGCAAGGAAGCCGCGTTGCAACCGATGGGACGGTCATCGATGGTGCTGGCTGGTGTGTCGAGAGTCATTTAACCGGTGAGTCAGTACCGCTTAAGAAAGAAGTAGGCGATGGATTATTAGCGGGTGCCTTGGTCGAAAACGGTAGCTTGTTATATCGCGTCAATGCCAAGGGTAGCGATACAAAGCTTGGTGATATGGTACAAGCATTAAGCGATGCCCAAGGCTCAAAAGCCAATTTGGCACGCCTTGCTGATAGAGTCACTGCGGTCTTTGTGCCCGTTGTGGTAGTGATTGCACTGGTTACCTTTGGTGTGACGTGGTGGCTAACCGGTATGCTCGATACCGCTTTGATGCACGCGGTATCTGTATTGGTCATTGCTTGTCCCTGTGCGCTTGGTTTGGCGACACCAGCCGCAATCATGGCAGGTATGGGCGTGGCTGCGCGTCACGGTGTTTGGTTTAAAGATGCGCAAAGCCTAGAAGCGGCAGGCAATATCGACACGGTGGTACTTGATAAGACGGGTACCTTAACCATTGGCAAACCGACCATCGTCGATGAAGTTATGGTTGATAAATCAATAGCGGTTGATGATGTACTACAGATTGCCGCAAGTATTGAAGTACATGCCAGTCATCCGCTTGCAACTGCTTTGGTTAATGCAGCGACAGCACGTGGTTTATCCTTATTCGATGTGTCTGATATCAGCGTTATCAAAGGCGCAGGTATACAGGCAAATATTGAAGGCTTAGGTGTGGTAAAGGTTGGCACAGCAGAGTTTGCCAATCTTGTATTGCCTAAATTGATGCCAAAGGTATGGCAAATTGCCAGTACTGTTGCGATTAGTATTAACGATGAAGCACTAGGCGCATTTGCTTTAGCAGATGACTTAAAATCAGATACGCCGCAGGCGATTACTGCGCTACAAGATGCGGGTATTAATGTCATTTTGATGAGCGGTGATAAACAATCCGTCGTCGATCACGTTGCCGGACAGCTTGGTATCGAAAAAGCGTATGGAAAGATGAGTCCACGTGACAAGGCCAGCCAAATTGCTCTACTGCAAACAGCGGGTCATAAAGTCGCTATGGCAGGAGATGGGGTCAATGATGCACCAGCGATGGCAACTGCCGATGCCAGCTTTGCCATGTTTGAAGGCACGGATGTCGCCCAACATAGTGCCTCTGCGCGCTTGATGGGTGAGTCGCTGATGCATATCGACGCAGCGCAAAAAATTGCGAATGCCACGCTGCGTAATATCAAACAAAATTTGTTTTTTGCCTTTATCTATAATTGTCTTGGTATTCCGCTCGCTGCTTTTGGCTTTTTGAATCCTATGATTGCCGCTGCTGCTATGGCACTTAGCTCTATCTCAGTACTGATGAATGCGCTGCGTTTAACGCGTTTTAAGACAAAGGTTGAACTGAATAATACTGTATCAGACTCCCACACTAAAGCAGATCGTCTAACAAAAGCGTAAGAGTTATATGACGTTTGATATCATAGGTAATGAGATAGATTGATAGTGACTCATTTGACTATTGATTGGCGATTTTATGACCGTCCGTTGCTTTAAGATAAGGGAAGTTTGGCAAAATTTATGCTATGATACCAAGCACTATAGCTAATGGTTAAGGGATGAAATAAACCTTTGATTACGTTTAAAATGAGCCGATTGTATTAATCACTAAAGCTTTTTTTGCGCATTACTATACGATATTCTGCTTTATCTTTTTTGTATTCTAGTTGCCGTTATTTATCTCATAAACTTGGCATGACCAAAGGAATTAACAGACATTATGTACGCTGAAGAAACCAACAACGTCACCGCAATTAAAGACATTCGCGCTCGTGAGATTTTAGACTCGCGTGGTAACCCAACGATTGAAGCTGATGTGATTTTAGCTGATGGCACTATTGGCCGTGCTGCTGCTCCAAGCGGCGCATCGACTGGCTCACGTGAGGCGCTTGAGCTACGTGATGGCGATCAAAGCCGCTATATGGGTAAAGGCGTCAAAAAGGCAGTAGCTAACGTCAATAGCCAAATCCGCAGTGCTTTGATGGACAAAGATGTTACTGCTCAGCAAGCCATTGATGATGCAATGATTGCGCTAGACGGTACAGAAAATAAAGACAATCTCGGTGCCAATGCCATACTTGCGGTTTCACTTGCGGTTGCTAAAGCGGCTGCTAAATCACAAAGTCTGCCATTACATCAGTATATCGCTGATCTGCGCAACCAGACGTCGCTTACGATGCCTGTACCGATGATGAATATCATTAATGGTGGTGAGCACGCGGACAATACCGTCGATATTCAAGAGTTTATGATTGAGCCGGTTGGTTTTAGCAGCTTCTCAGAAGCATTACGTGCTGGTACCGAAATCTTTCACAGCTTAAAGTCTGTTTTAAAGTCGCAAGGCTTGAATACTGCTGTTGGCGATGAAGGCGGCTTTGCGCCAAATCTTCGCAGCAACGAAGAAGCTATTACAGTTATCATGCAAGCCATTGAGCAAGTAGGCTACACAGCTGGTAAAGATATTCACTTAGCTTTAGATTGTGCTGCTACTGAGTTCTATAAAGATGGTAAATACGTCTTGGCAGGCGAGGGCAACAAATCCTTTGATAGCCAAGGGTTCTCAGATTATTTAGTGGGTCTTGCGCGTCAATATCCTATTATCTCTATCGAAGACGGTCTTGATGAGTCAGATTGGGATGGCTGGAAATACCTAACTGAGCAAATCGGTGATAAGGTTCAACTGGTCGGTGATGATTTGTTTGTAACCAACCCTGCTATCTTGCAAGAAGGGATTGATAAGAAAATTGCCAATGCGATTTTGATTAAGTTTAACCAAATCGGCACCTTGTCAGAAACGCTAGATGCGATTTATCTGGCGAAGAAAAACGGTTATGCGACGGTTATTTCGCATCGTTCAGGCGAAACGGAAGACAGCACCATTGCAGATTTAGCGGTCGGTACTGCGGCTGGTCAAATCAAAACTGGCTCATTATGTCGCTCAGATCGCGTTGCAAAGTATAACCAATTGCTTCGTATCGAGCAGCAAGTACGTGCAAGCTATCGTGGTCGCGAAGAGTTCATTGGTCTACGTGGTTAATCAGCCAAAATTGTCGCTTACGCTGGGCGATATATAAATATATCGCTCAGCAAGTTTATATTCTCTTTATATCGTTTGGCGTTATTATATTATGAAATACTTTAGCCAATTTATACTACTTGCGTTAGCCGTTGCCGTGCTGTCAGGACTGCAATATCAGTATTGGCTAGGTGAAAATGGTCGCGTCGAGCACAGTAAGCTTCTGACTGAAGTGGCTGAGCAGCAGCGCTTAAATGACAACCAAGTCTCAGCAAATAACTTACTGCGTACCGATGTTAATGATCTAAAGACTGGTCTCGAAGCGGTAGAGGAGCATGCTCGTTTGGATTTGGGTTTGATTAAGCCAAATGAGACTTTTGTACAAGTATCAACCGCGCCTACTACTCATAGTCGTTATTGATTTTGACGTAAAGTCGGTATTGATTCTACAGTCGTTGCAATGAGCTATTATTGATAATAATAGTTTTTTTTCATTTTTATACCTCTTAATTCCCATCTTTCTTATCCTATTTTCATGGAATCAACCCATGAGTACTGCATTATGAATACCACTCCTAACATCCATGCCATGATCGTTGCTGCTGGACGCGGTAGTCGTTTTGGCGCGTCTATTGCTAAACAATATACCTTACTGCAAGGTCAAACCTTATTACAGCATAGTGTGGCACGTCTGGCTGAGAGTAATTATATTGATCAATGTCTATTGGTTGTGGCTCAAGATGATAGCACTGCCCAGACACTGAGCTTTGCGCTTCCTATCTATTATGCTATTGGCGGTACTGAACGTTGGCAATCGGTGCAGGCAGGAGTCGAGGCAATGATTAATGCGGGCGCAGATGAGTCGGATTTGGTTGTGATCCATGATGCAGCTCGTCCTGCAGTGCCAACGCATGATATTGATGCCGTCATTCAAGCAGCGATGCTAGAGCCTTATGGTGCTATTTTAGCGACACCGGTTGCTGATACCCTAAAACAGTCTTACATAGCATCTAACACACTATCAACGCCAGCATATGAAGCTCCACTATCCCATCAGCAACTGAATACTCAGCCGGAGCTTGCTAATAGTCAAAGCGGTTATGACACGCTTCATACTTATGCTCAAAAAACTATTGATCGCAGCCATATGTGGCAGGCACAAACACCGCAAGTATTTAGGCTTGGACAATTGCAACAAGTCTTGAACTATGTCACTGAGCATAATCTGGCTATTACTGACGAAGCCAGTGCTTTTGAGCATTTAGAACTACCAATTCGATTGGTAACAGGCAGCCGTCAAAACATCAAACTGACTTATCCTGATGATATTATTTTACTGACAGCCATTCTCAAGGCTCAATTTGCCCCTAGCTCATAAAATTCTTATCACACTCTGCTTTCTGTATTTTTTAACTTTATAAATTTTATATAGATTTTTTACTCTGTCATAAAAATATCGAATATTCATTTTATCTATCTCTGTAAGGCTTGTGTCGCAAGCTCTATAGCTAGTATTAAATCTGAGACATGAAATTATATTCATAGATTTTTATTGTTTATATTTACTAAATGGCCGTTTATTTTTCCTATAATATTTTTTATAGCTGTAGATATTTTTTATATGAATATTACCTAAATATTGTTCAATATTAACAACTTGTTATTTGCCATAAACATATATTGCTTTGATCACTAAAACAGCCTATAATGTAACCAACTTAATACAATTAATATAAATATTTATAAAATCAATAATATACCAAGCCGATTTGTGTTTAGAAACGTCTTGCTTCTATGTTTTTTTCTAAAAATGAGTATGGTTGTCTTAGCTACATTTACCTAATTATAGGGAGAAGCTGATTGTCACCAACGATTGATTCTACAAACCCAGTAATGCCAGATCTATGCCAGCTTGTATATCTGAGCCACATTACGTCTACTGGTCTATCCAACTCTAGTACGCTTAACGATATCGCAGAAGTTGCAAATAAGCTGAATAAAATTGATGATATTACGGGTATTCTTTGCTACGGCAATGGTTACTTTTTTCAATATGTTGAAGGTACTGAGCAAGCACTGACCAACCTTAAAAATCGCTTGTTAATAGATGATCGCCACAAAGATTTAAAAATATTGGATTTTTCAGCGATTGATGAACGCCGCTTTGAAGGATGGTCATTACGCTCTATTACGCTTGAGCGCTGGATGGTTAATGAGCCTAAGCTAAAAGCCTTTATGCCTTTTAGACCTGATAGCTGGAAGTCAAACGAATGGCAGCAGTTTCTAGATACTCTGCAAGGCTATTATGAAGCGCAGGAAGTGACTGGTGATACTGATTCTCAGCCGATAAAATACAGCACGCTAGGGTTAACATTAGGCAAAGTAGTAGGGCAGCACCAAGCATTTTTCTTGATCCAAACCATATTGGGTGGATTGATTGTGTTAGCGCTACTGTGGCTGATTTTAGCCGATAAGATTTTCTAAATATCTATATATGTATTCATGAAGTCAGCATAAATTGCTGGCTTTTTTTGTTTTTACAATCAGGTGTTAAGTGGTTGTTAGGCTGCACGGACAAGGCGTAATAGATATATTTTATGCTGAAAAGCAGAAACTAATACACATAAAAAAACCCTATCACAGTATGTTGTGATAGGGTTTTAGTGGTACGCTTAATTAGTCTTATCTAACGCTTAACAAGCGTATTTGCTAATAAGTGACGCCAAATAGTGGCGTCCCCAGGGGGATTCGAACCCCCGTTACCGCCGTGAAAGGGCGGTGTCCTAGGCCTCTAGACGATGGGGACTAGTACAACGCTTCAGCTGCTTTCACCTTTATGCTGAAGTGGTGCGTATTTTAATGGGGTCTGCGCTTGCTGTCAAGCCTTTTTCTACGTCTTTTTAAAATTAAATATCTTTTTTTAAGCGCGCGACGTGGATGCAGGTCATTACGCTTCAAATGATATCGAATCCACAACGAAGTACAAGTACTAATCGTTAATGCAAGCAGCATATAGCCGATGATCGTCGCCCATAATTTAAACTGTGGTTCCATCATAAAGTCCCTCATAATAAGCTTTGATCGTCTATAACAGACGCTAAAAGCACAATAGGTAACTTAAACCATCTATAGATCTAATCATCGCTTGAGCAAGATGTACGAAAATGATTAAATCGTCCTGTTAAATTGCAAGGTTAAAGTTAGCAGACCTTACAAATAGCACTATTATGGGTAGCGAGCAACAAGTACTCTGTAATAACTGATTTATTTGCTATTATCAGTCGCAGTTTCTGTGATTTCAGGCTCGCTGTGCATGGCATTAGCGAGCATAGGATAATTATTTAAGATATAACAAAATAGCTCAGCGGTTTTTTGCGTGTCATAGAGTGCAGAATGAGCGTCATTACCATCAAAATCAAGTCCTGCAGCTTTACAGGCGCGTGCTAGCACCGTTTGACCAAAGGCAAGTGCTGATAAAGTCACCGTATCAAAGACTGAGAAGTTATGGAAAGGATTGTGGCTCTTATTATTGGTACGTAATACCGCGGCATTTAAAAATGCCAAATCAAAATGTGCATTATGTCCGATTAACACACATTGACGGCAGTCTTCAGTACGGCGTACTTCTTTTAACCCTTTAAAAATACGACGTAGCGCCGTTTTTTCGTCTTCAGCAATGGCTTTACGTAGCGGATTGTTGGGGTCAATGCCGGTAAAGGCGAGGGCACTTGGCTCAAGATTTGCCCCTTCAAAAGGTTCGATATGAGCATTGAATGCCTCACCCGGATAAAAAACACCCTGCTCATTCAGTAGTACAGGAATACAGGCAATCTCTAACAAGGCATCAGTTTGCGCGTTAAAGCCTGCCGTTTCAACATCCACTACTACTGGTAGGAATTTCCGAAAACGCTCTTTTAGTTTCATAGGTGCTAGCGTTTCTGTCGTCGAATCTATAGGAACGGCTACATCTATTTTGGGTAAAGCGGTATCTTTTTTAATGGTCATATCAGGTTAAATCGCTTTTATCAGTCGGGCTATTGTGTTTAATAAAAAAATAAACATCCTATGACACTCATACTATTTTTCAATGGAAAGATAGCATTGCTATCATAGGATAAAATACAGATAATTTTACTTTATAAAAAAGGGTTTTAATTAAAAAGTATCAAAATTATCCTTTGATCGACCAAGGTAATGTCTCGCCTGCCATCAGTGGAGTCAATGAGCTACCATCAAAGTAAGGATAATTTGCTGGTATTTGCATCGGCGTATTGATAATCGTAATAGTGCTCTCGTTAACGGGCAAACCGTAAAATTGTGCACCAAAACGACTGGTAAACCCTTCTAATCTGTCAATTTTACCAACACTATCAAACGCTGTGGCATATAAAGGTAGTGCAGTCGCCGCGCTATAGCAGCCAGCACAGCCACAAGCCGCTTCTTTCTTATCGGTCGCATGGGGCGCAGAATCAGTACCTAAAAAGAATTTTGGGTTACCGCTGGTAGCGACATCAAGCAATACTTTCTGATGGCTTTCACGCTTTAAGATAGGCAAGCAATAGAAATGCGGCTTAATACCGCCAAGCAATAGGTGATTGCGGTTAAACATCAAATGCTGCGGCGTAATAGTGGCAGCAATTTGATTGCCTTGTGACAAGACAAAATCAGCCGCATCACTGGTGGTGATATGCTCCATTACAATTTTCATGGTTGGAAACTTTGCGATGATTTGTACCATCACTTCATCCAAAAAGCGCTTTTCACGATCAAAAATATCAACATGGTCGTGAGTGACTTCGCCATGTAGCAGCAAAGGTAGATTATATTTTTCAAGCGCTTCAAAGACATTGACACAGGCATTGATGTCGGTGACGCCATCAGCAGAGTTGGTAGTGGCGCCAGCAGGATAGAGCTTGACCGCTTGTACGATGCCAGACTTTGCTGCCAGCTCAATATCTTGTGCGGTGGTATGATCGGTGAGATACAAGGTCATGCGCGGGTCAAATGATGCTTTACGCTCAGCGCTCAGATTGCTGATTTCTAGATGTTGCATGATACGCGCGCGATATGCTTGCGCATCGTCGACGTTTTTGACTGGTGGTACAAGGTTTGGCATACAGATAACGCGATTAAAGCTCTCTGCCGCATGAGGGACTGTGGTTGCTAGCGCCTTATCGTCACGCAAATGAATGTGCCAATCATCGGGTTGTAGGATGGTCAATTCTCTAATTGAATCAGTCATAGTATCGTCGCGCTCTATATCGTCATATCTGGGAGTAAAAGGGAGTCTTGCTGTGCGGCTATCATAACAGATTTGCTTACCTGACTAAATATGTGGCTGAATATCTATACATAATATCTCTACAGAAATGGTAGGTAATTTATTCATCTGTAGAAGTAAGATGCCATGTTCACTCTATTATTGGCGAGAAAATTATTGCTTTAGTGGCAACTAAACTTGGGCAAAAACCTCATGCCTAACGGCAGTGCCACTTTTGCCAATGGTAAATATGATGTACACTGAGCGAGCAATCTATCTTCCTCGTGATATAGTCGATTTACCTATCATTAAATTCCTCATACTAGGAGTGTTTCATGGCTCAGCTTGATCCAAAAACTATTAATAAAATCGTATTGGCATATTCAGGGGGTCTTGACACCTCAATCATCGCTCGATGGCTACAAGAAACCTATGATGCAGAAGTGATTACTTTCACTGCGGATATTGGTCAAGGTGAAGAAGTTGAGCCTGCGCGTGCCAAAGCTGAAGCCATGGGTATCAAACATATCCATATTGAAGACTTGCGCGAAGAATTTGCTCGTGATTACGTGTTCCCAATGTTCCGTGCCAATGCCATCTACGAAGGGGAGTATCTGCTTGGTACTTCTATCGCGCGTCCACTCATCGCTAAGCGTTTGGTTGAAATCGCTAAAGAACATAATGCTGATGCGATCAGCCATGGTGCAACCGGTAAAGGTAATGACCAAGTACGCTTTGAGCTTGGTGCCGTCGCTTTATCTCCAGACGTCGTGACTATCGCGCCTTGGCGTGAGTGGGATTTATCGAGCCGTGAAAGCTTGATGGAATATGCTAAAGAGCATAATATTGCCATCGACTATGCGGGCAATAAGAAAAAATCCCCATACTCAATGGACGCCAACTTATTACATATCTCTTATGAAGGCGGTATCTTAGAAGATCCGTATGCTGAAGCAGAAGATGACATGTGGCGCTGGTCAGTAAGCCCAGAAAAAGCACCAGATGAAGCACAATATCTGGAATTAGAGTATGAAAAAGGCGACATCGTTGCCATCGATGGTGAAATGCTTAAGCCATATGAAGTAATGATTAAGCTTAATGAGATTGGCGGCAAGCATGGTATCGGACGTTTGGATATCGTTGAAAATCGTTACGTCGGTATGAAGTCGCGCGGCTGCTACGAGACGCCAGCGGGCACCATTATGTTAAAAGCGCATCGCGGTATTGAGTCATTGACACTTGACCGTGAAGCGGCGCATCTAAAAGATGAGCTAATGCCACGTTATGCTAAGACTATTTACAACGGCTATTGGTTCAGCCCTGAGCGTATGATGCTACAGGCGCTGATTGATAAGTCACAAGAATATGTTAATGGTACAGTACGTGTCAAATTATACAAAGGTGCTGTGAGCGTGGTTGGTCGTAAGTCAGATGATTCGTTATTTGATGAAAAAATTGCGACTTTTGAAGATGATGCGGGCGCCTATGATCAAAAAGATGCAGAAGGTTTTATTCGTCTGAATGGTCTACGTTTGGCAATTGAAGCCAGCCGTGGTCGTGATTTGTCAAAATAAGTATTTTTGACTAAAGGATTTCTTAAATCATTTTGTTAAATGACCGATCAAAAAAGAGGTGCTATATAAATAGCGCCTCTTTTTTTTGCTGATCGATTTCTACGATACTATTTTAAACATAGCTATGTTTTATTCAGCTTTTGATTTTTTATCATCAGCAGTGGTATCTTCGTTCACCATAACGATAGCCACATCTTGCTGCTGTCGCTCTTCTAACACTTCCTCTGTAGCAAGTATGACACCGTTAGATTTTTGCGTTTGATATTTGATGGTTGCCAATATTCCAAGCCCACCAATCACGAGAATAATCAGCAGAATGACGGGATTTTTCCATAGGGGGAGTGATGCCTCGTATTCAATCGGCTTTTCGCTAAGGGTGCTTGGTGTATTATCATTGTTGCTATTACTGCTCAGCAATCCTGAGCTAACCAACGGCGGCTTTGGTGGGTTGATAGGTTCAGAAGTAATGCGTAATCGATTACGCTGCAAATATATCTCTGATATTTTAGCCAGTTGTACTAGCCAGCGTTGATGTGGCAAGCCAATAGCCGTCATCGGTGCAAACATCAATAAGTCATTGTGTTTACCTTGTTGAATGTTTTCAGCTGAGCGTCCAATGGCTTTTAAGTAGTTACCAGTCGCTAACTGCATGTCTTTTACTGGCTCAAATTGTTCGGGTATGAATGCTGTCAGCTCATACCAGTAAGGATCAAAAGCTGGCGGGTTATCTGTCAATTGCTCAGTGATTATTAAGTAACGCTCGTCGCTAGCTACTGACTGTATTTTTTCCGCTTCTATTGCCGACAATGTGGTTTGTGCCTCATCGCTATCATCAGCTGATTCGTTAACAGCTAAATTTGAGACAGGGATAGCAAAACGCGCTTTGGACAAAAATTGTGGCTGTAAGGCGAACCATTTATTCACCTCATCATGATCAAGTTGGCTATACTCAACCAAAATAGCAAGCTCACGTAGCACAATGACGCATAGGGTAGTAAGCAAGATTTGTACTTGTGGCGCTGTCGCGTCAATCTGTGCTGCAATATACTCACTGGCTTTGCTCACCCGTGCATTATCATGGAATATCGCATCGGCGGCATCATGGCGATGGTACAACGTTGTATTTAGAGTGGCAAAATTCATAGAATTGTACTGGCGCATTTCTTTGACGGCACTGCGACCAAATAGCTTTTTGCTTAGAGCTTGTCCTTGATGGCGCTGCTGATAAGCGAGAAGAGCGCTGATAATCGCCTGCAAGCTGGCTGTCATTGCCAAACGCGCTTGCGGCAATGACAGTGCTGCTGCATCTGCTAATAATGACACCAATGGCTTAGTATCTTGATATAGAAAATCATACATCGACACCCGTGTCGGTGAAATAGTCGTCATAATCTGCTAGCATCAAAAAGTGTGCCCCTATATTACGGTGTCAAATGTCTTGATACAATCCCTTGGTAATAGAAAGACTCACTCATTTTTATGCTGCTATGGTGAGTTCAATATAAAAGAGTTACGTTCAGAATAGCATTATACTGGGATAAATTTCTCTCGCTTGCTGTGCGCTTCGCACTCCAGAGGCTTCGCAAAATTTATCCCAGCAGTACTGTATTCTTTTTAAATTGAATCGACTATAACAGCCATAATCGAAATAACTGCCGGAAAATTGCTATGACAGATAACGAAAATATTACGACCCAGATAGTGATTAGCATTGCTCAGCAAACTTTGACCGTTTATAGGCGGCAAAAAGTTATTGCTGAATATCCTATATCAACAGCCAAAAATGGAATAGGCAGTCAACAAGACAGTGGTTGTACACCACTTGGTCAGCATATCATTGCAGAAAAAATAGGCGGCAATGCGCCAAGTCATACGGTATTTATTGGACGTATAGCGACGGGAGAAATATATAATGCTGAGCTTGGGGCATTGAACCCTAAACGTGATTGGATACTAAGCCGCATTCTTTGGCTAAGCGGTCTTGAGGAAGGCTTTAATAAAGGCAGTAATAGTCAAGGTAGCTGCGATACTTATCATCGCTATATCTATATTCATGGAACGCCTGACAGTGAGCCGATGAGCGTGCCACTCTCACATGGCTGCGTACGTATGCGCAATCAAGATATTATCGAATTGTTTGAGCAGATTGAGGAAAGGACACCAGTGACTATTATTGCCCAATAAAAGTAGTATTAAGTAGCTGTAGTAGTAATGTATGGATTATAAATTGAGTCGACGATATAAAAAAGACAACCCTTATTCAGTGAGCTGTCTTTTTCTCTAATATTGATAAACATAAAATGACAATATACTCAATTACCAAAATACAGAGCAATCATAAAATTTATCCAAATGTTTTTCTGTGGCTTTTTCTATTGGTATCGAAGCAGCATTCAACCAGCCTGCCGCATATAAAGCAGCAGAGTCAGATCTGGCTTTACTTTGATAGTACTGCTGATAGTCAATCATATCGAGCTGTTGACCCAGTGCTTTCTGTGCTTTTACGGCACGTTTTAGCCAACGCTTGGTTTTCTTTTTGCTATATAAAGGTGCTACTAATTCGCTGATAGAACATAGGTTTTTTAGATGAGCATGTAGGTTATACAATGCTTTTATGATAGATTCTTTCTCTAACTCACTATCTGAATCATCATAGCTGTCCTCTAAATATTGCTCAGCTTCAAGTAATTTGTCATAGTATTTAATAAGTACTTTTTCAAGCTTATTGATAGCCAGCTTATCTGCTTGAGGCTCAAGGCTAGGGTCGCTCATAGTAAAGGCGATGAGCTCAAGCAACATGATCTGGAAGTCGTTAGCACTGATTGCAGTCATTGGTATAATTTTGATAGCATCAATATCCGCTGTCCAATCAACGATAGGTGCATCGTGCTGTTGTAACATTGGTTCAATATGAGTACTAAGATGAGTAAGCTTACGATAATCAGCGAGTAAAGTAGCAGTTTGTTGCAGTATGGCTGACCAATCCGGATGGATCTCATCTGAGAAGCTATCAAAGGCTTGTAGTACAGTGTGCAAGCGCTCTATACCGATAGATAGCTGTAAAAGGTGACTATCGTCTTTACTGCCTGCCACGATGGCGCTGCTATTTGGGAGTATTTGCAATAAGCAGTTATGCAAGACAGCGCGTAAAAAAGCAGGCATAGTGATTTTTTTATTGATACTAAGAGTGCTCAAGTCAGCAGCAGTGGCTGAGCTATAATTTTGTCCCTTAATAAGCAAGCCGCCACGCTCTGCTTTGGTCACGGTAGAGAGACACAATTTATGACGCTGACACCATGTTTTAGCCGTCGTAAATAAAAAATCTAACTCACCTGCTATGAGCTCAAATTCAACTTCTTGAATGGCGTCTCTTTGAGTATCATCAGTACCATGGATAATTTCTCCATAGTCGTAAGCCATCTCAATACTGTTAACGACTTCATCGCTCGTATCTTCTATCAATAAGCGGGTGGTACGCTCTACATCAGTCACATATAAACGGGTCAGTTTTTTAGCCAGTTTTTTGAGCTTAAAATCTGTCAATGCTGGGGCAATAAGGCTATCTTTATAAATCGTTAAATCAGGCATCAGCGCGTTATTTTCGAGCATGTTTTGTACCTGCTCATTATCTAATGTGGCATTGTGCTCTAGGCGCGCTGCAATACCATCGCCACCCGCTTTGATAGTTTGCACCCAAGCATCACCCTCCTGACGAATACGCAGGCCAATACCAGCCTGTGCAAGCTGCTGGTCAGGGGTGTCATAATAATGCGCAGCCAGTTGTGTTACTTGTGATGATTTGACTTTCGCTTGGCGCATAAGACCCTTTAATCGCGACTCTGGTACCAAGAATTTCAGCTCTATTTCTTGCATGATGGCTCCTGATTGTTTTAATAAATTTATATTATTACCATCGTATGAAAGCTATCAGTGAATAACAAGTAAAACTTTCGTTTTGGTTGGCTAAATCGAGCCAAATAATTATTGAGTAAATGAACATCAGTTAATTAAAACAGTGACTGAATAGCTCTGTTATTTGGGTAGATATCGTTATTTATAGCGCACAAAAAAGCCGCCCTACCATGTAGGACGGCTTTTCTCAAAACTTTTACTTATAAAATGTACTTATAAGTGGTCGGACATTAGAACTGGTTCATCGTGTTCTTGCCGCCGCCAGCTTTAAGGGCGTTTTCACCAGAGAAGATCTCTTTATGATCATCACCAAGGTCAGAACCCGCCATTGCTTGGTGTTTAACACAAGCGATGCCTTCACGGATTTCTTTACGTTGTACGCCAGCTGCATAAGCAAGCATACCATCTTCACCGAAGTAGCCTTTAGCAAGTTCATGAACGCTAAGAGCCGTGGTGTGATAAGTAGGTAGCGTGATTAAGTGATGGAATACACCTGCTTCACGTGCTGCATCGCGTTGGAAGTTTCTAGCCGCTTCGTCAGCTGCTGTATCAAGCTCAGTACCATCGTAATCAGCACTCATCAAGTCAGCTTTATTATAGGCAGATAGGTCTTTACCTTCTTCTTCCCACTGAGCGATGATTTGCTTACGGAAGTTCAGCGTCCAGTTGAATGATGGGCTGTTGTTGTATACAAGCTTGGCTTTTGGCTGTTGCTCTTTAATACGGTCAACCATCATTTTGATGTGTGCTACGTCTGGAGTCGGTGTTTCGATCCATAATAGATCAGCGCCGTTTTCTAGAGCAGTTACACAGTCAAGGACCACGCGATCGATGTTCGTGTCTTCACGGAACTGATAGAGACCGTTAGGCAAACGAACTGGACGTACTAATTTGCCGTTATGCTTAAGTAAGCTGTCATTCTCTTTGGCGTTTTCTAGCGTGACTTCTTCCATCTCGATAAAATCGATGTACTGAGAAGCAAGATCGCCTGGCTCATTTGATACTGGGATTTTTTGCGTTAATGACGCGCCTTCAGAGTCAGTACGAGCAACGATAACACCGTCTTCAACACCAAGCTCTAAGAATGCATAACGAATCGCGTTTATTTTAGAGATGAAGTCTTCATGCGGTACGGTAACTTTACCCGCTTGGTGACCACATTGCTTGGCATCAGATACTTGGTTTTCAACCTGAATGGCACAAGCACCCGCTTCAATCATTTGTTTGGTCAATAGATACGTTGCTTCTTCGTTACCGAAACCTGCATCGATATCTGCAATGATTGGCACAACATGTGAATCAAAGTTTTCGATTTTTTCTAAGATAGCTGAGGTATCTTGACCAGCTTCTTCAGCAGCGTTTAGCTCGCGGAAATAATCATTCAATACTTTTGCATCTGCTTGACGCAAGAAAGTGTAGATCTCTGCAATCAGCTTAGGTACAGACGTTTTTTCGTGCATAGATTGGTCAGGCAGAGGACCAAACTCAGAACGTAGAGCTGCTACCATCCAACCAGATAGGTAGATGTAAGTTTTAGATGTTGTGCCAAAATATTTTTTCTTCGCATACATGGTTTGCTGTGCAACAAAACCATGCCATGCACCTAGAGACTGGGTGTATTGAGACGTGTCATTGTCATACTCTTCCATGTCTTGACGCATAATTTTTGCGGTGTACTTAGCAATATCTAAACCTGTTTTGAAGCGGTTTTGTGCCATCATACGTGCCGCATCAGTTTCGCTGATGTTCTGCCAGTTACCGTGTTTCTGTTTTAGTTCACGTACTAAGTCGATCGCTGATTTATATGCAGTTGACATCTATAGTCTCCTTGGTGGTGAATAAATAAGTAAATTAAAATAATTTTGGTCTATATAGAAAGATGCTGGCAGAAGTAAAAATTTGAAATATAAGCTTCTTCCGTGAGCAGTCTCTACTAAACTATAAGAAAATGGTGATAAAAGCAATTAAAACCTGTCTCTTTGGTCAGCTTTTATTTTTAAGTCTCTTTTTTGAACAATCATTTCAGAGTTAATTGGTTGTTTTATAAGTATGTTTTGCTACTGAAGTAACTATTACCTTAAAGCGTATAAGATATTTGTCCAAGGCTGAAAAATAAGCACAAAAAACTAAGTTTCTATAAGACGCTGTTATAAATTTTATGTCCGTATTTCAGCATGAAAATACGATAAAATGCACTTAGTTACTCATTAATTGAAATATGTATTAACAGTCTAATGTTGAATAGTCCCTAATGAGCGCTTGCTAGCCACTATAGCTAGGTTACCTTGATTTATCTAGTTTATGATTGTTATCTTGGGTATTTCGTTTAATTATAGTATATATAAAACAATGGCTTGTGATGGGTAGATTCAGTTATAATAAGCATATTCCAAAATAATTAACATAAAAATATCCTTATATCATGCTGTTAGGGATGAATTGCAATAAATGATAGGATAGAAAATATCACGTTTATGATGGTATTTATTCTAAGATAAAGAGACACATATATGAATTTGCAGCGGGTTGATTTAAATTTATTGGTACATTTGGATGTGTTGTTGCGAGAAAAAAACGTAACGCGCGCTGCTGAGCAGCTAGGCATTACTCAACCGGCGATGAGTAATATTTTGCGCCGCTTGCGTAAGTTATTTAACGACCCTTTATTGGTGCGTTCATCAGAAGGGATGACACCGACCGAGCGCGCTCTTGAATTACAGCCTCGTATCCGTGAGATACTTGCCGATTTGACACAAGTGTTAGAGCCACGTACCGAGTTTCGCCCTTATAGTACTTCACGCGTTTTTCGTATTATGACCTCAGATTATGCTGAGGCGACCTTGGTACCAAAATTGGTGAAAGCGCTACGCTCAGAGGCACCCAATGTCATTTTGGATTTCTTAACGCCATCGGATGTGTCTTATCGTGATATGGAGCAGGGGCGTGTAGATTTGGCAATCAACCGCTTTAACGAGATCCCGCAAAGCTTCCATCAAGTGTTGGTATGGCGTGATACCTTTAGCTGCCTATTATCTTCTGAAAGTCCTTATGCTCATCGCTTTAATCTTAAAAATTATCTTAAAGCGCAGCACGTTTGGGTATCAAAAACTGGTATGGGCGTGGGCTTCGGTGTCAATCCAGAAAAATCAGGTGGCTTAGGTTCTATCGATCAAGCATTGCAACGTTTAGGTCAAAAGCGCCAAATCAGCGTTTTTACCCGTCACTATCAAATGCCTGCTATGCTAGCAGCAAACAAAGATTTGATTGCAACCTTGCCGACTCGTGTCGCAAAAATGCAGGCTAATAACGACAGCATTATTATGGAAGAGCCACCGTTTTTTATACCAGAATTTGAGCTAACGATGGCGTGGTCGCCGTTATTGCAGCATCATCCGGCGCATCGCTGGTTACGTCAGCTGATTATGCATGTGGCACGTCAAATCGTTAATGATGAAGAAAATCCACCACAAGAAATCCCTGTGATCAATCACTTGTTTTAGGTTGTTTATTGTACAACTGTATATGGTCTTCTAAAGCTCAATTATGTATAGTTAAAATATCTCAAAAACGCTACAGTGCTGCTGGTATAAATTTTTTGCAGCCTCTGTCTGCATAGGCACAGCAAGCAAGAAAAATTAATATCAGCAGTACTTGATGTATCGATATTACTTTTCTCTGACAATATCAAACCAGCCATCGTGCTGGTTTTTTATTTGTCTAAAGTTGTCAAAACTCTCTGCATGAGAGGCTCTATACAAGATTTAGGTTTGCTTAATAACACCGTCACATTCTTAACATCTTACGCACAATTCTTTATAACTTGTAAACCTACTCACCAAGCACTTTGTTATGATAGTCAAACATTAAGAAAAATGATGAATAAAATATCTATTGTTAAGTTTTTCTATAAAGTTGAGCTGTTAGCAATAGGTTGTTTTATAGACTAAAAACATTCTAATAAATAAGGATAACAATCATGGCAGATATTACTACTGTAAACCCAGCAACAGGCGAAGACATTAAAGAATATAACTATATGAGTAACGATGAGGTTAACGATATCGTTGAAGCCTCGCACCAAGCGTTTCTAGAATGGCGTAAAACTAGCCATGAAGAGCGTGCGAAGGTTATTAAATCTATCGGCGAGACTTTGATGAAGTACAAAGAGGAGCTGTCCCGTCTTATGACTGAGGAGCGCGGTAAACTATATAGTCAGAGTCTACAAGAAATTGATCTATGTAAAGCGATTTGTGATTACACCGCAGAGAAAGGTGTGGCAGCACTTGCTGATGATGAACGTGATATAGAAGGTCTCAAAAAGGGTATTGTCACTTATCAGCCTATTGGCGTTATTTATGGTATGCAGCCTTGGAACTTTCCAGCTTATCAAGTGTTCCGTTATACCATCGCGAATTTGATGGCAGGTAACAGTATTTTGCTTAAGCACGCAGCAAATGTGACTGGTTCTGGCTTATTAATTGAAAAAATCTTCCATGAGTCTGACTTACCGAACGATTTGTTCCGTACGATTCTCATTGATCATGATCAGTCAGAAGAGTTAATTGGTAATGATAAAGTACGCGGTGTCACGCTTACTGGTAGTGATGGTGCAGGTAGCATCGTCGGTCAGCAAGCAGCAAAAGCAATCAAAAAAGCAGTCTTAGAGTTGGGTTCAAATGATGCATTTATCGTTCTAGAAGATGCCGATTTAGAGCTTGCAGTACAAACTTGTACTTTAGCGCGTCTTATAAATAACGGCGAAACTTGTGTTGCGGCAAAACGCTTTATCGTTGTGGACAGTTTATATGACGAGTTCCGTAAGCGCATCGTTGAAGAGTTTGCAAGTAAAAAAGCTGGCGATCCTATGGATGACAGTTCTGATCTTGGTCCACTAGCGCGTAAAGATCTGCAAGAAAAATTGCATGCGCAAGTAGAGGAGAGTGTCAATAAAGGCGCTACTATCTCTGTTGGTGGTAAATTGCCAGAAGGTAAAGGGAGCTTTTATCCAGCGACTATTTTGGAAAATGTCGAAAAAGGTCAACCAGCTTATAATGATGAGCTATTTGGTCCAGTAGCATCACTAATACGTGCTAAAGATCAAGACGATGCGTTACGTATTGCTAACGACAGCCGTTATGGCTTAGGTGGCGCTATTTTCTCTAAAGACGAAGACAAAGCTATCCGTCTAGCCAATGAGCAGTTTGATACGGGTATGGTCTATATCAATGGTTATGGCCTTGCAAATCCAGCATTACCTTTTGGTGGCGTGAAAAACTCGGGTCATGGTCGCGAGCATGGTGGTTTCGGTATCAAAGAGTTCGTAAACATCAAAGGTGTACACGTTCATAACAGCTAAGACTGTATACAGCTTTTAAAGCTAAAACGCTTTAAGTATTAAATAGCGAAAAGCCCAGTCATTCATAAATTGAGTGACTGGGCTTTTTTTGGTCGATAGTTTGAAATGAGTGCTATCTTTCTGTGCTTGTTGCCATTGCTTTAACTGTTTAAATATAGCTTTAAAGGCAAAGTGGGTAACATAGAAAAAGTCTCTTTGCTCTGACTATTAAGCGCTATCACTTCCTTTGCAATTAGTAATATCGTCCAAGGTAGTAATTGATGCTCAAGCTTTTGCACGCGTGCTTGTAAGCTATCAGCCGTATCTTTTTGATTTACTTGTAGCAGAGCTTGGCTCAGAACAGCGCCAGCATCAAGCTCTGCAGTTACGACATGAATACTACAGCCATGATGACGTTCGCCAGCTTGGATGGCACGCTGATGAGTATCTAAGCCTTTATAAGCAGGTAGTAGCGCAGGGTGTAGATTAATCATCGGTGCTGGTGCGCTATCGATAAAGGGTGCGCTAAGGACACGCATAAAACCTGCTAAGACAATCAAGTCAGGCTGCCATTCTGTTAGCTGCGCGCTGGCATGAGTCTCAAAGGTTTTGATACCCATACGTTTGCCGCTAACCACGTGAGATAGCACCGCCACGGGAATGTCAGCGTCTTTCGCCCGTGTGATGGCATAAGCATCTTCGCGATTACTGATGACACCGACAATCTCAATCGGTAGCGCACTTGCTTGCATCGCATCGATTAATACTTGCAGGTTGCTGCCATTACCAGATACCAAGACAGCAATGCGCAAAGGCTTGCTATCTTGACTTGTTTGAGCTGATGTTAGCGATATTTCTGACATTAACGGTACACCACCGCGTCCGCTTCACGGCTAACCATTTCACCAATTTGCCAAGCCTTTTCACCGGCATCGTTTAAGGTTTTGATAGCAGCTTCAGCTTTACCTTTTGGTACGACAATGACAAAGCCAACGCCGCAGTTAAAGGTACGATACATCTCGCTTTGCTCGATATTGCCTTGGGTTTGCAGCCAAGTGAATAGCTCTGAGAACTTCCAGCTAGCCGTATCAATACTAGCTGCTAGATTTTTAGGAAGAACGCGAGGTAAGTTATCTGTTAAGCCGCCACCAGTAATGTGTGACATCGCATGTAAGGCTGAGCTACCAAGCGTATCTTGTAGCGCTTTAATCGCTTTAACATAAATACGGGTAGGCGCCATCAATGCGTCTTGAATAGACTGACCGTCTAATTGCTCATCGCTAGTAGTCACATCAACGCCGCTGACTTCGATAACTTTACGAACTAATGAGTAGCCATTAGAATGCGCACCACTCGAGGCAAGGGCGATAAGTACATCGCCTTCAGCGACATTTTCGCCAGTGATGACTTCTGCTTCTTCCACCACGCCAACACAGAATCCAGCCAAGTCGTAATCGTCATCTTGATACATGCCTGGCATCTCAGCAGTTTCACCACCGATAAGCGCACAGTTTGATAATTTACAGCCTTCGCCAATACCAGTCACGACAGTAGTCGCAACATCGACATCAAGCTTACCAGTTGCATAGTAGTCTAAGAAGAATAATGGCTCGGCACCGCAGACTAATAAATCGTTGACACACATGGCGACTAAGTCAATACCGATGGTGTCATGGCGATTTAATTGTAATGCCAGTTTAAGTTTGGTGCCCACACCGTCAGTACCAGAAACCAATAAAGGTGAGGTATAACCAGTCGGAATACGACAAAGCGCCCCAAAGCCGCCAAGTCCGCCCACCACTTCAGGGCGCGAGGTGGCTTTTGCCACGGATTTGATACGTTGTACCAACGCATCGCCAGCATCAATATCAACACCAGCATCTTTGTAGCTTAAAGAAGGCTTGTTACTCATGGTCATCTCACAAATTTTGTAGGGAATGAAGGTCAATCAGTAGAAAAGCGAGTCGATCGGGTGAATTTTGCAGATTGTGCGCGCATTATACCCAAAAATCACCCTTACTCGCAAAACAACTTACTTTTATTTGACCTAAATTTGCTTGATATCTATCTAATATTTCAGAAAGACGGCAATAAAGATGACATGAAAATTAAGAAACAAAAAATGACGGCTTTTTTATAGGACTCTGCGATAATAGAAGGCTAAAATTATGGTCAATAACTGTTTGCTATTGGAATGTTGTCGTTCAATAAGATCTATCATCAACTTTAAATCAAATCACTCTTTTAAATAAGCCCATTCGTAGGACTAGACTTCATGACAAACCAATCAATAGACCCCTTTTTTCGACGCCTATTTATCGTCGTTGCTATTGTTGTGGCTATGGTTTTATTGTATTTAATGATGCCGGTCATTGTGCCGTTTGTCTTTGCTTTTGTATTGGCTTATTTGTTTAATCCATTGGTTAAACGCTTATCAAAATATATCAAACGTTGGATTGCCATTATTATTGTGTATTCGACGATTACGTTGAGTATGGTGCTACTACTCTGGTGGTTGATACCGACATTGTGGCATCAGCTGCAAGCAGCATGGGATTATCTGCCACAGCTTTTAACTTGGTATAACGAAGTCGTCCGTGAATGGTTTGCTAGTAATAGCCGTATTCGTCTACCAGAGCTTGAGTCTAAGGGCTTCTCTGAGACCTTGGTTGAATACATGCAAACCAATTATAAGTTTGAAGATGCCGGTACCATGATGAGCCAAATACTGGCGTCTAGCATGAACTTTATCAATAATGCTGGGCTGATTGTACTGGTGCCGATTTTGACCTTTTATTTCTTATTTAATTGGGATCAACGCTTACATACATGGAAAATGGCGATACCTGCGCCATACTGTAAAAAAGTGATTCAAATTGCGCAAGAGTGTGACCGTGCGTTAATGGCTTTTATTAAAGGTCAGCTATTGGTGATGGTCTTACTGGGTGCTATTTATGCTGTGCAATTGCAGCTTATCGGGCTTGAGCTTGGGCTGATTATTGGTATGGTTGCAGGTATTGCTAGCTTTGTACCGTATTTGGGCTTTGGCATTGGTTTCGTTGCCGCGATTATTGCCTGTCTGTTCCAGTTTGGCCTAGATTGGACGTATTTATCCTTGATTGCTGGCGCATTCTTGATTGGACAAGCTGCTGAAGGCTATATCTTGCAACCGCTACTATTGGGCGACAAAATTGGTCTATCGCCATTATGGGTAATATTTTCGGTACTGGCAGGTGCAAGTTTGCTCGGTTTCGTTGGTATGCTGATTGCGCTGCCAGTGTCTGCTGTCTTGAACGTGTTATTCCGTCATTTTTATACTCATTATCAAACGACTGACTTTTATAAAGGTCGTAAGCAGTTGGCATTGTTTGAAAAAAAATAATGTTGTTGTATGTATAACTGCCATGAAGTTCTCGATGTGACAGGGCATATCATAGTCGTTTGCCTGCGTGATAAAACAGGATTGATTGGGTGTTATGGGTAAAAGACTTGTCAGTCATTTTGCAAATATGTTATATATAGGCGCAGTAGTAACGGTATTGACCTTTACTAGGTTGGCTTTGGTTAAAATGAATTTTACCAAAGTCAGTTTATAAGTATATTAGTCGTTTAGCCTTTTTATTGATTGTGCTACGCAAACCGAGTTGATGATTCATGGCAGAAGCACAGCTAAGTCTCAATCTGGACATAAAGCATGATGCAAGTCTCAGCGACTTCGCCGGTCCGGGTTGGATGTCTATTATCGATGCAGTACGGCAGCTCCATGTCGGCCTGATAGGTCAGCTGTACCTATTTGGCAGTCCTGCTACTGGCAAATCGCACTTATTATCCGCTATTTGTGAGTCGTTTATTGAGATGGACAAGTCAGCGATTTGTCTGTCGTTAAACGAGTTGATTCATACCGATGTCAATGTATTATCATCGCTAGAAAATTTCTCTTTGATTGCGATCGATGATTTGGAAGTCATTGAACAAAACAGTCAATGGCAAGAAGCTTTATTTCATCTGATCAATCGTAGCCGCGAAGGGCAGCGCCAACTTTTATTTGCCGCTAATAAGCCTGCATCCGAGCTGCCGTTTCAATTGAGGGATTTGCTCACCCGTTTGGCACAAGCGCCCTCATTCAAAGTACCGACAGGACATGATTTTGCAGACCGCGAAGCATTATTACAGTCGATATTGCGCAGGCGTGGTTGGCAGTTTGATGAACGTATTACCAATTATCTGCTCACTGAAGGACCGCATCGTATTGGCGCAATGATGGAGGTGCTCAATTACATTCAACCCATGTTTTCCAACTTGGGTCGTAGTAATATATCAAAAGCGGTCATTGCTGACGCGCTGCGTACGATTGATGAGCAGACGCTTGCTGCTGAACTTGCTGATATCGCACAGGAATCGCAAGTAGACAATGATGCCGCTGATCAAGACCATCATACTCAGCATACGATGCCACTTGATTTTTAGCAGTCAGAACACAAACTTTCTATCCGAAATGCTTTTTACTACTATTGGAAAAATTATGAAATCAAATGCGTCTTTGCTAAAAAAACTGTCTATCAGCGCTGTGTTTGTTGGGGCAGCTTCTGTGTCTATGCTGTCTCAAGCAGCAGTTACTTTAGTGGTCGATGATCATATTAAAGTGACGGCAATTAATGGTCAAGAGCTGACACAGAGTCTTCTTCAGCCATTGACCAAGTCATTTACCTTGCAGCCAGGTAAGCATGTGATTACCGCTAAATATGATCGTCTTTATGATCTGCGCCGTGATGAGCATGATTATTTGCGTTCAGGTAACGTCAGTGTTGCCGCTGAATTGGCAGACAATCAGACCTATCGCTTAACCATGCCAAATCAGCCAGAAGACTATGCAGCTGCCAAGAAGTATGCTGAGCGTCCAACGCTTGCGATACAAAGTAATAACACCATCATTGCCAGTCAAGAAAGTGTCGGTGGTAATAGCAATAGCTTATTCTCAGGTCTTGGTAAAGCATTAGGTGGCGTATTCGGTGGTAGCGGTGATGTTGAGCTACAAAACCAGCGTGCGATAGCTGCACTCGATCAGCCATCCGTAAGTACTAACAAGTCAGCAACTACAGGTGCTACTGTGACGCAAACGACAAGTGTCAACGCATCTACCAGTTCACTTGATCAGTTTATGCAAATTTGGCTACAAGCCACACCTGCTGAGCGTGAAAAAATGCGTCAATGGATGCAAAAGTAAGCTTTGAGATAAAAAAGTAAAAAGATTGCACATAAAAAAAGCACCTATATTAGGTGCTTTTTTTATATCTTAGATTTTGTGACTATTCAGCTTTTAGCCCAAAAAAGCATTATACATCCATATTAATTTTTCTTGCTCTTGTACATAAGCATCAACAAGATCCGCTGAACCCTGATCTTCTGCTTCTGCTGCTAGAGTCGATACTTGACGTTGTTCTTCAATTAGCTCTTGTAAACCTGTCACAACGCCTTTAACACAAGTAGTGCCGTCTTTAACGTTCTTATCTTCTTGAATGCTGGTATGCTCAGCAAAATCGCTATAAGCATGTAACGGTGTGCCGCCTAGGGTCAAAATACGTTCAGCGATTTCATCGATTTGGATTTGCAGCGCGGTATATAGCTCTTCAAACTTTGGATGTAAAGTGAAGAAATGCTCACCTTTGACGTTCCAATGATAACCACGAACATTGATATAAAACATATGATAGCTAGATAGCAGACCATTTAACTTGCTGATGACTTCGCTCATATCTGCTTTTTCTAGACCGATCTGGTTAGTGTCGTTATTATTGTTACTCATTATATTATCCTTTTCATTGAGTGTAGGGTTCAAACATCAAGTTATTAAACCTTTAAACTTAAGCAATTTATAGCGAGCGATTATTAAACTAAAGCCTAAATAACCGCTTACTACGCGTTACTCAACCTTCGATGCTTACTATTGTAGCAAGCATGCAAAAATAAGTTAAATTAATCAAATTAAAATTTGTAATATATTTTATAAAACAACTAAATCCTTGGTCTAACAGAAAGCAATAAGCCTATTTAGCAGGTATCTGTAAGCTTTCAGAGTTCAGACCTTTTACTGCGACTACTTCTAATAAATGCTGGCGTACTGTATCGATAGGGAATTTTTGAGCTTGCAAGCGTTTAGGAATAATCTGACTGCCTTGCTGACCTTTCATCTCAAACATCATAAAGATATAGTCGTCGGTCTCATCCCAGCTCTTCACAGCGCTCCAAGGAATCACCGCTTGTTGGGTGCTGCCTGCACGCATCTGCATACCGCGCATCTGATTGCTACTAAACATATCTGACTGATTGACCGGCACTGCCATTACCAGACCATGCTTCTGTACACCTAGTTTCATTTGGCGCATCTCATCAGGCATTTCTTGCTCAGCGACTTGCTTTTCAAACTCTCTTTTCACATACCATTTAAAACCAAGCGTACGAACCAGTAGGTAAATAACAACGGCTGCTAGCATCAGCCAAAAAATAATGGTCGAATAACCGGTCAAAAAAACCAGCCCAGCAACGGCTAAAACTACAGCGACTGCCATGATAATCCATTCTTTAAGCTTGATACTCGACAGACCAAATGACGGGCTGGCACTAGAAAATAGCTCATACTGTGCTTGGTGGAATTCTGCCTCGGTTAGGTTTAAGGCAACAGGTTGCAGCGTGTAGGGGTACAGAGCCATAAAGGTTTCTCAAAGACTTATAGTGAAAACGTTAAATTAAAAGCGCCAAACGTCGATAACAAGGTAATATTTGGCTGGAAATAGAATAAAGATATGCGCTTATCTTACCGAAAATCGCCCTTAAATGAAACATATAAGCCACTCTGTTCGCTAATAGACACCATATTTAAGCCATTAGTAAAGGTAAGTCACATTTATAGAGAGCTTGCGACCTTAAATTATATTATTAGCACGTTAATATGAATAACTATTTCCTATTTAAAAATTAAGAGAATAGAAACTCAAAACTCAGTCAAGAGATGGGTAAAAAACTGCCAAAACATGGCCAAAACAGCCGCAGCTTGGTATTATAGCGTCTACCACCTAATTTTAAGCAAAATCAGGCTATAGAGCTCAGATTTTCATTATTTTCACACCTTTTATCCACTTTTAGCGCGACAGGCACCTACTATGATAGACCCAAAACTCTTACGCGGCGATTTGACAGATTTACAGCAGCAATTGGCCACCCGTGGTTATACGCTTGATATAGCGTTCTGGCAAAATATTGAGAACGAACGTAAATCGCTACAAGTAAAGACCGAAGAGTTGCAGTCGCGCCGTAATACAGGCGCAAAACAAGTTGGCGTGCTTAAAAAATCTGGCGAAGATGCTAGTGAGTTGCTTGCTGAGATGCAAAGTGTCAGTGGTGAGATTAAGACAGCCGAAGACGAGCTACGTACCTTACAAGAGCGCATTAGCCAAGCAGCAATGCAAATTCCAAATATCCCAGCAGCAGATGTGCCAGTTGGTACATCAGAAGACGATAACGTCGAAGTACGCAAATGGGGCATACCGCGTGAGTTTGATTTTGAGATTAAAGATCATACGCATATTGGTGAGACACTGGGTATGCTCGATTTTGAAGCAGCAACCAAGCTTACAGGAAGTCGCTTTAATGTTTTAAAAGGACAATTGGCGCAGATGCATCGCGCCTTGATTCAATTCATGCTCAATACCCATACGATCAAGTATGGCTATACTGAAACTTATGTGCCGTATATTGTTAATTCTGAAAGTTTAAAGGGTACAGGTCAGCTGCCAAAGTTTGAAGATGATTTGTTTAAGCTAAGCAATCATACGAATAATGGTGACATGGATTTTTATCTGATTCCAACCGCAGAAGTACCGATGACCAACTTGGTACGCGGTGAGCGCTTGGATATCAAAGAGCTGCCATTAAAGTTCACCGCGCATACGCCGTGTTTCCGTAGTGAAGCTGGCTCGCATGGTCGTGATACCCGTGGTCTGATTCGTCAGCATCAGTTTGAAAAAGTCGAAATGGTTAATATTGCCACAGCTGAGCAATCAGATGAGCTGCTTGAAGCGATGACTGGACAAGCAGAATTTATTTTACAGCAGCTTAATTTGCCATACCGCACCGTCAAATTGTCCACCGGTGATATGGGCTTTGCCGCCCAAAAAACTTATGATATCGAAGTCTGGTTGCCAAGCCAAGAGACCTATCGTGAAATCTCAAGCTGCTCAAACTGTGGCGATTTCCAAGCACGCCGTATGGGTACACGTGTTAAAGATGGTAAACAAACTAGTCTTGCACATACCTTAAACGGTTCGGGTTTAGCAGTAGGTCGTACATTATTGGCAGTGATGGAAAATTATCAAAATGCTGATGGTAGTATTACGATTCCAGAAGTATTGCGTCCGTTTATGGGCGGTGCTGACACCATTTTATTATAGTTTTTTGATATGTGGGTTTTTGACATATAGTTATTTGATGAGTGATGCAATTAGTGAGTTGGTATTCAGGCTCGCCGATTGTGTTTTATTACAGTAGGTATCCGTCAAATTGATAAAACTGATACAAATTATTATTAAATACGAACGGTTCTGTCAGCGCATTTTTGCGCTAGATAGAGTGCAAATATGTTAATATTACCCCTGTATTTACAGATTATTCGTTAAGGGCGCCCATTGCGTCCTTATTTTATGACCCTCTGAGTAAACTCTCCTCTTATCCTCCATAATTCTACCCGAATATTAGGACACTCTATGCCAGCTCCAATTAGCGAACGTAAATTAGCCAATGCCATCCGCGTACTGTCATTCGACGCGGTTCAAAAAGCCAATTCTGGGCACCCGGGTGCACCAATGGGCATGGCTGATATTGCCGAAGTTTTGTGGCGCAAGTTTTTAAAGCATAATCCTGCTGACCCAAGCTGGCACAACCGTGACCGTTTTGTCTTATCAAACGGTCATGGCTCGATGCTTATCTATTCGTTGCTACATTTATCAGGCTATGACGTTAGCGTTGATGACCTAAAAGGTTTCCGTCAATTACATTCGAAAACGCCGGGTCATCCAGAGCTTGGCTATACGCCAGGTGTTGAAACCACCACTGGTCCATTAGGGCAAGGTATTGCCAATGCGGTTGGTTTTGCAATTGCAGAAAAAACGTTGGCAGCGCAATTTAATCGTGATGGTCATAATATTGTCGATCATCATACTTATGCCTTCTTAGGCGATGGTTGTTTGATGGAAGGCATCAGTCATGAAGTCTGCTCATTGGCTGGCACGTTAGAGCTTGGCAAATTGGTGTTTTTCTATGATGACAATGGCATCTCAATTGATGGTGATGTCGACGGCTGGTTCACTGATGATACGCAAGCGCGCTTTGAATCTTATGGCTGGCAAGTTATCAAGGTCGATGGTCATGATACCAATGAGATTACGCAAGCGACTGAGCAAGCGATTGAAGAAACGACTAAGCCAAGCTTAATAATTTGCAAAACGACTATTGGCGCTGGTAGCCCAAACAAACAAGGCTTAGCAGCCAGTCATGGTGCGCCACTTGGCGATGATGAAATCGTTTTAACCCGTGATGCGCTATCTTGGACGCATGCGCCGTTTGAGCTAGATGATGAAATCTATCAAGCATGGGATGGTAAAGCGAAAGGCGACGTCTTACAGAAAAACTGGAACGCGAACTTTGACGCTTATAAGAAGGCTTATCCAGAGTTAGCAACTGAGTTACTTCGTCGTTTAGAGGGTGACTTACCAGCTGATTTTGAGCAAAAAGCACAAGAGTATATCCAGCAAACTCAAGAGCAGGGCGGTGATGTTGCCAGTCGTAAGGCCAGCCAAAATGCCATCAATACCTTACAGCCATTATTGCCAGAATTACTTGGTGGCTCGGCGGATTTAGCAGGCTCAAACCTCACGCTATTTAAAGACGCCAAAGGCATCCAAGACGATGACGCTGGCAACTATATCTATTATGGCGTGCGCGAATTCGGTATGACGGCGATTGCTAACGGCATCGCACTGCATGGCGGCTTTGTTCCTTATGTTGCGACCTTCCTTATGTTTATGGAATACGCACGTAATGCGGTACGTATGGGCGCGCTCATGAAGCAGCGTGTGATTCATGTCTATACCCATGACTCAATCGGTCTGGGTGAAGATGGTCCAACGCATCAGCCAGTTGAGCAATTGACCAGCTTGCGTACCACGCCAAATCTACGTACATGGCGTCCTTGTGATGCGACCGAATCAGCAAGCGCTTGGGTTGAGGCAATTAAATCAGAAAATAATCCATCTGCCTTGATTTTCAGCCGTCAAAGCTTGCCACACCAAGCGCGTGACAGCGAGCAAGTAGCAAACATCACCAAAGGTGGTTATGTACTTGCAAAAGAGCAAGGCGAGCTACAAGCGATTATCATCGCAACTGGCTCAGAAGTCGGTCTTGCTATGCAAGCTTACGCGACGTTGAGCGAAAATGGCGTCGGTGTACGTGTGGTCTCTATGCCGTGTGCAGAAATCTTCGTTGAGCAAGATACTAGCTACCGTGAAGCGGTATTGCCAGCCAATATCCGTGTCCGCGTCGCTGTAGAAGCGGCACACGTCGATTACTGGCATAAGTTCGTTGGTTTAGACGGTAAAGTGATTGGCATGACGACTTATGGTGAATCAGCACCTGCTGATGAGCTATATAAAGAGTTTGGTATCACGACTGACGCGGTAGTTGAGGCGGTAAATAGTTTGGTGTAAGTATTTAAGACTGCCCAAAAAAAAGAGTTGCTAGGATTTCTAGCAACTCTTTTTTTATGTTCTTTTAAGTCTTTCAAAGCTTAATTAGCAGCAATCAGTTTCCCTGATATCTCAAGCGGGATAATATTGCTAATCACTTTTGGAAAAGCAGTAACCCCGTAGTTGTAACGATCTACCAAACCCGTCGCGCGAAATTTTAAGGTAGGTCTAGAGGTGACAGGATCATTCTCTACATCTGATAACGTTACTCTCACCGTCAAAGGTTTGGTTTGACCTAATACCGTAAAATCACCAGTCACATTAGCTTCTTTAGCATTTATCATGCTGACTTTTTTAGAAACAAAAGTCATCGTCGGATATTGTTTCGTATTCAAAAGCTCCTTTCGACGCAAAAATGAATCTCTCAAGCTGCGATCAGTATCGATACTATTGGTAAAAACGGTAAAATTAATGGTCGTGCTTGCAGGTTTATTGACGTCATAATTGATGGCGCCATTGACCTTATTGAACCTGCCGTCAGTCGTGGCTTTCCCCAAATACTTGACCTCGAACTCGACATTGGTCTTTGGGACGTCCAGTTTCCATTTTTGCGGAACGGTCGCCGCCAATCCCATGACTGGTAATGATAATAGTAGGCAGCTGCTGAGTGTGATTTTCAGCAAAGAGGTGACAGGTGTGGTCATATGTCTGATCCAAAGAGAAATAGGAGGTATATCAGTAGTTAAAATAATTTAATTTAAGTGGTTCTATAGTAATTAATCCGTGCTCTATTCTTTTTAAAATCAATCGACTATAGTAAGGTGATATCCTACTACAATTAAGCGATTTCAATGTACTATTAAAGTTATAAGCGCTTGAGGCGTGTTAGGTAAATGGTTTAAGACAGACAGCATGCTATTTTAATCATAAGTGTTTTTATCTTTTTCATTGGAAGACGATTATGTCCCTCATGTCCAGCTTCAAAGGTGTTTTAGGTGAAACAGTCATTAATGTTGCCATGTGGTTGAAGCTAGAAAAAGACCTTTATCATCGTTTAAATAATATTACTTTACCATTAGCCAATGGTGGTAGTACCCAAATTGATCATGTCATTGTCTCTAAATACGGCATCTTTGTCATCGAAACCAAAAATTATAAAGGCTGGATATTTGGTAATGAGGCGCAAAGACAGTGGACGCAAGTCATTATGGGTCGCAAGTATAAATTCCAAAACCCATTACGTCAGAATTATTTGCATATTAAAACGCTGGCGGATTTATTAGCATTAGATATGAGCTACTTTCATTCGATGATTGCGTTCATCGGTGAATGTGAGCTAAAAACTCGCGATGAGTTGCCGGAGCACGTATTGACGAGTGGGATGGTGTCTTATATTAAAAGAAAGCAGGATAAGATATTAAGCGAAGATGAGGTTCAATCTATCGTTGAGCAGATTGAAAGCAATAGATTTAGTAAGTCGTGGCGCACTAATAGAGAGCACAAAGCCTATCTAAAGGATAAGCATAGCAATCCAAGTAAGTCGTCTAGCAATAACTCTAATGGTAAGTCAGTTGTTACAACTACTGATAAGTCTACATCTGAGCCGATAGTAAAAGAAACCGCTAAACGAGCCAGGCTAAAAAGCAGAGAAGTGCATCGATGGTCTGGTCAAACTGAGATTGAATCTAGCAATTTACCAATTGATAGTTTGAGTACTCAGCAGATAAGTTCGCCGCATGATATTACTGATAAGGTTTTTCTCACACCCTTTGAGGTTATAGAGACTGAGCCACAAGTGCATTACCCTGCGACACTTGTGGCGATAGACAATATAGCTAATTTCATCCAAGCACCAACTTGCCCGAGATGTAATAGTGAGATGGTCAAACGCGTTGCAAAAAAAGGCGCACATCTTGGGCAGACCTTTTTTGGTTGTAGCCAATTTCCAAAATGTCGCGGAGTAGTCAACACAAATTGAGCCCAAATGAAACTTGATTTTGGGCTCAAATAATCATCTTGGACTATGTTAAGCAGAGACTGACTCAGCATGCACGTGATTCGCCTTGATAAGGTCTGCTATTTTTTCAGCAATCATAATCGTCGGTGCATTGGTATTGGCACTAATTAAGGTTGGCATCACTGAAGCATCGATGACCCTTAGTCCATTTACGCCGCGTACTTTTAATTCTAAATCAACGACTGAATCGCTGTCTGAGCCCATACGACAAGTGCCTACAGGGTGGTAGATAGTGTCTGATTTATTACGGATATAGCCAAGCATACCATCTTTTTCGATATAGGGCGCAGGGTAGTCCTCAGTGATGTATTCAGCCATTGGCGACTCTTGCATAATGGCGCGCGTACGCTCTGCACCAGCGACCATATACTCTACATCTTTCGGATGCGAGAGATAGTTTGGATCAATTAATACGGCGTCAGAGGGATTGGCAGAATCGAGTCTGACCGTACCACGGCTTTCAGGGCGTAAATAGCAGGTATGACAAGAAACGGCAAAACCCCGTCTAAGATCACGTCCGTGTTCAATCACGCGAGATATCACAAAATGCAGCTGGGTATTTGGCCATTCTTGTGGGTCGTCACCGACGCTAAAGAACGCGCCTGCTTCTGCATAATTGGTAGATAACAGACCTGTGCCATCTTTTCGCCATTGCCGAATACTTTTGGTCAAGGTTGAAATAGTTGCTATACCAAGACCAATGACATCGGTAGTATTGACCTCGTAATCAAAGACGACATCTAAATGATCTTGTAAGTTACCGCCAACGTCGGGTGCATCTACCAATACATCGATGCCATGAGACTGCAAATGTTCAGCAGGACCAATGCCTGATAGCATCAGAACTTTGGGTGAGCCAAAAGCACCACCTGATAAGATGACTTCGTGACGTGCCATCACGGTATGGTCGACACCATCCTTTTCATAGGCCACACCAGTCGCTTGCTTGCCATCAAAGATGACGCGATTGGCTTGTGCGTGGGTGATAACGGTTAAATTAGGTCGGCTTTGTACTGGATGTAAATAAGCCGCCGCCGCAGAGCAGCGTTGACCTTGTTTTTCCCCATGAAAATGGGTGACTTGATATAATCCTGCACCGTCTTGTTTTTTGCCGTTAAAGTCATCATTTTGATCTAAACCATTGGCAATGGCAGCTTCTACAAAGGCTTTTGAGATATCACGTGGACTTAGTAAATCACTGACATGCAGTGGTCCACTATCACCATGCAGCTCGTCCGCGCCGTGGATATTGTTTTCTGATTTGATAAAGTAAGGCAGTACATCATCAAAACCCCAACCTGTGCAACCTTGCTCAACCCAGCGTTCATAATCAAGCGCACTGCCACGAGTATAAATCATGGCATTGATGGCAGATGAGCCACCCAAACATTGACCGCGCGGTTGAAAGCCGCGTCGGTTATTGAGATGTGTTTGCGGAGTAGTGTGAAAGCACCAATTGTTTAATTTTAGTGGCTTGCCCGGCACCATCAAAATCAGTCCAGCAGGTACGCGAACTGCCAAGTCTTTGCCCTCACCACCATATTCTAACAAGCAGACACTGATGTCTGGGTTTTCTGTTAATCGGCTGGCAAGCACACAGCCAGCTGAACCGCCACCAACGATGACGTAATCAAAGTTTCCATCAAGTTCCATTTTATATTCCCTGTAGCATCCATGCTCATTAAAACGTATTTATTGAAATAGGTTACGCTTTAGAGTATCTATTATTTTGCTGCAATAATGAAGTAAAAATGACTACAAGGTATAAGGTTGTTATAAATTTTCATATATATCAATTGTTTGGGTAATAAAAAAGGGCGGCGTAGTAAGTCTGATATCTTATTGTCTGTTATTAAATGTTAGACCGAACAGACTTCTGAACGCACAATGAATCGCTTGCCTTCGGGTATCTCAAGTGAAAAACTGGCACCACGTCCATTGACAACATCAATGGTCAGATCGGTATGTTGCCACAATTTGTATTGAGGTTTGCCCATGTAAAACGGACAGCCGCTGAGCTCACCGACCAGCACATCTTGTCCGCCCACTTTAAATTCGCCCAATGGATAACACATCGGTGAGCTGCCATCGCAGCAGCCTCCTGATAGATGAAACATCAATTCGCCATGCTTGGATTTTAATAGTTCGATTAGCTCTTTACAGGATTCTGTCGGCGTGACGTTCATAATAATTTCCTTATCATTTATGGATAGCTCATGCTTTACTAAAGCAAAAATGCAATCTACCTTACGATAGATTGCATTTATTTATCTAAAATCAGTACATGCTTTTAGATTAAAAGAAGCCCATCGCTTTAGGACTGTATGATACCAGCATATTTTTGGTCTGCTGATAATGATCTAGCATCATCAGATGGTTTTCGCGGCCAATACCTGACTGTTTGTAGCCGCCAAACGCTGAATGCGCAGGATAGAGATGATAGCAATTCGTCCAAACGCGACCGGCTTTGATGCCACGACCGAAACGATAAGCGCGCGTACCATTACGTGTCCAGACACCAGCACCTAGACCATATAAGGTATCATTGGCGAGCGCCATCGCTTCTTCATCGTCTTTAAAAGTAGTAACGGCAAGCACAGGACCAAAGATTTCTTCTTGGAACACGCGCATATCATTGGTGCCTTCAAAGATGGTTGGCTGTACATAATAACCGTTTGCCATGTCGCCATCATGTTTGGCAAGTTCACCGCCGACAAGGACTTTTGCACCTTCTTTTTTACCGATATCGAGATAGGAGAGGATTTTCTCTAACTGATCTGAGCTGGCTTGCGCGCCAATCATGGTGTCGGTATCAAGCGGATTGCCCATTTTGATGGCTTTAACGCGAGCGATACAGCGTTTCATAAATTCATCATAGATGCTTTCGTGGACGAGCGCGCGTGATGGGCAAGTACAAACTTCGCCTTGGTTGAGCGCAAACATGACCAAACCTTCGACGGCTTTGTCTAAGAAGTCATCGTCTTCATCCATGATATCGGCAAAGAAGATGTTTGGACTTTTTCCACCCAGCTCTAGAGTCACTGGAATGATATTTTCACTGGCGTATTGCATAATTAAGCGACCAGTGGTGGTCTCACCCGTAAAGGACACTTTATCGATACGTGGGTTAGAAGCAATTGGTTTACCAGCTTCAACACCAAAGCCGTTAATGACGTTAAGAACACCTTTAGGAAGAATATCCGCCGCGCCTATTAAATCCAGCATATACAAAACAGAAGCAGGAGTTTGCTCGGCAGGCTTAAGAACGACACAGTTACCCGCTGCGAGAGCAGGCGCAATTTTCCAAATTGCCATTAGAATAGGGAAGTTCCAAGGAATGATTTGACCGACGACGCCAAGTGGCTCATGAAAATGATAGGCGACCGTATCTTCATCAATTTGGCTAATGCCGCCTTCTTGCGCGCGAATCACACCAGCGAAGTAACGCAAATGGTCAATGGCGATTGGAATATCTGCGGCTAGAGTTTCACGTACCGGTTTACCGTTTTCATAGCTCTCGGCGATAGCGATAGCCTCTAAATTGGCTTCGATACCGTCGGCAAGTTTAAGCAACATATTAGAGCGTTCAGTGACACTGGTTTTGCCCCATGCGTCTTTGGCGGCATGAGCCGCATCTAGCGCTGCTTCGACATCTGCTTCTTTTGAGCGTGCGATCTGGCAGAAGATTTTACCGTCGATTGGACTTGAGTTGTCAAAGTACTCGCCATCGATTGGCGCGACCCACTCACCATTGATAAAGTTATCATATTTTTTGCGGAATTGGACGGGACTGTTTTCAGTATTGGGATAAGCGTATAACATGAACGATTCCTTGTTGTGTAATATAGTTATGTAGCCTTACTTGACCATCCTGACCAAGCTATGACTCTATCGTACTGAGCTTTTGCTTCAAGCGATAATGACTTTTTATAATGATATGCTTTGTATCACATAACTTAAAGTTATGCGAGGTAGGACGGTTAAAGTGGTTCGCAAAATGGATGTAGCTGTTATAATTGAGGTCAAATACTTTTAGCTCGTCATGGTTATGAATTTAATCCTGTCAGCTTTCTTTCTTATACTCTTGGTTGGTTTGGATATATGCGTCAATCTTCTGCTCTTGATATTTTAAAAACAGGTCAAAACGTCTTTTTGACGGGCTCAGCAGGTTCAGGTAAGACTTATACACTTAACCAATATATTGATTATCTACGCGCGCGCCGTGTACCTGTTGCCGTCACCGCGAGTACGGGCATTGCCGCCACTCATATGAATGGCACGACGATCCATAGTTGGTCGGGCATTGGTATTAAGGATGAGCTAACGGATCGCGATTTAACCAATTTATCACGTAAGCAGTTTTTGGCAGATAGATTAAAAGATACCGCGGTACTTATCATCGATGAGATATCCATGCTACATGCCAAGCAGATTAATTTGGTCAGCCAAGTGCTTAAGCATGTACGCAAAAATGACAAAGCTTTTGGTGGTATCCAAGTCGTTGTTGCAGGAGACTTTTTTCAGTTACCACCGATTGGCAGCAAGGGCGAGAGCAATCGTGAGAAGTTTGCTTTTATGTCAGAAGCATGGCTTGATGCCAAGTTTCACATCTGCTACTTATCTGAGCAACATCGACAGGTCAGTGAAGCGGCGAATGGTGGGCTTGATTTGGACGATATTCTCAATCAAATCCGTCGCCAAGAAGTCACCTTTGAGGCGATTGCTGCCTTAGAAGCTACCTTTGATCAAAACGTCGATATCAAGCGCACGCGCCTTTATACCCACAATCTCAACGTCAATAAGATCAATGATAAAGAGTTGGCTGATTTATCTGGCGAGATGATGCGCTTTGAAGCCACATCTGTTGGCGATAGTAAACTGGTTGAGACGCTAAAGAAGACGGTTCGTACTCAAGATGACTTGGTATTAAAAGTTGGCTCAAAAGTGATGTTTATCAAAAACAATACCGAGCTTGGCGTGTCTAACGGTACGATGGGTGAGCTGATTGGCTTTGCTGCTGTCAAAATTGATGATAGCAAAGACAGTAGTGACAATTTAATCGAAGACGATGATATTGGTAGCGATAAAGACAGTGATGTTGGTAACGATAAGCAGGCTGCCAAAAGCGCAAAAGAAAAAGCCAAAAAAGATAAAGCAAGAATTAAAAAGCCGACGACACAAAAAATGCCAGTGGTTAGGTTAAATACTGGGCGTGAGGTTATCGCTGAACCGGAAGAATGGATTATCGAGGACGAGACGGGCGATGTGCTGGCAAGCTATGAGCAAGTGCCATTATGTCTAGCTTGGGCGATTACCATTCATAAGTCGCAAGGTATGACGCTTGAAGCTGCTGAGATTGACTTGTCACGTACCTTTGAGCTTGGGCAAGGATATGTGGCATTATCACGGCTAAAATCGCTGGCAGGATTGCAACTGCTTGGTATGAATGACATGAGCTTGCAACTCGATCCACTCGCACGCGGTGCAGATAAGCGCTTTTTGGTGTTATCTGATGAAGCGGATGCCAATTATGCAATGCTTGATGAAGAAAGTATGACACAGGCGCATGAGAAGTTTATTTTAAAATCGGGCGGTACATTAAGCAAGTCAGTGATTGACGCCTATGCAAACCTACAAATAAAGCGCCGTGAACAGCAGCAAGCGCAAATAGGAAAAAAACAGAAACTTGGCAATCAAATCTCTGATAAGTCAGACAGTACTTTGCTCGCGACACGACTATTATTAGAGGAAAGTTTGTCCATTGCAGAGATTTCGCAAGCGCGTCAGCTGTCACAATCTACCATTATGCGTCATATTGCTGAGCTGAAATCTCAAGATCCTAGCCTTGCTTGTGATCATTTGCGTCCAGAGGATGAGGTGATGACGGCAGTAGGTAATGCTTATGTGGCGATTAAAGTCGCTAATAACCCGAACGACTTTAATGATGATGGTAGTATCAAGCTGCGTCCGATATTTGAGCATTTAAAACAAAGCGCTGATTACAATACCATTCGTTTGGCATTGATATTTATTACTCCGTAGTCATTCTTAAGTCATAAGTACGTTTTTTACAGATGATTCTTTCATCTGTAACTGTTTTATTCGCGACTGCCTATATAGTTAATCCACTTTTAAAAGGGTGCAGAGCTACTGGGGTTCATTATTCTCAGACTCTGTCGGCTAGCTACAGCAAGCAAGAAGAATTAACCCCAGTAGTACTTTATAACATTTGTATTTCTTTTATTCGCAAACGACTATATTTTGCGTGGCGCTTTTTTGATCAGCCGATGGCATTCAATTTAAGCCTTCATTTTTTATTTCTATTACAGCGATAACTTGTTATGCCTGATTTTTCTAGTGCTACCTACCGTTTGACGTCTAATCCTGCTACAGCAGGGTTTCATACGACCAGTGACCAGACTCAGCCTTTGCGAGTGGCTATCAATGGTTTTGGTCGTATTGGTCGCAACGTATTGCGTGCGTTATTAGAGCGCTTTGAGGTGCTAGGACGTGCTATTCATGTGGTCGCGATTAATGATTTGGCACCTGCCGAAACCTTATTACATTTACTGAGGTTCGATAGCACACATGGGCGTTTGAGCCAGCTTGGCGTGACAGCGGATATCGTACAAGATGGCTTCACCGATCATCAGCAAAAGCCCTGTGCGACAGCAAAAAATGATATTCAGCTGTGCTTGACCAAAAATAATCTTACCTACTGCATTCGTTTATTATCAAGAGAAAACCCAGAGTCACTGCCATGGAAAGAGTTGCAGGTCGATGTGGTGCTTGAGTGCACCGGACACTATCGCTCATATGAGCAGGCAAACTTGCACATAGAGGCGGGTGCCAAACAAGTGATTATCGGTGCCGCACCCTTTGACCATGTCGATGCTTGTATCGTGATGGGCGTCAATAGCGATGCTTTGACGCGTGATCTGCCTATCATCTCTAGCGTCTCTTGTACCACTCAGGCGCTCGTACCGCTTATTGATACCCTTGATAAGGCGTTTGGCGTTGAGTCGGCGATGATGACTGAGATTCATGCAGTGACGGCTGATCAAACCGTACTTGACCAAGCGCACCGTGACCTAAGGCGTGCGCGCGCCTCTGGTTATAATATCATTCCGACGACTTCCAGCAGTATCGCTGCTACGGAACGCGTGTTACCAAATATGGTGGGCAAGATAAATGGTCATTCAATAAGAGTGCCAACTATTGATGTCGCCGCTATTGATGTGACGTTTGTATTTGAGACGCCAAATGTCAGTATTGAAGCAATACGTGACGTTTTAAAATCAGCGAGTCAGGCGCATTTAGCGACGATCATGGACTATACGGACGAACCGCTAGTCTCAAGTGACTTTATCCATCAGACTGAATCATTGATTATAGATGGGCAACAACTGATGCAAGTCGGCAATCAATACAAGGTTTTTGCTTGGTACGACAATGAATGGGGCTATGCCAATCGCATGCTTGATATGTGCTTGCATCTTGCTTCAAACAAGCTTTAGACTCATGATTATAAGCCGTTTAAAAAATAATTTAAATTTTTTGACATAACTGCTTGCATTCTCATTTCAGATCGCTATAATGATGCACAAATGGAGACGTGGCAGAGCGGTTGAATGCACCGGTCTTGAAAACCGACAAGGGTTAATAGCCCTTCGAGAGTTCGAATCTCTCCGTCTCCGCCAAATTCGAAAATCCCCAATCATTGCTGATTGGGGATTTTTTTATGTTGCTGTTTTATATTGCTATAGATTTTAAAACCTTTGTTTTATTTGGCTAGTAACTCGTCAAATTTGATTTCCTGCCCATCCGCTAATATCATTTTACCTTCAGTGATTTCAATGCTCACTCCTGTGTTATTTTTAATAGCACGCATAACATTGATGTCTTCAATACTGCTCTCAATGATTATCTTGCCAGATTGTTCTGGAGCGATAGGCGGCTCAAACTGGGTTAATGGCACATTGAAGCGTTTACTTTTGGTCAAACGTTTCTCTTTCATCGTGAGAGTACCTTGAAAACTTTCGATAGCTACTTTGCCATGATTTGACAGCATAAACTGTAGCTTGACTTGGTTTAAGCTGTCACTATCGCTGGTTTTGACTGGTAATAGGGCAACAGGATAATTGAGGTGATTGGCAGTTTCGAGCTTTTGACTGGTTACAATGGGACTTTTCTTACCCGTTGGATTGTTTGGATGTAGGCGCTCATATTCGCGCTGTTGCATCAAAGCTTGTTTAATAGTAATACGCGGCATCGCGCCTGATTCATAGGCGCTACTGAGCTTCATACGTAGCATATAACGACTTAGCAGCTTTCTATCTGCTTCAGATAGACGCTCAAAGGTATCGCCCAGTGTCTTTTGCCACTGATCAGAGTTGGTCGGTATGGTTTGCTGGCTAGGATCTACTTGCGGCTGCGAGCAACCGTACAGGGCAGGAAACAGCCCCAAGGTCACAGTCAATAACACAACTTTGTTTAAACGCTTGTATAAACCCATTATCTGATACCTCCATATGAGCCGTGATAGTTGTTATCTTAATGTATTGTATCTCACAGTTGTGTATGTTTATTTATCGCTAAATAAAGGTGAGTACAGTATTATCAATCGCAAAAAAAGACCAAGCACCGTTAGGTTAACTTAGTCTTTATTAAGGCTTCGAATATTAGCTACTCAAGCGGTTAAATACTCAAATGCTACTGCTATTTATTTTCTTGCAGATCAGACAATGAATGGGTGATATTGTTATTGTGAGTCACCACAATCGCCTCATCAATAATACGCTGGCTCACGCCTTTTTTGCGTAATGTCTCAATAAAAACTTCATCATGGGCAAGCGTATAGTCTTGATGGTCACGATCAAGACCTTGACGGATATATAGGCGAATCAAGCCTTGAATACGCTTAAATCCAAGCTCTGATGCTGTCGCCGTTAAAAGCTCAATCATCTCTTCAGAGAGGCGAATACTGATAGGGCGCATGATTTTTTGCGGATGATCAGAAAACTTATTTTTTATACGTGCAGGTATCATAATAAACCATTACTATTAGTGAGTAGGAATAAAGCACTCAAGCAAAACTGACTTAGTCATATCTACCCTTACCATACAACAAAAGTCCCCAAAAGAACACCGAAGCTGCATTAATAGCCATATTAATGATGTGTTAGTAAATGCGAAGCAAAAAAAACCTCCATCAAATAAGTGATGAAGGTTTTTTCGTATATGGCTCTCCAACCTGGGCTCGAACCAGGGACACACGGATTAACAGTCCGTTGCTCTACCAACTGAGCTATTGGAGAATAATTGGTAATAACATCAAGTTTTACAAAGGCTTTAATATGCCCAATTGCTTGTCTTGTTTGCGTTATGTGGGGCACATTTTAGCCAAGTAGTCATGAGCTGTCAACCTTATTATGAGATTAATTATAAATCTAATCATAATTGTCTAAATATCGACCATAACACTATTATTTTATCTACTTTAATAACATGTTGATGACTCAATAATAGAACAACCACTATCTATTTGAGCAAACTATTAAAGCAAAAAAATATCCTTACCGTATAATTGATATAGATAAATATCGCGCATCAAGATAAAGGACAAAAGCAGTGACCACCTTAAAATATATTGCTCATTATTCTGAGAACATCCAAAATCAAGCTGCCATGTTGATTAGTAGTGGCAAACTGGGCGATTATTTGGATAAAAACTATCCCGAGAGACACCAAATCCAAAACGACAAAGCGTTATATCACTATATTAATGACATAAAAAATCAGTATATGCGCAAAAGCAATCCATTGTCTCAAGTGACTTATAACAGTAAGCTCACCGTGCTCAAACATGCGCTGGGTATTCATACTTACCAGTCTCGCGTGCAAGGCAGTAAGCTTAAAGCGCACAATAGCATTACGGTCGCAAGCTTATTCAAAGAGGCACCGCCTGAGTTTTTGCGGATGATTGTTGTTCATGAATTGGCGCACTTTAAGGAGCAGGAGCATAACAAAGCGTTCTATCAGCTTTGCTGTCATATGGAGCCTGATTATCATCAGTTGGAGCTGGATACGCGTTTGTGGTTGCAATGGCGCGAATGCTAATCTATCGTGGTTGGCATAATAAGGTGAATGAATAGGATAAGCTATGGTGGCGTCAGCGCAACAAGGGACTTTAGGCAATAACCAAGCATGGCTCATTCCTCTGCTTTGTCTGCTCACTGGCGGCGCTCTAATCGGTATCTCTACCAATTTGGCAAAATATGCAGGTGAGATTGGTCTGACGCCACTGGCATTTCTGTTTTGGTCCATTACAGGTGCTGCGGTTATTTTATTTGTTTATGCACTGTGGCGTCGTGAGCTACCGCCTTTAAACAAACCTATCCTCAGCTATTATTTTGTTGCAGCATTGGTCAGTGTTGCAGGTTCCAATTTAATATTTTTCTCAGCGATTCCACACGTGGGCGCAAGTTTTGTCGCCTTAATTATCTCCTTGCCGCCGCTGCTTACTTATCTTGCCGCCATCGTGTTGCGTATTGAGCCGTTTACTAAGCTTCGCGCACTTGGCGTGATCGCAGCACTTGCGGGAGCAGGCGTATTGGCAGCACGTAAGTTTTCTGCGCCAGATGCCAGTGTATTTTGGATCGTTTTGACGCTTTGTGGTCCTGTTTTGCTTGCCATTGGTAATATTTATCGGACGCTATATTGGCCAGCCAATCTCTCTGCTAGTGCGCTTGCGCCTGGTATGCTGATTGCTGCATCAGGATTGCTAGCTCTGGTCAGTATCGTTCCTCATTACTCTTTAGCGGTTCCGATGACAGCGCTTTTACCGCTTGGTGTAATTGTGCTACAAGCATTTGTATTTGCTGCGCAGTTTTTACTGTTGTTTTTACTGCAAAAAACAGGCGGTCCTGTGCTGCTGAGCTTATTAGGGGCAGTAGGGGCGGTAGTCGGTGTGCCAATTGCTATTTTTTTACAAAATGAAAGCCCACCAGAAGGGCTGATTTTAGGTGCTTCATTGATTGCACTTGGCGTAATATTAGTCACTTATGGTGGTGTAAAGATGATGAGAGCAGAGAAAGGGTCAGTAAGTGAATGATATGCCAACCTGCCAGCATTGTTATCTGAATGTCATGTTTTGTTAAAGTCACTATGTTAAACGCCTGACTGTCTTGATTGAGTATAAGTGTTATTTGGTATAATGCAAAAAATACATGAGATCGCATTATGAACGCCTTTATATCCGATTCTAGCCCTACCTTCAAACGTCATTCTTATAAACTCTTGCAAAGTACCGTGTGGTTAGTTGCTGCATCCGCCTTATTCGCCTGTAGCCAACCTGACAGTAGCGCGTCCAATGCAAGCTCCTTACAAAATGACGATGGCGCAGCAGTCACCGCAAATGTTGCTGAATCAAACGCTCAAACGGAATCGGCAATAACAACGCCAGCCAGCAATCCAGATTTATTAAAAAACGTCTCAGCAACGGTCTACAAAGATGCCAATTGCGGCTGCTGTAAAGACTGGATAAGTCATGCAGAAGACAATGGTCTGAGCGCCACTGCGCACGATGTTACGGATTTGGCAGTATTTAAAGAGCGCTACGGCGTACCAACTGAGATGCGCTCTTGCCATACTGCTGTCACAACCGACGGTTACGTCTTTGAAGGTCATGTACCAGCCAAATATGTAGCGCAGTTTTTAGAAAACCCACCAGTACAAGCCTTAGGTCTTGCGGTACCTGGTATGCCAGTTGGTAGTCCAGGTATGGAGTATCAAAATAAATTTGCGCCTTATCAGATTATGCAGCTTAATAAAGATGGTACTACTGAGGTTTATGCTGATATTGTCTCAACCGAGCAACAGCTATAAGCTAGCGCTTTTTTGCTTTGTAATACCTAAATTAAATCATTATCAGACAAGGCGGTACCATGAATAATAAATTAAGTACCTTTGCTCTCGCTACCAGTGCCTTATTGGCACTAAGCGCCTGTCAACCAGCCAATGATAAGGTTGACGTGACTGCCCCAGAGGATGCTGCATCGCAAAAGGCTGTACAAGAAAATACTGCTGCAGCGGACCCGCATGCAGTTCATGATATGAGTGCAGGCGCTATGGTAGCAGACGGAACACCAATGACGGCTATGCTCAAAGAATACACTGACTCAATGACTAAAATGAATGAAGATATGATTGGTATGGATTATAACGATCCAGACGCGGCATTTGCTCAAGGCATGCTTGCTCATCATATTGGCGCGGTAGATATGGCAGAGATTGAACTAAAATACGGCACCGATGCAGAGATGCGTAAGCTGGCGCAAGAAATCATCGACGCCCAGCAGTCTGAGATTGAGCAGATGAAAACATGGCTCGCCAACAATCCTGATAGCAAAATGCCAACAGCGGATACCAAAGCCATGCAGCAAGCTTATGCTAAGGGTATGGATGCGATGCATGGTGACATGATGAAAGGTATTGCTGACCCAGTACCAGATATGGCATTTGCTCGTGGCATGTTACTTCATCATACTGGGGCAGTCGATATGGCAGAAACGCAGCTTAAATATGGTAAAAATCCTGAGATGCGTAAGCTGGCGCAAGAAATAATCGATGCACAACAGCCTGAAATTGAGCAGATGCAAAGCTGGATTGCAGCAAATAAAAGTTAAATATAATCCTAGTAAATTTAATACTTAAACCTTACTATAATGAAATGTAGACCCTATATTTACTAAGTATTTTGCAATTCGAAATATAAAAAAGCAGCCTCTAAAGGCTGCTTTTTTAATATGAGTAGCTCAAAAGGCTATGGTAAGAATGACTACTTTTCACCACACTCACAGCATTTCTAACAGCGATCACATTTATCACAAGTTGATGCCGCGCTACAGCCGCACTTTGGGCAGGTACAGCCAGTATTATAGTGGATGGTCGGTATCAATGAGTGTACGCTATCTTTAGAAGTCATTTTCATAACAAATCCTCTTCCTTGATCGTTTATTCAGTCTGGCAATAATCGCTACCGCAATCAGTGGTTTTATTGTTAATACATTATAATAAATAGTGCCCGTTAACATAGGTGCTCTGCTGATAAAACGGTAGAGATGATTTTGTTAAAGTAACCGCTAGATAAGTAACTATGACGAATATTGTAGTGGCTGATGTTAGAGCACATAACTGGTTACGATTATCTAAAACCACGCTTAGTATATGACAGAAAAAAGGAGTATAAGTATTCTGGTTATTCCTTTTCTGGACCTAAGCTATGTATGTGGGCATACCGTATCGGTTATTAAATAAATTTATCGTTGTAATAAGCCTTATTGGTGTCGGTGTTGCCTTAATTGATAGTGGTTTTACATTATCCGCATGGTTACAACAAGTGTTTCACCTGTTTTATATGAGTATTATTTTACTCAGTTTTGTCACTACGCTAAGACGTTATATACGTCCAAAAATACGCCTGACGGTCAATAAAGTAGCTGTCTTTGATTTGCTGACCAGCATTGCCATTTTAATCTTGCTCGTCCTACATTTTACTGAATTGTTTCAATCGGGGTTGTCTACGCCCGCTGATGGTTTTATTGCCATCAAGATTGCCGTACTAGTCACTTTCATCCGTGAAATATCAGATAATAATTTTAGTCTTAACCGAGCCTTTTTAAACCCCGGTCAATTTTTTATCTTAAGTTTTTTATCAGTGATACTGGTCGGATCATTATTGCTAATGATGCCAAATGCTACAAATCAACCCATCTCCTTTATAGATGCCTTATTTACCGCGACCAGTGCCGTCTGTGTGACGGGGCTCATCGTCGTCGATACCGCAACCCATTTTACTACCTTTGGGCAAGTGATTATCCTAGGTCTTATCCAAATTGGCGGTCTTGGCATCCTAACGTTTGTGACTTATTTTAGCTACTTCTTTAAGGGTGGTATCAGTTACGAGACCCAGCTTAGTATCAGTGAGATGACATATTCGCCACGTATGGGCGATATGGTGACAACCTTAAAGTCTATTTTATATGTCACCTTTGGTATTGAGGCATTGGCAGCAATACTGATTTATATAAGTGTTTATGATTTGGCAGGCATGAGCATATTTGAGCGTTTATTCTTCTCTATATTTCATGCCGTTTCGGCATTCTGCAATGCTGGATTCTCCACTTTTAGTGCAGGGTTATACGATGAATCACTGCGCTTTAATTATCCTTTACAGCTGATTATCAGTATTACCTTCTTATTTGGTGGTATGGGCTTTTTGATTGTCGTTAACTTGCTCCGTTATCTGCGTCATCGTATGCAAAGAGCGTTGTGTCGTGATGGACAGCGCTATGCCTACCAGCCGTGGCTGTTGAGTATCAATAGTCGGATCACTTTAATCACCTCTGGCGCTTTACTGTTAGTAGGGCTGATTGGGGTGATGATGTTTGAATATCATGGTGTGTTGGCTGAGCACAGCAGCTGGTATGGCAAGCTGGTAGCGGGGCTTTTTACTGCTGCGACACCGCGAACCGCAGGCTTTAACAATATCGATATGAATGCCTTGGCTTTTCCAACCATCATGCTGACCATTTTTTTGATGTGGATTGGGGCATCTCCAAACTCTACTGGTGGTGGTATTAAAACCAGCACCTTTGCCATTGCTTTCCTAAATAGCTTGAGTTTGGCGCGTGGACAGACCAAAGTCGAAGTATTCAAACGCGAAATTGCAGATAACTCAATTCGCCGTGCGTTTTCTGTTATGTGGCTGTCCTTGTTGGTCATTGGGCTGGGCGTGACTTTGATCAGTTATGATCAGCCTGAGCTTGATTTGATTAAAGTGATATTTGAGTGTTTTTCGGCTTATAGCACGGTGGGATTAAGCTTAAATCTCACCACGGAGCTGTCTACTTTTAGCAAGCTTGTGGTCTCATTCATTATGTTCGTTGGGCGTGTCAGTATGCTGACGATTTTTATTGCCTTGCTCAAAAATAGACATGAGCGTAACTACCGTTATCCAACGGAAGAGATTACTATTAACTAACCCGTCCCATCACTACCACTATAGTATAGAAGTGAGTGACAAGGAGTAGGAGTATTATGAAATTCATTATCGCAGGTTTGGGCAGTTTTGGGTCTTCGCTTGGTATGGCGCTGACCAGTCAAGGTCATGAGGTCATTGCTATCGATAGCAGTATGCAAAAGGTTGAAACCTATAAAGAAGTGATTACTCATACCATCTGTATGGATGCGACCGATGAATATACGGTCAATGGTTTACCGATTAAAGACACCGATATTGTCGTGGTAGCTATTGGTGAAGACCAAGGTGCCAATGTCATGGCGACAGCGCTATTTAAAACGCTAAAAGCACGGCGTTTGATCAGTCGTAGTATCAATCCACTACACGAAAAAGTCCTACAAGCGATTGGGGTTGATGATATTTTTCATCCTGAGAAAGAGGCGGCAATGCGCTGGGCAAAACGGCTGTCCTTGCGTTATTTTGTAGACTCGTTCGAGTTAAGTGACAACTTTAGTATTGTCGAGATTAGCATTCCTACTGATTTGATTGGTAGAACCATCGGCGAGCTACAGCTTGAACACCGATTTAGTATCAAATTGCTCAGCACCATGCGTTATGAACACTATGAAGACAGCTTCGGTCGTATGCAAACCAAACCAAATATACAAGGCTTGGCAGCACCTGAACAAGTACTACAAGATAATGATGTACTGGTCATTTATGGTGCTAATGAACATATTAATAAGTTTTTACGTAGTGTTGGGGTTAAAGCCCGTTAAATAAGGAAAGAGGCCATGAGAAAATATCGAGTATCTATGCTATGTCTGACTGCCCTGATATTGTTTTCAGGCTGTGATCGGTCTATACAAGATCCAAATGTGATGTTTTCAGAGAAGCATAAGGACCCAATTCAAGAGTTGGAAAAAACGTCAAAAGAAACGGATCACAGCCAGTTTGGCTACAAACAAACGTTTTATGTGCCCATATATTCAGACATTTATACTGATAGAGACAATCGCAAAGTATTGCTTTCTGCAACACTCAGCGTGCGTAATACCACGTTAAAAAAATCATTGTATATCAATAAAATTGATTATTATGATACTGATGGTGCCTTAGTAAAGTCCTACTTAAGAGCTCCTATTGAGCTACCAGCGATGGCAACTCTAAATTATATTGTCGAAAAAGAAGAGGATAAAGGGGGTTCTGGTGCCAACTTTATCATTGAAGTAGAAGGGGTGGACGACACCGTTACGCCTGTCATTGAGGCAGTCATGATTGGTAATTTTAGCAATAAAGGTTTTGCTTTTAGTACAGAGGGTACGCCTGTTGTGCATTGATAAATGTATGTCAGCAGATCGATTTTACCAAGCATCAAATAAAGTAAATTTGAAAAATTTGTAGTTACTATCAGATAGGCGAGCAGACAATGACGCAAACATTGATTCACTACTTTTTTCATTTAGGCATGCCTTTGATCGTTGCGTATGTATTTTTCCGTAATGATTACAAAAAAGCCTATCTAATACTGCTGGTTACTATGCTGGTTGATTTAGATCATCTGCTAGCGACGCCAATATTCTCGCCCAATCGCTGTAGTATCAACTTCCATCCACTGCATACCTATTATGCAATGGCAGTATATGTGAGTATGTTACTGCTACCTAAGCCCTATAAAATCATTGGTTTGGGCTTACTATTACATATACTAACTGACCTAAACGACTGCGTCATGACGTATTCTCACATCCCCCAAGCGTTCGATAATGCGCCTGCTCGTGAACTGGTAATATGGTTAGCAGATAAGTTTAGATAGCATTTTTAAGCAGACAACCGCTCAGTTAAAAAATTAAGCAAGAGTGTCATTCTTTGAGGTAGATAACGACTGTGCGAATAAAATACCCATGGTGGTGTTATCTAAAAATTAAAGTTTAGATTTTATAATGATTGAGAGGTTGGTAAAAAGGTCGGCTAGCCTTAATTAGCCGATCTTTTTGATAGCGCTAGACAGATTAACTATCGCTTTGAGATACTGCTAAATCACTAGCATAAGCAAATAAAGCGGGCGCGCCGCCAGTATGCCAAAACAACACACTGTCCGTTTTTTTGATTTTACTGGTACGAATCATATCGAGTAGTCCGCCCATCGCACGACCTGTATAAACAGGATCTAATAATATCCCTTCCATTTGCGCGGTCATGGCAATGGCTTCATTTTCTAGTGCACCAATCACTCCATAACCGTCTCCCACATAATCAGAATTAAGCACTAAATCTGCCTCTGAGAAGGTGTAATCTGCCCCAATCAATGCCGCCGTGCTATTGGTGAGGGAGATGATATACTGATCAAACGGCACTTTATCGGTTTCACCTTTATCAATATTGATACCCACTACCTGATAGGGTGAATCAAAGATTTTATTACCCAGCATCAAGCCCGCTTGTGTCCCGCCGGAGCTAGAGGCAAAAACGATATGCGTGAATGAAATATCCCTCTCTTGACGTTGTAATTCAAGCTCTTTAAACGCTTCAACAAAGGCAAAAGCACCGAGCTCGCTTGAGCCGCCATAAGGGACAATATAGGGTCTCTTACCTTCTTTTTTGAGTTGTTCTACGATATCAGGAATGTCTTCCCCTTTACGGTTGCTGCCTGCCCAGTGGATATGGCAGCCAAAAATCTTATCCAGTAAGAGATTGCCTTGCAACTGTTCTGGTTCTTGTCCACCCAAAACCAGATGGCATTCAAGTCCCAAACTGGCTGCGGCAGCTGCGGTCTGGCGACAATGGTTTGACTGCGCGGCACCTGCTGTCACGATTGTATCCGCACCTTTAGCAAGGGCGTCCCCAATGATAAACTCAAGCTTTCTAGTTTTATTACCGCCCAATGCCAGTCCCGTATTGTCATCGCGTTTCATATAAATTTTAGGACCATTGAGTGCTTTGCTTAATCTGGTCAGCTCAATCAACGGCGTTGGGAAAAACCCTAAAGGTTGCCGATTCATACTCGGCAGGCTTGGTATAGATTTATTTTGCATTATTCATCCTCTCTGAGATAAGGTAAGTTACAGATACCTTTTAATAATAACCGACCATAATAACAATTTAAGTCATACGGACTTCCTATAATTATAAGCTATAAATGCGAATGACTCAGTCTCGGCGAGCTACTGCTATTTACTTTTATATTGGTATAAAACCTACTTTGGAAAAAGTTGAGGTATTTCAGTGATACGACCTAAAAAAATGGTGGTCATACATAGAGTATAACCACCACCGGAGAAGTATTTTGAGAATAGAGTAACTAAAACTTAAATAGCAGGCTTAAATTTTCTACGGTAGATACTACGTATTACAGGCATGAATATCATCAAAATAGCCAACAACCATAGCACTACTGTGATAGGGCTGCTCCATAAGATACTAAGCTCGCCTTGAGAGATAGACAGGGCACGTCTTAAGTTAGACTCCATGAGCTCACCCAATACATAGCCCAAAATAAGCGCTGATAAGGGAAAATTTAGTTTGCGCAAGAAGTAACCAAATACACCAAGTGCCACCATAAAGACCAAGTCAAAAGTCGTGCTATGGATAGAATATACGCCAACGAAACTGACCGCAGCAATGGCTGGTATCAGGATGTAGTTCGGCACATCAAGCAGTTTGGCGAACAAACCCACCAAAGGGATGTTCATGATTAGCAAAATCACGTTACAGATAAATAGTGAGGCAATCAGACCCCATACGATATCTGGCTGCTCAGTAAATAACTGCGGACCCGGCGTAATATTATATAACGTCAACGCACCCATCATGACTGCTGTCGTACCAGAACCTGGCACACCTAGCGTCAACATTGGCACAAATGAGCCACAAGCTGAGGCATTATTTGCCGCTTCTGGCGATGCAACACCGCGAAGATCACCATCACCAAAAGTACCGGTATCACCAGCGATTTTACGTTCACTGGCATAAGTCATGGCACTGGCAATCGTTGCGCCTGCACCTGGTAAGATACCAACGACAAAGCCCATGAGACCACTACGTAGCATGGCTCCAAAAGCAAAAGTAAACTCTTTAAAGTTTAAGAGACTGCGTTTACCTTGTTCAATAACCTTGTGACCCGTTGTGGTTTTTTCGAGCAAGATTAGAATTTCACTCACACTAAAGAAACCAATAACAATGGTAGTAAATTGAATACCATCAGAGAGGTTGACGGAATCAAAGGTAAAGCGATAAATACCCGTAACGGCATCAACCCCAACAGTTGCTAGACCAAGACCAATTAATGCGGCAATACCCGTCTTAACTGGTTGATCACCTACCAAACCACTTAAACACGTGATAGCAAATACCATTAGTACAAAGTATTCAGCAGGTCCAAATGAGATTGCCCATTTGGCTAATAATGGCGCAAATAGCACCACGCCGATTGTCGCGATAGTGGCACCAACGAAAGAGCTGACAGCAGATAAAGACAGTGCAATACCAGCCTTGCCTTGTTTTGCCAATGGATAGCCATCTAAAGTCGTCATAATGGCGCCGGCATCACCGGGTACGTTAATGAGAATGGCAGAAATACGACCACCATATTCACAACCAAGATACACGGCTGCAAGCAGAATGAGCGCACTCTCAGGCGGTAAACCAAGCGCAAAAGCAAATGGCAGTAATATCGCTACACCATTAATCGGGCCAAGACCCGGCAACATGCCAACAATCGTACCTAAAAAAGCTCCGATTAGTGCAAGAAGTAAGTTTTTTGGGGTAGATGCAACAGCAAAGCCATGCATCAAAAAATCAAAAGTATCCATATTGGCTATCCTATTATCCCTGACAACAATCCGAGTGGTAATTTGACATCTAAAAACAGGTCAAATAAGACATATAAGCCAATACTGATTAACACTGAAAAGATAAAACTCTTTAGAGGATTACCTGCAAACAGTAAACCTACGGCGAAAGACATCAGAATAGTGGCAAGAATAAAGCCCAATACTTCAAAAATGAGACCATAGACCAATAAGGTAAGCGCACATAAAATAAGATTACGGATGATCGTTTTGTTTAAACCCAATTCAATCGCTTTAGTAAAACTGGCGGGACGAAAAGCAACGACTAAGCAGCCAAAGGCAAGCAGTGAAAAGATTAAAATAGGGTAAGGACGAGGACCAATTGGGTCATAAGCAATAGGGGCAACATAACCAATGGCTAAGTATATTAAGAATATACTGACCAGTGCCATCAGCCCGGAAAACAAACGTTCCATTGTCATAAGGAGCATTCCTTGAATTTTGGGGGCAAAAGGCTGACAGATAGACATCCTGCCAGCCCTTTGAGAAATACCAAAACATTTGATATTCAATTACTAAAAGTTATCAAATCTCAACGTAACTATTTGGTTGGTGCTGCTTCAACAAGACCATATTCAGCAGATAACACGCGTAGTTCGCCCGTACGTTTATAAACGTAGGCTTGTAGCTCATCGCCAGTCATAGAGAAAGGCAGCAATTCTTGTTGCTCACGTATTTCAGCGAATTTCGGATCAACAAGCATCTTATCGAAAGCCTCTTTCCACCAGTTATAAGCACTAGGGCTTACGTCTGGACCCATGTAGTAACCACGAACGACTGGCCACGTCACATCATAACCTTGCTCTTTCGCAGTAGGGATATCGGTCATCGTGCCGCCCAATCTTTCATCTGCAAATACTGCTAATACACGTAATTTACCTGCATTGGCTTGCGGCATAATCTCAGCAATACCGGCACTAACAACAGTAATATGATTGCCCATCACTGCTGTGATCGCCTCGCCGCCGCCTTCCATGGCAACATAAGTCATGTCACTAGGCTTAACCCCAACGGCTTTAGCTAAAATAGCGGTTTGCATCCAATCTTGACCGCCAACACTACCGCCAGCACCAAAGCTGATCGCTTTTGGATCTTTTTTGAGTTCAGTAACTAAGCCAGCTAAATCTTTGATAGGAGAGTCTGCGTTGACTGCGATAGCGCCATAATCAGTACCAACGCCAGCTAGCCATTTCACGTCTTTTTCAGTAAATTTACCAAATTTACCTTGCGATAAATTAAGGATAGAGCCAGTAGAGAAGGCAATAATAGCATCGCCATTATCCCGATCATTGGCAACGATTTTGTTATAAGCAACAGCACCGACGCCGCCTGGCATATAGGTGACGCGCATAGGATCTTTTAAGATACCAGTATCTCTTAAGCCAGCTTGGGCAAGCTTACAAGTCAAGTCAAAACCGCCACCTGGTTTGGCAGGCGCAATACATTCTGGACGTGAAGGGGCAGTGAGCTCACTTGAGCCATCTGCGGCAGTCGCATCTGTACTGGCAGTTTCGTTCGCATTGTTACAAGCGGTCACAGATAGGATAGACAGGCCAAGAGCCAGATAGGATAGTTTTTTCACACGACACTCCTTGTGTGTATTTTTACAGTAAAAATTCAATAGAATTTTGGCCAAAATATAAAGTTATTACAGGTGAAGTGAAGACTCGATTAACGAGATGTCTAAACTTCGTAACAGTAGAGATTTATCACTTGCCAAAAGTAACAGAATATTTTAAAAATAACAAGAAACATATGTATGTATATATGAATTTTATAGTAATATATTAAATTGAAGGCGGCATAGGGTCTCCTGTTATAGCAATATACAGGATGAATAAATGATATGAATACCTTCAAAATAAAATATTTAATTTAACTAAAACAGATAGATAGAAAAATTTAGTGATGGCGGAGATGATTTAGATGTACCAAAAATCACGTTGATATCAATACCATTACGAGGCTATGACAACGATTTAAGAAGTTATGTATTTAATGAGAAAAATAGATATATTGGGATCAAAATATAGCAAGCAGGTGTAAAAATATTAAAAAATCACAGTATATTTTGCCTATGAGCCGTTAAAATATCAGCTGGATAAGTAAAATTGCGAGTATTCCAATACCAATATCTAAGGGCACTGCCTTGAATAATAGCGCATTAAAAAGCTTGTCTTTGTTTATAACGACTTGAGAAGCGCCTAACATCAGACTACCTCCTGATGAGAAAGGCGAGAGTGATGAGCTTTGCGCCCCCACAACAATACAGGTAAATAGTAATAAAGGGCTTAGTCCAGAGGCAACGGCTAGGGGCAGGACCATAGGGAATAAAGTAGGGGCGACTACCCCAAGGGTACTAGCAAATATCGACATAATGGCGCTAATAACGAAGACTAAAATCGGTATCATCCAGATAGGTACATTGGTACTTAGCCATTCTGTCAGCTCGTAAATAACGCCTATTTCTACTCCGAGGCTGATTAACATACCGACACCACAAATCATAATGAGGGTATTCCAAGGTATTAAAGCAATCACTGCTTTTTCATCGCCTAATTTTAAAAATAAGCTCACTAAAGCAAAAAATATGGCGATAAAACCAATGTCAATCCGAGCGTTCAAAAACTGAATCGCTGATACTTGTGGCATGAGTAAATTTAAAATGGGCACGATAAGTACAATAGCCATCATAATAAAAATCAGTATAAGAGACTGTTTTTGCTTATTGTCAAAGGGTTCTGGTATGGTCGTCTGAATCGCGATTTTGCTGTTTTTGGCATTGATAAAGCTATAAGCACCCAATACAATCATAGGCATTATAAAAGTGACAGCGAATATCCCTAACACATAAGTAAAGGTATTATCATTTGCGACGCCTGCGCCGCGCATCAGCTCTCTAAAAATAACACCGCTTTGTGAGGTGATAAAGTTAGCGCCCGCTAAGGCACCATAGTTCACTGATAAAGTAGCAATGACAAGATTTAAGTTAGTGCGTTTAGACAACAGCAGGATCATCGGTGCCATCGTCGCTAAGACCGTATAATAACCAGCGCCTAAGCCCGCAATAATCGTGGCCACAAGGAAAATGACTAAAGGTAGGAATGCGGGAAAGTGACGGCACTTATAGATTAAATGATTGGATAGCTTTTCTAAAGCACCGTTAGCTAGGGGAAAGTTATAGAAAAGAGTCACCGCAAAGATAACAAAGAAAATTTTGAGAGGCCATAGCTCAACAATTTCATGTGCCTTCATCCCCATACCGAAACAACCGATCAGATATGAAAATGCAATAGCAAATAGGCCAATATTAATCTTAGTGGTATAGCCCAAAATGATACATATCACGATGGCGGCTAGAATATAAAGAGTCACGACTACTCCTTGACCTTAACTGTATGAATTCTATAAAAAACCATAGCAGTTTTTACAGAGTAAAGAGTATTACGCTAATATTGACACAGGGTTTTCTGGACTAGAAGACCTTATAAATCTTCAAAGTGCACTTGTTTGAATAGAATGATAGCAAAAAAGTTGGCGTTAATTAGGAAAGATTAATCATAAAAATATAATAATGCTTTAATATTAATGTGATACCGATCGAATGCGCTGAAAGCTTAAGAGAAGTTGATCAGAGATAACGTAGTTTTACAGCAATAGCAGTGCTTGACGAGATTGAAACAGTTAATAAAAACCTTTCCACTGTGGTGAAAAAAATGCTAAATAATTTCAAAGAATTTAAAATGCCACGTTATGAGCAAGTGCGATGGCATATACAGACCTTACTGACAGAGAGTAAATGGGATGAAAACACACCCTTACCTACGGAACAGGAGTTTGCAGATAAGTATGAAGTATCTGTAGGAACCGTCCGAAAAGCTGTCGAAAAATTGGTAGAAGATGGGGTGTTAATAAAGCAGCAAGGCAAAGGCACCTTCTTAAAACGTCCAGATTTTGCAAGCTCATTATTAAGGTTTTTTAAGTTCCGTGATAAAGATGCTCGCTATGTCACGCCGACGGGCATAATTAAAAAAATCATAGTTATAGACGGTATTGATGACATTAATAAAAAACTAAATATAGGTAAAAACAAAGCGCTCATTTATATAGAGCGTACGCGTATGGTTGAAGATAGAGTCTTGTTAAGTGAAAAGATTTGGTTACCTAAGAGTCGCTTCCAAGCTTTTGCAACCTTAAATCCTGAAGATTTCGAGAATCTTCTCTATCCATTTTACTATACCAAGTGTGGTCAGTTTGTGTCGTCTGCTGTAGAGACGCTGTATTTTATAACCGATCACAGCGACGATTATTTGGGCAATACTAAGCAAGAAAACTTAGTTAAGGTATGCCGCATTGCGAAGAATCTAGAAGGTGATCCTATCGAATATAGAGAATCCTATGGGCTGGCAGAGAAGTTCAGCTATGAGATTAATATTATTTAGGCGTTTATTAAACCTATATTAATAATTAAGTGATGGTTTCAGATAAACAGATTAAAAGACAGTACCTTTAGTAAATACTAAAAGCACTGTCTTTTTTGCATATATTTTTCTGTTTTATCCATTACCCTGTATTGCGTAGACCTGCTGCCAAGGCATTAATACTACGGATTAATGGATCTTCAACGTCGAGTTCACCATGATTGGTATCGCTTGTAGCGTCTTTTTGTCTGGCACGCTTCAATAGCTCAATTTGGATATAGTTGGTTGGATCTAAATACGCATTACGCCATTCAAGAGAAGCGGCAAGATTCTGCTGATGCTCCAATAACGACTCTTGGTTAAGCAAAGAGTTTAAACCTGAATGGGTCAGCTCGTGCTCATCCGTCACCGCTGTCATAATCTGTTCACGTAACCTCTCATCGTCACATAATTGGCTATAAGCATGAGCAATACTCATATCAGACTTGGTAAACGCCATTTCAATATTGCTAATAAACACGTTAAAAAATGGCCAGCAGTCAATCATTTCTTTCATCAGTGCTTCATCATCGATGACGCTATGCAACGCACTGCCGACACCATACCAAGCGGGCAGTGTAAAGCGCGCTAATGACCAACCAAATACCCAAGGAATTGCGCGCAAAGTCGTCTTGCTTGGTAGACCTTTATTACGATGTGCTGGGCGTGAGCCAATATTTAATAAGGAGATTTCTGCCACTGGCGTCGCTTGAGAGTAGAACTGATAAAACCCTTCAGTATGATCAGTTAGCTTGCGATAACGCTGCTCACCTGCATCTGCTAAACGCGCAAAGAGCGCTTCATAATGTGGCAGTTCAGGCGGTTGCACCACGAATCTTGAGGAGCAAGCTTTAAGCGTGCCAGTGATGCCCATGGTTAGCTCAAATACAGCGGTATCAGTGTTGGCATATTTGGCATAAAGGACTTCGCCTTGCTCGGTTACTTTAATTTGTCCGTGCAGTGTACCGGCGGGTTGAGCAGCAATCGCTTTATGCGTTGAGCCGCCACCACGACTGACTGAGCCACCACGACCATGGAATAATCGGGTTTTGATGCCATATTCTTCAGCGATACGGTTAATGGTCTGCTGTGCGCTATAAAGCTGCCATGCAGAAGTAATGATGCCTCCGTCTTTTGAAGAGTCCGAATAACCCAGCATGATTTCTTGGGTATTATCTGAATGCTGCAACAACCCTCGATAAAGCGGATTATCTAAAACTGCAGGTAAGATCTGATCGATGTTTTTAAGATCTTCTATCGTCTCAAATAAGGGTGCTACTGGCAAGTCGGCAGACAGTCGCCCTTCGTCATCCACTCTACATAAGCCTGCAAAGCGCATGAGTAGCAATACTTCTAATAATTGACTGGCGTTATTGGTCATCGAGATAACATAACTGCCAAAAGTATCTTGCCCAACCAGTTTGCGTAAAGTCGCTACTGAGTGCATCAAGGCCAATTGTTCACGGGTTTTATCCGTTAAATTATCGGTATAAATAAGCGGTGTGCCTGGTTTCTCAAGCAAGCGCGTCAACCACTCTTGGCGCTCGGTTTCATTGAGTCTTTGGTAGTCAGGCAAGTTAGAAGCATTGGCAAAAATATCGGCAATCACTTCGCTATGATAAGACGACTCTTGGCGAATATCGAGCGCTGCCAAATGGAAGCCACAGGTTTTGACCAAACGTATTATATCGAGCAATAAGCCTTCGCCATGTGCAGTATCATGAGTATTCACACTTTGACGGATGATGCGTAAGTCTTCTAATAGTTCTTGTGGATTGGCGTAGGCATCTTTTTTAGCCGCACTATCATTCCCTTTGCTTTGGATTAAAAGATTGGTGGCTTTGACTTTATTCAGGATTAAGGAGAGGAATCTGCGATAAGGTTCATTGCCGTAATCATCAAGATTGTAATCGAAGACTCGTCTGTCGAGCTCACTATAACTTTCAATCTTGGCATACACATCAGGTTCGATAGTAACAATCGTATTACTATGAATAAGCTGACGACGTAGTTTCTTGAGCAGCACTTGATAGTGACGCAATACAGTATCTGCATGCATCAATACGGCCATTTCTGTGGTGTCATGAGTGACAAAGGGATTGCCATCTCTGTCGCCACCAATCCAAGAGCCAAAGCTTATGAAAGCAGGTAGAGGGTAGTCTGTTAGCTCAGGATAGATATCAATAATGGCGTTTTTAATATTACGATAAACCTTAGGAATGGCGTTGAATAAACTGGCATTGAAATAATGCAGGCCATTATTTATTTCGTCATAGACCAAAGGCTTACGCGTCCGCACTTCATCAGACGACCATAGCAGATCAATCGATTGCGCCGTTTTTTCTCTGGCTTGCTCGTAGGCAAAACTGTTTTGTGCAACGTTATTTAAGGCATCGCTATGCGTGAATAAACCTTGTAATAAGTTCATCGTTGTACGGCGACGCGCTTCAGTAGGATGCGCGGTAAATACAGGCATGAATTTTAGTTGCTCAATGAGCTCTTGCATCTGTGCTGGCTCAATATTGCGCTCACGACACTCTAGTAAAGTACGGCGAAACGATCCTTCCCAGCTCTGCTCTGATTGCATACGTAATGCATGGCGCTCTTCACGTAGATAATTCTCTTCACTTAGATTGGCTAAGAAAAAATAGATAGAGAAGCTGCGGATGACATTTTTTAAGGATTGATTGTCCAAAGAGGCAATAAAATCGATGAGCTTCTGCTTATGAGCTTCATTAGGCTCACGGCGCTGTTGAATAAAACCTTTGCGCAGAGTTTCAATAGTATGCAGCGTTTGTTCACCAGTCTGGCGAGAAATCGCATCCCCTAGGAAGGAACCTAATAAACTAATGCGTTCACGTAATATGTCATTATCTATTATCATCCTTGACCTTCTCCTTAAATTAATTAAAAAATAGTGAAGCAGTAAATCTGTAATTTTGTATAAAGAAAAATACTGCTTAATATAATGTTTAGTAATGAGCAGTGAATAGGACTAATATTCAATTTTATCAAAGACTTAGTATCTTTGATAAAAGCGAATCAGCACAATAATGAGACGATAAAGGCTGGTAAGCTATCTTCTAAAGTGTAGCATGGGTGACTTCGCATATTAAAGAAGTTAGCGGATTAAGTTAACGGCAATACCGAGGCGGTTAAAAGCGCGTGAGATTGAAAGTTATATGATAGGCAAGAAATATGGGCAAAATTATTGGAATACCTTTTATACGTGAATTGGTAGCGTTTGCTAAAAAAGATATATAATTATGATATCTAAAATATAGGCACTGAAAACATGAATATCGAAAGCGACACCGCCAATCAAATCGCTAATCAAATAGAAATCATCTATGAAGATGAATTTCTAGTGGCGATTAATAAAGAGGCTGGGCTGTTGGTGCATCGCAGTTGGCTGGATAAAGGTGAGACACGCTTTGCCATGCAGCTCACCCGTGATGCGGTAGGTTGCCATGTATTTCCGGTGCATAGGTTAGACAAGCCTACGTCAGGCGTGTTGTTGTTTGCCAAGAGCTCAGCCGTGGCGCGCAGCCTTATGGAGGCTTTTACTGAACACAAAGTGACCAAGCAATATTTAGCTGTGGTGCGCGGCTATATGTCAGAACAAGGCACCGTTGATTATGCGTTGAGCTTTCAGCCCGATGCTATTGCCGATAAGTTCGCTAATTTGGATAAACCTGCTCAAGAGGCGGTGACCCATTGGCAAAGTTTGGCACAAATTGAGTTGCCATTTGCGGTGTCAAAAAAGCATGACACGAGCCGCTATAGTCTAATGCGCTTAACCCCCGAGACCGGACGTAAGCATCAACTGCGTCGGCATATGAGACATTTATTCCATCATATCGTGGGTGATACCAGCCACGGCGATATACGTCACACACGATTTTTTCGTACTCACTATGATTGTACTCGCATGCTGCTACATGCCCAGAGTTTAGCGCTCAGCCATCCGGTCACTGGTGAGCCATTGTTACTAAAAGCAGGATTAGACGATCAATGGCTGCGCATTTTGGAAGAGTTTTCTTGGATAGAGAGTGCCAAAGATCAACCAGCCTAAAGTTTAGGGTTTATCTTCAAAAGTCATATCAAAGCAGTCGACATACAGGTCTTAGTGTAGTTAGCGGGTTTTAAAATAATAAAGACCGAAAATACGGGTGCTGCAATCGAAGGTTTAGGTTTAGGTTTAGGTTCATAGTGAGGACTTGAACTGACATTTGCTGTCAAATTCGTAGGCAGTAACCTGGAAGATTACCATTTCAAAAAATACTCATTTGTAGTAATAACTTCACCAGTTTTTCAACCCCTTAACTCAAATCGCTATTTGGACTGTTTCCAAATAATCGTTTATATTCTCGGCTAAATTGGCTGGGGCTTTCATAGCCTACTTGCATGGCAATCTGTGATATTTGAGAGTCATTGGTTATGATCAGACGCCTCGCTTCCATTAATCGTAATTTTTTTTGATACTGTAGCGGACTCAACTGTGTAATCTCTTTAAAGTGTTGGTGAAAACCTGAGATACTCATACCACATCGGCTCGCTAAGTCTCCAATCACCACAGGTTCGTCTAAATGCGCTTTTAGCCAATCGGTTGCTTGTGAAATACGGTGAGTATGACTGCCATTGATGACCAGTTGTCGCAACTTATTTCCTTGTTGTGCCGAGAGCATGCGATAATAAATTTCTTGCTGTATTAAAGAAGATAAAAAATCAGTATCATTTGGACAATCAAGTAAGTTTACCAATCGCTCAAACGCTTGCATTATAGCGTCATCTAATTGCCATTTTATTCCCAAATAACCTTCTTTTACTTGTTGTTGAGGCGGTATTCTAGCGAGTACTTCTTGAATCATCACAAGATTTAATTTCATTGATAAAACGATGACAGGATGGTCTGACGAAGCATGCTTAATATGCATACTTAAAGGAATATCGACAGGGCAAAACATCAGGCTGCTATTGTTAAATTTTTGGCAATCTTTTCCTAAGTAAATCTCGCGTTCGCCTTGTAGGACGATACATATGCTAGGCTCTTGAATGTAGCTGACGGTTTTACTTGGTCTATCAGCGCAATAGAAAAATAAGTTTGGAATAGTAGATTCGATCGTTTTATTTTTGGGTAATAGTCTAAGTAATTGTTCAATGGTTTTTGTCTGCATGACGTTTTGCTTACTTTTAGGTTTGCTTGATAATACAAATTTTTGGATAATTAGGCAAGAGTTTCGTAGGACTGTTCTAACGAATTGTTGGTTGTGCATCTATAATAATCCTATCACGACGCATCAAGTCTGATTTTAATCATATTCAATAAATCTAAATAAGGAACGCATAATGAAAATATTTTATAAAACTCGTGCTACAGCAACTGGTGGTCGTTCTGGACATACAGGTCTTGACGATGGTTCGCTCGGTTTTGATTTGGTATCCTTTCAAGAAAAAGATAAAGAGGGGGTGAATCCAGAGCAGCTGTTTGCGATGGGTTACGCAGCGTGTTTTGATAGTGCCTTGAACATGACAGCACAACAAATGAAACTACCGGTAACCGCTTCGAAAACATCTGCTCAAGTTGGTATTGGTATGAAAGCTGATAATAGCTATAACTTAGATATAGAGCTGTCTGTCGAAGTATCTGGTATTGATGAATCGCAAGCACAAACTCTAATCGAGACCGCTCATCAAGTTTGCCCATACTCTAATGCCACTCGTGGCAATGTTGATGTGCGCTTGCATGTTACGGTTGTTTAAATAGCGTTTGTCATTAAAAGCCAATAACTATAAAAAATAATACAACAAGCATACAACAATAATAAAATTTAAAATTGCTTGGCTAACTAGAGTAGCCAAGCAATTTTTTATGGTACTAAGCAATATAAATACTGTAATATAAATACTAAAATTCTTACACAAGTACCAGTTCATTGATTGCCACTGAGGGAGTTGCAATGGCCAGCAGCGAATTAATAAATCGACTGTATAAGCACTGGGTACATAAGCTGCCAATTACTTTTAGCTCAGATTAAACTGTTTATGGGCGTCTGCTAGATATATGGTACTGACACTCAAAAGGCAGATAATGACTTTTGATGAAGTAGCGCAGACCAGTAAAGTTAGCAACCAAGGTAAGTAATGATATAATGCCCCGACAATCGATATTTTATAAAGGGTTTACCTTATGGCTCGTACAGCTAGCGCATTACACATTTTAGTAAAAGACAAAGAACAAGCTGAAGATATCCTTGCCAAGCTTAAAAAAGGCAACATGTTTGATGTGTTGGCTAAGAAATACTCAACCTGCCCATCAGCTAAAAAAGGCGGCAGCTTAGGTGAGTTTAAACAAGGCGATATGGTACCGCCATTTGATAAAATCTGCTTCAGCGGCGAACTTCTCACCCCACACTTAGTGAAAACCAAATTTGGCTGGCATGTGGTTAAAGTGCTTTACAGAACGTAAGAGTTAGAGTCGAAGCTTTGATTGATATCAATCTAGTATTTTCCGGTACATCCCATATTGCCCTAATAAAAAAAGCCTCAGTCGTTAGACTGGGGCTTTCTTAATGTTTGATAGGCATAAGCAGACTTGAATTGCTGATAACACCCTATATCGTTCAAAGTAGATCAACCAAATATCATAATACGACAATATCTTATATGTATTGATTTTATTAGCCTACAGAATTGATTCTAGAGGCTGCTTTTTATGTGTCATCGATATTGTACATGGCTATGCATTATAAGGTTTAAAGTGATAACGCTGTTTACTTTTCATCACACTCACAGTATTTCGACCACCTATCATATTTATCACAAGTAGATGCCGCGCTCCAGCCATACTTCCGGCAGTTACAACTAGCGCTATCACGTATCGCTGGTATCAATGAGTTCACTCCATCTTTAGAAGTCACTTTCATTATAAGTCTTCGTCTTTGATGACTTATTCAGTCTGTCACTACTCACTAATTAAAACAACAATACCGCAATCAGTAGCTTTATTATTGGATGCATTACAATAGATAGTGCTCTTGGACATAGGTCACACATAGCTCATAAAAAGCTTGAGCGGGCGGGGAAATAGATTTTTCAGCCAGTTTAAAGATACCGATTTGTCTGTTTAAAGAAGGGTCAAGTAAGTTTATCCAAACCAGCTCGGGCTCATTAGAAGGAAAGGCGAGTTTCGGTAGGGTGGTGATACCAAGATCGTTTCTTAACAATGAGAACAGTGAGGTGATATTTTCTACCGTATAGCGAGCTTTGCGGTTGAGCACTTCTGCAGGTGTGTTCTCAAGTAGTCGACAGGTACCATTATAAATAAAAGGCTCTGCCATGAGTTGTTGCCATTTTAGCCCTTGAGAGTGATGTGATTCATGATTCAGCACATTACTTTTAAGACAAACCACACCGATAGGATCTGATATAAGTGGGGTAAAATCAATATCTGTTTGATTGATACTCGTACAATTACCTAATGCCAAATCCACCTCGCCCGTGAGCAACCGATTTGCGACTCCAACCGCGTTATCATCTATCAAAACAATTTCAATATCAGGGTATTTCTTTGAATAGGCGACCAATACACTAGGCAGTAACTTAGTAACCAGTGATGGCACGCTAGCAATTCTTATCTTCCCTTTATCGCCTGCTGCGGTCGCTCTTAAGTCCTCTTCAAACGCTTGATAAACACTAATGAACTGCTGAATCTTTGGCAAGCAACTTTCCCCAAACGGCGTCAGTGTTGCTTTATTGCCACTTTCGAATAAACGCTGATCCAGTGTTTTTTCCAGCTCTTTTATAGAGGCGGATAATGCGGCCTGTGTTCTATTGGCGCGGTTGGCTGCCACACGAAAACCCCCTTCTTCTACCACAAACAAAAAATGTCGTAACTGTTGTAGTTTCATAATCGTTAGTGCCTTTATGCTTGCTGCCGTTGATCAGATACTATTTATTATAGCGATAGATTAAATCTATCATATTTAATATTTAATTAGTTAGATTTGTCATTGTTTATTGCGTAGGATAATCAATAACACAGAAATTGCCAAACCATTCATTCAAAGGATATGACGATATGACGACTCCCTCAACCAAACAAGCGGTTCAGACTTCACTTTATGCCTCAAAAGCACCTCTTGAATGGGCAGTCACGAGTAATGGCACGTTATACACCGCGCAGATTCCTATTGATGAAAACGGTGATGTGGTCGCAGGTGGTATCGAAGCCCAAACCCGGCAAACCCTTGATAATTTAAAGCATACTTTAGAATGTGCCAATGTAGGCATGGACTCAGTCTTACAGGTACTCATTTATGTTACTGATCGTGAATATCTAAAAACGGTCAATCAAGTCTATGCGGAATATTTTACAGCACCTTATCCAAATCGCGCGGCTTTAGTGATAGCAGGACTTGCTCGTGAAGAGATGTTGGTTGAGCTAGTCGTTTATGCGAACGTACCATAGTTTTTCACTATATTTATACAGCTCTTTAAATCATTTGATAACGTAAATTTTAATAAACTGAGGACGCCACTATGTCAGCTCAAGACACACAAAAAGTATCACAGCAAGACCCACAGCAATCACTTTATATCAATGGTGAATGGCAAGCGGGTAGCGATACCATTGCTAATATTAATCCCTCTGATATCACTGAAACTATCGGCGAGTTCGCCCAAGCCAGTAGCGATCAAGTTAAGGATGCTATTGCTGCTGCCCGTCAAGCGCAGCCAAAGTGGGAGGCAACGCCGTTAGAGAAGAAGCAATCTATTCTGCAGGCAATTGGCGATGAGATGATTGCCCGCTGCGATGAATTAGGTACTTTGTTGTCACGTGAAGAAGGCAAGCCATTTCTTGAGGGTCGTGGTGAGATTTATCGTGCAGGTCAGTTCTTCCATTATTATGCCGCTGAGGTGTTGCGTCAAATGGGCGATACTGCGGATTCAGTACGTCCAGGGGTTAAAGTGGAAGTAACGCGTGAGGCAGTCGGTGTCGTCGCGATTATCTCTCCTTGGAACTTCCCAACCGCAACCGCTGTGTGGAAAATCGCCCCAGCCTTAGCATTCGGCAATAGCGTCATTTGGAAGCCTGCTAATTTAACACCAGCCAGTGCGGTCGCCTTAGCTGAAATCATTCATCGTCAAGGGTTGCCTGAAGGCACATTCAACTTGGTATTGGGTGGCGGCTCATCAGTTGGTGATGCACTCATTAATTCAAAAGATATTGATGCAGTTAGCTTCACAGGTTCTGTGCCAACCGGTCGCAAGGTCGCCGCTGCAACCGCGCCAAACTTTGTGCGCTGCCAGCTTGAGATGGGCAGTAAGAATGCCTTGGTTATCGCTGATGATGCTGATTTACAAGTCGCTATTGATGCGGCGGTTGCTGGTGCATTTGGCGGTTCAGGACAAAAATGTACGGCATCTTCACGCTTGATTGTCATGGATGGCATTCATGATGCTTTCGTCGATGGTGTCATCGCAAAAATGAAAACCCTAAAAGTTGGTCATGCGCTTGATGACGGTATCTTTATGGGTCCTGTGGTTGATGATAAGCAACTTGCCTCTAACCTAGACTGGATCGAAAAGGCCAAGCAAGCCGGTGCCAATTTAGCCTTTGGTGGTGAGCGCCTATCAATGCCGCATGATGGTTATTATATGTCGCCGACCTTGTTTACTGAAACCGATAACAGCTGGGATATCAATCAAGAAGAAGTATTCGCGCCGCTCGCTTGTGTCATGCGCGTCAAAAATTTGGAAGAGGCGATTGCGATGACCAATGATACGCGCTTTGGTCTAACCGGCGGCATCATTACCCAAAGCTTGCGTAATAGTTCAATGTTCAAAGAGCAAGTACAAGCAGGTTGCGTCATGGTCAATCTAGCAACTGCTGGTACGGACTATCATGTGCCTTTCGGTGGTCGTAAGGAATCCAGCTTTGGCCCGCGTGAGCAGGGTCAGTATGCTAAAGAGTTTTATACCATTGTCAAAACGGCTTATCAAAAGGCTTATTAAAAGTCAGTTAATGACATGTGCTGATAGTGACATGTGCTAATAGTGATGTGTGGCTGGTAAAGATTCTCTGACATGCTGCTTGAAACCCTGATAGAGGCTGCCAAAGCTTATCCCGCCATAATGCATTTGTAAAAGTATAAAAGGAATTAACTATGTATCAAGACCATATCGTCATTGACGGCTTACAGTATAGCCATTGGGATCGTGACTATTTCAAAATGCTGCAAGCCAGCGGTATTAATGCGGTACATGCCACCTTGGTTTATCACGAGGATTCACGGCAGACAATGACGCGTTTTGCGGAATGGCATGCACGCTTTGAGCAAAACTCGGATCTTATCTTGCCAGTGTATTCAGTTACTGATATTGAGATGGCAAAGCAGCAAGGTAAAGTCGGTATCCTTTTTGGGGCACAGAACTGCTCGCCGATTGATGATGAAATTGGTCTTATCAGCGTGATGCGCCGCTTAGGACTACTGATTATGCAGCTGACATATAACAACCAAAGCCTACTAGCAACCGGTTGTTATGAGAAGAATGATAGTGGCATTACGCGCTTTGGCCAGCAGGCGATAGCAGAGATGAATCGAGTTGGGATGATTATCGATATGTCGCATAGCGCAGAGCGTTCAACGCTTGAAGCGATTGAGCATTCTACGCGCCCGATATGTATCAGTCATGCCAATCCAACGGCTGCACACGATGCACTGCGTAATAAATCTGATACCGTTATTAGTGCCTTAACCAAAGCAGGCGGGCTGTTAGGTTTTAGCCTATATCCGTTTCATCTGCCGAATGGTAGTGATTGTACGCTCAATGATTTTTGCAGCATGGTTGCTGATTGTGCTGATAAATATGGGGTTGAGCATTTAGCAATTGGTAGTGATTTGTGCCTGAACCAACCACAAGCGGTACTTGAATGGATGCGCAATGGACGCTGGTCAAAGGCAATGGATTATGGCGAAGGTAATGCCAACAATTCAGGTTGGCCGGATACTTTGCCATGGTTTGCAGGCAAGGATGGTATGGAGAATATTTATAACGGTCTGCTCAAACATGGTTTTAATGATGCTGATGCTGGAAAAGTCATTGGACAAAACTGGTTTGATTTTCTTAAGAGTGGCATTAAGCCTTTAGTATAAATGCTAGGCACAGATGTAGCCTTCTAAAATGCTGGCTAAACTCAAATTCACGAGCATGAAAGTAACAAGCATCAAAGTATAGATGGGTAAGACGGTTTAGATAAAACGCCAATTTAAATGACGCAACATTATCATATGGAATCACATCATGGCTGATTTAAAAGGATTTAACAGTAAGCGACATGAGCAAGGACGCTCTCACAAAACCGATAAGATAGCAGATGCTTTAGCGCATGCAGAAAATCCATTAGATACTTTAGGGCTAAAAAACCCAGCATTTTGGTACAGTGGCGGCTTTATCATTGCCTTTGTTCTTATGGCCATCTTTGCCGAAGAGCGTTTGGGAAAACTCATCAATATCGGATTTTCTTGGTCGGCAACGGTCTTTGGTCCTTTTTGGCAAATCTTATTGTTAGCGACCTTTGTGATTGCACTCGCAGTCGGCGCAGGTCGCACAGGACGCGTCATTTTAGGTAATCTAGCGAAGCCTGAGATGGACGGTTTTAAATGGATGGCGATTTTATTCTGTACGCTGCTCGCTGGCGGCGGCGTCTTTTGGGCAGCCGCTGAACCTATCGCTCATTTCGTTAGCGCACCGCCACTGTATGGCGAATCTGCTGATATCCAACAACGCGCTTTCAATGCGCTATCTCAGTCCTTTATGCATTGGGGATTTCTAGCTTGGTCAATTGTCGGTAGCTTGACGGCTATTGTGGCGATGCATCTACATTATGATAAAGGCTTGCCGCTTAAACCGCGTACGCTTTTATACCCTATGTTTGGTGAGCGCGTGCTGACAGGTCAAACGGGAGCAATTATTGACGCTTGCTGTATTGTCGCTGTTGCTGCCGGTACGATCGGTCCTATTGGATTTTTGGGTTTACAAACCAGCTATGCATTAAATACGCTGTTTGGTATTCCTGATACCTTTACTACCCAACTTATCATTATCATCTTTGCTATTGCACTTTATACGCTCTCAGCCATTAGTGGTCTTGCTCGAGGTATGCAGCTGCTCAGTCGCTTTAATGTCATATTGGCCTTTGGTCTGATGGTCTTTATTTTGATGTTTGGTCCTAGCAAGTTCATTGTTAATGGGTATATTCAAGGTGTTGGTACCATGGTGCAAAACTTTATCCCGATGGCAACATATCGCGGTGATGAAGCTTGGCTTGGTGGTTGGACGGTTTTCTTTTGGGGTTGGTTTTTGGGTTATGGCCCGATGATGGCGATATTTATTGCTCGTATCTCACGCGGTCGCACGATTCGTGAATTGATTACGACCGTGTGCATTTTGGCGCCATTGGTTACCTGCTTTTGGTTCACGGTCATCGGCGGTTCGGGTCTTGCGTTTGAGATTGCCAATCCTGGTAGTGTGAGTACAGCATTTGAAGGCTTTAATCTTCCAGGTGCACTGCTTGCCATTACTCAGCAGCTGCCATTTCCTTTGATAACCTCCTTATTGTTTATCATTCTAACTATGGTTTTTATTGTTACCACCGGTGATTCGATGACCTATACCATCAGTGTCGTTATAAGTGGTGAGAGAGAGCCGAACGCTATCATTCGTACCTTTTGGGGCATCATGATGGGGGTCACGGCGATTGTTCTTATCTCACTTGGTGCAGGCGGGGTAACGGCGTTACAATCCTTTATTGTTATTACGGCGGTGCCTGTCTCCTTTGTTTTGCTGCCATCATTGTGGAATGGACCAAAAATTGCCAAGCAGATGGCAAGAGATCAAGATCTTTATCGCCCTAATAGGGTGGAGACTGCCCATCAGCTTATCGAAGAGCAACTTGTCGAAAAAAGTATTGGTAAAGAAGTTGATTAGGTAGCGCTTTGTTATCGCTGATAGTTTATTTGCTCATAAAAACCGCAAATCTACAGTATTAAAAGGTGGTTGGTTCAACACATTATTGAAGGTGATAGTTATATGGAACATACTTTGCCAAACAACGATAAGCTAGATGCAGTCAGCTTCCGTACACCCGAGGTGGTGATGCATTCTGAACGACTCGGCGCTATGCACCAAACGCGTATTAGCTTCGTCCGTACGTTATTGCGCAAAATCGACAAAGAGCATTGGACATTAAGCAAGCATCTGTGGGATTTAGATAACGACGGCTATGGACAGGTCATCTATCGTTTACAAACGCCTGAACACGTCTATCACTTGGTGGTATTTTGCAATCAGATTGCTGATGAAGAACGTAATGATCGCGTCATTGCGCAAAAATGGGATGTCACCTTTGCCCTCGTTTACGGGGAAATAGGAGACGAGCTACTGGCAAATCTAAAAGCCAATGTGCCATTACAAGAAGCGGGTCGTAACTCTAATATGGTGATGGTGCTGGCACGTGCCAACAAAAGCGTGCGGGTCTTTGATCATATTGTCAGCTCACTTGCTGAAGGTCAACAGCCTGATTTGGACGTACTGGCGCAAGTGGTTTATATCCTGCGTACCACGGCAGTTTATGGTAATGGTAAATTTGGTATTTATGACTTTAAACCACTAGATCACAGCGAGGATTTTAATCAATCTTTTCGCGCCCAGATGTGTGCCGTGTATCTCATTCGAGAGTTTAGCCTTGACTGGGTCGATTACTTGGCTCAAAAAAAGGGCGGTGCTAAAGCAGTCAGCTTGCATCCGGAGATTAAGCAGTATCTGGGCATAGGTAATGCGACTGGTCTTGGAATGGCACCTTATCTCATTAATCATCCTTGTGTCGTTGATCAATGGCTGAGTGCGCGTGAAGGAGCGCTACAAGCGGTGTTGGTCTGTGATATTGAAGATGATCGTAATAATAATAAAATCCAGCAGCTTTCACATTTAATGAAGCGCGCTATCCAGCATTTCTCTGAAGTGGTGACTATTAATGAGCCGCAAATTCTATTGAATAGTACCGTCGTTGATGAGCTGAATAAGTTACAAAACAACTTTATGAGCGAGATTGAAGGATGTGTTACGTGGGCTGATTTTTTACAGCGTCAGGCACACCTTAGTTTTGAGAGCCAAGAGGTCATTACTTCTTGCCTGATGGAGCTTTATCCTGAGCTTGTTGATACGTTTGCAGGGCAAGCCAATGCTGATGAAACCATGTCGCTGCTCGGTGGCAAAGTCGTACAAGATTTGATTGACGTATTAGAAGCGCGTTATCAATGGGCGATCAGTATTGATTTTGAGGCAGAAGATAATGTCTATTGGTTCTGGTATCGCTCAGAAGATAAAGAAGAGCCAAGAATGGGTGTGCGCGGACAAGAGCGTGGCGATGATAAGGAATTCCTATTAGATATTGGTAGGCAGGCGAATACTTTATATCTGGCATTACAACAAGCGGATCCACAGCAATTGTTATCAGAATTTATCTTAAAGCAACCAAAGTATCGTTCTATTGCTCGGCGCGTCTGGACAATGGGGCATAAAAAGATGGGCGATATTCAGATTAATGTGCTACAAAAAACGGCATTACCAATGCATTTGTTACGCTGTAAATTGTCTATGTTTGGCGCCACTAAGTTCGATCCAAGATCAGATCGCTGGGTGCGTGTCACGCTATTCCAAGGTGCGCCTTTGTTTGCTGAAGTACACAGCGATGAGTGGCTGTTTCCTTTATTACCAAATTTATCTGTACCGAAAAGAGGGCTAACCCATGATTGTATCGCATAACGAAATAGTGACCATGGTGAATAAAGCTTTTTTGGGCATGCAACGTGAAGTAGGTGAAGCTGACCTTATTGCTTCCATGGTAGCTGAGCTACAGATGGCTGGTCTAAATGGCATTTTGCATTTCAATAATGCCAGTCCTTTTATTTTGTCTGAACGTGATGTTGCGATTGATATCATCTATCAAGGCGAGGGTGAAGTCAGACTAGACTTGCATGGGAGCAGTTTGGTCTGTCATTTACCGGCAGTGATGGATTATATGATTGAAAAGATGGGCAGTCGAAATCATTTTAAAGTGTATTTGCAAAATTGTCATAACCGCTGGCTGGCTTATAGTGAGCTTGCAAAACTGGCAGCAAAAGGCATTGCTTGTTTGGCGAAGTGGGACAATGGTAGCGCACCCAAGCATACGATATTTACTTTAGATAAAAGATTTGTTTATCCTGATCTATATTTTTTAATGAAGCGCAGGCAAATTATAATACCAATGACATGGTCATTGAGTTATCAACAACCAACTTTGATATTGAACAGGATATTCAGTACTTTGATCGTAAAGTATCAACAGATGAGTTGTATGCAACCCATCAAAGGGCATGGAAAGAAGGTATTTATGTTGATGATGGGCAGTGGGCAACTCTTAAAAAAAGCGCTGCAGCAATATTGGTCGAAAACAGTGAGGCATCAAGTAAAGGGGCAGGAGGTATATAGGTTATAGAGCAAGCACGCGTTGCTGCTCAAACGACCATAGATGAAATTACAACCTGCAACACAATAAAAAATAGCTCCTAACTAGGAGCTATTTTTTCATCAAATAATACCATTAAATGTATGCTAATTAACGACGGTTTTGAACATATACGACTTTAGGTGCAGGTTTATGGTGTTGAGCCACAACTCTCTTATGTGCAACCTTCTTATGTGCAACTTTTTTAACCATTACTTTCTGAGGAGCTTTATGTTGCTTTGGATGGGTAACATGATGTTTTGCAACATGCGGCGCGGGTGCAGCACTTGCTTGACCAATCATAGCAAAACAAACGGTAGCAGCTACAATAGCGCTTATCATTGTATTTTTCATTATCATTTCCTTCCAAATTCGTATTCAAACATGAATTATTGATTGAGAAGCAAGACTTACCATCAAACAAAATGTCTTGATGAAGCCTTACTCTGTCGACAAAGGGAATGATAAAGGATTATGACGTTGCGTAGCTTTATGAAACTTGACGAAAGGTTACGACTGTTACTAACTGCTCCAATCTTCTTTAGAAATACGATTTTCTTGTATTTTGACTGGTACTGATAGAGCTAACTAGGTGATTGTAAGGTTCTTGTTGACGCTGGCAATACGGTTATTATGGTTGAGCACGATATGCAGGTTGTCATAAATAGCGATTGGATTATTGATATCGGTCCGAGCGCTGGTGATGAAGGTGGAAAAATGTAGCGCAAGGATCATCTGAACAAGTAGCGCAGTCGGAAATTAATCGAACTGCGCCCATTATGGGTTCGTAGTTCAAATTACCAAAATCTCATGATCCCGAAAAATACAACAGCAATAACTGAATGTAGTTAACAGTTAACATTTAATCTATAGACTAGTTACAAGACCTAATCTAATATTTTATTATCTTTTGCCAGCGAGAAGCCAGCATGTCTAATTTAACGTTAACGATTAATCAGCAGGATTATGAGTTTGATAATCTTGACCCGCGAACGACATTGCTGGATGTATGTCGTCACCATCTACATATCACAGGACCAAAAAAAGGCTGCGATCATGGGCAATGCGGCGCTTGTACTATGATTATTAATGGTCGACGAATCAATTCTTGTTTGACATTAGCGGTTATGCACGATGGTGATGAGATTACCACCATTGAAGGTATCGGACTACCTGAATCGCTATCAGAATTGCAACAGGCTTTTAAAGATCATGATGCGTTTCAATGTGGCTATTGCACGCCGGGACAAATTTGTTCTGCAACGGCATTGATAGAGGAAATCAAACAACAGTGGCCAAGTCATGTAACTACTGATCTGCAAAATCCTAATGGACTGTTAGTACAAGAAATTGCTGAGCGCATGAGTGGCAATATCTGTCGCTGTTCAGCCTATCCTAATATTATCAAAGCCATCTCACAGGTACTTGAAAAGCAAGTATTAAACTCTTCTTCAGTGACCGAAGATGCGCCTAATAATAGCCCAGCCGATGCAGCTATTAGTGGGGTTTGGTCGCCGCCGCCTAGCGAGGCACAAATTGGCGGTCATTCAATGGTAAAGCAAACTGCCAATGTTGCTAATGTTCCCAATGCGGCCAGTGCTAAGGGAGAACGTTTATGAAACGCTTTGAATATATCCGTGCCCTTGAACCGCAACAAGCCGTGATGTTTGCCACGCCTGAGGATGCATCTTTTATTGCCGGTGGCACCAATTTACTAGATTTAATGAAGATTGAGATTGAGACTCCTCAAAAATTGGTTGATATTACGCGCTTAGAGCTGCAACAAATAGAGACTACCGCTGATGGTGGGTTACGCATCGGTACGCTGGTGACAAATAGTGATTTGGCTGCGCACCCAGCGGTTACGGCAGGCTACCCTGTATTAGCTCGGGCGATGCTAGCAGGGGCTTCAGGACAATTGCGTAATAAAGCGACCACAGGCGGCAATCTATTACAACGCACCCGTTGTTACTACTTTTATCAGCCCGATAGTCCTTGTAATAAACGCAATCCTGGTTCTGGTTGTCCCGCTATTAAAGGTGAAAATCGTCCGCTTGCTGTCTTAGGAACGAGTGATGATTGTATTGCTCAGCACCCATCAGATATGGCGGTAGCAATGCGCTTACTTGATGCCACTATTGAGACGCTCAAAGCAGACGGCACCTCGCGCCAGATTCCGATTAAAGACTTCTATTGCTTGCCAAAAGACACGCCAAATATCGAAACTGTCTTAGAGACAGGGGAGCTGATTACTCATATTGTTCTCCCAGCTCCAGTGAAAGGCATGCACACTTATGACAAAGTTCGTGATCGCGCCTCTTACGCCTTTGCTTTAGTGTCCTGCGCGGCAGTAATCAATGTTAATAATCAAGGAAAATTAGAAACGGTACGTTTGGCATTTGGTGGTATTGGTACTAAGCCTTGGCGTAATGAAGCGGTTGAAGCATTACTCATAGGTACAGACGGTAACGTCGACATTATTTCGCAAGCGGCAGATTTGCTATTAAAAGATGCCAAGGGTAGTGGTCAGAACGACTTTAAGATACCGCTGACGCGTCGCTTGTTAAAACAAGTTATTGAGCGCGCACTAACGGGTAAGGGAGCATAATCATGTCACTATTGGACGCAGTACTGCCATCAGAACCCACAAAAAAACTGACCATGGATAACCCAGTTGATACTCTTTTTGATAAAACTGCCAGTCAATTGGTTGGTAAACCTATCAACCGTGTAGACGGTTCCTTAAAAGTCAGTGGACAAGCGACTTATAGCGCAGAATTTTATATTGAAGGACAGGTTTACGGCGTTTTAGTTGGTGCGACCATTGCTAAAGGCAAGGTAAAGTACATCGATAGCCATGCAGTAGAGGCGATTCCAGGTATTATTAAAGTGGTTACTGATCCCGAGCATTTTTTGCGTAACGCCCAGCAAGGCGGAGAGAAAAAAGCACCCACTCAAGGAGTCGCTGAGATTTTTTACCATGGTCAGCCCATAGCTGCCGTAATCGCTGAAACCTTTGAAGCGGCTACTGAAGGCGCAAAAGCCCTCAAGGTGACTTATGAAGATGAAACAGCAAATGCTGTGATAGATTTCAGCTCAGCATTGGGAAATGCGCATTCGGTTGATGAAAAAAAAGGCTCGGACAAGAATTATAAGCAGGGCTACCCAGAGCAAGGACTTAAAGAGTCTGAGATTTCGTTTGATCAGATTTATCATACGCCAAGCCAGAGTAGTTCGCCCATGGAGCCACATGCTACATTGGCTTATTGGGAGGATGAAAAGTTAGTCTTGTATACGGCCAATCAGATGTTGTCATCTTGCAAACAACAAGTGGCGGATGCCTTAAATTTGGATCCAGATGATGTGCAACTGATTGCTCATTACGTTGGTGGCGGTTTTGGCAGTAAACTTGGTATTACACCTGAATCGATTGCCGCGGCCATTTCTGCAAAAGAGCTTAAGCGTCCGGTATTGATTGTGATGACTCGCCCGCAAGTCATGGAAACCACCATAAGGCGCTCAGATACGCGTCAACGGATTGGCATTGGCTGTAATAAGAACGGTATTATTAATACTTTTATCCATAATACCATCACTAGTAACTTACCCGGCGAGAGCTTCTTTGAGCCTGCAGCGCTGTCTACTCACTATCTATACCGCGGTGAAAATCGTCAGGTCGACTATCAGATGGTTGATGTCAATAAAGTATTATCAGGTTCTATGCGTGCCCCTGGGGAGGCTGTGGGGTTAATTGCTGTTGAATGTGCAATGGACGAGTTGGCCATTCAATTAGATATGGATCCTATAGAGCTACGCCGCCGTAATGAGCCTCATCAGGATCCTAGTAAAGAAATACCTTTTTCAACTCGGCAGCTGATCGCCTGTATGGAAAAAGGGGCTGAGCAGTTTGGTTGGGAGAAGCGCAATAAAATGCCTGCTAAGTGCTTAGAAGGAGACTGGTGGTTGGGTATTGGTATGGCTGCCGCTGTCCGTGGTAATCAGTTAAAGCTTTCTGAAGCAAGAGCAACCCTACAAATCGATGACTCAAAAACGCTTGGGATCAAAGCCATTATTGAAACGGATATGACCGATATTGGTACGGGCTCTTATACCGTATTTACCCAAATTGCTGCTGATCTACTTGGTCTACCGGTTGACCATATTGAGATGAAACTTGGCGATACCAGTATGCCGCCAGCCGTTGGTTCAGGCGGTAGCATGGGTGCGGCAAGCTCAGGTAGCAGTATTTATCTGGCGTGTCAGCAATTGCGTGAAATGCTGGCAGACAAAGTTGGACTATATTCCGACACCATCCAGCTAAATGACGGGCAGATTAGCAAAATAGGAGAGCATGAAGTTACAGTAACAGAGACTATCATTGAATCTGGTAAGGATGTCGCCACTGAACTTGTAGAGAAGTTAGCAGAAAAAACGAGCGTGCCTCTCCCTAAATCTGTATTGGAACGCTTGCCGGAGAAGCAGAAGGCTAAACAAAGCAGATATGATTTTAGTGGCCATAATAGTTATTCACTAGCCGATATTGTTGCGCAATATGACGACCAAAAGTTAAGTGCTAAAGGCAGTATTAAACCGGGTAAAAACGAAAAAACCCATCGCCAATCTTCATTCGGTGCCAATTTTGCGGAAGTCGCTGTGCACCGAGTGACGGGTGAGATTCGAGTCAAGCGTATGACAGGTGTGTTTGCCGCAGGGCGTATCCTCAATCACAAAACTGCTACTTCACAATGCTATGGTGGTATGGTTTTTGGCATAGGTTCGGCGTTGATGGAAGAAGTTATCCATGATAAGCATGACGGACGCTTGTGTAATCATGACCTCTCTGAATACCATATTCCTGTGAATGCTGACGTACCGCAACTGGATGTCATTTTGCTAGAAGAAGATGATCGTTATACCAACCCAATGCATATCAAAGGGATTGGCGAAACAGCAATTTCAGGCGCAGCAGCAGCGATTGCAAATGCTATCTATAATGCAGTCGGTATCCGGGTTCGAGACTTCCCCATTACTCTAGATAAGCTTATTGACCAACTGCCAGATTGATTCTTATCAAATACTGTTTTGCTTAAAAAAACCCGATTAAACAGAGGGTTTTTTTAGCTTATTCTCTAAGCTTACTGATAAGTCTATAAGGAACGTTATGAATCAAGCTGCTGATATCCTTGACCTTGCTGCGCAAGCGATACAACAAAACATCGATGCTGTATTAGCTACCGTAGTTCGTACAGAAGGCTCGGCGTATCGGCAACCAGGTGCGAAGATGCTTATCTGCGCCGATGGACGTTCGGTTGGGATGATTAGCGGCGGCTGCCTTGAGCCGCATATTATCAAACGTGCATTTTGGCTGACCCGTCATGGCGCGAGTGTCCAGATATACCAAACAGGGGATGACATTGAGTATCATAAAAATGGTGACTCTGATTTGTCTATTGTAGAAGATGATAATTCTAGTATTAAAGATGCAGATATGTCTGAAGACAGTCTTTTAGAGGGCGAGCTCAATTTTGGCTTGGGTTGTAATGGACGAGTGCATGTATTGTTTGAGCGTTTAGCGACAGCAATACCGCTATTGGATCTAATTCGTCAGGTTCGTAATACTCAACAGCCAGTAACAATTGCCACTCTTATTAGGTCGGATAGTGCAAAGATTAAAGGAATGGGGATGCAAGTTGGTAGCCGCATTTATTTAGATACGTATTTAAAGACAGGAAGTCTGACCGATTTATATTTGAACCGCAACACGATAAGCGATTCGAATACGTTTATAGATGATATGTTGTTAAATACCATTCAAAAACTATCAAACCATAAGTTTCATAAAAAAAATGCTGAATACATTAAGTTAACGAGCGATTTAGAGTTACAACCTACAGGTGATCGGCAGCATGAGAGTGAGTGGTTATTGCAGCGCATTTGCCCACAGACACGATTACTGATTTGCGGGGCAGGTAACGATGTTATACCGCTGGTGACAATGGCAAAGCTACAAGATTGGCATGTCACCGTCATAGACAGTCGACCCCAATATGCGACACGTTTGCGCTTTAGCCAAGCAGATTCAGTATTGTGTTTAGCCTTGGATGATAGCGAAACATTGCTCAATCTCAGTGCTGGCGCCGCCGTTGCTGTGATGTCTCATAGTCTGGCTCAAGACCGCGCCCGACTAGCCGTACTACTAGAGCATTCTGCTCAATATCGTTATCTTGGACAACTGGGACCTCGCTATCGTACTGAGCGTTTAATCAAAGAAATTAGTGAGACAAGTGCTAACCCACATATTTTAGCTGATGGTATTCGTAAACTGCATTATCCTATCGGTTATAAGTTGGGTGGGGATGGACCTGAAGCATTGGCACTCAGTATCATGGCACAAATGAGCGCGGTGATTCATGGGCACGCGCCGCAAACATCACTGCCAAATAGTCAATATACTATTCAAACCTCAGAGCAATCAGTCTTCAATAATTATAAAAATGATTACGCCCATGACTAGCGATGTTGATACTAATAATTCTATTTTACCAACCAAAAATTCATTGCCCAGCAGTACAGAAAATGATAAAAAAGACCACGCTGTTATTATCTTGGCAAGTGGTCTGAGCCAGCGTCTTGGTCAATCTAAGCAACTGCTCAGCAAGCATGGCGAACCGCTCATCTGTTATATGACTAAAATAGCATTAGCCACAAAGCCTCTTGCCGTTATTGTTGTCATTCCTCAAGAACAACCAGCAATCACTGATGCGATTAATGGGTTGGTCCGTCAAAATCCAATAATCTATACCGTGATTAATTTAATACCTAAAACGGGTATGGCGCATAGCTTGTCTCTTGGTATTGAAGCTCTAACTAACTTGAAAGTCTCGTTGATTAATCGGGTGTTAATCATGGGGGTAGATCAAGTATTGTTAGATAGTGAGCATTTGAAAGAATTATTAGCGTTCAAAAGCACAGTGGTCGCTAGTAGTTATCAATATCTAGATAAAGCGTATTCTACTGATACAGGTAAGAATAATATCATCGGTCTTCCGATAGTTATTAATGTTGAGCGTCTCAAACAATGGCAACCAGCACTGAGAGGGGATAAAGGTCTGCGCTATTTGATTAGAGCCTTACCGCCCAATCAGTTAAGTACGGTCATAAACCATCAACTTAGCTATGATATCGATACGCCCAAACAGCTTTTTTATGCCAGACAACAGCATTGGCTTGATGCTTAGTCATTTATAAAAAATGGGTAATTATAAGCACAGGAGTATATAGTTTGAGGATTGCGATGAAAGAAAATGATAAGAGTAGCGTAGAATCAAGGGACGAACTGATTAAAAAATATTATCAAGACAGTAATTTGGGATTATTTGAATTACGCTCAAAAATCAAGTCGCATACTTTAGGTAAGTATGAGGATCTATCATTAAATAATCTCAAGCTAATTACAAATTGTCTAATGCTATTGGACGATTTTACTTATCAAAAAAACTTAGAGGACAAAGAAAAAGACAAAGTAGCGTATTACAAGAGCTGCAAGTTACAAATGAGCGCACTACGCGAAAAGCTAAGCGCCATTGAATTACATACAATGTATAGCGGCCTGCTATAAATGGCAACCGTGTTCAATGAGTTACAGAACTCACGTCAAATAGCACACTCTGGTCACTAGATTTTTACTGGAGCTATGGCACACTTCTTATTAGGTTTAGTTGCTTAATAGTGGCCTTCCTATAGATCTATATTAAAAACGACAGTAACTTTTAGCAGCTAAATTATTTCAAACTTAGGTGGTGTTAGAGCGAAAAATGGTCTCATACTAAAAGGGAATAAACGTGACTTCAGGAAGAAATCCCAGCAGAAATAGGCGACCTATCTATATTCTGCCAAAAAACTTTGCTGAATATTTATGCCCTCAGCAAAATTATTATTTGTTTCTAGATATAGATGGTACGTTAGCGGATTTCACACTGAATCCAAAAGACAGCGTTATCCCAACATCAACCTTAACTCTTCTACAAAAAATACAAAGCCATGGTGTAAAACTTGCTGTCGTAACAGGACGCAGTTTGGCTGAAGCAAGGCAAATGCTGTCTCCTTTAGTGTTACCGATTGCCGCAACGCATGGACTAGAAATAGCGTTTGATGATATCAGTGATCATAATGAGACACATGTTGTATCTGTTGATATCATGGAACTTGCTGTAATAAGAAAGTCTATTATCCAATCTTGCATTCCTTTTGATGACCTCACCGTAGAAGATAAACCCTATTCTGTCGCCCTCCATTTCCGAAAGAACCCTGTTTTGGCTGATGCGGCTTATACCATCATGATAGAAACCTTAAAAACTTATGCTAACTGGACATTGAAATCTGGTAAATATGTTTGGGAGGTAGTGCCAAAAGGAGTGGATAAAGGTAGCGCAATTCTGACTTTATTAAAAAGAATGCAGAGTAGTAATAATATGTTCCCTATTTTTATCGGTGATGATATTACGGATGAAGTAGGGTTTGTGGCTGTACAAGGTGAAAATCAAATAATAGCCAGTCAACCACAGCCATTAAAAGGGATGGGGATTAAGGTTGGTAGTGAGGCTACGCATGCCAATTACTATGTACGTAATACTCATGAGGTCACCATATTACTGAATAGCTTTTTAAGCTTTTGCCAAGAGCATTCAATGCTAGCAAAAGAAACAGTGAGGCACGTGATATGAGCCGCTTAATCGTCTTGTCTAATCGGGTTAAAATGCCTGATAAAAATCCAATGGCAGGCGGACTGGCGATAGCACTGCAAGACGTGTTAATGGAAAAATCAGTCATTTGGATGGGCTGGAATGGTGAAATTGTTAATAGACTTGATGAAGATTTCTCTCATGAATTTAGTATTACCAAACAAGCTGTCTTATCAGGCATAGATATATCACAGGGCAAGACTTCTATTACCTATATGACCACTGCTTTTACGACTGAGCAATATCAGCAGTTTTACTGTGGGTTTGCCAATAATGTATTGTGGCCATTATTGCACGAGCGACCTGATTTAATTCATGAAACACCAGAGGATTACGCAGGCTATCAAGAGGTAAACCGTCTTTTTGCTAAGCAATTAAAGAAGATTATTAAGCCTGATGATGTGATTTGGGTTCATGATTATCACTTTTTAAGTGTGGCATATCATTGTAGGCAGTTGGGTATTCACAATCGTATCGGATTTTTTTTACACATCCCATTTGTCTCATTGCCATTTTGGCAATCGCTTGATAAAAGCGATGAGCTCATTAGGCACCTTGCTCATTATGACGTACTTGGTACACAAACTCATCAAGGTAGAGCCAACTGCCTTGCGGTTTGCAGATATTATTTAACAGATAAGATTTTAGAAGTTTGTTCTTTAGAGCTCTCACCAATAAATGTTTTACACGACAAACATGCTGCTACTCTATATAAATCATCTGATGTGCAGTTACTGCTCAATTTAGATTTAAAATCCCAGCATTCTTTAATGGTTAAGGCTTATCCAATCGGTGTGAATGTGGAGAGAATCCAACAACAGGTCAGTCCCTTGTCTTCGCAGTGCTCAGTACAATCCGTCAAAGCTCATCAGAGCAAAAAAGGCATAAAGTATAACGCCCAGCAGATTATTGCAGTAGATAGAATTGATTACTCAAAAGGTTTATTAAAACGTTTTTCAGCATATCGCAATTTTTTACAGCAAAATCCGTCCTATCAGAATCAACTGAAATTATTACAAATCGCCTGTCCTAGTCGCTTAGATGTGCCTGCTTATCAACAACTTCATCATGATGTTAAAACTGCTGTTAATGATATTAATCAGCAGTTTTTGCCTAGTAAATATACAAAAGATGCTTCTACAGATACTTGGCAAGCTATCAACTATGACGAAAGCGTAATAAGCCACGAGACATTGATGACGATGTTTTGGCAGAGTGATATCGGCTGGGTCAATTCGCTTAAAGATGGTATGAATCTGGTTGCCAAAGAGTATATTGCTGCTCAAAATCCTGATAATCCTGGCGTGCTATTGCTCTCACGTTACGCTGGGGCAGCGGCGCAAATGCAAGCCGCAGTCATTATCGACCCACATCAACCAAAAAGTATGACAGACGGTTTAGGGATTGCTTTGACAATGCCATTAGGTGAGCGGCAGTCGCGCTATCAATCGCTACTGCAAGGACTGCAAAAAGATAATTTGCAAGCTTGGCAGCAGAGTTTTTTAGATGATCTGTATGATGTTAAAAGGCGACAAACAGATATTTTGAAACCTGTCACAGTCCAAATGTCTGACTCATAAGAACGATTAGGAGACCCTCATGCTACCGTTAGATGCAAAAAATCCTTTATTATCAGAGATTAAAGCCAGTATAGACAATATCATACATACTAATAATCAAACCATTAGGACGCTTGGCTTAACTGATACATTACGTCATGACATTCTAAAAGCCTTAATCACCTATAGCGAGAAAGTCCCGCATCCGGCAAGTGGTGCTACCAATGTAAATGGTGCAATATCAAGCACATTGATCCGTTGGCAGATCTTGGCCTACGTTGCAGGAATCGATTTAACGATTGCAAAATGGTTTGAGTCGCACTTGGATGCGCTAAGCATTTTATATGAGGTGGGCTATGCTAAAGCGGATCAAGGGTTGTGGGCTGTTTGGGCAGCAGAGGGTCACTCCGATCCTATTCATTATCAGCAGGGTAAAATCAGCGGTACAAAAGAGTGGTGTTCCGGAGCCAACATTGTTGATCGCGCGCTAATGACCTATCGTGATAAGAACGGACAATCGCAATTACTTATTGTAGATATGCAGCAAACTGGCATTGAGATTGATAATGAGGAATGGCGGGCGATAGGGATGCAAGCCACTGATACAGCGACTTTACAGTTTTGTAAGGTGACAGCCAATCAAGTTGGGACAGCCAATGCTTATCTAGAACGTGTGGGGTTTTGGCATGGGGCGGCGGGCGTTGCTGCTTGCTGGTATGGGGCAACCGCTTATCTAGCAGACTATTTAATCAGCGCCTATGAGCAAAAACCAAACGATTATAAAGCCATGTATTTGGGTCAAATTAGTACGGCATTGGCAGTCACTCAGCAGTATTTTCATTATGTTGCTGATTTAATAGATAGCCAGCCACAGCTGAGTCATGAACTTGCCATACGCCAGCTAAGATTACAAGTTGAGAAAGTCGCTCGCCAAGTAATGGAGGTTGTCGGGCAGGCATTGGGAGCAGCACCATTTTGTCGCAATGCCCATTTTGCAAGATTGTCAGCCGATTTGCCCGTGTTTATCCGCCAAAGTCATGGCGCTTTTGACTTACAGAAAATCGGCGAATTAACTGGTATTTTAGCCAATGACTTAACTGATGGGCAGGACAATATATGGCAACTATAATATCTAATAAGGCTGTAGAACCTGCCACCAAAGATAATGCTGCTACCCATGTTGCTTTTCCTAAAGGCAACCATCCGATTGTAGGTGACCGTGTTATTGAAGGTGATGGCACCAGTCAAGATGCTTGGAAAAACTGGTCAGGACTGCAAGACATGCCTCGATTTGATATTGCAAAAAGCTTTGCCCCGCATCAGCGTGTCTGTATCTTCGCCCCGCATCCTGATGATGAAGTGCTAGGCTGTGGCGGTCTGTTGCAACAACTGGCGGCGAATGGCAATCCTATCGTTCTTATTCACGTGACTAATGGCACACAAAGTCATCCAAACTCGCAATTTTATTCTCAAGAAAAGCTTAATATCATCCGTCCACAAGAAAGTGTCAAAGCGCTAGAAGTATTGAGTGTGGCCCATCAGGTCACGACTGTTGCTTTAGACTTAACAGATGGCAATGTCTTTGCCCAACAAGATCAGTTTCACCAGAAACTATCCACCATTATTCAACCTAACGATATTTTAATAACGCCTTTTATGCACGACGGGCATCCTGACCATGAAGCAACTGGACAAGTGGTGGTCTCATTTGCCAAGCAGCATCATTTAGTCTGTTATCAAGTGTTGATTTGGGCATGGCATTGGGCAAAACCTGCGGATAGCCGTATTCCTTGGCACTGTGCCATGAGAGTTGACTTAACCACTGAGCAGCTACAGCGTAAAATAGAGGCCATTGCCTGCTTTGAAAGTCAAATCACTGCTGATGACAGCACGGGCAATCCGCCTATTTTATCCGCGCAAACGATCGCTAGAATCAGCCAACCTTGGGAGGTTTATTTATATGAATCACACCTCTGAACCTAAGCCATTAATGAATGCCGATAACTTAGTCGACAGTTTAGATTATGCTAAAACTGTCTTAGACGATAATTCTGCTACTAAGTGCCAATCACCTGCTTATTCAGAATCGTATTTTGACGCATTATATAATGACAACACAGACCCATGGCAGTATCAAACTCGCTGGTATGAAAAACGAAAACGTGATATTTGTCTAGCGATACTACCCCAATCTCAATATAACAATGCCATTGAACTAGGCTGCGGAAACGGCGTGCTTAGTGAGTTATTATCTCAACGTTGTCGGGCATTAGTGAGTATCGATGGTAATGAACGGGCAGTGCAACTTGCCAAAGAGCGCTTGGCAGAATTGTCTCATGTTAAGGTCATTCAAGGTGTGGTTCCTAATAGATTATTAAATTTAAAGGAGGCAATTATAGAGGCTTATCCTTTATCAAACGATACGCCTACTATAGAGCCAGCCTTTGATTTAATTGTCATTAGTGAGATTTTATATTATTTATCACCCAATGATATTGATACAGTGATCGCTTGGACTCAGCAAAACCTCGTTATAGGCGGTACATTGCTATGCTGTCATTGGCGCTATGCTATTGATGGCTTTGCTATGACAGGTGAAACTGTACATCAGCGCCTGCACCATGCCTTTAACTTTGCAAATAATGAGAAGCATCACGTTGCGTTCAATCATCAAAGCCAAGTGATAGACGATGATTTCTTATTAGATATTTGGCAACGTTCTCCAAGCTCGGTAGCTATGCAAGAAAACTTGATATAACAGAGTGTAAGTTTTAAAAAACTGAGTAGAAAGGTAAATAGGCTATGAAAATTGGCATTGTGATTCCCGCTCATAATGAGGCAATGACCATCGCTAAATGCTTGGCATCAGTACGGACCGCTATCGAGCAATTGCCCTCAACGATTAAAGCGTATCCGCTAGTGGTGTTGGATAACTGCACTGATAATACGCAGTCCATCGTCAAAGCCGCTGGCATTGATTACTTATGCTGTGACTATCAATGTGTGGGAAGGGTGAGAGATATTGGTATTCGTCATGCGATCACAAATGGTGCCACATGGATTGCCTGTACAGACGCTGACTCCGTGGTAACTGTGGATTGGTTGGCACAGCAGATTGAACATATTAGCCACCAGCCGACAGATATGATTTGCGGCGTAGTGCAAGTTGACAGTTGGGCACGGTTAACACCGCAAACTCGAAAGGATTATATCGCTCATTACCAAGATAGAATGGGACACCATCATATTCATGGAGCAAATTTAAGTTTTAGTAGTGAGGCTTATCTGGCTGTTGGCGGCTTTGCATCTATACCTTGTCATGAGGATGTGGACTTGGTCAGTAGATTTGAAGCTCAAAGCTATGCCATCACTTGGAGCAATCGTGTCCGTGTAATTACCAGTAGCCGACTACAGGCTCGAGCAACCGAAGGTTTTGCAGCATTTCTAACTCGTTTAGAACAAAACAATATATATTAAGATATGCAATATGAGACTGTACTGTAGTGGTCAGATGTTCTAAATTATTTGACCACTACAGTTGATCTACCAATACCAAGTGAGTTTGCTACATCGAGTATTTTACGTTGGTGATCAACCACTAAGCTGATAGCTTCAAGTTTGAATTCTTGGATATATTGGTCGCGTTTATTGGTTATGCTATTTTCCTTCTCTGGATTTATCTAACCTCTTAGAAGCTGTCCAGTTTTATTATGCCACTACATCAAACCATTGATACCCTTAGCCCACAGCCTAAGATTCAAGTCCTCACTAGGGAGTTGAACCTTTGGCTGTGCTGAACATATTTTTCTGGGTATAGTTATATTACAAACTCGAAAGCAGAACACTGGTTTCGCTATTCAGAATGCCATCAATCTCTCTGACTTGACGTAGCACTTCATCAAATTCTCTCAAGCTTGTGGTGTGTATTTCTGCTACTAAATCCCACGCACCATTGGTCGTATGTAGCTTAATCAGTTGTGGGATACCTCGCAGTTTCCTAATCACTTGTGACGTAGACTTTCCTGTTACCTCAATCATCATCATCGCTTTGACGGTTTCTTTATCTAATGCCTCATGCACTCGAATCGTAAATCCTAAAATAGCGCCGTTATGCATCAGTCTATCCAATCTGTTTTGGACAGTGGCACGAGAGACTTTGAGTTTTTTAGCAAGGTTTGAGATGGTTGCTCGACCATCTTGTCGAAGTTCAGATATCAGTTCGCTATCTAAAGAATCATAAGTGTAATACGCCATAAAAATGCTTCCTCCATTGAATTTTGACATTATGCTAAGTAGTACTTAACAATATGTCAAAAATACGTCCATATTTAATAAGTTATTGACATTTTAACTGACAATTATAGTTGGTAGGATATTAATTGTCGGTTCAATAAACAATATTCATGAAAAGGAACAGCATCAATGTCTAAATTTATCGTATCACCCAAGGAAGGCGTGCCATTCGTTAGTGTACAAGCGATGGCTAAAATGATTCATGAGTATGGTGTTGAGCAATGTATTACAGATCTAGTGGATGCTTTAGAGCAAGATTATCTTCGTTGGGATCAATTTGAAAAATCTTCTCGCTTTGCTTCGCATTCAAAAGACGGGGTCATCGAGTTGATGCCAGTCAGCGATGGAGAAATGTTTGCCTGCAAGTATGTCAATGGTCATCCAATCAATACCAAACGAAACTTGCAGACCGTGGCGGCGATGGGTATCTTGTCTGACGTCGAAACTGGCTATCCTATTTTGCTGACAGAGATGTGTATCCTGACGGCATTACGTACGGCTGCCACATCAGCCATGCTGGCCAAACATTGCGCGCCAAAGGGCGTCAAAAAACTTGCGTTAATAGGAAACGGCGCTCAGTCTGAATTTCAAGCATTGGGTATGAAAGCCATCATGGGTATCTCAGAAGTTCGTTTGTATGATATTGATCCAGCGGCCTCGCAGAAAACGGCTGACAACCTTTCAGACTCAGGTTTGAAAGTCATTGTTTGTCGCACGTTAGAAGAAGCTGTTTTAGGTGCAGAGATTATTACTACCTGTACGGCTGATAAAACCAATGCCACTATTTTACGAGACGATATAATCACCAAAGGTGTTTATATCAATGCGATAGGCGGTGATTGTCCTGGTAAGACAGAGCTGGATAGCAACATATTAATGCGCGCAGATCATGTGATTGTAGAGTTTGAGCCTCAAACACGCATTGAGGGAGAGATCCAAAATTTATCAAGCGATTTCCCTGTTACTGAATTTCATCGCATTCTCAAAGGTGAAGTGCAAGCTCGAACTTCAGATGATGATCTAGTCGTGTTCGATGGCGTTGGGTTTGCATCAGAAGACTTTACAGCTTTGGTATTTTTGCGTGACTTGATCAGAGAGCAGGGAGGGTATGAGGTTTTAGATCTGATACCTCAGCAAGCTGACCCTAAAAACTTATATTCGGTAGTGAAAGGCCATAGCAAAAATCATAGCCTAGTGACGAATGAAGCTGAATCGATGGCTGCGGCTATGTAGTAAGTGATTAATACAATGGTTATTGATGCAACAGTAATTAATACAAAAAAATGATAAGCACTTCTCATTTTGTGTAGCGTTTAAAATCTGCATCATTTTTTTAAACTTTATCTATATTTAGCAAAGCTCTTGGATAGTTATGGATATGTTTATTGTTTTAAATCTATCTGCTAATTTTCAAGAGCTTTAGTATATAAAAATGAATTTAATTTAAATGATGTAAAAATTATTTTATTTAATAGAGACAAAATCATGACTGATATGATGAAAAATATAAGAATAGTAGAAGTTTATTCAGATATCGCAGGATATAAAAAAGGCGCCTCTTTAGGTATTGATGCATTAAAAGCATCATCAAAAGAACTTAATGCAGATTATTTTGAAAAATTGCAATTTGACAGTATTGAGGATAATAGCAACAGTGAAGGGGAATCACAATTTGCGCATGCAAAATATGCTGATGTGATTGAACCGATTATCTCTAAGTTAGCACACAAAATAAAAGATATAAGAAATGAGAATAAATTCCCAATTGTCTTAGCTGGAGATCATTCTAGCTGTGCAGGAACGATGCATGGCCTAAAAATGGCGCATCCTGATGCTGAAATTGGTGTGGTTTATATAGACGCACACGCTGATTTTCATTCACCATATACCAGTGGATCAGGAAACATGCATGGCATGCCTTTGGCGATGGCTTGTGCCATTGACAATCTAGAATGCCAGCGCAATGAGCTTTCTGAAAAAGAAAAAGAGTATTGGGAAAAATTGAAATTTATGGCATCTGATGAACCCTCAATCAAGCCAGAAAATGTGGTCTTTTGTGCCGTTAGGGATTATCAAGAAGAAGAAATGGATTTAATTAGAAGACATAAAATCCCTTTATATAGCGTTGCTGAGATTACTCAAAAAGGCATCAGTTCCACAGTAGAGGAAATCTTCAAAAAATTGGAATATTGTGATCATATCTATGTCTCATTTGATGTTGATAGCGTTGACCCTTTGTATGTGCCAGGAACCGGTACGCCTGCAATGAATGGTTTGTCATATGAACAAGCCATGCAACTTAACATAGAGTTAATCAAGAATAAGAAAGTATGCTGTTGGGAAATGGCAGAAATCAATCCTTTGTATAATAATTCAAAAGATGACTCAACCAGAATATTTAAAATTTTAGAAAAAGTGACACAGTCTCTTTTAAATAATTATTAGTATAAATTATTTAAAATGAGTTAAAGAATCTAGCATAAAAAAATCTATTTATGCTAGTTAAAAAATGGACTGCGAGTAAAAATAATATGGACATTATTAAAGCCAATGCTTCAAGTCAAGCTGTCAGCAGTATCAGTATCAGACAATTTTTGAAATTCTTTATACCCTCTATAATAGGTTTGATGCTCTTTGTATTTCCAATTCCCTATGTAGATGGTAAATTTGTATCATATGCAGAAGGGTTTACCATTCCTATCTCTGTGTTAAAGGATTATATACAAGGGTATATGGGTGACCTTTTGCCATTGTTTGTTGTAATCTCTATTATGATTACACTGTGTTGTACGCTATATACTAAAATCATGAAGCCTTCATTGATTTTGAATAATGCATTTTTAAACAACTTACTGAACGTCACAACCCCTTGGCTTATTATTAGAATGCTTGGTGCGTTTTTTGTTGTCGTTACCTATTTTAAATTTGGGTTTGAGGCAATATATTCAGAGAATATTGGCGGCTTAATATTATATGAATTAATGCCAATACTTTTCATCGTATTTTTCTTAGCTGGCCTATTGCTACCATTACTACTTGATTTTGGCTTATTAGAGTTTTTTGGTGTTTTATTAAGTAAAGTAATGAGACCTCTATTCGGTTTGCCCGGTAGGTCATCTGTCGATTGTCTAACATCATGGTTGGGTGATGGAACGATTGGTGTATTATTGACCGATAAACAATTGGAAGGCGGATTTTATACCAAAAAAGAAGCAGCCGTTATTGCTACCAGCTTTTCAGCAGTTTCGATTACATTCTGTTTGGTTGTCATCTCTCAGGTCAAGCTAGAAACTTACTTTCTCAATATGATTGGCGTGGTTGCTTTATGCGGGATTGTTTGTGCCTTAATCGTACCAAGGTTATTTCCCTTATCTAAAATTGACGATACGTATGTAGTAGAAAATAGTGATAGAGATCATGAAACCATCCCTGAAGGAAAAACGTTATTTACCCACAGCTTGCATAAAGCCGTTCACAGAGCAGAAAAGAGTCCGAGCTTTTCTACTTTCTTAAATGATGGGTTAAAAAATATTTTAGATATGTGGATCGGGATATTGCCTGTCGTTATGGCAATTGGGACAATGGGTTTAATCGTTGCAGAAGAAACCCCTGTATTTGATTATTTAGGCATGCCGTTTATCCCATTCTTAGAGCTATTGAATATACCTTTTGCGGTAGAAATGTCAAAAACGATCATGGTAGGTTTTGCAGATATGTTCTTGCCTGCGATTATCGGTTCTTCAATAGAATCAGAGTTAACTCGGTTTGTCATCGCTTGCTTGTCAGTTTCTCAATTGATCTATATGTCTGAAGTAGGCGGATTAATTTTAGGCACAAAAATTCCAGTGAGCTTTTTTCAGTTGTTAATCATCTTTCTATTAAGAACCATTATTTCATTACCGATTATTGCACTATGTGCGCATATGATTTTTTAAATGGGGTTTCATGAAAACTGAATGCACTATATCTGAAAAAAAGAATATCTGAAAAAAAGAATAAGCAGCAAAAGATCACTTATCAAGGTGGTCTTTTGCTATCAATACCAAGCTATTCATAAAATCATCGTTTTGCAAGGTCAATTACACATCGTGCAACAGGTATCTGACCAACTACAACTGCATAAGTTTGGTTGCTATTATCCGCGCCAAGACACCGTTTTGCTCAATAGAGCAGTCTGTAATGTATACGACGCTATATGGCAAAATAACTTGGACAGCTTTAGCATTATCAGCCCAAAAAGAATGGGTAACCATGTGCGCAAGGACGCGGTCTCTAAGAAAATCAATATTACCTCACAGACGAGTATCAAGAAAAAACAGTTTACGGAGGTTGGAGATATGAATGAGTGTAAAACAGCTTTAGAAATTATGAGCCGAAATAAGAATACTATAGAGGCTAGCCTGGCTTTCCATAATAATGTTGAAAAAATGAAAAAAGAGTTTGTCGGAAAGCTTAAATTAGATTTATACCTAAATGCTATCCTCAAAAAATTATTCTAAGAAATATGAAAGTAGATAATAAGTATGAAAAATTTAGCTTCGGAAGTATAGAAAAAATTGGAATTATTTGTTTTGAATTTCAAGATTATTATAATAAACCAAGCTTAGGTGTAAGATTTTTAGGAAAATTCAGACATTCTGAATTTGCAAGTGAACATAAAAGTAAAATAAATAGATTACTAAACGAGAATATTAAAAATAAGCAGTTTGAAAGTTCTAACTGGTGGCCAGCTAAGGACAAGTTTGAGCCTTTCGATTGGAGAAACTCTAGTAAGCCGTGGCAAATGATGAAAGATGACACTATGGCTACAAAGATTCTAGATGAGGTTCTAGAAATCTATAAAGTATTAATTGAAAATGGTTATGAAATTACATAAAGGAATACCATGACATGGCTCGTGAACCGCACTTCTTGCCATAATAAATGTTATGGCAAATGACTCTGGATAGAAGAAGTCGGTTTACACTGGTTTCATTGAGGTATACTTGTCTGAAATAAGACAAACGTACCTTTTCGAGATTATTACATGAAATCTGATCTAGCCTTTTTATTGATAGGGGCATTGGCAAAACAAGCCAATACGACTAAAGATACTATTCGCCATTACGATGAATTGGGATTGCTGAGATCTCGTAAACGTCAGGCAGGGTCACGATTATATACAGAGTTTCATCCAGAATGTATTGAGCGTATCGAAATAATTAAAAACATAAAAGCTGTCGGTTTTAGTCTCAATGAAATTAAGGATGGTCTTAATGATTATTACGATGGCAATTTCAGTATCGATAAACGAATGCTTGCCGTTTCCGAAAAGCTTGCTCAAGCGAAAAGCGAACAAGCGGCTCTTACCAACGTCATTAATCAGCTTACTACTCGTTATAGGGTATTAGAAGAAATGAAATCAAATAATAATACGCTTCTTTCTAAAGATGAATGGCAAAAACGAATAGCGGAGCTACTGCCAAATGATACGCCGTCTTAATTCAAGTTTGCCGAACTTCACAAACTTGAAGGCTGACTGTTTTTTTTCGTGAATACCTGCAGATATATGTTAAACCTATAGAAACTAACTAAGTGAAGCAGTTGCTTGGCTAAAAGAGACAGCGACTGCGCTACATAAGTAATGTGTCACTTTCAACGTATAGCGCTTCCGTTATAGAATGCATGAAATATCAGATTTTTAGTTGGCTATAAATATTGTCGAATAGTTACATTGATTATAGATAAGGAAATTAAGATGCAAGCAAAATTAGGTTTGTTAGTAGCTACCGTGTTGGCGTCAGGATCATGCTTTGCTGCTGATGCTTATAAAGTTTCTACCTCTGTATTTAAAGATGGTGAGTTAATTGCTTCACCTGTGATGCTTGTAAATGCTGAAGAGATGGCATCGATCGCTGTTGACACTGCGTTGCAGTATAACCTGACAGTAAAGCCCTATAATGAACATACTGCTAAAGTCGTTACGGCTCTTAAAGTTGGTGATGATGTTGCGGAACATGAAACGACCGTCGCCTATGATAAGGAAGCTACAATTAACAATGATAAAAATAAACTTACTTTATTGGTTCGTAAAATTACCAGTTAAATATTATGGCATTCACAGCTATGAAGTCTATATATATAAAGAGTAAGACCTCTGATCAGTATCCATTCAATTCACCAATTAATTGAATGGATACTCTTGGTTTATAGCGATTAGATTCAGACAATAGGAAAAATATTTACCCGACTATAATTTCTGCTGAACCGAGTCGATATCTGCGTAGGCTTAGGTGATGCTATCCTTATTACGCTGCATAATCTGATACGGTTCAAACTTATCTTGGTACTCCATACTGGGGCTACCGACAGGCATACCCGTTACAACAAGACTCATTGCTTGTACGGGTGGATTTTCTGAAAACTGTGCCATATATTAGTCACTACACTTTGTACTGAAAGATTTTTTAGTGCTTTTTGGTATCACCGACAATCTTATCCATCAAAGCAAACAACAAGCCAGATAATACAAACGTCATATGGATAATGACTTTCCACATCAATACATCAGCATCAGCATCGCTCATCTCTTTGGGTATATCCATAAATGATTTGAGAAGATCAATGGCAGAAATGGCAACGATGGCACCGATTACTTTAAGTTTCAGACCAGAGAAATCAATTTTTCCCATCCATTCAGGACGATCTTCATGATCACCTGTATCAATTTTTGAGACAAAGATCTCATAGCCACTAAATATGATGATGAGTAATAAGCTTGCGACCAGTGACATGTCAATAAGAGCCAACGTGCCGACGATGACATCGGCTTCAGAAGCAGTAAAAACATGGGTAATCATGTGCCATAGTTCTTGGAAAAACTTGATAAATAGTAAAACAATACCGATCACTAGCCCCAAATAAAATGGGGCTAGTAGCCAACGACTATTAAATATGGTTTTCTCTAATGTTTGTTCAGCTTTCTTTAGCATGTATATCTCTTGTTTTTGGGAATATGCGTTATAAAGTAAGATGCTTATTTTAGGCAATAGAAAGTGATCCGTGACAGAAGACAGGTCATACCAATCGCTTGATATAACCTGTCATGACTACGATTTTCTACCAAAGCGCTTTTTCTTAATTTGAACGTAGCGTTTAAACGTAAGCTAAAATCAACACTAAGTAATCGCCTTTGCTTGTTGCTTGCGATGCTTAAGTGAAGCAAGCAATGCCCAACCGATAAAGGCAATGCCAATCAAACCCGTAATAATCTCTGGTACATGGAATTTCACTGATAGCAGCATAATAATTGCCAAAGCACCAATGGCATAATGCGCACCATGTTCTAGATAGATGAACTCATCAAGTGTGCCTTTGTCTACCAAGAAAATAGTCATCGAACGCACAAACATCGCACCAATCGCCAGACCAAGCATAATTACAATAACGTCATTGGTGATTGCAAATGCGCCAATCACACCATCGAAACTGAATGAAGCATCAAGAACTTCTAAGTATAAGAAACCGATAATACCGCCCTTCATAATCGCGCTGGTCGCTGCGGCGCCTGAACCCTTCTCTTCATTTTCTAAGTCTTCCTCAAGGTCACCCTCGAGCATACCAGAGATAACTTGGACGCCAAGATAGACCAAGATACCCCATACACCTGCAATCAATACGGCAGAAGCTTGTTCCGCACTTGCCCAAGATACAGCAAACATCAGGACAATAAGCGCAACGAAGACGCTCATGGCATCGACTTTGCCAAGCTTTGCTAAGCGGCTCTCAAGCCAGTTAAACCAATGCACTTCTTTATCATCAAAGATAAAGTTTAAGAAGACAAGTAACAGGAAGATACCACCAAAGGCTGAGATTTCAGCATGATGCGCCATCAGTCTTGCTGAGTATTCTTTAGGGTCGTTCAATGCCAAATCTATCACTTGCATCATGCCAAGGTCTGCGGTAACCGCAACGATGACAATTGGGAATACTAAGCGCATACCGAATACAGCAATTAAAATACCAACGGTTAAAAATATCTTTTTCCAAAACTCGTCCCAGCCTTTAAGGACTGAGGCGTTGACCACCGCATTATCAAAGGATAATGAAATCTCCATGACGGCCAAAATAGCAGTAATAGAAAGGGTGGTTATCAAACCGCCCATACCGCCATGTGAATATCCCCACCATGCAGCTACCATCAATGCGATAGCTGTGAAGATGAAGTCTAAATAAAAATGTCTCATGACACATCCTGTCTGGTTGCGTAAAGCTAAGGTTGTCTATTATAGACGCAGCATAAAAAAAGTGGCTATCGCTAGCCACTTTTCCATGTGTGATTTTTAATAAAATATAAAGTATTCTTAAAGAATCTTCTATATAAAATTGTGAACGTGTTTGTTATAGATAATATTCTATGGTTTGGCGTCAAAAAATATCTTGTACGTTATCTAAAATTATTACGCCAATAAAAGATGACTTTACTAGAAAAGCACTAAAATTTGATTGTCTTAAGTCAAGGGCTTGAAATACTTCTATAGTCAGTCCTAAATAAAATAAGTACAAATATTATAACGTGCTACCGGGATAAATTTTCCTTGCTTACTGTGCTTGAGCAGACAGAGGCGGCGCAAAACTTATCCCGGTAGCACCGTGTTTGATTTATAGTGGATTGACTATAGTAATATCAGGTTCTCTGTATTTTAGTGAATCTAATATTACTATCTATACCGCATACCAGAATGTTTGAATCATAATTAGGGAGCCACTATTATTTCCATCAATATAGTTTACATTCACATATTTTTAAGCACGGGCTAAATTCGCTGCTAGCGTAATTTGTTTCGCCATCAATTGATTCATATCGACACCGACTATTTGACCCTCTAATACACGCCATTTACCGGCAACCATTACCTTATCTGCTTTGGTTGCACCACAAAGTAGTATTGCTGCAACAGGAGAACCTGCGCCTGCAAAGCGTATTTCATCAAGTTTAAATAGCGCGATATCGGCTTGTTTACCGACCGCTATTTCGCCAATATCATTACGACCTAAACATCCTGCTGAGCCTATAGTTGCCCATTCAAACGCTTTTTGATGGGTTGTTTCTTCAGCACCATAGCGCAAGCGCTGTAACAATAATGCTTGACGGACTTCGCCAATCATATTCGAGCCGTCATTTGAGGCTGAGCCATCAACACCAAGACCGACAGGGCAACCCGCCTCTTGTAGGGCAATGGTAGGGCATTGTCCTGATGCTAATAACATATTTGATGAAGGGCAGTGGGCAATACCCACATTCGCTTTACCCAATCGTGCTATTTCTTCATCATTAAAGTGAATACCGTGCGCAAGCCATGTACGATTATTTAACCAACCAACGCGCTCAAGGTAATCAACGGGACGCACGCCAAACATTTTTATACAAAAGTTTGTTTCATCATGGGTTTCGGCCAAATGGGTATGTAATCTGACATCAAGCTCTTGGGCTAAATCAGCCGTTGCTCGCATCAGTTCTTCACTAACAGAAAATGGGGAGCATGGGGCTAGTGCTATGCGGGTCATCGCGCCATCTTCATATTGGTGATAGGCTTTAATCAATCGCTGGCTATCATCTAAGATTTCGCGATCTGTTTGAATGGTGGTTCGAGGAGGTAAGCCGCCCTGATCTTCACCTAAGCTCATTGAGCCACGGGTAAGGTGAACGCGGATACCCAGTTCGGTCGCTTGCTCTACTTGAATATCAATAGCATGCTCTAAACCATTAGGAAATAAATAATGATGATCACTGGCTGTAGTACAACCAGAGAGTAGTAATTCGCAAAGCGCTATTTGGGTAGATGTTGCTATCATTTCAGGGGTTAGTCTGGCCCAAACGGGATAAAGACTTTGTAACCAAGGGAAGAGATTTTTGTTTAAGGCAGCAGGAAAAGCACGGGTCAATGTCTGATAAAAGTGATGGTGGCTATTGATTAAGCCGGGTATAAGAACGTGTTCATGAGCATCCACTACCTCATCAACCGCTTGTAAGGGTTGTTCACCAGCCCTTATTAATTCGACAATAAGATCATTTTGAATAACGATACCGCCAGCATAAGCGGGGTCTAAACAGTCGAGGGGGTTTTTGATCCAAGTTCTTTGAGATTTAACCTGCATAGTGACTCCTATTAGTCATCAGGTTTAGAAAAGATTAAGAAAAATCTTAATCGCTTAAACCCGGATGTAGGAGCTACTAACACACAAACCGGAAAGGTGTGAATAGTAGTTGATTTAAAATCACGGCTATTTAATGATCGCCTCCAAATCATTGTTCATAAATATCTTGGCAAAAAACAACCGTATTGTCAATTATTAAGTAACTTGGGCTCTGCTTGAACTATGTTACTTATGATCTATACCCTGTTAATCAAGAAGAAAAAAACGGCTATGGTGTTTTGCTAGTGACCTAATTGGACAAATGACTATAGAGAGTTTTGATTAAAAACAACAGACAGCTCATTTGCAGCTTCCTGTAAAAGAGGTACATGGCTTAATAATTCTTCCAAAGACTTTTTGACAGTGGGACCATGAGTAAATACGGTGGCAAATGCTTGTTGCTCACCATTTGGAATGAGTACCGCACAGGCGACCATGCCTGGAATAAACTCTTCGTTATCTATCCCTATTTGAGTATCACGCGTTTTAGCGATGGTCTGCAGTAGCTGATTTTTATCGGTCTGTGTATTGGTGGTCAAGGCATGTATCGACATTTTATCAATAATACGTTCGCACTTATCTGTAGGTAGTTGTGCTAGAAGTAACTTACCACTGGCACTTGCCCAAACTGGAATATGAGAACCCGCAGGTAAGTATATTTGCAGTGGCCAATCAGACAATGCGCGATCGACGTAAACCACATCTAAATCTTGCATAATCGCAATGCCTACCGTTTCGCCTATTTGTGCCGAAAGCTGTTGCAAGATTGCCAGCCTTTCAGTTTTAAAGTGATTGTTTTGCCATAAATCTATGGCTAGCTGATAAGTCCGTTTTCCGCATGTTACTTTTCCAGGCAGATCTAATTGGACGAATCCGAGATTCTGTAATTGTTCTAGCAGCCGATACATACTTGGTATCGGTATGTCTAACGCTTCTGCTAAGTCGCTGACGCTCATAGGTCTTTGAGACTTGGCTAACATTTCAACTATCTGCAAAACACGCTCAACGCTTGAGCCTTTTTTTTTAGCATTATTCATGGTTTGATTCATATCCTTAGCGACACAACGCCGCATAGCTACGTCCATTATAACGAGAAGGCTTGAGCGTTTACATCTTGTTATGATAAATCAATTATGTTATTTTACATAACGATAATTTATCTATCGATATATGAAAACTAATACAGCATAAAAAATATATTGGTGACATGCTAACTTCTAATTTAAGTGATTAAAGGCGAACAATCCTCTCGTTGCAAAGATTGAGGTTTGTAGGCCTAAGAATATATAAGGAATAAATATGAAAGCCTTTGTAGTAGAGAAAGTAGCGGACAGAGCGTTTTCTTGCGCAATACAAGAAGTTCCTATACCAGAATGTGATAAAGATGAAGTGGTCATAAAGACAACTTATTCATCATTAAATTATAAGGATGCTTTAAGCTCCGTAGGCAATCCGGGTGTGACTAGAAAGTTCCCGCATATTACCGGTATCGATGTGGCCGGAGTGGTACACGAAACGACATCTGATGCCTTTACAGTCGGAGAAAAAGTATTGGTGACTGGCTATGACTTAGGGATGAATACTGATGGCGGTCATGCAGAATTTGTCAAAGTGCCAGCGTCATGGGTCGCTCGTATTCCTGACACAATAACTGATAAAGAAATGATGACTTTCGGTACTGCAGGATTAACCGCAGCTTTGAGTGTTAATGAATTATTAGATAACGGTGTCAAGCCAGAAGATGGTGAGGTTTTAGTCACTGGTGCTACTGGTGGCGTGGGTTCTTTAGCGGTTTCTATCCTGAATAAAATTGGCTTTACTGTCGTTGCCGTATCAGGAAAAGAGGAACAAATTGATTATCTTAAACAAATTGGCGCGTCAGAAGTCATCCTTAGAGATACTTTTAATGAGGATGCTAAAAAACCCATTATGGCTGAAAGATATGCAGGGGTTGTCGATACGGTAGGCGGTGATATTTTGGCCAATGCCCTAAAATATATAAAATATGATGGGGTTGCTACTTGCTGTGGGTTAACATCGTCACATGAACTCAATACCAATGTATTCCCATTTATTTTAAGGGGCGTCAGACTAATAGGTATCGACTCGGTTGAATGTAAGCTTGAGAAGAAGCAAGCAGCATGGGACAAACTGGCTGGTGAGTTTAAAATAGCTACTCTAGATAGTATCACTAACGAGATTGGCCTAGAAGATATCAAAGACACCTACGCATTGATGCTAGAGGGAAAGTCAGTGGGCAGGTATGTCGTAAAAATATAAGGGACATCTATTTTCTTGTCGATATGATATGTAGTAAGAAACTCTTAATTTTTTAAAATTAAGAGTTTCTTAGTTTCTATAGATAAAGTTTTATCGACCAGTAATGACTCGTATAAGAGGTCATATTTATCCTAAAGATGATCAATTGATAAAATTATAGAGTTTTTAGGAACGTAAGATGGTAACTATAATACAAGGTTTAAAACAAGACTGGTCACTTTCAGCGTCTGTTGCTGGCTTTTTAGCGGTACTCATTGCTTATGCAGGGCCACTGGTTATTTTCTTTCAAGCGGCACAAGCAGCACAAGTGTCAGAGGCCATGATGGCGTCTTGGATTTGGGGTATATCGATAGGCACTGCGATACCTGGTATTTATCTTTCTATCAAATATAAAGCGCCGATAGTGACTGCTTGGTCTGCTCCAGGAACCGTGCTGCTCGTGACATTGTTTCCACAGATGAGTATTAATGAGGCCGTTGCGGCTTACATTATCTCAGCCATTGTCATTTTTATGGTCGGCGCGACTGGCTGTTTTGATAAGGTTTTACAGTGGATTCCTAACAGTATCGCCGCCGGTATGATGGCAGGTATCCTATTTCAATTTGGCTTAGGGTTATTCGTCGCCACTGACACCATGCCATTTATTATTTTTAGTATGTTGGGCTGTTATTTATTGGCCAAGCGCTTGTCACCGCGCTATACAATGATTTGGGTATTATTATGTGGCGTCATCTTAAGTTTGGTATTTGGCAAGATGAATCCTGTTGATATCAATTTCACGATGACCATACCCACCCTCATTTGGCCAGAATGGTCCTGGCACGCAACGTTTAACCTTGCAATTCCTCTTATTCTCGTGAGCTTAAGCGGACAGTTTTTACCCGGCATGGCTATCTTGAATTTAAGTGGCTATGACACGCCGGCGAAACCTATTGTCATGGCCACTAGCATTGCTTCATTAGCGGTTGCTTGCGTAGGAGGTATCACCATTACATTAGCAGCAATCACCGCTGCACTATGTACGGGAAAAGATGCGCATGAGCTCAAAGAAAAGCGTTATATCGCCGGTGTCGCTAATGGTATTTTTTACTTATTGGGGGGATTGTTTGCTAGTAGTATTGTGCTGGTATTTAGCTTATTACCTAAAGAGCTGATCGCCGCTCTAGCTGGTCTGGCGCTAATAGGTGCTATCTCAGCCAATATTACTATTGCCATGAAAGATGATGGTCAAAGAGAGTCGGCACTGATTACTTTTTTAGCCACGGCATCCGGTATGCAGTTTTTGGGATTAAGTTCGGTGTTTTGGGGTATTTGCATCGGTATGATTGCTCACTACGTATTGACTAAAAAAAGCAGCAAGCCGGTTGTGGTATAACTGGTTGGTATAAGTTGATTTATTGAAAGATATTCTTAGTGATTATGGTTGGGAATTATGAGTCCAACCCTCTGCTACAATTCATTTAACCGTTTGGTTATCATATTCTGATAGTTTTCGATCAATATAGTAAGGCAGTTCAATAACAGACACAGCACTAATCTTAAAAACTCCTCCAAATAAAACAATGCTAGTAAACGCTTAGAAATCGTGTCATAAGTAAGATCACACAACAAAGGAATGTTGTCATGAGCCAGCTTGTATTTGACAAAGTATTATTGCATTACTACAAGCCATTAGGGACACTATTATTGCTGGTAGGTTGTACGGTTAGTAGCTTTGCCGCCACCTATAAAATTGAGCCTGACACCTCTAACGTACGCTTCGCTATTGACCACCTCAAAACCTCTGCCGCCACTGGCGGCTTCTATAATGTGACGGGAATACTCCAGTATGATCCGAGCGCAAAAACTGGCGACATCTCTCTTATTATCCCCATAAAATCCTTAAACACAGGCAATAAAAGCTTCACTCTCAAACTGATGGGCTCTGATTTTTTTAATATGGAACAGTTTCCATTGGCTCATTTTGAATCTACCAAATGGCATTTTACCTCTGACACAGAAAATCCAAAGGTCACATAAGTGGATGGCAAGCTAACCTTAAACGGTCAGACCCATCCTATTAGCTTATTGACGACCAAATTTAGTTGCTATCTGACCGCTCTAGCTAAGAAGAATATCTGCGGAGGCAATTTTACCGCCACTATTGACCGTACTCAGTGGAATATCAAAAAATATGTCTTGTTCGGTATGACTAAGAATCTGACTTTAAATATCAAAGTTGAAGCGGCTAAACAATAGCCTTTTTAGCGTCGATAAATAATAAACGTGTCATAAAGTCATGGCTAAAATAATTAAAAATGAGTTTTTGCCAGCCTAGTGAGGATAGTATGAAATCAAGTTATATGCTGTTATCAGCACTTGCACTTAGTATGGCTTCCAGCGCTGTCATGGCTGATAGTGCAGGCTTATCTAATACGACGAGCCTATTCAATATCAGTCCCGCTATCAGCTTACCCAATGTCAATCCTGCTATCAGCTTACCCAATGTCAGTCCTGCCAATAGCGATTTGGTTAATCGCGGTGCCTACATTGCCCGTACTGCTGATTGCATGGCGTGTCATCGCGAGGACTATAGCGGCGGCGTCGCGATTGAAACCCCCATTGGTAATATTTACTCGACCAATATCACGCCCTCCACACGTTATGGTATCGGTAACTATACTGAGACTGACTTTAAAAAAGCCCTGAAAAAAGGTCGTGCGCCTACGCATCAGCTATATCCTGCGATGCCATATCCTTCTTATCATGGTATGGCTGATGCGGATATCAGTGCATTATTTGCTTACTTTCAAACCGTACCTCCAGTAGAGGAGCCACCTGAAAATACCACTAAGCTACCATTCCCGTTGAATATCCGAACATTAATGTTGGCTTGGAATGTGCTTAACGTGCCTTCTACCGAAAATCGTGCAGGGCTTACCCAAACCCAGCAGCGCGGTGAATATCTGGTTAATAACTTGGAACATTGCGGTACTTGTCACACACCGCGCAATCTCACGCAAGGTCTTGATAAAGACAAGTATTTATCCGGTGCGCCACTTGGTAAGTGGTATGCACCCAACATCACTCCAGATAATGACAGCGGTATCGGTCGTTGGAGCGAGAGTGATATCGTCACTTATCTACGTACTGGCATGCTCGACAAACGGGCTTATGCAGGTGGACCAATGGCTGAAGCCGTCGCCCATAGTACACGCTATCTAAGCGATGGCGACTTAATTGCAATGGCTGCTTATCTAAAAGTCGTACCTATCCTCAAGACTGACGATTACGTGATACCTATAGATACATCACGGCTGCCTAATCCGGTCAGCAGCTCTATTGCTTATAATTTAATAGAGCAAAAAGACTATTTAGCGCAGGCAAAAACATCCACGAATGCTCATTTTAATAATGACCAAAACTCACCAAAAGCGCTATATCTTGCTGCCTGTGGCAGCTGTCATGGGGTCGATGGTTACGCGCAGCCCGATGCTCGTTACGCCTCTATCGTAGGACTGAGTAGTATTCGTCGCGTTAAGCCAGACGCACTGATTAACGTTATTGCTTATGGTGCAAAAGGGGCGTTAAACACAGCACCCAAAATGCCAGGCTTCGAGAAAGAGTTAAGTCATGCGCAGATTGCCAGTATTACCAATTACGTGCGGGTAAGTTTCGGTGGTCTACAAAGTAGTGATGTTAGTGCTGCTGACGTTAAACGCATCTTAAAGTAAGTGCCATTAACCCCACTATCGATACAGCTATAAAAATACTTAATGCAACCTGATGACATGGATGACGGTTCTATAATAAGGATAATAAAATGAATGATGTGCTTCAATCGCCCACCCGTCGGCAACTGCTATCAATGATCGGTAAGACCGCAGGGGCTACAGCAATGTATCAGGCGATGACTACGTTAGGATTTGCTTCGGAATCTAGTTTTAAACAAGAGATGAATTTAAAGGGTGCGCCTGCTGGCGCTAGCATTGTGATCCTTGGCGCAGGATTGGGCGGACTCACCGCTGCTTATGAGCTACGTAAAGCCGGCTATAAAGTCACTGTTCTTGAGTTTCAAAATCGCGGTGGTGGTCGCAGTTGGACACTAAACGCAGGTGATAAATATACCGAGCTTGGTGGCGGCGAGGTGACTTGTGACTTTAAAAAAGGCAATTACTTTAATGGTGGACCATGGCGATTGCCCGTTCATCATTATGCGGTATTCCATTATTGTAAAAAATTCGGTGTGGCACTGCAGCCTTTTATCCAAACCAATGACCGCGCCTATTTGCACCGTACCACTCATTTTAATGGTGCACCGCAGCGATTGGGTGAAGTACAAAGTGACATACGTGGCTATGTCTCAGAGCTATTATCCAAAGCAGTCAATACCGGTAGCCTTGATAAGACAGTTAATAAAGAGGATAAAGAGAAGCTCTTAGAAGGCTTAAAAGGTTGGGGCGTCCTTGATAATAATTATCGCTATGTTAAAAGCCACGAAACCAGCAAGCATCGTGGCTATAGCGTTTATCCGGGTGGCGGTTTGATGCCTGATGCCAAACCCTCGACACCGATACCGATGGACAAGCTCTTAAATTCAGGGATGTGGTCAGATATTTATAGCAACTATACGACATATGACCATCAACCAGCGATGTTTCAGCCTGTCGGTGGTATGGGAAAAATCGGTGATGCATTCACTCGCGAATGTCGAGACATGATTACGTTTAATGCTAAGGTCACTAAGATTCATCAAGATGAGACTGGCGTCACTGTCGATTATGTCGATAGCAATAGCATTAGTAACAATCTAGATGGCGAAACTAAAACCGTGCGTGCTGACTGGTGTATCTGCAACATTCCACTATCCGTATTAACCCAAATTGACATTAACGTCTCAGCGCCGATGAAGCAAGCGATGGCAGCGGTACCTTATGACACCTCTTATAAAGTAGGTTTAGAGTTCAAACGCCGATTTTGGGAAGAAGACGAATGGATTTATGGCGGTATCAGCTATACCGATATGCCTATCTCACAGATATCCTATCCTTCACACGATATGTTTACCACAGGCTCAGGGGTGCTACTCGGCGCGTATGGATTTGGAGAAGCCTCTTATCGATTTAATACGCTGAATCCAAAAGAGCGTATTAATGCGGCACTACAGTATGGTAAGTATATTCATCCGCAATATACCAAAGAGTTCCGCTCTGGAACGTCCGTCGCTTGGCACCGTATTCCATGGTCGCTCGGTTGCTATGGCATTTGGAGCGAGTCAAGCCGTGATCAGTACTACGCTACGCTATGCGCGATTGACCACCGTATCGTACTAGCAGGTGAGCACTGCTCACATATCCCAGCATGGCAAGAAGGGGCAATTTTATCTGGCATGGATGCCGCTCAGCGACTACATCAAAAGGCAAAAAAACTTGGTTAGTAGAAGTGATTATTACAGTAAATTAATCATAATAAATTCAGAGGTAATCATGGACATGATCAAACCAAACCTGCTTGCTGTGGTAATGATATTAGGTATCGGAAGCACAGTCGCGCTATCAGGCTGTAGCCAATCCACTAATGCCAATGCTGTTACTCTCGCCAGTCAGCAACAAACCACGCAAATGGTCTTTGATAATCAAGCCAGTCGCAATAATGGTGCATGGGGTGCAGTGTATATGACTAGAGAAGCGCTTAGATCGCCAACAGCCAATATCGTCGATGTCAGCTCACTACCGAAAATGGTAGAAGATGCTAGCTTGCAAAAGTGGTTAGCAAAGTTCGAAGGTAGCTCTGAAGGTGAAAAGGGGTTTATTACTACCAATGGTAAAAAGCTGTATGATGATTCCTGCGCTGGCTGTCATATGCAAGATGGTAAGGGCGCAAAGGGGGCAGGTTACTATCCGCCGCTTGCTGATAACAGTAAGATGCAATCAAAGTACTATATCATTAGTGTTGTGATGAATGGCTTACGCGGTATGCCATCCTTTCAAAGTATGATGAATGATGAACAAATAGCAGCGGTCACTCAATATGTGCATAGTGACCTTAATAAATTTACCGATACGGTCACTGCTGCCAACGTTGCTCAGCTCCGTCATGAATTTCCACCGAGTTCTGATCCGAGTGAATAATTTGATTTTATGATATCAAATCTTTAGGCACTAACTTGGGAGAGTTTAATCAGTCAGCTCGATGATAATGAACCGTGCTGTCGATGTCATAATTATTAAATTCATATACTGAAGATATGATGTTTAGTATTACGGAAGATTATATAAAGAGAGAAGATTATGAAAGGGCGTGTAATAACCTAAAAACCAATCTTAACACTATGGTTATTTAATACAGCAATTCATTGATGATACCGCATCACTCGCTTGCCGTATTGACCAGCTCAAGAGCAAATATCGAAGACCCACGAGTCCAACAGCTTTGGTCTGCTAATGTCACATAAAAACCATACAGAGTAATGCTTTATGAATACACTATATTAGAACATAATATATAAAAAATAGGTGCAATAACCAGTGTGTTGGGCATCACCCCTTACCTTATACAAGGAATAATCATGATATTTCGTCAATTGTACGAACCCCTTTCGAGCACTTATACCTATCTGTTAGGGGATGAGGATACAGGTCAAGCTATCCTGATTGATCCGGTCATCGCGACTATGGATCGTGACTTGGCTGAAATCCATAGATTGGGACTGGATTTGGTCTACACAGTTGACACGCATATCCATGCAGACCACATTACTGCAGCATTAGAGATGAAGCGTGCCGTCGGTAGCAAGATTGCAGCGCCTGCCTTTGACCGTCTACCATGTGTGGATGTCGGGCTGAAAGAAGGAACACCTTTGCAGGTTGCTGGTATTACCCTGCACCCATTGCATACGCCGGGACACACCGATGGTCATTTTGCGTATCTCTTTAATGAGAGGGTATTCACTGGCGATGCTTTACTTATCGATGGATGTGGCCGGACCGACTTCCAGAATGGCGATGCCGATGCGCTGTATAAATCTGTGCGGCAGAAACTTTTTTCTTTACCAGACGACACGCTGGTCTATCCTGCGCACGACTACAAGGAGCGCTTTGTTTCTTCAATCGCGCAGGAAAAAAAGCGCAATCCACGGCTTGGCGAGGACATAACACTCGAAGAATTCAAGGTCATCATGAGCAACCTAAATCTATCATATCCGAAATTCATTGATTATGCTGTCCCTGGCAACCAGCAGTGTGGCGTCTGCCCAGAGGATTTACCAGAAAATTTAGCCACTTACTGTCGCCAGATGATGCAGAGCCCTCAAGGATAACGTTACTGATTTTAAAAGAGTCGACGTTTAACGATGGTTAATTTATCGGCTCTGATCTTGAAGAGATGTAATTAATGAGCATTTGATATTCCCATGCTTAGCGCGCACACTACTATTAATGCCAATACTATAATCTACGGAGAAATACTATTATGAACGGCATAATGAATGGAGAAATGATGCAGGGAACGATGATGCAAGGGATGGGCTGGATGATTCTCTGCCTACTGTTTGCGCTACTTCTTTTTGCTGTAATTGTGTTGATATTGATGGCAATTCTGAAATATCTGCGTAAACCAGATTAAAGCTTGTAATAAAGAGATGCGTGTAGTCGTCGGGAAATGGCTTTTGAGTAGCGATCTCGTAGAGTCTGAATCTATATTTTAGATAAAACTATCCAATAGAGAGTTATTGCTCTTTAAGGTTAGGTACAAATATATTATTGGATGACTGAGACTTTCGCTATACGCCTTTCTTCAGTAGCCTAACAGTAGCCCAATTTTAAGTGCTATTGGTACATATTACCTTTTCTTTAACATCCGTCTCTAACATCAAAATTAAGATTTTATCAAATAGTAATCATGATAACGGGCATCTCTTAACCATTGAGTTAGAGCGCAATCTTTACTCAATATAAGTGAAGGAGTTATCTGATGAATCCTAATAATAGCGATAAAAATAATGGCCTTAGTGGCCAAGATTCAAAGAATACTAATCAAACCCATACTACCTTCAAAGAGTATAACCAAGTGCCAGCTGATTATAATGGCGCCGTTTATACCTGTCCGATGCATCCAGAGGTGAGAGACGTTACAGATAGCGGCTGCCCAATATGCAACATGTCTCTTAAACCTGAAGACACTGTTGCTAAGATGGCAGCAGTGAAAGATGACCATACCAACTGCCACATCGCGTCGAATACCGATACTCACCCTACTAAAGATAGTAAGTACGACAAAGTACCAGAGAACTATAGCGGTACAGTCTATACTTGTCCGATGCATCCCGAAGTGAGAGATGTTGAAAAAAGCGATTGCCCAATATGTGGTATGTTCCTCAAACCTGAGGACGAGGTTACTGATGAAGACAGTCATTCACATTGTCATGGCAAAGATACTGACCGTACTAAGGTAAAATCTGTCAAAGGCGGCAAATACGACAAAGTGCCAGCTGATTATAAGGGTACCGTTTATATTTGTCCGATGCATCCCGAAGTCAGGGACGTGAAGAATAGTGGCTGTCCAATATGCGGAATGGCACTTGAACCAGAGACGGTTACCATTGGTGAGGAGGACACCTCAGAGCTCGACGATATGACACGCCGTTTCTGGATTTGTACGGTGTTGACCATACCGCTATTTCTGTATGCTATGAGTGACATGGTAGGTCTAAGCTTAGACAACCTTGGACAAGGTGATATCTCTGGACAGATCGCTCAGTGGATTCAGCTAGCGCTTGCAACACCAGTGGTGTTATGGGGAGGCGCACCATTCTTCGTTCGTGGCTGGCAATCAATAAAAAGCCGAAACCTGAACATGTTCACTTTGATTGCAGTGGGTGTAGGCGCAGCTTTTGGTTTCAGTCTGGTAGCAACCTTCCTTCCGGATATTTTTCCAGATAGCTTCAGGGACGCCACTGGCCAAGTAGGGGTGTACTACGAAGCGGCAGCGGTCATTGTGACCTTAGTGCTATTGGGTCAAGTGTTAGAGCTCAAAGCCAGAAGTCAGACCTCAGGAGCAATCCGTGCGTTACTAGAGCTAGCACCACCAACGGCAAGACGTGTGGATGAGAACGATGTCGAAACCGAAGTGTCACTTGATGAAGTGATCAGCGGCGACAGATTGCGAGTGAAGCCAGGAGAGAAGCTTCCTGTAGACGGTACGGTACTTGATGGTAGTAGTAGCATTGATGAATCGATGGTGACTGGTGAACCCATCCCAGTGTTAAAGGCACAAGGGGATACGGTCACCGGCGGCACAGTCAACGGTACTGGGACACTACTGATCAAAGCGGTCGATGTTGGCGATGATACCGTATTGTCCAAGATCGTCAAGATGGTTGCTGAAGCCCAGCGCAGTCGCGCGCCAATACAGAAACTGGTTGATAAGGTAGCTGGATGGTTCGTGCCCATCGTACTTATTTGCTCTGTCATTACCTTTATTGTCTGGGCGATATTTGGGCCTACGCCTGCAATGGCTTTTGCGCTGGTCAATGCTATCGCTGTATTAATCATTGCCTGCCCTTGTGCGTTAGGGCTCGCCACACCGATGTCAATCATGGTGGGCACTGGTAAGGGTGCGCAAAATGGGGTGCTTATCAAGAATGCTGAAGCGTTAGAGAGCATGGAAAAAGTCGACACTATCGTTGTCGATAAAACCGGAACGCTGACAGCAGGCAAACCAGAGCTTACCGCTATTGAAGCGCTTGGCGGCTTAGACGAGGATGAGCTGCTTATACTTGTCGCAGCGGTAGAGACTGCCAGCGAACATCCTCTGGCAGAAGCTATTGGTCAAGGCTGCAAAGGCAAAATCTCTCGATATGGTTAAGGCAAGCGATTTTAGTTCAACTACCGGTGAAGGCGCGCAGGCGCTGGTCAATGGCAAGCAAGTCGCCGTAGGCAACTCAAAATTCATGCAACGCCTCAATAGTTTTGACAGTACGCTTTCAGAACGCGCCGACAAACGCAGGAAGGACGGTGAAACTGTTATGTTTGTCGCAGTAGATGGGCAAGCTGCTGGTCTCATATCGGTCGCTGATCCGATCAAGCCGAGTACCAGTGAGGCAATATCGCTATTACACAAAGCTGGACTGCGGGTAGTCATGCTGACAGGTGATAATGAGATAACGGCTAGAGCGGTTGCTAGTAAGTTAAATATTGATGAGGTACATGCTGACGTCTCTCCAGAAGACAAAAATCGTATCATAAAAGAGTTGCAAAGTAGTGGCAAGGTTGTGGCTATGGCGGGTGACGGTATTAACGATGCTCCCGCTCTTGCCCAAGCAGATGTCGGCATCGCTATGGGCACAGGAACAGATGTGGCCATGGAGAGTGCTGGGATCACGTTAGTGAAAGGTGATCTGATGGGAATCGTAAGAGCCCATAAACTGAGCCATTCTACGATGCGCAATATCAGACAGAATCTGTTTTTTGCCTTTATCTACAACGCCCTTGGTGTGCCGATTGCGGCAGGTGTGCTGTATCCGTTCTTCGGACTTTTACTCAGTCCAATGATAGCAGCGGCGGCTATGAGTCTCTCGTCAGTATCTGTTATTGGTAACGCGCTGCGATTGCGCCGTTTGAAGTTGTAATTCTGGTACGGTGAAGAGGGTTTTAAAGCACACTTACAAATACTGGTCTTATCAAGGCCTAAGATATAAGGATACCGTTATGGGCAGTTTTTCTATTACACATTGGCTGATTTTATTGGTTGTGGTTGTTGTCGTATTTGGCACTGCTAAGCTTAAAAATGCTGGCAAGGATTTAGGCGGTGCGGTAAAGGGTTTTAAAGAAGCAGTCAAAGATGAAGGAGCCCAGCATGCTCGCAAGAATCGTGTGCTTAGCCATGAAAATAGTACGCCCGCTGCAAGTAATGATTTAAATACGCAGGTAGGTACTCAGGCTGAAGATATAAAGATTAGCCCTGTTACCGCTGATCATCAGCACAAAGTATGAAGCGCGCCTTTTGTTCCAGTAATAAATATTATGAAAAATGGCTTTAGATAGAAGAAGCCAGTTTTCAATGATCCCTTTGAGGTACATTCTAAAAGATCCATTCTATGATACTAAATCGCCAAGATTGTCGGGGATTCAGCATTCTGAGATAATGTAAAACGGCATACCCGAACTGAAAGCAAAGCGCTATTTGCATGCTCACTAAATTATCAGTACATCTATCAGAATAAATGAGAAACCCTATAATGAAACAACCCTTTCAAACCTTTTTAAATCAAGTGGGATTTACCGCTTTAGTGACAGCATCATTACTATCTGGAACCGTACAAGCAGCGGATAACAATGACCATCTAAAGAGCGCTGTTGATCAACAAGCCAAATTACTAATGAATGAGCATAATATTTCAGGAATGGCTTTTGGTATTATTATTGATGGTAAATCACACTTCTATCATTATGGTTTGGCTGATAAGAAAGCCAAAATACCTGTCTCAGAAAACACTATTTTTGAGCTAGGCTCAATCAGTAAGACGTTTGCTGCTACTTTAGCCAGTTATTCAGAATTAAATGGCACACTTAAATTAGAAGATACCGCTGATAAATATATTCCCTACCTAAAAAACAGCGCCATTGGCAATACCAAGCTGATAAACCTAGCCACCTATTCAGCTGGTGGTCTACCACTACAAGTCCCTGATGACGTCAAAAACAATAAAGAGTTGCTTCGTTATTATAAATCTTGGCAGCCTGTATTCCCTATCAACTCAAAGCGTCTGTATTCCAATGCCAGTATCGGTCTGTTTGGTTATATATCTGCATTGAGCATGGACGCTGATTACACACAGTTGATGGAAGAAAAAATACTGCCGTCACTCAATATGCCCAATACCTTTATTAATGTACCTAGTGACAAGATGTCTGATTATGCATTTGGTTATAACGCTGCTGGCGATGCTATCCGAGTCAATCCTGGCATGTTAGACGCCGAAGCCTATGGTATTAAATCCACCATTAAAGATATGACGCATTTTATGGCGGCTAATATGGGGCTAGTACCGCTGGATAAAGATATTCAGCAAGCGTTAGACAATAATAGAAAGGGTTACTATCAGGCGAGCACTTTTACCCAAGGGTTAGGATGGGAGATGTACCCTTATCCTACTCAGCTAGATACCTTGCTTGAAGGCAACTCAATGGACGTGGTACTAAAGCCTCAAGCCATTAAAACAGACAATCATCCAACGGCTGTTTTAAATAACGTCTGGGTCAACAAAACAGGCGCTACTAATGGGTTTGGTGGTTATATCGCTTATATTCCTGCCGAAAAATCAGGCATTGTCATTCTGGCAAATAAAAACTATCCAAATGCAGATAGGGTTAAAGCAGCGTATACGATTTTAGAGAGTGCGATAACTCATTGATTAAGCATGAATCACAAAGCAACTTTATAGAAAATAGCCTTTCGTAAAAAACCCAGCTAGATGCTGGGTTTTTATTTTCATTTTTTAAGAGCAGCCTTCGACCAAATAAATCGCTTCTGGTATACCGATATCGATGCTTTCTACCTCACCTTTTAATAAGCTTTCATTGTCTTCTGTCCACTCAGTCGCCTTAATTGTAGAATCACTCAGCTTTTGACCGCCCTTGATATGATATTCAATTTGTAGAGGCAGCTTATCCTGTTTATTATTGAGTTCAATATTTTCGTCTTTTAATGATTCTCCAAGTGGGCTTTCTTTTATTACTTTGAAATTAACATTAGCAATCAAGCTATAGTAATCACCATCAACCGCATATTTATCGACCTCGTAAGTGAGCTCGTCATCATGCACTTTCATAACCGCTGTAGCTGAATTGCCAACATTGATGTCTTTATAAAACGGTATGCTTGGATCCTGAATACTGATCAGGGCAACCTTGTTGTCTATGATTTGATATAGCACAGCAGCACGTTCACCGTACTCTTTATCGATATAACTCAGTGCTGGATTACTGACGTAATAGCATTGTTCGTTATCGCTCTTGGCTTTGGTCATTCCTAGACTACTTAGCAGTTCAGGAGTAATCATCTGACCGAAGCTTAGTTTCTGATACCCTAACGGGCTGACGATTTGTTCATCGGATAGATATGCTGCGTCGTTAGTTTGTGTTTTATCCGTAGCACTCGTATCTGGAGGTGCTGAATTGACAGATATCTCACCATTTTTAGCCATGTCTTTATCTACAGTATTCGTTTGCGCAGTGCCGTCATTATTTGAAGATGAGGGCTGTGAGTCACAGCCTGTCATCAGTTGTACAGCAGCGATTAATAAAGTAGAAGCCATTGCCGTTTTAATTATCGGCAATGATGATTTTGAATGAAAAGTTAACATGGCTTAATTCCCGAATTCGAGTCATTGATATTAATATATACCTTAATGAACCTTGTATAAACTGTCTTTTTTATGCTCGATTTCATTGATGCTAAAGTTTGATTGATACGTACACAGCGAACCGATTACGAATAGTATATGTATGGCATGTATATCACGAAATACACCGTAGCTATTTCAGAGAGTAAAAACATTGATACCATTAAAGTAGAGGTCAAAAATGCTATTTTGAAAGATATAGTCAGTCCTAAATAAAATAAGTACAAATATTATAAAGCGCTACTGGGATAAATTTTTCTTGCTTACTGTGCCTGCGCAGACAGAGGCGGCGCAAAACTTATCCCAGTAGCACTGTGGTTGATTTATAGTGGATTGACTATAGTTAAAATTGATAGAAGACACAACTTAGGCCCAATTTGGGCACATAGATTTTTTGATGTAGTTTGGCTATGGCTATAATTGGGCAAGTTTTGCTCAAGCCTAGCTTTATATTTCCGCTACAGCGCATATTGTCATAGCGAACGTTGCCGACAAGTGACCAGTCGCCAATATGATAGACAATTTTATCCTGGTTTAACACGTTACCAAATGAGCAAGAGAACATAGATCTGGTGATTAAAGCAGGTATCGCTCATTTATGGTTTGTGACGATCCATCCCTTTGATGATGGCAATGGGCGATTGACCTGTGCCATTACTGAGAGAGTACTGGCACAAAGCGAGGATAGCGCCCAACGTTTTTATAGTATGTCAGCGCAGATTCTTAAACAGCGCAATGACTACTATAAAATATTGGAACGAACACAAAAAGGCGATACTGATATCACTGATTGGCTGTGCTGGTTTCTACAAACACTAGAACAAGCACTCATTGCTGCTCAAATGACCACAGATAAAATCATTGATAAAGCGAGTTTTTGGCAGAACCATCGACAGCATGCATTGAACACCAGACAAGTCACTATGCTAAATAATTTACTCACAGACTTTTATGGCAACTTGACTACTAAAAAATGGTCAGTGATGACCAAGTGTTCTGTAGACATAGCACTGCGTGATATCAATGATCTGATAGAGAGGGGGATGCTGAAAAAATCCGAGGCTTCGGGGCGTAGTACGAGTTACGAGGTGGCTTTGTAATAAAGAACATGTGGTTCTATGATGCGTAACGCAATAGACGAGCTAGTTCAGCATTGTGATAGCAGTCTATTTTAAGTGGTCTATTAATAGGTATGAAGGGTGAAATAGCTGGTTCCACTTGGGTATGCCCTATATTAACTATTAATTTTTTGGACAGATACAATGATAAGAGAGTGAGTGTATGATGCATATATTTCACATGCACTTTAAAGAAAAAATATCTTATGTTTTATATGAAATTGATTTTCCACTACAAACTATCTTAAATCGGAAAAAGCGATGATTCAAACCGTTATCCATTATTTTCTACATTTTGGTATGCCATTGGTCATCGCCTATATATTTTTTCGTGACGACTATAAACGAGTATATTTGATTCTTTTAGCAACCATGCTAGTTGATTTAGATCATCTGCTAGCGACACCTATCTTTTCGCCCGATCGTTGCAGTATTAACTTTCATCCGCTGCATACTTACTATGCAATGGCGGCATATGCGGCTATGCTATTTCTACCAAGGCCCTATAAAATAATTGGTTTAGGGTTACTTCTACATATGCTAACCGATTTGAATGACTGCGTGATGACTTATATTAATTGTCCTCAGTGTTTGAGTCAGGCTCCTGCCCGTGAGTTGGCAACGTGGTTAGGCAGAGCCACTAAGTTTTGATACGGCTGTGACTACATTTTTTTGTGCCTCTCTCATAGATCATATCTTCAATAACTCCTAGAAGTAGATATATCGCTATCCAATCCTAAATAAGTCCTCGCATTAGACCGCTTGTGTTCCAATTCGAGGATTGAGTTTGTCTAGCTTGTTACTCTAAGCTTAGTGAGACAGCTCTGTTTCTAATCAGGTAGTAGCGGCAAAAACTAACTGCTACTTTTTTACATCGTTTTAATAGTGCTGTAATCGCCACGGGTACGCAAAACAACTTGAACATCCGATTGTCCTCGGTTGCGCCAGAACCAGCCGTGATTACCTGTAAATGCGGCTTCTAGAACACCTTCATCAGCGGCAATTCCGCGACCTTTTTCATAGCTAATCGCTTGGCCTGGTGCGTCACCATGGGTGTCGAAGTTAACATCACCGCCTGTCACGATCCAAGAGTATTCAGACTTGCCACCTGCAGCCATTTTCATCTTAATCTCTAACCCTTCCCCTGGTGTCAAAGTAAAGGGAATTTCATCGCGCCACTGTCCGTTAGCGACAGCAGTATCAGAAAGTGTGGCACTCACTGCTTGTTCGGCCACATTATCAATATCTGGTGTTTCAGACGCCAGTGTATCAGTTGCTAATAAACCAGCAGCATCGGCGGCGGCTTCTTCTGCTAATTGCTGCTTAACCTGTCCCATTTCCGTCAAACGAAGCAGTTTACCAACCCCAGTTGGGTCAATACCATATTCAGCTGGGAGAACCACCGTAAATAAAAGAACGATTGCTGCAATTACAGCCAGAACAGTAGATTTCATAAGCTGCTTTGAAGAGGGAAGTTCAGCCTGCAAGGGGGTATCACTGTTATACATATTAGAAATCCTTAGATTATTGAGACATTAAATAGCCAGTGAGCTGCATGCCCACTAAAATAAATCCTGCGCTCATCATGGCAACGTTGGCTGTATAGGCGTTACGGATGAAACTTGACGTGCGTCGCCAGTAGCTCATACCAATCAATATGATCGCTAGAGCCAGTAGTTGCCCAATTTCCACACCCACGTTAAATGCGAGCAGGTTAGGAAGTAGACCGTCAGGTGACATCTCATATTCAAGAATTTTAGTTGATAACCCAAAGCCATGGAAAAGGCCAAATATAAGCACTGCTATTTTGGTGTTTGGTTGATACCCGAACCATGTTTGATACGCACCAATGTTATCTAAAGCTTTGTAAACAACAGAGAGGCCAATAATGGCATCAATCAGATAACTGTTCATACCGATGTTGAAGTACACGCCTAAAATCATCGTAGTGGAGTGACCTAATGCAAATAGGCTCACATAGATACCAATGTGCTTCATAAGGTAGAGAAAAAAGATGACCCCGAAGAGAAACAGTATGTGGTCATACCCCGTTATCATATGCTTAGCGCCCAAGTACATAAAGGGCAAAATATTGACCCCTGAAATCTCCTGAATATACCCTTTATCCCCTGCGGTTACAGCATGAGCAAGCGCTTCATTACTGCCAGTAAGAAGACAAATAAGAAGTACTGAGAACACTAACAGACGGGTCTGCCAAGTCGCCCATGGCGAGCTTGAAAGCCTATTTAAAACATGGCTATACATTAAGAATCCTGTGGTCTGAAAATAATGAATGCGTTGCGTTGTGTTGCGTGATGCAATGCGATAAGAACAGTTAATCCTAACCAATGGAGTAAGTATGATTTGTGTTACTAAGCATTTTTTTATGGACTAGTAAGTAAAATCGTGAATTTTTCGAACGCAAACTAAGCGATTAAGGAGTAAGATACTATCCCCTAGGGGGGGATAATGTCAACCGTAAAAACTCAAGTCTTATAGGGTATAATTGCGCTCTCTAGAGGAAGGATACTGTCATTATGAAAAAACCGCACATACACGCTTCTCATCCAGCCGTTATCACACGCCTTAAAAAAGCGAATGGTCATCTAAGCAGTACGATAGAGATGTTGGTTGAGGGTCGAACCTGCCTTGATGTAGCCCAACAGTTACAAGCGGTAGAGAATGCGATTCACCAAGCCAAGAAAATTTTAATCCAAGACCATTTAGATCATTGCCTTGAAGATTTGTTAGGTTCTGTTGATAAAGATCAGCAGAATTCTATCGAGGAGTTTAAGGAGATAACCCGTTACCTATAAGATCAATCGACTGATCTAAAGAGCCTCCCATGCTTAGTATCTTTGCAAATCAAACTTATCGTCATTTATTTGCCGCGCAAGTCATTGCCCTGATTGGTACTGGTCTGGCTACCGTGGCGCTTGGGCTTCTAGCTTTTGATTTGGCTGGCAATGATGCTGGGGTTGTTATGGGAACGGCATTGGCTATCAAAATGATTGCCTATGTTGGTATTGCACCCATTGCAGCGGCCTTTGCCGAACGGTTGCCCAAACGCACGATGTTGGTAACGCTGGATGTGATACGAGCAGGTGTAGCTCTGCTTTTGCCGTTTGTTTCCCAGATTTGGGAGGTTTACGTGCTGATCTTTGTCTTGCAATCTGCCTCAGCAGCCTTCACGCCTACTTTTCAAGCCACTATTCCTGATGTTCTACCTGATGAAGCGGATTACACCAAAGCCTTATCACTCTCACGCCTTGCGTACGATATAGAGAGTCTGGTCAGTCCTATGTTAGCGGCGGCATTGCTGACAGTAATGAGCTTTCATAATCTGTTTACGGGAACGGTGTTGGGATTTTTAGTCTCTGCCTTATTGGTCGTATCGGTCACGCTACCAGCGCATGCTATGCCAGAGCGTCGTAGCATTTATGATAGAACCACACGCGGTATTCGTATCTATTTAGCTACCCCTCGACTGCGCGGATTACTCGCGGTCAACGTTGCTGTGTCTGCCGCTGCGTCTATGGTCTTTGTGAATACAGTGGTAATCATTCAGGGTGGGATGGGACTGACTCAGAGCGCAGTCGCATTAGCATTGGCAAGCTTTGGTGCAGGCTCTATGATTGCTGCATTGGCTTTGCCAAGCCTACTGGTTAAGCTGACAGACCGTAGGGTCATGTTAAGCGGTGTAGGGTTGTTAGTGGTGGGTATGTTTGCTGGTACATTGATGATGGGACAAAACTCGCTTATGGCCTTATGGTTCGTGCTAGGTTTGGGTTATTCTGCTGCCCAAACTCCCTCTGGACGCTTGCTATGGCGATCCTCACATCAGGAAGATCGTCCTGCATTGTTTGCCGCTCAGTTTGCTTTATCTCATGTGAGTTGGTTAGTATTTTATCCTTTGGCTGGTTGGCTAGGTGCTCGCTACAGTATGACGGTAGCTTTTGCGGTATTAGGCTGTGCTGCTGCACTAGCAGTATGGGCGGCTTTTAGAGTCTGGCCGTCTATTGATTTAACAGAGATTGAACACGAGCATTCGGATTTGCCAGAAGGTCATGCTCATGCTACTGGATCTCCTACACCCAATGGGATACGTCATACCCATCCTTTCGTAGTCGATGACTATCATCCTCGTTGGCCAAGCTCAGGTCGTTGATTTTGAATCAGTACATGAAGGTTCGCCATTTTATATTGAAAATTACACTGCTATGTACACTGAGCTACCATAAATAACTTTGACTACTGATATAGATAGCCTACAGCTAAACATTTGAGTCCTCACTAGGGTACCGAAATCACTGAATAACATAATACTTGTTATGGTGCTTTAATTGGGTTCAATTCCCTATATGGGAATCGAAATTCTAGTGTTGGATGTGAATTTAATGGCTATGAGGTCGATAGCATGGGTCATCATCATTAAGCTTTATTATTAAAATTTCCTAAGTTAGTTTCTACAGTATTGTCAGCATAGGTCAATAACGCAAGCTTTCATAAACGCGTGCAAAAGCTAATTAATAGGCACGGCGATCGCCTGTTATTTTTACCACCATATAGCCCTGATCTAAATCCTATCCAGAAGAAGTGGGCACAAGCTAAATTTCTACGCTAAGGATGGATAGAGAATAATCTACCTAAACTATTTCATGATATGGGCTGTATCGATTTTATATTAAACTGACTATAGTCGCTTCTCTTCTCCATGGTCCAATTAGAGTGGGCTTTCCCATAATAAGGACTGTCTCTTTAGCTATATTTTTTTCCTTATCTAAAGCAATAATGGCATTGCCAAGCCTGACGTAGGCTCGCAATAAGCGGAATGTCGTTTATGCTAAAAAAGTCGCAAAAATAAACAATGAAGAAATCATATAGCTGCTGCGTATAGACAGATAATAGCTACCATACGGTAAAACACGATTATTGTCATCGTATTGTCATAACGGCATCGTATTCTTGAGCTCACTATAAATAGCGGTTGCGTATCACTCATATCTTTAGTCATTCACTGATTTGTTGATAACAGTTAGCGCATAGATATCAGGTGTGTTTATGAAGGTTGTTGATCGGTTTGGTAGTATCTCCACCCGTATACTGATTATTTTAACATTGGCTTTTTTACTCATTATTTTGCTGGTGTACTGGGTCATCGAAACCCAAGCTAAGCCGCGCATACTGGAGATGACCTCAGAGACAGTGGTTGAAACAGGTAATGAAGCCATCAATAGCATTATGGCGAGTATCAACCATGTCGACGGATTGGCCAAAGCCACCAGTACGATGGCGGGCGGGTTACCAAAACAAGACGCTCTTTATAAAGAAACCTTTGGTAATCTCATGCAACAAATCGATCAACGGATTGTAGGCGGTGGCGTATGGTTTGATCCAAATATGTACGCTGAGGGTAGAGAGCGGCAGTCATTTGTGTGGGCGCGCGATAGCTCAGGCAATATGCAGCCATTAGCGCGCTATAATCAAGCGCGCCAAACCCCGAATCCCTATTATCGTGATTGGTGGTACATTCCTGCAATGTACGCGCGTCATGATCACTGTGTTTGGAGTCGTGCCTATGTCGATCCGATGAGTAATCAGCCGATGATGACGTGTGCCAAGGCATTATACGATAGTCGCAATCAGGCTTTTGATGGAGTGGTGAGTTTCAATCTGCTATTAGACAACCTCGGTGAGGCGATGAAAAAGTGGCAAGATAAGCTCGGTGGTTATGTCTTTTTAGTAGACTTGGATAATCGGTTTTTGACCTTTCCTGATCAATCTATGGTTACGCAAGCGACTGAAGATAATCCCCAAGGCGAAATGGTAACCGCGTATCAATTGGCCGAGAAACATCCTAGCTTTGCCCCTATTGCGGACAGTCTAGATAGTATTAATCAGACACTGATAGATGAGGCAGTAACTAAAGATGAAAGCCGCTATACGCTCGCTGCTCGTAGTATTCTAAGTACGACCAATCTGAATAAAATCAGCGAGCAAGAGTCCAAATTACTCTCAGCATTATTGCTGTTAAATATCGATCAAACGTTTAATTTGGTAGACAGTCATTTGGTCGATACCATCGCTGTGCCCAATGATTTTGTGTTGCAGCAGCCCGCCACCGCCTTCGTGTTTCGCATGCCTTTTACGTATTGGAAGATGGTCATTGTCAAGCCTGATAATGACCTGATGAGCGTGGCAAATGCCCTGTCTAATAAACTGATTCAAGCCATGCTGTTGGGCTTCATTCCTATCTTGTTGTTGACCGCATGGGTATTTCGTCGCTACTTTACGCGGCCGCTAAAGCACATGGCACAGTCAGTGGCTGACATGGGGATGTTAATTGAGCAAAAAAAATATCAACAATTAAGCGCGCACAAACTTCCTCATTCAAATGTCAGTGAGATTCAAGTTATTAGTGAGCAGACCAATCAATTGATTGATCGCGTCGTCGAGAATGAAGGCGCACTTGCTGAAATCAATGTTCATCTAGAAAAACAAGTCGCCGCCCGCACACAAGATTTACAGCAAGCCATGGATGAGTTAAAAGCCTCACAAGTGCATCTGGTGCGTTCTGAAAAAATGGCTACGCTTGGCCAAATGGTGGCAGGTGTGGCGCATGAGGTCAACACGCCGCTAGGCTACGTGCGAAGTAACATGGAATTGGTTGGCGATAATCTCATGCGCTTTGATGAGTTACTACAACATACTGATCAATTATTGCAGGTCTTAAAAGCGCCAACTATCAATCAAGAACAAGTCGAGCAACTGATAGAGCAAACCTTACAATGCTGCGAGGAAATTAAAGAAGATGAGGTCAGTGAGGATTTGGCCGATTTGATTAAAGATGGACTTTACGGCGTCGATCAGATTGCCGAGCTGGTCGTCAGCTTGCGCGACTTTTCTCGAATTGATGAATCTAAGGTAAAGGATGTTGATATCAATGATTGCATCAATACCTCATTGATTATGGCGCGCAATAATTTAAAAACTCTAGACGTCAAAACCAATCTAGCCGAACTACCGCCGATTCAATGCAACCCTTCACAGGTCAATCAAGTATTATTGAACCTATTTAATAATGCCGCCCAAGCCATGCCAGCTGATCATAAAGGGACATTGCAAGTCAGCTCTTCTATTGATAAGGCGCAGCAGCACATTATCGTGAGCGTCAAAGACAATGGTGTCGGTATCCAAGAAAATACGCTGGCGAAGATTTTTGAGCCATTTTTTACTACCAAAAAAGCAGGCCATGGCACGGGGCTAGGGTTAGCTATTACGGCACAAATTATCGAGCAACATGGTGGATATATCGAGGTTAGTTCAATCGTTGGCGCGGGCACGACGTTTACTATTAAGTTACCGATACAGTCTAGCGCTCATGAACCTAAACCTTCACAAGCCTTATTTGAAAGTTAAGAGACTTCCCATCACTTATTTAAAGAGAGCGTCATGCAAAAACCAAAAATCGCTTTTATCGATGATGAGCCACGCATTTTACGCAGTTTAAAAATGCATTTTCGCCAGTCACATGATGTATTTATCACCACTGATGCTAGCGAATTGATGAAGTATGTCAGCGAGCATGATGTGCAAGTGGTCATCAGCGACCAACGCATGCCAGATAAGCAAGGTACAGAAGTGTTACGTGATATCAAAGCGGCCTCACCAAATACACTGCGTATTTTACTGACTGGCTATGCTGATTTGAATGCAGTGATTGACTCTGTGAACGAGGGCGAAATTTATCGTTATATCACAAAGCCATGGCAAAATGATGAGCTTAAACAAATCGTCAATAAAGCCACAGAAATTGCTCAGCAAACTCAAGAAATCACCCAAAACACTATGCAAGGTAATGATACTCAAAAAGTTAGTGGTGGCATCACTGGTAGCAATCGTAATATATTGGTATTAGATGACGACGAGAGCGTCTATCAGCAAATAAAAAGTCACTTTAAGAGTGCTTATACCGTGAGTTGGGCCAGTAACCTTGAACAGGCAGCAAAGTTATTACAAAAAAAACGCTTTGGCGTCACTATTACGGATTCGACACTCAATAAAGAAAATATTACCCCCATTGTTTATGCTTTAAAGAATATTCAGCCAGATTTGATGGTTCTTATGTTGACTGAATTCAAAGATGCCCATATGGTCATTGATTTAATTAATAAAGGTCAAGTATATCGCTGTCTACCACGGCCGACCAACTTCTCTATCATGAGTATCAGTCTGGATCGCGCTTTTGATCATCATGAAAGATTGCTAGAACAGCCGATACTGGCGGCTCGCCATCATGTCGAGGAGGTAACAGAATCGGAGGCTTTGAATTTTTCTGAAAGACTTAAGGGTTTCTTTGCTAAGTTCAGAGGTTGGCGCATTATTAGATAGAATATAGCCTCAGATATAATCAATAATGGCACTCCTAGCTTCAGCGAATGTCTGACTGGTGTGATATGCCATCTGTAGCGCCTTAGCGGTCAGCATACTGTCAGGGCAGTCTGATACAGTAAAGCCCATCATATGCTGGGCATATAAATCTAAAACAACGGCTAGATAGCACCAGCCGCTTTTGATACGAATATAAGTCACGTCGCCCGTCCAAATTTGATTGGGCATAGTTGGGCTAAAATTGAGGTTCAATAGGTTCTCATGGGCTTTATACGCGTCCCTGTTGAGCGTCCGGCAATACTGGAACGGTTCAGTTGAAAGCTGTAATTAATTACATTAATTGTGATGATGTCATTAGTTTGTCACATCAGAAATCTAGTATAGCGAGTTATAAACTCTTAAGTACAAGACAGCGGGAAAGATAATGTTCGCCACAAAAAAGCAAAGTGATATACAAGTTAGTCAGCAAAGTTTTGACGCTATCATGATGTTAGCAATCACTACGGTCTCAGATAATATTGGTAGTGCACCTACCGCCGATACGCCCTTGTTTGATGAGGCGCACGAAGCCTATTGTGCCCAGCTTTTGCAGAGTATCATTGGGTGGCAAGAAGAGAACAATCAAGACCGATTAGTTGATGCCAATGCTACCCAAAGTTACGATTATGCTAAGCGTGAGGCATTGATAAAAGTTGCAGAGACGAAGCTCTACAACGCACTACATAAGGATGATTGTATTAATAAGGAGATGATGTAGTTGTATGTTAACCAAGTTAATAAACTATAAAAAATAAAGCAAGGAAGAGCGTGTTTGTCTAGGTGTTATGATATGACTTAAGCCACGCCGCACTACTGTAGTGTTATATTTTCTATACTGTATGAGTTTCACTAAGTATAGCTAAGCAAGTCCTAAACGAAAGATACCTCTCTGGTTCTTTCGTTTTTTTTATGTTGAGGCGATAATGACCCCTGCCGTCAAATCTGTAGAGTTAAACTTGGGAGATTTTAGTTACGCAGCTTGATGATAAAAGTTAAACCACAACTGTCTTGGCGATCGATAGCCTAAACTCTTTGAGTCCTAGTCTGATTATAGTACAGCTCTATATATTGTGTGATCTCGTTGATCGCTGTAAATCACTTATAAAAGACCGCTAAACTAGTTAAGTTTATTACAACCTATTCATATATAGTACTAAATACTTTGCCGTCCAAACCCTTTTAAGAATTTATCAACGGTTGCTGCCATAGGGCTATCATTAGACATAAGTATGTGTTTATGGGCAATTTGTCGTGATTGAGGTAATACGAATGTCGCGCCGTTGCTATATTCTTGACATACTTTTGGATATATTTGCTGCCAAGAGGGATGGGTAACGGTTTCTGCTTTATTTTTTATGTCTGAAAAGCCAATCCTTCGAGCCGTCTCATAAACCACAGCATGGACATACTTTTGCTGAGCGGCATCAAGATAAGCGTGGCGACTGTTTGGATAGTCTTGCTCACTTGCATCCGCTAATGCCAGCAAGTCACGTGCTGAGCTTGGTGGCCATTCTTCAAGGATAGAGCGCTGCCGAGCTCTTACCAGTTGGCTGAAAATGCATGATGACCGTTGCCCATAATATGGCTTTGTGTATAGGATAGTCCTTAGCTTTTGCTTTATTACCAAAGTTTAGCTGCCATTCACCAAACAACCTCACCAGCTCTTTGGTTATTTCTCGCATCTGTTGATTACCATCAATAGCATCGTCATCATGCCATGCGGTCGAAGTAAGTATCAACGTCTTGTTGTCCTTGATCAAGTATGGCGTTAGCATGGCGCAGATACTCCTTGGGCATTACTTTTATCATAAGCAGGCTTAGAGTTTTGACTGTCACTGCTTTCATTTTTACCTCACCGAGCAGCAGCACCTTTTTTACCTAGTTTTGATTTTATTTTCCTATTATTTGTCGCGGTTTCTTTTTTATCATTAAGATATGAGCTGAATAATAGCTCGCCATTGCTTTCAAAAAGCTGAATACTCAAAAGCAATTTGATAAATATTTTAGATTTATTAGCAGATAGACCAGTGATTGTAGCAATGATTTTGTCATCATGTGGTACCTCACAATTCTTCCAGTAATCCATCACAAGTAAATACAAAGCGTGTGGTCATGGCGAGCGTCTCACCAATATAAACAGGCAACCAAATGCCCACATCATCTGAATTGATAGGTATGGTAATCATCCCAATCATAAGACATTTATCAAATAGAATTAAGCTGCGTGCAGAATGAAAGTTGCAGATTTGATAAGAATAACGGGTATCAGTAAATCGACTATGCCCAAAATTTATAATGAACAAACTTTAAGGATAGACTTCGAGACTATGGATAAAATTTGTGAGGCATTGGAGATTGGAGTGGGTGGTTTGTTCACTTACGTACCCAACGAGTCGGTAGAGAAAGAGAAGTAAATTAATTTTAAGAACGTTTTAGGCAAACTAGAGTGAAGGTCAAAAATGCTATTTTAAAAGACAGGTAGAATTGATAGAAGGCACAATTTAGGCACATAGATTTTTTGATGCAGTTTGGCTATGGCTATAATTGGGCAAGTTTTGATCAAGCCTAGCTTTATATTTCACCTACAGCCCATATTTTACGGACAAAAAAAGCCCCAGTCGTTAGACCGGGGCTTTCTAAATATTTGGTAGGCATAAGCAGACTCGAACTGCTGACCTCTACCATGTCAAGGTAGCGCTCTAACCAACTGAGCTATACGCCTATTTAGGTTGAGTATTCTATCAAGTTTCCACTATTTTGCAAGCCTTTTTTATAATAAAACTGCCTTATTATTGTGATCTTGCGATTTAGCTTTGTATCGACAGTCAAATAAGGATTTTTATGTATTTTTAATTGCTATAATAGAATTATAATTTAGTTTTTATTGTCAATAGCGATGAGTCGCTTCGTACTGGGCAATCTAGTAACACTATTGCAGATAATAGAAAACAACGCTGATGATAATCGAATAGTATCTAATAAAGTTAAGTTAAGTTAACAGTGAAAGGGTTAGGAGCACCGTATGGGTTTATTGGTCGATGGGTACTGGCAGGATAAATGGTATGATACAGCATCTAACGGTGGACGCTTTGAGCGAGAAGATGCAGGCTTTAGAAATTGGGTAACGTTAGATGGTAGTGTTGGTCCATCGGGTCAAGGTGGCTTTCAAGCCGAAGCCAACCGTTATCATTTATATGTCTCTTTGGCATGTCCATGGGCAAATCGCACCACGATTTACCACAGACTCAAAGGTCTAGAAGATATTATTTCGATGTCTGTGGTTCATCCTTTTATGGGCGATAAAGGTTGGACGTTTGCAGAGGGTGTAGGTGTTATCGCTGACCCTATTATCAATGCAAGTTATTTATATGAAGTTTATCTCGCGGCAAAGCCAAATTATACGGGGCGGGTGACAGTACCAGTATTATGGGATAAAAAGATCAATACCATCGTCAGCAATGAATCTGCTGAGATCATTCGTATGTTTAACTCAGCTTTTGATGGCGTTGGGGCAGTAGCTGGCGATTTTTTACCATCCGATGCAATAATAGACATTGATGAGATAAATACGTTTGTTTATGATGCTATCAATAATGGCGTCTATAAAGCTGGTTTTGCGAGCACGCAAGCTGCTTATACAGAAGCGGTCGTTGCGCTATTCGCTGCGCTAGATACGTTAGAGGTGCGTTTGGCAGACCAACGTTACTTAATAGGTAACACAATAACTGAGGCGGATTGGCGCTTATTCACGACCTTAGTGCGTTTTGATGCCGTTTATGTTGGACATTTTAAATGTAATATTCGCCGCATCGTTGATTATCCCAATCTTTGGGGCTATCTGTGTGATTTGTATCAAGTATCGGGTATTAAAGACACCGTGAATATGGAACATATCAAAGCACATTATTACACCAGCCACGCAACGATTAATCCAACTGGAGTGATACCGGCTGGTCCTGTTATTGACTTTGATAAGCCGCATGGGCGGGCACATTTATCGAGTGCTATTTTATAAAATGCTGTTTGAGTTTTTGTGATAAAGAAATAAAAAACCGTACCCGCTGCTATAAAGTCGTGGGTACGGTTTTTTTAGTCTAGTCGGTCCTAAATAAAAGAAATATAAATATAATAAGGTACTACTGGGGTTAATTTTTCTTGCTTGCTGTGCCTACGCAGACAGAGGCTGCGAATAATTAGCCTCAGTAGTTCTGTACCCTTTTAAAAGTGGATTAACTATATATAAAAATATGCTGAAATTAAGCGTTATTCAGCTGTCTTGCCGCTTCTAATGCAAAATAGGTCAAGATACCATCGGCACCTGCACGGCGGAAGCCAATGAGTGATTCTAAAATCACCGCATCAGTCAGCCAACCGTTTTGAATCGCTGCCATATGCATGGCATATTCACCAGAGACTTGGTAGGCAAACGTTGGTACACCAAAGGTGTTTTTGACTTCACGGATTAAATCTAAGTATGGCTGACCCGGTTTAATCATCACCATATCCGCGCCTTCATTGATGTCCATGGCAACTTCGTGTAGCGCTTCAGCGCGATTACCAAAGTCCATCTGATACTGCTTCTTATGCCCACCTTTTAAGTTGCCAGCACTACCGACCGCATCACGGAATGGACCGTAATAAGCAGAAGCGTATTTTGCTGAATACGCCATGATAGCGGTATTCACAAAACCTTCGGCTTCAAAAGCATCACGCATGGCTTTGATACGACCGTCCATCATATCGCTAGGGGATATGATGTCGGCACCGGCGCGGGCGTGAACCAATGCCTGCTTGACCAATACTTCAACCGTTGCATCGTTTACGACATAACCTGAGTCATCGAGTAGTCCATCTTGACCGTGTGAAGTATAAGGGTCCAATGCCACATCGGTCATGACGACCATCTCTGGCACAGCATCTTTGACCGCTTTTACCGCACGCGCAGTGAGAGCGTTTTCATCATAAGCAGACCTACCATCAGGGGTTTTTAGTGAATTATCAATCACTGGGAAGATATCGATAGTTGTGACGCCTTCGCTCAACAAGTCTTTGGCGTGCTTAATGAGCAGGTCTATCGACAAGCGCTCAACCCCCGGCATACTAGCGATTTGTTGGCGCTCGTTAGTACCTTCTAATACAAAAACGGGGGCGATAAAGTGCTTGGGATGCAACTCAACTTCGCGAATCATTGCCCGTATATTGTCGTTATAACGCAAACGACGTAGGCGAGTTTCAGGGAATTGGCGGTTAAAAGTATAAGTCATATTGTTTCCTTATCTGAATGGCAATCACGGTTATTTTTTTAATTACTGAAATTTTTAATGAGGTTACTACTAAGGTTTTTAAAAAGGTACGTCACACAATGTCGATACTATACCCAATACCAGCTATGAAAAGCAAAAGCACTATCAAAAGCAAAAAGCCCTGCCGACTTACTATAATGAGTCGGTAGGGCTGATTGTAGTTATCGACTATCAACGTGATAAAAGTACGTCACGCGTTTAGGGCTTTATAAAGAAAGATTTACGGCTCAATAATCTGCGTGACTGGTACTTGCTCGACACTGTTCTCTTTAAGCATAGTCTCTTCGGTGATTACACCGATAGCGGCATCAGTCTTGCCATCGTTATTGACATCGACTACAGCCGTTGGCTTAAAGGTCGATTTTTCTACTGGCTGTGCCTGTTTAATAGCGAGGGCTTCTTGAGCCGAAACCACACGCGCAGAACTTGCCGCATCGATAGCATCAGTAGCTTTTGCCTTGTTGCTATTGGTAGCTGCATTGACTACTTGTACCAGATTTCTATGTTGCGGTACAGGAATCACGGTTGGTACATCTAGATTGGCACCGCCACCCAACACTTGATAAAGCTCAACTTGACTGATGATTTTCTGTAGCTCTAAATCCAAAATGCCTTGTTGCGTTGAAAATAACGAACGCTGAGCATCAAGAACGTCTAAATAGTTTGAGATACCTGCTTTAAATCGCGCATCAGCAATCTGATACGTTTGCTCAAAGTTGTCTTGCAAACGATACTGCGCCTCTAACTGCTCGCCCAAAGTTGCACGGGTGGCTAGTACATCTGACACTTCACGGAAAGCGGTTTGAATTGAGCGCTCATAGCCTGCAAGGGTCTGCTTACGCTCGATTTGTGCCACATCATAATTGGCATCTAAACGACCAGCATCAAAGATAGGCACACTAACGCTTGGACCGAATGACCAGCCGACAGAACCACTTTTGAATAGGTCATTTAAGCTGCCGCTGCTTAAACCAACATTACTGGCTAAGCTGATAGAAGGGTAGTAAGACGCACGCGCCACTTCGATATTCGCACCAGCTGCTTTCAGATTATATTCTGCTTGCAACACATCAGGACGATAGCGTAGCAGCTCACTTGGCAAGCCAGCACTAAATACTTGCTGACTTGTGATATTACTGACCGCAGGCGTTGGAATCAGATTGGTTGGAATCGGTCCACCAACCAAGAACTGCAATGCATTACGTGATTTTAAAATACTGCTTTGGGCACGTAAAACGGCAAGTCGGGCATTCTCAAGTGAGGCACTAGATTGTAAAGAGGGCAGCTTAGGATCAATACCAGCTTCAAAGCGTTTGCTAGCAATAAATAGCGATTTCTCACGGCTCTCTACAGTCGCCTCTGCCAGTTGTAGCTGCGCCAAGCTATAGCTCAAATTGGCATAGCTTTGAGCAATGTTACTAATCAGACTGATCTGGGTCGCGTCTTTTGCCGCTGTCGTTGATAAAAAGTTCTGCAACGCTTGATCTTTTAAGCTGGCAATTTTACCCCAAAAGTCGAGCTCATAATTGGTAAGACCAAGGTTAACGTTATAGTTATCGCCTGTTTGTCCGCGTTGACGCGCGCGTGAATAGCCAGCATTACCATCAATGCGAGGTAGATCATTGATATCAGTAATTTGATATTGTGCACGGGCTTTTTCAATCGCTAAACGAGCACTTTCAAAGTCTTTATTGTTCTCTAAACCTAGAGCAATCAGACCCTTTAAACGCTCATCGCTGTAAAAGTTCTGCCAGCGTTGACTAGCAAGACTGGCTTGCTCAGCGCTACTAACGGTCTCTTTATCAAACGCGCCATAGGTTTGTTCGATCGGAATATTAGGCACCGCCAATATAGGACGTGTATCAGCCTTTGGAATGGTATTACAAGCCGCCATGCTGAATGCCAAAGCCGTTAAGCCAAGCAAACGACCGCTATTTTGGCGAACGCGGGCAGTCAAAGAGACTGCCTTAGTTGCTGAGTTGGGGGTAACAAAATAACTTAAACTCATTGTGTATTATCTCCAAAGCTTGCAGGCTGAGCTCTCTTAGAGAGCGTCATGTTTTGCATATCGTCGTCAACGTGTATGATCGGTGGCTCATTATACTCTGTTGGTCCAACTGGACTGTCTGGATTGTTCGGATTAGAGCCGCCAGGCGTACTCCCACCATTATTTGGCTTATTGTTGTCATACTTGTGAGGGAACACACTGCGTATCCAGATGTAGAACATCGGGATAAAGAAGATGCCTAAGAGGGTCGCCGTTACGACGCCGCCAACCACACTGGTACCAATGGCATTTTGACTGCCTGAACCTGGACCGCTCGCCAAGAATAATGGCACAACACCTAGACCAAAGGCAAGCGAGGTCATGATAATGGGGCGCAGACGTTGGCGTGCTGCTGTCATGACTGCCTCTTTTAGACTATAGCCTTCCTCTTGATGCTCTTTAGCAAACTCGATAATCAAGATGGCGTTTTTGGCCGATAGACCAACCACCGTCAATAGACCTACTTGCAGGTAAATATCGTTGGCGAAACCTCGTAACCACGTAAATATGACTGCCCCTAATACCCCAAGTGGAATGACCAGTAGGACAGAGAAGGGGATAGACCAGCTTTCATACAAAGCGGCCAAACATAAGAATACCACTAAGATTGAAAGCGCGTAGAGCATCGGTGCTTGCGCGCCTGACTTTTGCTCTTCTAGTGACATACCCGTCCACTCGTAACCGACACCCTCAGGTAGCTTTTCGATCATCGCTTCCATCGAGCTCATCGCTTCACCAGTACTTAGACCGGGCGCAGCACTACCTTGGATGTTCATAGACGGTAAGCTGTTGTAGCGAGTCAAACGTGGTGAGCCTGATTGCCATTCACTGGTCGAAAAAGCATTAAATGAGATCATATCGCCCATTTCATTTCGTACGTACCATTTACCAATATCATCCGGATTGGTGCGGCTACTCGCTTCACCTTGAACAAAGACGCGTTTAATACGGCCACGATCAATGAAGTCATTCACGTAGCTTGAGCCCCAAGCGGTGGAGATAACGCTATTGATATTACCTAGTGACAAGCCATAAGCGGCGGCTTGCTCTTGGTTGATATTCACCTTAAGCTGCGGTGAATCTTCCTGACCGTTAGGGCGTACACCAGCGACTTGATCGTTTTGCGCTGCCATGCCTAGCAGCATGTTTCGTGCTTCAAGTAGCCCGTCGTGACCAAGGTTACCATTATCTTGAATCATTAAATCAAAACCACTGGCGTTACCAAGTTCGGTAATGGCTGGCGGTACAATCGCAAAAACTTGCGCTTCATTTAATTGGGTAAAGAAGTAACCCATTGCTCGACCAGCAACAGCCTGAGCGGTGTTCTCATCACCGGAACGCGATTCCCAATCTGACAAGCGAACGAATGCCAGTCCCATATTTTGCCCTTGACCTGCAAAGCTGAAGCCTGCAATGGTAAAGACGGAGGCGATATTATCAGCTTCTTGTGTGGTGTAGTAGTTACTCACTTTATCGAGCACTTCTTGTGTTTCATCTAACGTCGAACCGGCAGGAAGCTGAACCAAGGTAAACATAATACCTTGATCTTCTTCTGGTAAAAATGAGCCGGGAATACGTAAGAATACCACCACCATGACGCCAATAATGGCCGCATAACCAATCAAATATAACCATTTGAAGCGAAAGCTTTTACCGACAAAGCCTTCGTATGAATGACTAAGCTTAAAGAATGAGCGGTTAAACCAGCCAAAGAAGCCTTTTTGCTTTTCTTCGTTGCCTTTTTCATGGCTCTTGCCACGTTTTAATAAGGTCACGCATAGCGCAGGGGTGAAAACAAGGGCGACAATGGCTGATAACACCATAGCAGTAATCAAAGTAATGGAGAACTGACGGTAAATTACGCCCGTTGAACCACCGAAGAAGGCCATCGGTACAAATACTGCTGATAGAATCAAAGCAATACCGATAACAATCTTACTAATCTCACCCATCGATTGAATAGTCGCGTCTTTAATAGAAATATGAGGATCTTCTTCTAAGATACGTTCAACGTTCTCTACCACAACGATCGCATCATCGACCAATAGACCGATGGATAGTACCATCGCAAACATGGTCAGCACGTTGATACTAAAGCCCGCTACATAAAGCACTGCGAACGTGCCCAGTAAAACGACAGGTACGGCAAGCGTTGGAATAATAGTTGCACGCCAGTTCTGTAAGAAAATGAACATGACGATAAATACCAACACAATCGCCTCAATGAGGGTCATGACGACTTGTTCGATAGACAAGCGTACGAATGGCGTGGTGTCATAAGGAACGACTGAGACTAGACCAATTGGGAAGTTTTTTTCTAGCTCCGCCATACGTGCGCCAACGGCTTCACGAGTCTCAAGCGCGTTAGCACCACCTGCGAGTGAAATACCCAAAGCGGCAGCTTCTTGACCGTTATATAGCGATACTACACTATAGTCTGCACTACCGATTTCGACATCTGCCACATCGCCTAAGCGTACTTGGGCGCCTGAGGTATCTGTTTTTAACAGAATATTTTGGAATTCTTCAGGTGTTTGTAGATAGCTTTGCACGGTGACGGTGGCATTGATAACCTGTTGATCGGTATCAGCAGGTGCTTGACCTAGCTGACCAGCAGATACTTGCGCGTTCTGCGCTCGTATTGCATTGACGACATCAGACGGTACCATGTTATAGCTGCGTAGGCGTGAAGGGTCAAGCCATACACGCATCGCATAGGTAGAACCGAAGACTTGAACTTCCCCCACACCCTCTACACGACTGATCGAATCGACGACATTGGAATTAATGTAATCGGCAATATCCGCTCGATCCATAGTGCCATCTTCAGAAATAAATGCTTGCACCATCAAAAAACTGCTAGACGATTTATTGACGTTGACGCCCTGACGCTGAACAGACTCAGGCAAGGAGCTCATCGCTGCTTGCAGTTTATTCTGTACTTGTACTTGTGCGGTATCAGAATCAGTACCATTCTCAAAGGTAAGCGTCACTGAGGCGCTACCATTTGACGAGCTCGATGACGACATATACATCAGACCATCAAGACCCTTCATACGTTGTTCAATGATCTGTATGACTGAGTTCTCGACAGTTTGTGCGTTAGCACCAGGATAGCTGGCACTGACTGAGATGGTCGGTGGTGCAATACGTGGATACTGCTCGATTGGTAGGTTAATAACCGATATTATCCCGATAAGCATGACTAAAATAGCCATCACCCATGCAAAAATAGGGCGATCAATAAAAAAACGTGACATAGTAAATCCCTAAGTCTTCCTAGCTTTGAATGGAATTATTTGGCGGCTGATTGTGCAGCTTGCTGCGGTGTTTTGGCAGCAGCCTCTTTTGCAGCAGGCGCAGGGTTTGGATTTTCTAATGGCTTCGCAATAACCTCTTGTTCAGGCTTCACTTTTGCGCCGCCGATAATCACGACTTTGTCGCCAGCTTGAAGACCGTCAGTGACTACCCATTGTCCTTGATAAGTACCATTAATCGTGACCGGACGAACTTGGATTTTGTTGTTTTCATCGACGATATAGACTTGCGTTTCACTCTTAGGTGTACGTGTGACTGCGCTTTGCGGAATTAATGCCGCATTGGTAATGACGCTTTGGGTTAAGCGCGCAGTGACATACATACCGGGTAATAAGATATTGCTGTTATTTGGGAAGATGGCACGTAAGGTCACTGCCCCTGTTGATTCATCGACTTTCGCCTCTGACAATGCCAACTCGCCACGTACAGGATAGGTTGAACCATCCTCTAACACCAATTCAACTGAGTTCATGCCAGTTTTTGCTTTGCCTGCAGAGATCTGCTGACGCAATTTAAGCAGCTCAGAGGATGATTGACTGATATCGACATAGATAGGATCTAGGCGTGAGATAGTCACTAAAGGAGTAGGTTGACCTGAGCTAACCAATGTACCGGCAGTGACGCTCGAGCGATCTGTACGACCTGAGATAGGCGCACGTACGATAGTACGATTGAGATCTAAAGTGCTCGCTTGCAAGCCAGCCTTCGCCGTTTGGATACCTGCTTTTGCGCTTTCAATACCGGCTTGTGATTGACCGATAGCAGCATTGGCGCTTTGGACAGCTGCTTGTGCAGTACGCACAGCGGTTTGTGCTTGATCGTATTGCTGCTTTGAGATGGCATCAATAGCCACCAAACCTTGCAGACGTTGCAAATCATTTTGTGCTTGTGATAATGACGCTTGACGGCTGGCCAAATCCGCTTTTGCATTGGCATTATTAGCCAATGCCGTCTGATAGTTGGCTTCTGCTTGGGCTATTGCTGCCTGACCACTGGTAATAGACGTCGCATAGTTATCCGTATTGATGCGATATAAAGGTTGACCTTTTTTGACGTTGCTGCCCTCACGGAACAACACTTCGTCGATAATGCCATTCACCTGTGGGCGGACATCAGCGGTTTGATAAGCCGCTGTACGTCCAGCAAAAGTCTGTACTTGTGGTACGGTATCAAAAGTAACAGTCTGAACGTTGACGACGGAGGGCGGCATTTGTTGCTGTGCCGCCGCCGCGTCGCCAGCGGCATCCTCTTTTTTGTCACAGCCAACCAGTACAGCTCCAGATAGTACAGTTGCTATTACAAGCGCAAGATAAGAGTGCTTCATCAATGTCCTCGGCAATATAAATATCATATAATAATAAATAGTGACAGTATAAAAAGTTTATGGATACATCTTAACGTAGAAAATATAAAAAACTATTAGGCATTTATCGTTATCACAGTACATTGAATGCTCAATAACCGGATAAGTAAATTTAATAAGAGATTATAAACTATAGGGTATACCCCACAGTCAAGGCGAAAAAAACCGTTTCTGGCGGCTATAATTGCCGTTTATAGTAATAAAAGATTAGAACCTATTGAAAACACAAGCATTACGCTAAAAATGAAGGGCAAAATTTACATTGGCTATTCAGTGATAACATTGTTAAATTTTGTTTATTTAAAAAATATAGAAGTGCATTATTAATAAAGGGAGACACATAAGAAGCAATATTTAGTCTGTTCAGAAAAACATTGCTATAGCAATAATTAAGTAAAATTTAGCAATAAAAACATTTAACTGCTTATATCAATATAAGCAGTATCGATTTGAGTCTTATCAATGTAGTAGCAATATAAATAATAACTAAGCGTTGTTATTTGATAGTTATAATAAGCGAGCGCTGGCAAGTTCAGTCAACTGGTATAGGCCCTGACGATAGCGATTATCCGGCAAACTGCTGAGTGCTTGTTGGGCAAGCTTGGTTTCTTCTAAAGCCCGCTGTTTACAGTAATCTAGTGAGCCTGAATGGCGTACTAAGTCGATTAACTGTTCTGCATTGGGTGTTTTGCCCGTTTGGACGGCGATACGCAGCTGCTCATAGCCTTCTTTGTTGCTATCTTTGAGTAGTTCGAGTGCTTTAATAGTAGGTAGAGTAGGTTTGCCTTCAGCTAGATCATCGCCGAGATTTTTACCCATCAGCGCACTATCGCCACTGTAATCAAGCACGTCATCGACAATTTGAAAAGCATTGCCAAAGTGCTGACCAAAATCAGCCAATGCTTGCAAATGCTGCGTTTGACCTTGCAAAATCGCAGCGCCTTGAGTTGCCATCATAAATAACCGTGAAGTCTTACCATCGATGATATTGAGGTAATCTTGCTCAGTTGCTTCAGGATTATGCTGATGCTGCAGTTGTAATACTTCACCTTCAGCAATATCACAAGTACCGTCTGAAAACACTTGCAATAGTTGCAAGCTTTGAAAGCCCACTAACAAATTAAAAGCACGAGCAATCAAATAATCGCCGACCAAGACAGCTGTCGCATTATCCCAAGTGGCATTGGCAGTAGGCTTACCACGGCGCTGTCCTGATTCATCAATAACATCATCATGTACCAAAGTTGCCGTATGCAGCATCTCAGTAATCGCTGCCAAATGCATGGCTTGCTTCGATGGCTCATCATTAAGCATTCGCGCGCATAACAAGGTAATTAATGGGCGCATACGTTTGCCGCCTGCATTAATCACGTGCTGTGAGACATTCATCACCAGCTTAACTTTGGAATTAAGGCTGCCAAATACTTGTTTGTCCATAATATCGAAATCATCAGCCACAATACTCTGGATGTCAGCATAGGTTGGTGTAGACGATAGATTGACTGATGGCGCGGTAGACAATGGCGCAGCGGTTTTAGATAAAGGAGTACAAGTCATAATAGATAATCATACCAATAAAAATAAAGAATATTTTAATAGCGATACTTTTAATAGTGATACTTAGCAAAGCCAGCGTTTTATGCATGATAGCATAGCTGTCTAGTGATATTGTTGATTTAAGTATAGCAAAATGCGATACGGCGCTTGAGGTTCAGGCGAATATTACAGCGTTTATTATGGTGAAAATCAGCAAATCACTGGTAAGTAGCTATTAGCAGCTAAGTGATCTAAACAAAGATGACTAATGAATAGATACTTATTACATGTCTATTTACAAAAAACTGTAAGTATCTGATTAGATAAGCTATAATAGCCGCTGTTGGATTTTAACCACTATCTCTGCGTGTTATTAGGCGGTCTATATTAATAGCGATATACATTGCGCTGATTAATCAATGACATTGTGTCTGATACGAGTATAGATTTTTGGTATCACCACCATACAAAAACAAGAGGTGCGGCTTGCTTTTATCAGCAAAAAGCCGTAAAATCTTGCCTTTAATTTTTCCCTGTCGTGTTCGTCGTCGAAGTGTTGGTATGATATCAGCCACGGCACACGGGTTAAACGGAGTCATACAATGTACGCAGTAATCAAAACTGGTGGTAAACAGCACCGTGTAGTCGTTAATGAATTGCTTAAAGTTGAATTACTTAAAGCAGAAACAGGCGAAACAATCAAATTTGAAGATGTGTTGATGATTGTTGATGGTGAAACTGTCAAGATCGGTCAGCCTATCGTTGAAGGCGCTAGTGTTGAAGTTGAAGTGGTTGAGCATGGTCGCGGCGAAAAAATCCGTATCGTCAAGCACAACCGTCGTAAGCATTATCACAAAGAGCAAGGTCACCGCCAATGGTACACCTTGTTAAAAATCAAAGCGATTAATGCTTAATTAACGATTGTCAGTTTATTGATGATTAATAACGCACTAAAAGCTTAAGAGTTGTCGCATTAGCGATAAGTCACATTAACAAGGAGATTTTCTCATGGCACATAAAAAAGCTGCCGGTTCAAGCCGTAACGGTCGTGATTCAAACCCAAAAATGCTAGGCGTAAAAATCTTTGGCGGTCAAGCCATCGTCGCTGGTAACATCATCGTTCGTCAACGTGGTACAGAATTCCACGCCGGCGAAGGTGTTGGCATGGGTCGTGACCATACTTTATTTGCACTAAATGACGGTGTGGTAAAGTTTGCGACCAAAGGTAAATTTAACCGTCGTTATGTGATGGTTGAAAGCGCCTAGTTGCCCATCTAGATTATTTTATCTTTTAGATAAAATAATTTGATGACTAAAAAAGCCCTTATTACCGTTTGGTAGTAGGGGTTTTTTATGCTTATAAGCTTATGTTAACCACTGATTAAAACGGTTAAAACTACAATAAAGGCTATTTATTACTTTGTAACTGTTGTATTTACAAGCCTGTATGCCAGCAGTAGTAATGATTGCAAATCATGACTAGGCGCGTAATAAAAAAACTGGCACACTGTCCTCATTGTTTTATCACACCGGTTTTGTACTCGTATGATGAACATTTACCGAAAACAAAAATTTGATAAAACGTTTTATTTTTATGCTATTTTGCATTTTTAGAGAGGATTTATAATGACTTTACTGACTAATCAATCGACTAAACAGACAACAACGCTAAAACAAAAGATGATGGGCGGAGCATTGGCAGGCGTCTTAATGACTACGCTTGGCGTCGCAGCGCCTATGATGGCGATAACGCAATCGGCGACAGCAGCGCCAGCTGACAATATAACGGCAGCTAAGCGCTTAAATAAGCTTTTGACCAATACTAAGAGCATGACGGCCAACTTTAGCCAGACGACTAAGGGCGCTAATAGCGGTACGTTCAGTGGTACCATGAGCGTACAACGTCCAAATAATTTCCGTTGGGAAACCAAATCTCCATCAGAGCAGCTGATTGTGGCAAATGGTAGCTCGATGTGGGTTTATGATAAGGACTTGGAGCAAGCTACTAAACAAAATGTAGACAGCCAAGTGGGTAATACGCCAGCGCTATTACTATCAGGTGATCCAAGTAAAATCGATAAGAACTTTAAAATCACCCAGCCGTATGCCAATAAAAACTACTATGTGCTGTATCCAAAGTCAGATAGTGCTAGCTTTAAAAGCTTGTCAATGAGCTTTAGCGGTGGCAAGCCTGTGATGATGGTGTTAAATGATAGCTTAGGACAGACTACCTCTATTAAGTTTAGCGGTATCAAAATGAACCCAAGCATTAGCAGCAGTCAGTTTAAGTTTACGCCGCCAAAAGGTGTTGATATTATCAATCAGTAGAAGTGATCAGCATTTTATTTATTAAACTAGCTGATTAGAATCATAAAAAAAGACATACCTAATAGGTGTGTCCTTTTTTATTGAGCAAGAGTATTTTATCGGATTTATTTAAGAGGATGCTCTGATACTGTCTATCTCTGGCATGGGCGGTAGCTCATCTAAATGGCTCAGTCCAAAAGCATCTAAGAATTGAGACGTAGTATGCAGTAATGCCGGACGACCCAAAGTATCTTTGTAACCATTTTCTTCAATCCAGCCTTTATCAAACAATTGACGCAATATGTTGCTCGATAGCGTCACGCCGCGCACATGTTCTATATCGCTACGTGTCACCGGTTGCTTGTAAGCAATCACGCTCAAAGTCTCTAGCAAGGCTTGGCTGAGACGTTCTTGACGCTGGGGAAAGACACTCTGTATTAATGCACTATGGCTATCAGCGATTTGTAAGCGATAACCACTGGCAGTATGATGCAAACTTAATACGCCAAGATTTAAGCGTTGCTTTAGCAGTTCTAGTGCCTGCTCTAACTTATTAGTCGTTAAGAATAAGTGTTTTTTTAAGTGATTAGTAGTTAATGGTGCTTCTGAAGCATGAAGTAAAACTTCAATCTGTTTACTTATGTCTTCAATAGATAGGAGGTGGTCTTTAGGGTCGTCTATATCTGCCATTTCAATATAATCTTCTTCAGTTTAATGATTTTAGACTTACTATAAAGCCAGTTAGGATTATGCTAACCATTCTAACGTCAATTTTCCGAGTAAATCGCTATGAGTCGGCAGGCTGATATCAGCGTTATTTGCTATGTTAACACGACCGTCCGTACTATTAGCAACCACACCAATCAGTTGGCGCTTGATTAATTCAAGCACCGCGACAAAGCTGACAACCACACCTATTTTTCCTTGTGTTTTATCTAATAGTTCATAAAAAGAGCGCGCGCCGTCCATACTCAGTTGGCGACTGATACTAGCGATACGATCAGCAAGTGGCACAGCATCGACCTTGATGCTATGCATCTGATAGTCGGGTTGCAGCTGCATCTTAAACAAGCTATCAATCAATAGAGTAGGTGAATAGCTTGGCAGCTCAGCATTCATAATGTCTTGGCTTGGCATACTGACCATCGCCAGAAACACATCGCGCTCTAGTCGGATTAAATTGTCTAAACGTTGACTGGCAGCTTTGACTTGGGCATATTCTTCAAGACGCTCAATCAGCTCAGCTTTTGGATCGCGCTCATCACTAGGTGTTTCTGGTTTAGGAAGTAACAACTCAGTCTTGATCGCAATCAAGGTTGATGCCATTAGTAGATAGTCACCGGCCAACTCAAAATGATTGGTGTCCAATTCACTGATATAAGCCAAATACTGCTCTGTAATCGGTAATATCGGCATTCGTGTCAAATCGACGTTGTTTTTCTTAACCAAATACAATAAGAAATCCAATGGCCCTGCAAACTGCTCAAGCCAAATAGCAAACGCTTGTGGCGGCACATACAGATCTTCTGGCAAATGCTGTACAGGCGTCTGATAGATACGCAGAGACATATCATGAATCTCTGCGCTAGACTCAATTAATCGCTTACTTTGCATGATAGCAATCTATGGTCATCATAAATAATAATTTATTTAAGTTTGGCAAGTGGACGGATACCAATAGCGCGGCGGGTCTTATCCAGTTGCTTACGACTATGACGGCGGGCTTTTTCTGCACCCATCTGTAGGATTTCTTCTAGCTCTTTTGGATTTGCCATCAGTTCCTCATAACGTGCACGGAATGGGGCAACTTCATCATTGATTTTATCAAACAACGCTTGTTTGGCATCGCCCCAGCCAATACCAGCGGCAAACTGCGCACGCATATCGGCAATCTCAGTAGGCGTTGCAAAGGCTTTATAAATCTCGAAAATAGCAGAGTCATCAGGGTCTTTTGGCTCAGCAGGCAACTGCGAGTTGGTGACGATCTTCATGATGGCTTTATGCATCTGCTTTTCAGCGCTAACTTGTGGATTTAGCTCACCAAATAGCGGAATGGTATTGCCATAGCTCTTACTCATCTTACGACCATCAAGACCTGTAAGTAGTGGGATATCATCATCTACAACAGCAGACGGTAGCGTAAACAGTGGCTTATAGCGATGATTAAAAGTACCAGCAATATCACGAGCCATCTCGATATGCTGAATTTGATCACGACCAACAGGCACATGCGTAGCATTGAACATCAAGATATCGGCGGCCATCAGTACCGGATAGCCGAACAGCCCCATGTTAACACCTTGATCGGGATCAACATCTTCCTTTTCCATATTGATATCGACTGACGCTTTATAAGCGTGCGCACGATTCATCAGACCTTTTGCACATGAGCAGTTCAATATCCACGCAAGTTCTGGGATTTCAGGCACATCTGATTGACGATAAAAAGTCACGCGCTCAGGGTCAAGACCGCAGGCAATCCAAGTTGCTGCAATGGCTTTGGTCGATTCATGGATAATATCAGGGTCATAACAACCAATAATACCGTGATAATCTGCTAAAAAGAAAAATGCTTCATCATCACTGTTTTGGATAGACTGAATCGCTGGACGAATCGCGCCAATGTAATTACCCAGATGTAGGGTGCCAGTCGGTTTGATACCAGTAAGGATACGTTTGGCTGCTGCTGAGCTATTAATAGTAGGTTGGCCGTCAGAAATCTGATTATTACTCATGGGAAATCCGTTATTTATTGATCAAATTATTATAAATTTATGATTATTTATCTGCTGATAATAGCAAAAAATATTAGCTGTAAATTATAGCAAATTTTGCCAGTGATTTTCGTTGGAATAAAAGCTTACTTATAGATATCTCTACGACCTTCGGGACCATTTTTAAAACGGCGATGGAACCACATCCACTGAGTGGGATCAATACGAATCAAGCCCTCTAGTACTTCATTAACGCGAGTCGCGTCAGCCACTTCGTTATCACTTGGATAGTTCTCTAGCTCTGGCGTAATTGTTAGATGATAATGGGGGCGTTTGCCACGTGGCAAATTATCTGGCGTCTGTCGATAAGTATGCAGCGCCATTACGGCTGGTGGATGCACTTTATTGCCTAAGGTTGCCAATCGCCGCGTTGCCGTCAGAGTTGCTGCTGGTACGCCAAAGAATGGCGCCATGACCCCTTGTTTTAGACCATAATCTTGATCCGGTGAATACCAAATCACACGACCCTTTTTAAGAGAGCTAACAAGGCTACGCATATCACGGTTGGAGATTTGTTTACTCAGAATACTTGTGCGCCCATTATAAATAAACCAATCAAGCAATGCGTTATTTTGCGGACGATACATACCATCCATTGGGAAGAACTGGGTACAGAGCATACCGCCTAGATCAAGCATCGTATAATGGGCACCCAATAAGATGACCGCGCGACCCTCATTTTGTGCATTAACAAGATGCTGTAACCCTGAGATAGATACTGTACGGGTAAAAACATTCGGACGGAACCAAGCGCATAAGGTTTCAAATACGCCAATGCCTTGATTGACAAAGACTTGTTTTGCCATGAGCTCACGTTCCACTTCTGGCTTTTCTGGAAATGCCAGTTTGAGGTTAATTAAGGTATCACGGCGGCGTGAGCCTACGACACTATAGATCAAAATACCAAGCTTGCGACCGAGCCAAAATTGCCACCGTAGCGGTAGATAAATCAGCGGCAAAAAAATAGCAAATAATAGCCAAATACCCCAATATTTAGGCATTAAAAACTGCCATTCAAAAGGTTTCTTTTCTGCTTGATCGGTCTGCTTATGCGTTTGGGTAATCGTCGGTGTGCCAACAGGTAGAGCCGGAGACTTAGCAGGCGGCTGTATACTTGGTGGCGGCATGCTGCTCTTTGAGGCAGATTTGCTAGGATCGTATTGTTCAGGCGCTTTCATAAGACTGTTACTAGTAATGAAAAGTTATGATTATGATGGGGTAGTAAGCGAGACTTTGCAAGGTGATTTATCCTTTGTTAAGACAGATTTATAGGCAAGATAGTTATATATGAAAATCGTTTTTTATAAAAGTATCAAGCATAAAAAAACCTTATAAGCTGCGGACAGCTTATAAGGTTTTGCAAATCTATTCTTATATTTAATGCTGCAGCTGTTGCTCTGAGATAAAGACAACAGTTGCAGAAATATAAGAGATAGCTTTGATTAACGTTTTGAGAATTGTGGACGTTTACGTGCTTTACGTAGACCCAATTTCTTACGTTCAACTTGACGTGAATCACGAGTAACAAAGCCAGCTGCTTTTAGAGCAGGTTTGTTAGATTCGTCAAGCTCAATCAATGCACGCGTGATGCCGTGACGGATTGCGCCAGCTTGACCACTAATACCGCCGCCTTTTACAGTGATGTAAAGGTCATAAGCAGTAGGTGTGTCAAGTAATTCTAAAGGCTGACGAACAACCATGCGCGACGTTTCGCGACTGAAATACTCATCAAGTGGTTTGCCGTTAACAACGATGCTACCAGTACCTTTCGCTAAAAAGACACGAGCGGTAGAAGTTTTGCGGCGACCAGTTCCGTAATTGCGTTCCATAAGTATATCCTTAGATGTCTAGTGCTTTAGGTTGCTGTGCTTCATGTGGATGTTCAGTACCCGCATATAGTTTCAGCTTCTTGATCATCGCATAGCCAAGAGGACCTTTTGGAAGCATACCCTTAACCGCTTTGTGTAGAACATCTTCAGGCTTATGTGCAAGCAGTTTACTGAAGTTGGTTTCTTTAATACCACCTGGGTAGCCACTGTGACGATAGTACTTTTTATCTTGCGCTTTTTTACCCGTTACCGTGATTTTGTCAGCGTTGATGACAACAATAAAGTCACCAGTGTCAACGTGCGGCGTAAAAGATGGCTTATGCTTGCCACGTAAGCGAGTAGCGATTTGAGTGGCTAAGCGACCAAGGGTTTTGCCGTCAGCATCTACGACATACCAGTCATGGGTCACTTCAGCTGGTTTTGCACTAAGTGTTTTCATGATAAAACCTTAAAATTAGAATTCGTTGAGAGTTTAGCTGGGAACGGGGCTCTCAAAAAACAGACTGCACATTATAAGCAGTAGCGCCTACGCTTGCAAGCTGCATTGGGGTTTATTTTCGCCTTATATACATTAAACTGCAGCGTTGGCCAGTTTTTTAGCGGTTTTAAACATTTATAAATTTTATTAACAGAATTCATTAACCGGACAATTATGACGATAATAGGCGATAAAGTCCAGCAACAACTTGTCCAACTTTGGTCTGTTTCAGACAATCAAAATACAATGTTTGTGATTCATCGTTTTTTTGCAGCGCTAGCGTGGTATTAAAAACCGTTGCCAGTTGGCTCAATTGCTCATCTAAATCTTTATCCGCTTCTAGGTAGATAAGCGTGTCTGTATTGATTAGATCTTGGGTAAACAAAGTGGTCAAAATAGATTGCCATAAATCCTTAGCATAAGGTGGATCTATAAAAACAATATCAAAGGGACGCGTTACAAGCTGCTTTTGTTGTAGAACTTGTTCGGCTGTACCCTGAATGATTTTATGGCTGTCACTATCAAGACGTAACATCTCGGCACTTTGGCGTAGCATTTGAGTTTGGGCGGCATTCATTTCAATAAAAATACAATGAGCAGCACCGCGCGATAAGGCTTCAAAACCTAAGACGCCGCTACCGGCGCAGCTATCGAGCACTTGAGCGTCATGAATATCAGAAATCAGCCAATTGAATAAGGTCTCACGTAGCCGGTCTGGGGTCGGACGTAATCCTTCTGCATCAATAAAACGTACGATACGGCGTTTAAACTGACCACCGATAATACGTACATCACCAGCTGCAGTAGATTTGGTTTTTTGGTTTTTATTGGGCTTACGCGCGCTTGAAGATTTTTTCATAAAATTAGCTTAGTTATCTACTCTATACTGAATATGTTAGTCAGAAGTCGCTGTCGTTGTAGCGGTTTGAGCCTGTTCTTTTGCGGCTTCTAGTGCTTTGTCTTCTTTTTCACGTATCGCATCACGCATGGCTTTCTCAAATGCTTTTTGCCGTTTAATAACCTTTAGCTGATCAGCAGTGGGCGGCAAAATAGGATTGGTGTCGCGCTGTAATACCCAATAATCAAACAAGGCTCGCCCAATAGGCGCAGCAACGACACTACCACCACCGCCGTTTTCGACCAATACCGCTAGGGCGATTTGTGGATCCTCTACTGGCGCAAAGCCATTAAACCAAGCGTGATCCCAGTGGCGCTTATCCAGCGCGGATTTGTTATAGCTTTTACCCTGAGCAATGGATTTTACTTGCGCGGTGCCCGTTTTACCGGCGATACGATAGCGCGGTGTGTATATACCGCGTCCAGTACCGGCCTTGACCGTTTGCTCCATAGCATCATGCATACGCAGCCAATCAGAGGGTTTGCCATTATAATCAATCTTGCCATCCGGTTTGGTGATGACATCGACTGCTGCCGCACCGTCGCTACTCTTTAAGAGATGCGGAGTAATATGAAGACCTTTACTCGCTGTCATGGCCGTTGCATTGGCAATCTGTAGTGGCGTCGCTAGGAAATAGCCTTGACCAATACTGACAGAGATGGTCTCACCCGGTAACCAACCCTTATCGTACGTGTCTTTTTTCCACTTTGGTGAAGGCATAATTCCAGATTTTTCATTGGGCAAGTCAATGCCAGTTTCTTCGCCGAAGCCAAAACGTACCATCCAGTCATGTAAGCGCTGAATACCCATTTCATACGCCAATTTATAATAATAAGTATCGACTGACATCACGATGGATTTTTTGAGATCGACAGTGCCATGACCACCTTTTTTCCAATCACGAAAACGGTGTGAGTCACCCGGTAAGCTAAAGTAACCTGGGTCGTAGATAGTGGTTTCCCAGTTACGTAGACCATAATGAATACCGCCTAGGGCTTCAAAGGGCTTGATGGTTGAACCCGGTGGATAAGTACCTTGTAGGGCACGATTATAAAGTGGCTGATCCAAATCTTCACGCAGATCATCATAGTCTTTAAATGAGATGCCGGAGATGAAGGGGTTTGGGTCATAACTTGGATTACTGACAAAGGCTAGTACATCGCCGGTTTTGGGGTCTATTGCCACAATGGCACCGCGCCTGCCATCAAGCTGCTGCTGCGCCACAACCTGCAACCCATAATCTAAACTTAAGGTGATGTCGTTACCGGCGATTGGTGGCTTAGTATCGAGTTGACGCAGCACATTGCCGTGTGCGTTGGTTTCTACTGACTGATAACCGGGTTGCCCAAGTAAAATATCTTCGTAATAATCTTCGATCCCAATCTTACCGATAAGGTCGGTACCGGCATAGCGATCTTTATTGATTCTCTTCGATTCTTTGTCGTTAATACGTCCGACATAGCCAATAACGTGGGCAAAAAGTTCGTCATACGGGTATGAGCGTGTGAGCTTACTTTGGATGCTAACACCGCGAAAAAAGGGTTTGCGTTCACTAAACTGCGCCAACTGCGCCTCGGTTAAGTCAATCTTGATGGTTACCGGATCATTTTTACTTTTACTCACACGCGCCAAAATATCGGTGATATTTTCATCCGTCAAATCAAAGATGGGCGCGAGTAATCGTAAGGTACGCTCAGGGTTTTCGACTTCATCAGGGCTGAGCATAGCGGTGAAAACCGGCTGATTGTCAGCGAGGATAACGCCATTGCGATCATAAATATAACCACGACTTGGTGGGGCAGAAATCAATTTGATGCGATTGTTGTCTGCTTGGGTCGTATATTTATCGTGAGCAAAAACTTGCAGAAATCCATAACGTACTATTAGCCCTAACAAGCCCACAAATATGATTAATCCAAGAATAAGAATGCGACTGGTAAAAATGCGATTGACCTGTTCGGTATCAGGAGTGAGCGGTTTGTTCATATAAAGTCAGTACCCAAACAGTCAGTGAGACAATAAATCAAAAAGTTATCAAAGGAGGTATTTATGAAGTAGCAGTCGACCATGTCAAATATCATGTAGACAAAGCGAGGTGAGCATAAAGGATAAGCTAAGGACTTTCAACAACATAGCGTGATATAAGAAGCATTCAATATCTGAAATATTATCATAATAGATCTACAAACATCTCGCAAACGACAACGGCAAATTATAACAGATCAAAAGCGATGACGCAGTAGACAGTCATTTATTTTATCGCTGTTATAAAAGGTGGCATCATTATGTATACGACTGTGGTTGGTGACTCATTTCACAACGGATCTAATCACCGAGTAAATTCGAAAGAAGTAGTTATTAAATCGGTTACTGGTCATACGCCAGTAGATTATTTTAAGGATTTTTTGTGCCACAGTAGCAGTGTAAAACGTGTCATCTCTAGTCACAACTTGCCTAGGGTCTACATGTGCTAATGGATGGCAAGTATGCTAAAATCAGGCGATTTATTTTGTAGTAGTTATTGGGGAGAGGGCTTCTTATTGCTAAGCATTGTTAATGTGCTCAGAATATTTGGTCAACATCGATCATCACGGCAAGGATACATAAAGTCATGGATGTAACTTCATTGTGGCAAACAATCGCTGAGCACCCTGAGTTTTTTGCCATGCTTACCATTCCGCCGGTGACAGCATTTGTGACATGGATTCATGTCTGGATGGCGCTCAAGATGTTGTTTTATCCGATTAAGTTTCGCGGTATACGCATCCCTAATTTCCCATTCTTTGGGCTGCCGGGTATTGGCTGGCAAGGTATTGTGCCAAGAAAAGCGGGTAAGATATCTGGCGTGATTGTTGATCAGACGCTATCTAAGCTTGGCTCGCTTGATGAGTTTTTTCAGGCTATGGAACCAGATCAGATGGCGCTGTTCATCACTGAGGCGGTTGATAAAAACCTTGAAAACTTGATTGATGAAATTATGCTTGATCATTCGCCAGCACTGTGGGGCAATTTGCCTTATGCACTCAAGCGCCGTGTCTATGCCCAAGCGCACCAAGAGCTGCCAAGTATTATGCAATCTTTGGTGACTGACTTGACCTATCATGTCGAAGATTTGGTCGATATGCGCAAGATGATTGTCAATAAGATGGAAAGTGATCGTCGTTTGATGGTCAATATGTTCTTAAAAGTCGGACAAAAAGAAATCAATTTTATTTGGCATATTAGTGCTTTGATTGGGCTGATTTTTGGCATTATCCAAATGTTTATATTCTTGGTAGTGCCGCAACATTGGACAGTACCGTTTTTTGCGGCAATTTGGGGCTTTTTGACCAATTGGATTGCGATTTGGATGGTATTTAATCCTGTAGAGCCGCATTTTATCCGTTATGTGAAGTTTTTTGCGCTACAGAGCGGTTTTCCTTTTATTAAGCCACAATTACCGCATATCGCTCGATATCGACTCCAAGGCGGCTTTATGAAGCGCCAAGAAGAGGTATCTGAAGTATTTGCTGAGATTGTGGTCAAAGATTTGGTGACGCTTGAGAACATCATGAATGAGATGATGTATGGTGACCGCGCTATTGAGACGCGTGAATTGATGAAGTCGCATCTGTATAAAGTCTTAGAGTCACCAGTGATTAATACGACTTTACGATTAGGACTGGGTCGCCGCGAGTTTGGGCAATTAAAAAATACCATCATTGATAAATCTATCGTTGCAACGATGGTGCCACTAAGGGACCCTGAGCTCAATGAAAGTCGTGCCAGTAAGATATTTGGACTGTTTCGTGATCGCATCCGAGCGCTGACGCCTGATGAATTCCAAAACTTATTACGTCCTGCCTTTCGTGAAGATGAGATGACGCTAATTGTGCTTGGCGGCTTAACGGGATTTTTGGCAGGTTGGCTACATCTGGTATTGGTGTTTTTCCCATCCATGCAGTGATGAGCACTTTTTAGGTTCTTTACACACATCGCATACAGAGTGGATACAGAAACGTGACAAGTTGACGCTAATGTACCATGTTGTAAGCGTCCTAAGCTGCAATGGCTTAGGGCGCTATCTAGATAATAACAATCGCTTAAACTACAAGCAGTAACAAGTACTGGATACTTTCGATTATCCTGCAATACCAATCCCTAAAATAAACAATGACCGTATTAAGGTAAACAAGGTTAGACCGTATGTTAATCACAGAATTGGGTTATTTTGCCGTGCTAGCCGCCTTTATGTTGGCGATTTTGCAGGTAGTATTACCAACGATAGGCGTTATGCGTGACCATGTTGCTTGGCAGCGTTTGGCACCGAGCTTGGCATGGGCGCAGTTTGCCGCCATGATTACCTCGTTTGGCGCATTGATGGCAGGCTTTTATTTTAATGACTTTAGCCTTGTCTATGTGTCGCAGCACTCGAATACCTTGCTGCCTTGGTATTATAAGTTATCAGCGACGTGGGGCGGGCATGAAGGCTCGCTGCTACTATGGATGACTATCATGGCAACGTGGTGTGCCTTGGTCTCATACTTTAGTCGTGGTTTGCCATTGTCGATGCGGGCGCGTGTATTGGTGATATTAGCTGCTGTACAGATGATGATGCTGGCCATGCTCATCTTTACCTCGTCACCGTTTGACCGCACTTTGCCAAACTTGCCCGTGGATGGTGCTGATTTAAATCCTGTCTTACAGGATTTTGGTTTAATTATCCATCCGCCGATGCTGTATATGGGCTATGTCGGTATGGTAGTGCCGTTTGCTTTTTGTATGGCAGCACTGTGGGAAGGTCGCTTAGATGCGGTATGGACACGTTGGTCACGTCCATGGGCATTGGCTGCTTGGGGCTTTTTAACTATTGGTATTGCACTGGGTTCTTGGTGGGCGTATTACGAGCTTGGTTGGGGTGGTTGGTGGTTTTGGGATCCAGTAGAAAACGCTTCGCTATTGCCTTGGTTGGCAGGTTTAGCATTATTACATTCGCTTGCAGTCACTGAAAAGCGCGGTGTCTTTAAAGCGTGGACGATTATGCTGGCCATTTTTGCTTTTGCCTTAAGCTTACTCGGGACATTCTTAGTTCGCTCTGGGGTTATTACCTCAGTGCATTCATTTGCCGCTGATCCCACACGTGGTTTAGTGATTTTAGCGATTCTTGGCATTATTGTGGGCGGTGGTCTCTTGATGTTCGCTGTACGTGGCTGGCGTCTCACGATTGAAAGTCAATATCAGCTGATTTCACGTGAGTCGTTTTTAGTCATTAACAACGTCATCATTTTGATTGCGACCTTAGTCGTATTACTTGGTACGCTCTATCCTATCATTGCCGATGCCTTTAATTTAGGTCAGGTATCCGTAGGTCCTCCGTACTTTAATGCACTGTTTGTGCCACTGACTTGGCTATTGATGATAGCAATGGGTATGGGCTCCAATATCCGCTGGAAACAAGACAGTCGCCCGCTCTTAGGCGCTGGCATGGTCATTGCGGCAAGTAGCCTTGTTTTAGCTGCAGTCATTGCCTATTTTGTTAGCCCATCTGCCATGCTCAATATTGGCGTGACGCTAGCGGTGAGCTTTTGGGTATTGTTCTGGATGGTGGTTGATTTTAAAGACAAAACCAAAAACGCCCCAAGCTTATTCAAGGGCTTAGCTAAGCTCCGTTTAAGCTACTGGGGTCAGCAGACCGCTCACATCGGCGTTATTATAGCGGTCATCGGTGTGGCCTTTACCAGTACTTTAAGTATTGAGCGCGATGTGGCATTAAGAATTGGCGAAACGGTTAATGTACAAGGTTATGACTTTGCATTAACCGATTTAAGAGAGACGAGAGGCAGTAACTTTGACGCAACGCAAGCTGAGGTCACAGTCACTAGGAAGGGCAAGGCAGTAACGATACTTCATCCTGAAAAACGGACTTATATCATTAGTACGATGCCGACGACTGAGGCGGCAATTAATGCCAACCTCATGCGTGATTTGTATGTCGCACTCGGTGAGCCTATCGCTGAGGGCAGCAATCAATGGGCAGTACGTATTTACGTGAAGCCACTGATTCGCTGGATATGGCTCGGCGCTATTATTATGGCATTGGGTGGTCTGTTGAGTATGCTTGATAGGCGCTATCGTCTCAAAACAATTAAGACGCCCGCTCAAATTGCAGCGAGCAAGTCAGGTTTCGCGACCGTTGCTGACTTAGATGGCAACAATGCGACAGATGCCACGGCAACAATAGGGGAGAAATAAGATGACTCAATCAGAGAAGTCTCCTCAAAAAGGTACTAATAAAAAAGGCAATCAAACGATGAAAAAAAGCCAAATCAGGATATGGTTTTTGATTCCGTTGATCATCTTTGCCGCTTTTATAGTCATGCTGTATTTTCGTTTAGGTCAGCCGACCGAAATCGTAACCAATACCGCTCTTGAGCGTCCAGTGCCCGCTTTTGAGCTGCCGTTATTGTCCGATACCAGCCGTATCATGACCAATGACAACCTGCCAGATCAGCCATTTTTGATGAATATTTGGGGCTCTTGGTGCCCAACTTGTATCATTGAGCATCCTTTTTTAATGCAGTTAGAGGAACGTGGCGTCAATCTGGTAGGCGTCAATTATAAAGATGATATTGGCGACGCCCTCGGTTATTTAAACCGTGGCGGTGACCCTTTTTCAATGTCTATCCAAGACTTATCTGGTCAATTTGCCTTAGATTTGGGTTTGACCGGTGCACCTGAAACCTTTGTGGTCGATGGTGAAGGTGTTATTCGTCAGCACATTGTTGGTGAGATTAATGAGGGTAATTGGCAGAGCCGTATCACGCCTTGTCTGATGGTGCTCAATGAGGCTGATAAAAGTAATGTCAGCCCTGATCTTGACCAAGTTAAGGAGGCGTGCAAATGATTATGATGCCATTAAAATCTATCACGAAAAATTTGGCAAGTTTGATCATTGCTTGTCTTTTTGGCGTGCTTAGTATCAATGCTTATGCCGCCATTGACGTCTACGACTTTGACTCAGTGCAGCAAGAAGCCCAGTACCGTGGTCTTATCGAAGAGCTGCGTTGCCCAAAATGTCAAAACCAAAACTTGGCAGGTTCTGATGCGCCGATTGCCCAAGATTTAAAGCAAAAAACCTATGACATGATTAAAGAAGGTCGTAGTGATGGTGAGATTCGCGCTTATATGCAAGAGCGCTATGGCGACTTTATCACTTATAAGCCGCCTGTACGTCCTTCAACGTGGATATTATGGTTCTTTCCGCCATTATTATTAATTGTATTGATCGTTGGCTGGTTTTGGCAAAGCAAACGCAGTCAGCGTATTGCCCGTGGTCAAAGTGGCATCTTGGTAGACAGCGCTGCTGTGTTATCAGCAGCAGAAGAAGCGGAACTTGATCGTCTGTTATCACGAGCTGATCGCAATAAAACAGATCATGACATCACAAGCATAGAGGACAAAAAATGACCCTATTTTCTACTTTTGGCTTATTTATTGCCCTAAGCTTACTGATTGCACTCGTATTGGCAGTGATCGTTATCACACCTTGGCTACGAGCTTCAAGGTTACGAGAAAATCCTGTTGACAATCAGCTACTAGACATCAATATCGGTGTATTTCGTGAGCGTTTGACAGAATTACAATCAGACAAAGACAACGGCACGATTGATGACGCCCATTATCAAAATCAAAAGATCGAGCTTGAGCGTCAGCTGTTGGATGCTCAGCGTGAAGTTACCCCAATGGTCGCGCCTGGTATTAAGAGTCGTCTGATTATCATGGTATGGGTGCCTGTGCTGGCAGCATTGGCTTATTTCTTGGTCGGTGATCGTACGCCAGTCTTTGATTTGTGGGCAGCAGAAGACAAAGTTGCTCAAGTGGCAGATGACTTATTGACCGGTAAGATTGACCAGCCACCCGCTTGGGCGATTGAAGATGGTACTCAGTTGATCAGCGCGATGCAGACCAACGTCTATCGTCATGCCGATGACCCTGATCGCTGGATGCGTTTATCAGAGCTGTTCTTATCTTTGGAAGCCACTGACTCAGCGATTGAGGCTTTGTCTCGTGCTTATCGTCTGTCGCCTGACAACGAAGAAATCGCCACCACTTATGCGCAGATTAGCTTTTTTGCTAATAAAGGTCAGCTTGATGCCAATAGCCGCCGTGTGCTGCAAGATGTTCTTGCCAAAAATCCGCAGCACGAAGGTGCGCAAATGCTGATGGCAATGGGCGAAGCTCGCGGTAATAATTTTGAGCAAGCGCAAGGTTGGATTAAGCGGTTACGTAAGAGCATTGCTGCCAAACCAGGTGACCATACCCAAGCATTGAGCAGTCTTGATGAGCTAAGTGCCAATGTCACGGCACAAGAGCAGCAAGCATCTGAAGGTATTGAAGTTACCGTCTCTATTGATCGTTCATTGTTGCCACTAGTGAAAGCTGAAGATGTATTGTTTGTCGCGATACGTGATGTGAAAGGTGGTCCGCCATTTGCCGCCAAGCGTTTACCGATTAGCGTGATTAAGCAAGGCGAAGCAACTGTTAGTCTAAGTGATTTAGATGCGATGATGCCAGAGCGCACATTAAAATCTGCGCGTGATGGAAAAGTTCAACTCGCTGTCATTGCTCGCATCAGTCATAGTGGTACTGCTATTGCCGAGTCAGGTGATCTATCAGGTAATCCTGTGGTGATAAGCGTCGAGCAGAATCAAGTCAATGTGGCCATTAATCAGCAAGTTCCTTAACTCGCTGAGTCCAGAATATCATCCTACATTTAGTGCGCGCTATTGTCTCATCTATGGCGCGCAACCTTCTCTCATGAACAGATAAGTCATCATATGTTGCTGCATCAATACTAAAAATACTTGAGGTTTTGAAAGCCACAAGGTAAGGTAAGCTCTGCAAACCACCAATCCCTAAGTTTTATTAGTCCCAAAATCCTATTTATTAAGGAGAATCGTGTAATGATGCGTATTATTTTGCTAGGTCCACCAGGCGCCGGTAAAGGTACCCAAGCTCAGTTTATTTCTAAAGAATATGATATTCCGCAGATCTCAACGGGTGATATGCTGCGTGCAGCAATCAAAGAAGGCACTGAGCTTGGCAAACAAGCCAAAGACGTGATGAACGCTGGTGGTTTGGTTTCTGATGATCTAATCATTAACCTCGTGCAAGAACGCATCGCTAAGCCTGATTGTGTTAACGGCTGTATTTTAGATGGTTTCCCGCGTACCATTCCACAAGCTCAAGCGCTTGCAGATGCCAACGTGACGATTGATCATGTAATTGAAATCAGTGTACCTGATGATGAAATCGTCAAGCGATTATCAGGTCGTCGCCAACATGCTGGCTCTGGTCGTGTATATCATATTGATCACAATCCACCAAAGCAAGAAGGCATCGATGATGTTACTGGTGAAGCGCTTATCCAACGTGAAGACGACAAAGAATCAACCATTCGCGACCGCTTAGCTACGTATCATGAGCAAACATCAGCTCTCGTTGGCTTTTATCAGAACAAAGCTAAAGAAGGCGGCGATGCACCTAAGTATGATAAGTTCGATGGTACCCAAGGTATTGATGACGTTAAGCAACAAATATTTTCTGCCCTAAAAGGCTAATATTTGTACTGACGCTAGAATATAGCGGATTAATCGAATAGTGTTATGAAAGACCCTGCCGCTAGTAATAGCAATCAGCAGGGTTTTTTAATGGGTCAAAAATAATGACCAATAGCAACATAAATCTAAATGATTAAAAATAAACTCTAAAAATTTCCATAAAAAAGCCGCTTACTCATAATAAGTAAACGGCTTTTTTATTAAAACGTCTTATTGATACAGCCAGTAGCGTTTAATTTAAAACTTAAGCGTTACCTTCAGCATCAACTTGTGCTTGCTGCTGACTTTGCGCAAAAGCTTGGTCAAAGTTAACTGGTGCAAGCAATAACTGCGGGAAGCTACCACGCGTTACGATGTCGCTGATGACTTCACGAGCATATGGGAACAAAACATTCGGGCAATAAGCACCTAGTATTTGACCAATTTGATCTTCTGGGATGTCTTTTAATAAGAAGATACCTGCTTGATGAACTTCCGCGATAAACGCCGCTTCTTCAGCATTTTTCGCAGTGACACTAACGGTTAATACAACCTGATAATGGTCATCATCCAGTTTTTCGGCATTGCTAGAGAGATTAATATCAAGCTCAGGGTTCCACTCTTTGGTGAATACGCCAGCGCCTGGGACTTCAAGTGACATGTCTTTGACATAAATACGTTCTAGTGCTAATTGCGGTTGTGCTTGTTCTTCAGCCATGATAATTCCTCTAAAAGTTAATCAAATGATTGGGCAAACTGTTATTTTAGTAAAATAGCATTGTAATATAATTCGAGACAAAAGCTCGATATTTTTCATCAAAGCCCTTTATAGCTGTCCCTATCGTTACTTATATAAATGACTCACATAGACTAGTAAAATAAATAAAGACAGCCAGAATAGCAAGATAGCAAATTAACCCGCTAATAGCTCGTCAAGTTTGCCTTGTTGGTTCATTTGATTGAGCTCATCAAAACCACCGACAAAAGTCTCACCGACGAAGATTTGTGGCACGGTACGATAGTTATTGGTCTTTTGCATTAAAGCACGGCGATCATCGCTGCTCATATCGTGCATGCCAATCTCTTCATAATCAACGCCTTTTGATTTCAGCAGTTGCTTAGCGTTTGAGCAATATGGGCAGATAGGAGTAGTATAAACTTTAACAGATACAGTCATGATAAATCCTTATTTATAAATGTATAGAGCAATTGTTATCGGATAGGTTATAGGATGGAAAGTAGTATTATAAAATTTGCCTATAGAGGCTGCAATCAAGTAAATCACAAGCCTATATTCTATTATGCTCACTATAAAGTGGGGATAGGCAATATAAATTCAAGCCAAATAAATACAAAAGCGTCGTCAGTATCATAAATGCCACATAAAAAAAACACCCTATGAAGAGGTGTCTTTTTTATTCACTACCGATAGATAGTAAGTCATAGTTTAATAAAGTGCGCTATCAAACTACTTATGCAAGCTCGGTTTTACTTTGACTTTAGTCTTCGGCTTAGCATCCTTTATGCCAACAAGTGGCATCCCAGCAGCTTGCCAGCCACCAACACCGCCTTCTAAGCGATAGACGTTTTCTTTACCAATCATCTGAATGGCAGCACCTGCTTGTACGCCCATATCGCAGATAATAATCACTGGCTGTTCAATCGCACGAATTTCCTCAATGCGGTCTTTTAGCTCAGTAAATGGGATATTGCGACTGCCTTGGATATAACCGGTGACAAACTTCTTTTTGGCACGGATATCGATAAGCTGCGCATTTTGCGAGTTCACCATCATACCAAGGGTATTGGGTGAAATCTTTTTACCGCTACGTTTGTTTTCAATAGCAAAAAATAGCACGGCTAGTACGGCTAATATACCAAATAAAAACGGGTGGTTGCCCACAAATTCCAGCGCACGATCCAAACCATACCTCCAAAAAAATAAGTGTTCTATTACGCTGAGAAGACAGCCTAATGGATTGAACAAGGCGCTATTATACCGATTAGCCTATCCATAGTAAACGTGTGATGGTCATCATCGTGATTAACAGTGGATAAGAATTAATAAGGCTCAATAAGGCTTAGTATCTGCCTCTTCTCTTAGCGTCACGAGGTTTTCAACGCGACGCTGCAATACTTTGCCATCAGCAACTGCTTCCCATAACGCGCAGCCTTTACTGTTATGAGTATGGCGACAGTCGCGGAACTGACATTCACCAGATAATGGTGCAAGTTCAACAAAGCCAGAAATAATGTCATCAGGCGTCAAGTGCCAAATACCATACTCGCGAATACCAGGGGTATCGACGATGCCGCCTTGGGTCAAATCGGCTGGATTAAAGGGCAGTAAGCGACTGGTGGTGGTGGTATGTTGACCAAGCTTTGAATTATCAGAGATAATATTGACGCTTTGTGCTGATTCAGGTAGCAGCGCATTGATCAAACTGCTTTTACCGACGCCAGATTGCCCTGCAAAAATAACCAGCTTTTTATCTATATAGCGTTTTAGTTCATCAAGTCCTTCCTGGTCGTCGCTATCCGCGACGTTTTCAGGACAGTCAACTGAGGTCAAAACGCTCTCATAACCAAGTGCGGCATATTGCGCCAATAACTCATTGGTATCGACGCCTTTTTCTTGCGCCAATAAATCGGCTTTATTCAGCACCAATAAAGGCTTGACCCCAGCATGATGACAAACAACTAAATAACGATCAATTAGCGTTGGCGCGGCAGCAGGTAAGGGCGCAAATACGATTGCCAAAATATCGACATTGGCGGCGACAGGCTTGAGCTTATGATAGCGGTCAGGTCGGGATACCAATGACGTACGTGGTTTGACTGATTCTATCCGACCAAATCCTGTATTAGAGTCAGCATTCCAGCGCACTTGATCACCTGCTGCTAGCATTGGTAGATTGGTACGTACGTGGCAGCGCCAAATATCACCGAGTGCCAACTCTTGCCAAAACGGCTCAGGGTCATCAGGTGCAACCTCAGGCTGCACAGGTATGAATGCTGGTAAGCTGGTCACTTGCACTTCCAATTGCTTGCCATAATGCGCCATGACCACACCATCCATCAAACTGTCATCGATACTATCTTGACTTAATAATTGCTGCTTATCGATGCGCCGAATCTGTTGTTTCGTTAGTTTGCGTTGTCGGATTAATGCCATGGGTTGGTAACCTATTATAAAATATTGCTCAGTGTAGCGTGAAAATTTGCTAACATACAGCCTAAAGCGCCTGCACTGGGCAGAGATTTTGTAATATTTTAGTATTCATAAATTCTAAGTGAAATTCACAGCTGCCTAAGTACAAACATTTTTTGCACTAAGATAGTTAGATAGGCGCATTATCTTATTCACATTGCTATTAAAGCATTGCTTGTAAGTTGTCTCAAACTTTATTGACCATAGGATATTTTATGACCACCGGCGACCATCCCAATAAAATTAAAATCAGAAACCAAGGCAAAAAAGGGCTGGTATGGATTGATTTAGAAATGACCGGTCTTGATACTCTAAATGATGAGATTATCGAGATAGCGACTGTTGTCACCGATGAAGATTTGAATGTCCTTGCCGAAGGACCTGTCTTTGCGATTAAAGTATCAGACCAAAAGTTAAATGGTATGGATGACTGGAATACCAAGCAGCATGGGCAATCAGGGTTGGTTGACCGTGTACGCCGTAGTACGGTGACATTGGCTGAGGCGGAAGCTGAAACCATTAAATTTTTGAATAAATGGGTCGATAGTGGTAAGTCGCCAATGTGCGGCAATTCAATCTGCCAAGATCGCCGCTTTATGGCGCGTCAAATGCCTGAGCTTGAGCGGTTCTTTCATTATCGAAACCTTGATGTGTCTTCTATTAAAGAGCTTTGCTTCCGCTGGCGTCCTGATGTCCTCAAGAATTTTGAGAAAGGCGGCAGTCATTTAGCGTTAGATGATATTCGTGACTCAATTCGTGAGCTTAAGCACTATCGTCAGCATTTCTTTAAACTGATACCTTAAAGCAGATACCTTAAAATCGGCACCTTAGAAAAAAAGGTATCAAGAAAGCCTTCAGATGAATCAAGCGCTACGATTGGGCTAATTTGTTTGAAGGCTTTTTTGTATTAAATAATCCAAATTATAATTTAGAGGTGTTATTTGAGTCATGATTAATAAGGCTGTCTTAGTTTTTAACGCAGCTCATCAGTACGTTTGATACTGTCATGGCTCGCTTCATAAATGGCATTGAGCTCTGCTTCCGTCAGGTGTTTTTCAACAGCTGGATATAATTCACGCTCTTCAAAACGAATAAGGTCGTATAAAAGCGTGCCCAATGCTTGAACTTGCGCAGCGGTTACCTCTTTATTGATAAATTTATGTGAACGCTCAGTTTCATCCATTAGTTTATATAGCTGTCTATGTCGAACATCTAAAGTATCAAGTACTGAGGCAACCTTAGTATGAGAGGCACGGTAAGGCTCTAAAACATGAGCGATTAAGGTATCCTCAATCTTAAAGTGAGCTTGCATATCTTTAATATAAGCCATGAGATAATGCCAATGCTTGGCAATCTCAGCAGGCTCTTCAGGACATTCTTTAGCATGGCGAGACAGGTTAAGTCCAAGGTGATGTTGGCGAGATAAAGGGTGTAATTGATTGGCGCGTTTCATAATAAAAACCCGTAATGATTCAATAGATTATACTTTATTCATTATTTGTCACGGTACAGTATGCTCATTCTGTATTTGTCTGAGGCAGTCATATGAGCACAGGTGGGCATATGATCTTAGTATTGGTTAGCCGACTCCAAGTACTGTCCTCATGAATAGGGTCGACGATTGACCGGTATAAAAATTATTTTTAGCAACATTTAGCATAAGACTCTTTTCCATGAAAATTGACCATATCATGAGTATGTCATGTAAACGTGTAAGGATGGTCACCGTTTAAACACCGACTATTCAAATGGCGACTTTAAGAATAGTGATATTTATTATTGAAGATAGATAACGGAGGAGAGTAAGGAGCCAGTGAACCACGGGAGGACGGAAGGTTTAAAAGGCGAGGATTATATATAATAGAGGTTTAGGTAAATAATAAACACAAAAAAACCTCAAATATAAATACTTGAGGTTGAAACTTTTGTATTAAAACTAAGTTTTAAATATGGCGCAGCGGACGGGACTCGAACCCGCGACCCCCGGCGTGACAGGCCGGTATTCTAACCAACTGAACTACCGCTGCTTAGGTCGTACTTAGTTTATTTAACCACTTAGCTTACTACTTTAGAGTAACGCTATACTAAATAGTGGTGGGTGATGACGGATTCGAACCGCCGACATTCTGCGTGTAAGGCAGACGCTCTACCAACTGAGCTAATCACCCTTCGAACAATTGCTAGGCAATTTATTCAACATCAACTGAGCTCTAAGTTTGTCACTAAGCTCTGCTGCTGTGGGTGTGTATTATATAGATTTACACATGGCTGTCAAACACTATTTTACATTTTTTAAAAAATGATTATTAAAAAGGCTTTTGAGAGTATGGCTAGATGATGTGACAGCCCATATGGCAACTACCTAGTCAACGAATAGTTACCTATTGCGCGGCGGATAAAAGCTACTATACTGGATTGGTCGTATTTGATTATATTGTACTATTACCAGTTGGAGGCGAAAACAATAGAAGCTTTATCTACTACTGAGCAGCAAGTGGCAGCATGGTCTTGGACAGACTTTGCTGGGCTAGGTCTGATATTTCATATTATTCTTATGATTGTGATGACGTTGCGCATTGTTTCGGTACAGCGCAATATTGGGGTGGCAATTGCATGGATAGCGGTTTTGTTTACTTTGCCCGTATTCGGCTTAATTGCCTATGTGCTGGTGGGTGAGCCGATGATAGGTCGACGTTATCGCCAGCGAATGGATCAAGCGCGGCTACTGATGAATGAGATGGCACAACGGGAGCGCTTGGTGTTTGATGAAGGGCAAGAGGTATTGCCGACTCATTACCGTGGGGTCAGTCATATTGGTACGCGCTGGACAGGGTTTGGGGTATTCTCAAACCATGATATGCAACTGTTGACACACGCCAATATTATTTTTAAACGTTTGATTGATGACATCAATGCCGCTCAGCGCAGTATCTTGATGGAGTTTTATATTATTTACCCTAAGGGGCAGGTGCTTGATGTTATAGAATCGTTAATGGCAGCCGCTCAACGCGGAGTTGAGTGTCATATTCTGATTGATAGTGTGGGGAGTTTTAGTTTTTTTAACAGTAAGGCCCATCGAAAATTAGAAAAAGCAGGGGTTTTTGTCCATCAGTCATTGCCAGTAGGGTTGTTTAAAACGTTATTTAAGCGTTCAGATTTGCGTAATCATCGTAAAATCGTGGTTATTGATGGTTATATCGGCTATATCGGTAGCTTCAATTTGGTTGATCCTAAGTTTTTTAAGCAGAATAAAGACGTCGGTGAATGGATTGATGTGGCGATACGCAGTGTCAGTGATAATGACATTAGCATTGCGACTGCAATGGCAAAAGTGGTGGTGACCGATATCGGGGCGGAAAACAGTGACAATCTAGATGCGCTGCATCAACGAGTCAACAGCTACACACGTAAGCTATATGTGCGCAATCCGACGATTAATGACATCAATAGTCGCATCAAAGTATTGGATGATGGGCTAGAAAATGTAGAAAACCCCTGTACTGGTGCGATGTCAACAGTGATTCCGCAGATGCCGGTGGTAAAAGGCGTGGTCGCGCAGCTGATTCCTTCAGCGCCACAAGTGACCGCTCACGTTATTTATAATACCTTAGTAACCGTTTTACATCGTGCTAATCACTGTATTTGTATCACAACGCCGTATTTTGTACCGGATGAAGCTTTGTCAGGCGCGCTAGTGACGGCAGCCAAACGCGGGGTCAAAGTTACGCTGATTATCCCTGAAAAGGTTGATTCATTCTTAGTTCAGCACGCCTCGCAAGCGTATTACCAAGAGTTGTTAGAAGCGGGCGTTACCATTGCTCTGTTTAAGGGTGGTCTGCTGCATGCCAAAACAGTAGTTATAGATGACGATTACTGTATATTTGGCACCGTCAATATCGATATGCGCAGCTTTTATCTGAACATGGAAGTCAGTTTGGCGATTTATACGCCTGAAATGGTCGCGCAAGTTGCCGCTTGTCAAGACTCGTATTTACAAAGCTGTCGTTTTTTAACCTTGGATCAGTGGCAACGGCGTCATAAGGCTGAACGCTTGTTTGATAATGTGATACGCTTATTTAGTCCATTATTGTAGCCCTACATATTTTAAGTTAAGGTAAGCACTATATTTTGCACAACTGCCTGTAGTTCATTGCCTCTATGATTAATTTACTTTTTTAAAGGATACGCGTTTCTTATGTCTGCATCGCCCTTAACGCCCCTTGATTATATTGCAACAGGTTATTGGCAAGATTTTTTGGCAAGGCGTGCTGTCGCAGGCGGTATCGCTTACGAAGTGGATTTGCATCACTGTGGTTTGGATGAATCGCTGGCAAGCTTGCAGCGCATAGATACGCTACTGTCTCAGATACGCCGCGATATGGTCAAAGCAGGTATTTGGGATGAAGCAACGTTATTAAAAGATGAGCGCTATCGTAACTTTATGGTGTTTTTGGCGTTTTATGCAGGGCGAGTATTAGCGCAGCAATGGCAACAATCGCCGCGTTGGTTTGGTCAGTTTGAGCTAGATGCCCGCTATCCTGAGTTAGTACTGACGACCGATGATTTTTATCAGCATATGGCAATGTTTTATGGCGCTGATACTGATGTTAATACCAAAGATAGCAGTGATAAAGATAATATCCTGCTTTTCTTTGCTTTAGAACCGATAGGGATGCGTTTATTTGGTCATATCGACCGCGCGTTTAAATCGGCGCAAGGTGATCAAGTCGCTAGTGGCTTATATCAAGCGGTGAGCGCCAGATTACCAAAAGCTGTAAATCATCAGCCTCATTTGGTTGATACGACCATAGCAGATAAACCAAACACTCAAACAGCAAATGAAAAGGCATTTATTGAGAAAGTAAGCCCTGAAAATAGTAGCACATCCCTTTACTCGAATAGTAAGTCGTCCATAGACATGGCGACAACTCAACTTTCAGATGACAAAATGGGTAATGTATCTTCTATATCAGCTACTACAATTACATCAGTGCCATTAGCAGAATATATAGAAATAACAAACGCAACGGTAGTACCTATAGTAGAACCAGTAAAAACCACGGCAGTCGCAAAAAAACCACCCACGCCAGAGATTTTTAGCCAACTATTAACAGAGCTACATGAGATAGAAGTAACACAGACCACGGGCGAAACTGAATATGAGAAGGCGTGCAAGGTTTTAGATCAGTTTGAACGTCATATTGCAAAGCAAGAAAAACCCCGTAAGCAAGTCGTCTTTTCAGAGGCGCATCTGCAAGCAAAGCAGCAGGCTTTGTTGGGATTAGAAGACGCTGCAAATGCAGGAAACAGTGCTGCGATGTTGCGCTTTGCGATGTATGAGCTGCTCGGCGAAGGTCTGATAGCAAACGAAGGCGCTGATAAAGTCGCTGGTATAGAGGCTGGGGTCGAATGGGTGCAACAAGCGGCAAGTAAAAATGACAGCCGCGCTCAGCGCTTACTGAGTAAAATGTATTATCAAGGCGTAGGGGTTACGCAAGACCTTAAGGTCGGTAAATATTGGCTCGAGCAAGCGGCAGAAAATGGGCACATCGAAGCGGCAAGCTTGGTCGGTCAGTGGCAACAAGCACAAACGTTAATCAACACCCAAAAGCAAGAGCAGCATAGCCTTAAGCGCTATCAGCTACTGTTTGCAGTCATTATCGTAATAGCCTTACTCATTATTATTTTGGTCTAAAAAACGATGACCAACATCCTTGAATTTAAAAACGTATTGTTTGGCAATAAATTCAGGTAGAATTGGTGCGTTTTTTGTGCGCGACTCCTATTATCTGCTCCATTAATTATCTGGGCTTTTGCATGCCATCTTCTGACACCTCAAAAAATCTTTCTATTCAGGCACAGCCTCTGCAAAGCCATGCGGTATATAAGCCGCCTGTGTATTATCAAGTCGGCATAAGCTTATTAAAGCCGTTATATCGCCTGCAAGTATGGCGCCGCTCGCATGCGCGGGATAATTATCAGCAAGAAGTTGAACAGCGTTTTGGTAAGCGTTATCCTGCGCCTCCTATAGCCACAGAAACGTATCTACCAGCTGCGGATTTAAACAGCAGCATCAATGTTAATAAGCAAAATAAAACCATCTGGTGCCACGCGGTCTCTTTGGGAGAAACCAATACCGTTGCGCCATTATTGGATGCGCTATTGGCTCGTGGTTATCGGATATGGCTGACCAATACTACCCAGACTGGTTTTGCGCGCGGTGCCAGTCGATTTGCAGAAGAGATTGCGCAAGGTCGATTGAGTCACAGCTATGTGCCGGTCGATAGTCCGGCGGTGATTGAGCAGTTTTTGACTCATGTACAACCTGTTGCTGCTTTATTTGTAGAAACAGAGCTATGGGCAAACATCTTAACCAAATTATCTGAGCATCATATCCCGAGTATCTTGGTGAATGGGCGACTGTCAGCATCCTCTTTTAAAAGCTATCAAAAAATTGGCGCAGTTAGCACCAGCATGATGAAAAATTTGAGTTTAATCATTGCGCAGGATAATGACTCCGCCAAACGCTTTCGACAATTGGGTGCGCATAGCGCCCAAATCCGTGTGGCAGGCTCGCTAAAGTGGGTCATTAATATGCCTAAATTGTCTAATGTGTCTGAGCCAGATGATGATAAGGCGATTGATGTCGATATTGAAAATAGCGAGCAGACAGAGTTAGCAGAAAAAACAAGTGTGACGGCGAGTGATTTGGGCGTGGTCAATCGCCCAATCTGGGTGGCAGCAAGCACTCATGGTGGTGAAGAAGGCATTGTGCTGTCATGGCAGCAGCAATTACTGTCAAACCCTGCATTGGCAGAGGCGCTACTTATTATCGTCCCACGCCATCCAGAGCGCTTTGATGAAGTGGCAGCACTGATTCAAAATTCAGGCTTGACCATGGCACGGCGCAGTGCAGCAGAAGCTATCGACATAACTACCCAAGTCTATCTGGCGGATAGCATGGGTGAGTTAATGAATTGGTATGCTCTTGCCGATGTAGCAGTGGTTGGCGGCTCATTGGTCGAGGTGGGCGGACATAATCCAGTTGAGCCTGCAAGTGTGGCGACACCGGTTTTAATGGGTGTCCATACGCAATCTTGCCAAAGCGTCGTGGATAAATTAGCAAGCGTTGGGGCGTTATATCAGCCAAACAACCCTTTTTATCAGGCTATGGATAATACTGAGCAAGAGAACGAAAACCCACAATCTATCGATAATGAGACACTGATTTATCAACAGCTAAAATATTGGCTAAGTCATTTAACGTTGGCTAAGCAAGCAGGACAAGCAGGCGCGCGGATGACCGATCAGCAGCAAGCCGTATTGAGTCGTCAATTATCGATGATAGAAAAAATCATCGAGCAGCATGCTCTTCAAAGTGTTAGCCAAGATTTAAATTAAGAGCCACTATGAACTGTATCTTATTACCAGCTGCAAACTTTTCTAATGAATCTGCATATATCAATGCAGTGGCGCAAATTGAGCATGTCAACCAAGTTCTGGGAGCGAAAGTAGGCGACACCCTAAAAATTGGGCAGTTAGAAGGCAATCTTGGCACTGCTGTCATTGCTGATATAACGCCTGAGCGTATTGATTTATGTGAGATAAGTTTGGTCACAGCAACGCCGCCTAAGCTTGATCTCACTGTGGTATTAGCATTGCCACGCCCAAAAGTATTGCGCCGTCTGATTATGGATATGACCGCGCTTGGTGTCCGCGATATCATCTTGATTAACAGCTATCGTACGCAAAAAAGCTACTGGCAAAGCCCGATGCTGAGTCGCCTTGATGAGTTCGTATTAGAAGGGCTGCAACAAGGCATTGATACCGTCGCGCCGCGTATCAGTTTGCAAAAACGCTTTAAGCCCTTTGTTGAAGATGAGTTGGCAAACTTAATCACCAATCGAGCTATTGTCGCTCACCCTTATGCGGAATTATCGTTTTCAGAGTATGTGCAACAACAATTAGAAAGCTCTGAATCACCTCAGAAATCGATACTACCGAGCATGGTTTTTATCGGTGCAGAAGGCGGCTGGATTGATTATGAAGTTGAGCTGCTTGCAAGGCAAGGCTGCCAAGCGGTACATATCGGTGCGCGAATATTGCGCACCGAAGCGGCAGTCAATGCTATTCTGGGCCAATGGCTATTGTAAGATAATAACTGATATAAGTCTTAGTTGGAAATGCGGCAAGATTCATTACAACGGCATCAAAACCCCATTAAAAAACCACTATACACAGCATTAATTGTCGATTATTTAACTAAATAATCGGGCTAAATAAATGTATTGATAATTAATATCATTTCCATTAGTATATGCTTTCCAGACATTAGGGTCTTTTTAATCCTATCAATCCATGATTTTTAATGTCTTTTTATTCTACCTATCTGCCGCGCTATTATGGGGAAAACCATGTCATTGAATGTAATCAGTGCAAATTTATCTTCTGCTAAACTTACTTTACCGGTTGCCGTATTTGGCATGATGTTGGCGCTGGCTGGCTGTAGTAAATCATCGACGCCAGAAGAAAGTGTTGATGCCGAAACGCCAGCACCAAGCACTGAGCAAGAAGTAGCAAAAGACAACGCAGCGAGTGCTGATGGACAGACAGTGACTATCTACTCATCACGTAATGAGCAGCTAATCAAGCCATTGTTAGATCGTTATACTGAACAGACGGGTGTGAAGGTTGAGCTGGTTACAGACAAAGATGGTCCACTGATGGCGCGTCTGCAAGCTGAAGGTCAGAATACCCCAGCTGATATGCTTTTGACAGTTGATGCGGGTAACTTATGGCAAGCAGCTGAGCAAGGTTTACTGCAACCTGTTGCTTCTAGCGTTTTGGAAGCAAATGTACCGGCTAAGTATCGTGATCCAGAAGGTCGCTGGACAGGTTTGTCATTGCGCGCCCGTACGATTTTTTATGACCCAAGTAAAGTAAGCGCTGATCAATTATCCACTTATGCAGATTTGGCGGATCCAAAGTGGAAAGGCAAATTATGTCTACGCACCTCGAAAAAGGTTTATAACCAGTCATTGGTTGCGAGCATGATGGAGCATTTAGGTGCTGAAAAAACAGAAGCGGTCATCCGCGGTTGGGTTGCTAACTTAGCTACTGATGTTTTCAGTGATGATACCAATCTACTAGAAGCTATCGCTGCTGGTCAGTGTGAAGTGGGTATTGCCAATAGCTACTACTATGGTCGCTTGCTTGATGAAAAGCCTGATTTCCCAGTAAAAATATTTTGGGCAAACCAAGGTACGACAGGCACGCACGTTAATATCTCAGGTGCTGGCGTAGTAACGGGTTCAGACAATGCAGATGGCGCATTGAAACTGATGGAATGGTTGTCTTCTGATGACGCACAAGGTCTTTATGCTAGCGCTGATAAAGAATTCCCAGTCAAAGTTGGGATTGATGAGTCAGAGATGCTTAGATCTTGGGGTCAGTTCAAACCAGACGATATCAATGTACAGAAATTTGGTGCATTACAAACCCAAGCCATTCAAATGATGGACAAAGCAGGCTATAAATAAAAGTCTGCCAGTCATTTAATGGGGTTATGATGCGTATGACACGGTAACAACTTATGATAACAATGCCAGAATCGTCTGCAAGTCAGAACAATACTGTCAATGAAAGTAATGAGACAGGCAATACGAGTAAATCTATTCGCCAAGACCATGCTACCCGTAAACGTGTCATCTCGAAATCAGTCTTAGGACTGATTTCGTTGTTTATGCTAGTACCGATTTTAATCGTGTTATTGTCATGGACACAGCCCGTCGCTGATATTTGGGGGCATATGCGTGAGTACGTATTGCCGCAAGTCCTCAAAAATACGGCTATTTTATTATTAATGGTCACAGTAATTTCTGGCACGATTGGCACGGCATTGGCATGGCTTACGAGTATGTACCGCTTCCCTGGACAGCGGTTTTTTTCGTGGGCGCTGATGTTGCCGCTTGCTATGCCAGCTTATGTCTTAGCATTTGTCACAGTTGGTATTGTTGATTTTAGTGGACCATTACAAACGGCATTAAGAGATTTTGGTTTTACGACTGCCATTCCGTCGGTACGTAACGTCTGGGGTGCAGGGCTGATCTTGTCATTGGCTTTTTATCCTTATGTTTATTTGCTGGCGCGCCAAGCCTTTTTATCTCAAGGTAGGCGAGCTATTGAAGCTGGGCAGATGCTTGGCTTAAGTCGTGGTCGAGTGTTTTTTCGGTTGGCATTACCGCAAGCATTACCTTGGGTCATCGGTGGTTTGCTACTGGCAAGTATGGAGACGCTAGCAGACTTTGGCGCGGTGTCAGTATTCAATGTTGATACCTTTACTACTGCCATTTATAAAGCTTGGTTTGGGTTTTTTAGCTTGACGACAGCGGCACAGTTGGCAGCACTATTAATTGGTGTGGTCTTCATTGTTGTCTTGTTTGAACAATATTGGCAAGCAAAACGCGGTAATATTATTACCCAAGGTAGTAGCCAACGTTTTGAGGTCAGTAAACCAGCTAAGCTTGCTATGACGCTGCTTTGTACGCTGGTATTTTTGATAGCATTTTTGATCCCGTTTGCACAGCTTATCTATTGGACAGCGGCAAATTTTCAGCAAGATTTTGATGCCCGCTATATTGATTTTGTCACCAACAGCCTCATGATTGCTAGTATTACCACTGCGTTTATTGCGGTCTTAGCGATTATGATTGCGTGGATTAAGCGTCAATATCCGGACAAATCTACCAAGCTTATGACTACTTTAGCTAATTTGGGCTATGTGGTGCCGGGTACGGTATTAGCGGTCGGGATCTTTATTCCGATTGCGTGGCTGGATAATCAGCTGATTGCTTATGGCATAACCTCCACGCAGTTTTTATCTGGGAGTGTGATTGTGATGCTGCTGGCTCTATCGACCCGTTTTATGACGGTCAGTTTTCAGCCGGTAGACCGTCAGCTTCAGCGCTTGACCGTCAATCAAGAAGCGGCTGCTAAATTGCTTAGCGATAGCCCTTTTCAGCGCTGGCGGCAAGTGATGTTGCCCGTATTGAGCCCAGGGGTGTTAACGGGTTTGTTGATGGGTTTTGTCGAAGTGATGAAAGAGATGCCGATTACTTTGATGACGCGGCGTCAAGGTTGGGATACGCTAGCCGTTCGGGTATTTGAGATGACCAGTGAAGGCATGTGGGGTCGCGCTGCATTACCAAGTTTGTTGATTGTATTGGTCGGTCTTATTCCTGTTTGGATATTACTGCGTCAAAGCGATAAGCAGGGTTAAGATATTTTTTAATTAAAATATTGTGCTTAAATGATCAACGGATTCTAATTGGTGCTTCTCACGTTATTCACACTTTTAAAGTTTCATGTTTTTAACGTCTAATATTTTGAATGTTGTGACGCTGGATTTTCTTCACTAATAGCTTATTGGTACTGTCTATGTATACTGACTTGATGAACGATTCAATAAATCCAGCAGACTCTGATTCTGTAGAGCCTCAGAGTAAAGCACGACAAAGTAATGTGAAAAAGCCACCTATGACTATCATAACCAAAGCGCAAATGGCGCAAGCTGTAGCGGAAAGAGAATTACAACAAGGTGTTGCTAACTTAGATAGTACCTTCATTCAGAATCATGAAACCGCTGCCACTCAGCCATATTTTAGTGTACAGGACTTGGTGGTTGGCTATGACGACACCATAGTAGTCAATGGTTTGTCACTAAACCTACAGCAAGGTGAAATTGGTTGTTTTTTAGGTTATAGCGGCTGTGGTAAGACCACGGCATTAAGAGCGATTGCCGGATTAGAAGAGAGTCGTAGCGGCAAAATCACGCTTAACAATCAGCGACTCACAGAGCAAGCAGCGCGACTCTCATTTGCTGTTGCGCCTGCCAAGCGCGGCATGGGGATGGTATTTCAAGACTATGCGCTATTTGGTCATTTAAGCGTGGCAAAAAATATCGGCTTTGGTCTCAATAAATGGTCTGCTGCCGACAAAAAAGCCCGTGTTGCTGAGATGCTAGCGCTGGTAGAATTGTCTGAACATGCCGATAAACGCCCAAGCGAGCTCTCAGGTGGACAGCAGCAGCGGGTGGCATTGGCTCGTGCATTGGCTCCAAAGCCTAAGTTATTACTGCTCGATGAGCCGTTTTCGAACTTGGATGTGGTATTGCGTGAGTCACTGGCCATGAATGTTCGTGATATTCTCAAACGTACCAATACCACTGCCATTTTGGTCACTCATGATCAAAATGAAGCGTTTGCGCTTGCTGATAAAGTCGGCGTCATGCATAAAGGTAAGCTGGTACAGTGGGCAACCCCAAGTGAGCTATATCATGAACCGGTCAGCCCGTTTGTCGCTGAGTTCGTCGGTGAAGGCGCCATGATAGACGGCATTATCAAAGAAGGTCATGTTGAGACGGCGCTTGGTGATATTTATCGACGGATGGAAGTCTACGATGCGTCCGGTCAGCCGCAGTATTGTGAGTACGACTATCCGAATGGTACGCCGATTAAGGTATTGGTGCGTCCCGATGACATTATCCATGATGATGACAGTACGCAGACCGCCTTAGTGGTTGGTCGGGTATTTCGCGGTGCCAATTATCTCTATCGCTTGCAACTAGATGATGGTCAAACGGTATTGTCATTGGTCGCCAGTCATCATAATCATGAAGTCGGCACCCAAATCGGTATCTTGCCGATACTGGAGCATGTGGTGGTATTTGACGAAAAGGATATCAACGCTACCACGTGGTCAGAGTATGATAGGTCAGAGCGGTTTGAGGACATATGATAGCGTTTATTAAGTTGTCTTTACCGAAAGGACGCATGGTGTCGAAGTTTTAAAGCTTTTAAGAGGCATGTGTTTAAGAGACACGTGTCGCTAGAAGATGTAAGTAGCGCCCAAGCCACTTATAGGGATCCAGTTGCGAGTAGCGTAACTCCATACGTATGACCGCTTCAGGATCGTTATGCCCACCACGTTTTAGCGGCGAATAATCATGGAATACGCGCAGACCGCTGGCGATCAGAGTCTGATAATCATGCGCCTGTAGCCAAGCTTCAACCTCTTCCTTTGCAACCGGATGATTGGGCGTCAGGCTTTTTTTATTGTCGGCTTTATATTCAGTGTTATCTAATAAGTTGAAATTGCCCATTATCAAGTTACGATAATCAAAGCTCGCTGGATTATAAAAGCACAGCGATAATGCTCCATTATCGGATAATTGCTGATCAAAAAAGTCCATTACCGCGGCAGGCTCTGCCAACCATTCAAGTAGCGCGTGACACATGATTAAATCAAATTTCTCCGTCTCATCAGCCAGCTTTTCTTCAAGCTCTTGATACGGGCATACATACCACGTAATATTCAATTTTTCATCGTTTGCACTACTTTGTGCAGCGCTCTCTTGCGCCTTCTCTAACATATTGGCCGAGATATCATTGATGACCAGTGTATGTCCTTGAGTCGCAAGCTCAATCGCAATTTGCGCAAGCCCTGCACCCACATCCAAAATACGTAAAGGTCGCCCAAGAGTGCTGCTCATCTGCGCGCAGTATTCAAAAAGATCACGGCGCAATACTGCTAATCGAATGTCTCCCTTTAAGCCACCATAGACCTTTTTCTCAAAATGATCGGCAATCGCATCAAAGCTGCGGTCAGTACGCACATCTTCTTTTAACGCTTGTACTGTCACATTTTCTGTAGAGTCTACCGCATCGCTATTATTAATATATTGAGGATTGGTTGGCATAAAGAGTTGTCTATATCGGAGGATGTATGGTGGCGTATCGTACAATAAAGCAGGGCGCTAATCTAGCGTTGACGTCTTTTTAGGATTGTTTTTAAATTGCATTAACACCCAACTCTGATGACGCGCTATTTGAAAAAAGTGGGCGTTAAATGGTATTGCTAAAAAACGGTCTTTATATATATATCAATGGCAAAATTAGCCAGTGATATCAATGCTGTTGGGAAAGGTTTTTGAATCATGGTAATTGATGCAAAAAGTAGCAATTACTGAACTGTTTTGCTTGATTTTAATAGCACCTAGAACCCCCTAAATCAACAAATTTGTGCTAAAATAGCTTCTTTTATTCAACATTAAAACTATCGCTAATTCTCTATAGATTTGAATGATTGCTAAGCCTTTTTTGATGGTCACTGTATTTATTATATAACGGCGCTTTGGTGCCGTTATTGTTGCCCATTATGGCTTAGATATGCCAATGCTAGAGAGTAGATGTGAGTGAGGGAGTGTATATGAGCGAATCGGTCAGTCCTATTGCCATTGTGGACGAATTAAAGCAGTCCTATTTGGATTATGCGATGAGCGTGATCGTCTCGCGCGCGCTGCCTGATGTGCGTGATGGGTTCAAACCAGTACACCGCCGTGTGATGTATGCGATGCATGTATTGTCTAATGACTATAACAAAGCCTACAAGAAATCTGCACGTGTGGTTGGCGATGTCATTGGTAAGTATCACCCACATGGCGATAGTGCCGTCTATGATGCCATCGTACGTATGGCACAGGATTTTAGCTTGCGTTACCCGATGGTTGATGGTCAAGGTAACTTTGGCTCAATTGATGATGATCCTCCGGCAGCGATGCGTTATACCGAAGTGCGTATGACCAAGTTGACCCATCAAATGCTTGCTGACTTGGATAAAGATACCGTCGATTGGGAAGACAACTACGATGGCTCTGAGCGTATGCCAAGCGTGTTGCCTGCGCGTATTCCTAATTTATTGATTAATGGTGCTACCGGTATTGCAGTTGGTATGGCGACCAATATGGCGCCGCACAATTTGACGGAAGTGATTAACGCTTGCTTAGCTTATGCTGAAAATCCGCAAATATCTGCTGAAGAGCTGATGTCGCATATCTCAGGTCCTGATTTCCCAACGGGCGGTATTATCTATGGTCGCGCCGGTATTTTAGATGCTTATCGTACTGGTAAAGGTCGCTTGCATGTACGTGGTCGATATATTATTGAGCCGATGAGTGAGACGGGTGTCAACCGTGACCGTGAGCGTATTGTTTTCACCGAAGTGCCTTATCAAACCAATAAAGCCAAGCTGATTGAGCGTATTGCAGAACTTGTGCGTGACAAAAAAATCGAAGGTATTACCGAGATTCGTGATGAGTCTGATAAAGACGGTATGCGTATCGCTATTGATTTACGTCGCGGCGAAACAGCGGAAGTGATCGTTAACAACTTGTTCCTGCAAACGCCGCTAGAATCGAGCTTTAGTATCAATATGGTGGCGCTTGACAATGGTCAACCGAAGCTATTGACCTTACGCCAGCTGATTGCAGCATTTGTACGCCATCGCCAAGAAGTAGTGACGCGCCGTACGATTTTTGAGCTCAATAAAGCCCGTGTACGAGGTCATTTGCTTGAAGGTCTGACCGTTGCACTTGCCAATATTGACGAAATTATTGCGACGATTAAAGCGTCTGCAAACCGCGGCTTGGCTCGTGAAAACTTACTCAGTAATATCTGGGGTTCAGGCAGCGTTGTAGCGATGCTAACCGCTGCAGGCAGCCAGTCGGTACGTCCTGACTTTATCGAGGGCGAAGATCCAAAAGCGCCGTTTGGTCTGATTAATAATCAAGAAAGCTATCGCTTATCGCTTGAGCAGGTCAATGCTATTTTAGACATGCAACTGCATCGCCTAACGGGTCTTGAGCAAGACAAGCTGACTGAAGAATACCAAGACTTGTTGCGTGAGATCGCCCATTTAGAATCTATCCTTGGTGATTTTGATAAGTTAATGACCATTATCTCAAACGAGATGATTGAAATCCGTGATAATTTTGGTGATGAGCGTCGCACTGATATTATTGATTCGCGTATGGACTTTAACCGTGAAGACTTGATCCCAGAGCAAACCGTGGTAATGACGGTATCGCGTACTGGCTATGCCAAAACTCAACCCATTGACGACTATGTGGCGCAAAAACGTGGCGGTAAAGGCAAATCAGCGACGGCGATGAAAGAAGACGATGTGATTGATCATTTAATCGTGACTTCAACGCACGCAACCGTACTGTGCTTTACCGATACGGGTCGTGTCTTTAGTTTACGTGGTTTTGAAGTGCCAATTGCCAGCCGCGGCGCCCGTGGTCGTCCACTGGTCAATCTTATTGGCTTAAATGCTGATGAAACGGTCACAACGATATTGCCTATCCCAAAAATCGTAGAAGAGTTATCTAGCAAAGGTGAGACATCAGCAGATGTCACACTAGATAGTGATGATCTATTAGACGATAGCACGCAAGCAGAGCCGCCTTTTGTATTTTTTGCAACGGCAAATGGTACAGTGAAGCGTGTCGAGCTAAAACAGTTTGCCAATATTCGCTCGAATGGCTTGATTGCCGTTGGTCTAGAGGAAGGCGATAAATTGGTGAGCGCTCGTATCACCAATGGTAGCCAAGAGGTCATGCTATTTGCGTCAAGTGGTAAAGCCATTCGTTTTAATGAGACGGATGCTCGTGCGATGGGTCGTACGGCGAAAGGTGTCCGCGGTATGCGCCTGACTGCTGATGAATTTATCAAATCGTTGGTAGTGATTGAAGATGACGTCCGCGAAATTTTAATTGCTTGTGAAAACGGCTTTGGCAAACGCACCTTTATTGATGAGTTCAACACGCAAAATCGTGGCGGTGGCGGTGTTATCGCTATTAAAACTAGCACGCGTAATGGTGCGCTGGTTCGTGCTACCAAGGTGGACTCTACAGACGATATTATTTTAATTTCAGACAAAGGTACTTTAGTACGTACCCCAGTTGAGCATGTAGCAAGCTCTGGTCGTAATACTCAAGGCGTCACGCTGATTCGTTTATCAAAAGATGAAAAACTGGTTGCTATGGCGCGTGTTGAGCACGAAGAGGGTAACAATGAGCTGATTGATGCAATGAGAGAAGATGGAACGTTTGAAGTAAAAGGTCAAGAACAGATGGATGTTGATGCGGCGAATAGTGATGCTACAGAGACAGACTTTGATGATACTAGTCATACAGAAACTGAGACTGATGAATAACGCTTTTATTAGTTAGCTTTTTGGTCTATTCTTTTATTACCTTTTATAAAAAAAGCCTCTGACGTTATCGTTGGAGGCTTTGTTTTTTTTCTGTTTTTTAAGGCTGTTGTTATGCTTACGACCAATCAGACCGTTCAGGGAACTTTGGCTTCAGTATCATCAAGTTTTTTGTTTTCTTTGATGTTTCTATTTGGGCTATTTATGCTGCCATTAACGGGTACGCAGGTGGCTTCGTGGCGTGTATTGATGATGCTCCTGAGCCTAGTGCTATTGGTCAGTCTTACAAAACAGTGGCAGCATGTATTTGATTATCTCAAAACACTAAAGACGCCAAAAGAGTGGATTATTTTTGTACTGCCAACCCCAATTTTAGGTGGGCAGATTTGGCTGTTTATGTGGGGACCGGTCAATGGCTTTGGTCTTGATGTGACCTTGGGCTATTTTTTATTGCCGTTGGTCATGATTGTGATTGGGCGTTTTTTCTATCATGAGCATATGAGTGTTTTGCAATGGTTAGCAGCGATATGTGCTGCGCTCGGTATCGGCTATGATATATTGCAATATGGCAGTATATCTTGGGTAACCGCATTTGCATGCTTGGGTTATCCGCCTTATTATTTGCTACGTCGTAAGCTTGCTGTGCCGCCTATTACAGGTCTGTTATCAGATTTGACGTTACTGACGCCAGTGGTGCTGATTATGCTTTATAGCAGCGGCGGCTTTAGTGTGGCGGCGCAAAATACCAAATTTTGGTACATATTGCCGCTGCTAGGCGCTTTTAGTGCGCTTGCCATGTCATTGACTATGGTTGCTAGTAGTAAGCTGCCAGTGTCGCTATTTGGCGCGCTCAGCTACATAGAGCCTATGCTGCTATTTGTATTATCTATTACTGTGTTAAATCAAAGTCTGGATGAAGGAGGCTCGTTATTCATGTATGGCATGATTACACTGGCATTGTTTATTATGATTGCTGATAGTATGAAAGGCTTTCTTATCCGACGCCGTGACAATCATTTGCATGGTTACCGAGAGCCGCAAGTTGGGAGTTTTCCACCGCGTCGCCGTTTTATCGACCATCGTATAGAAGGGGTATTAAAGGCGCACCGTTTTCGTAAAATCAGGAAATACCAACAGCGAATAGATAAAATCACGCGTAAAATCCAAGCGTTAGATTCAAAGTAGTTATTGATGTAATGATAAGTAGTGTGGCCCGATAAAAGTGGTTTGATAAGTCAAGCTACATAGTAAAGCTATAATAAAAACAATAAGTGAGTTATTATCAAGCATTATTATTGACTTAAATCGGGTTGTTTGATTTATTAAACTCCTTTATTTAAACAGAATATTGAAGAGTTGACTTATAAAATCTGCTATTGAATACTAAAAACTTATTATAAGGATGGTTTATGCTACACCTTCATCACTTGGCAAACTCACGCTCATTTCGTATCTTATGGCTATTAGAAGAGCTGAATGCCGACTACCAACTGACTTGCTACCAGCGTAACAAAGCGTACCGTGCCCCTGACAGCTTAAAGCAAATACACCCGCTCGGTCATGCACCGATGCTAGAGGTCGATGGTCGTGTGCTGATTGAGTCAGGCTTTATCATCGAGTATCTATTAAAGCACTATGATAAAGAAAGGCAGTTTAAGCCTGCTGATGACAATGAAGCGGCGTGGGAGGCCTATACGTTTTGGCTACACTTTGCCGAAGCATCAGTGATGCCGCCGTTGGTCATGCGTTTGGTATTTACTAAAGTGGTTGAGCAGTCGCCGATGCTGATCAAAACTGTGAGTAAAAGCATCAAAAAGCAAGTCGAAAAAAGCATGATAAGCAAAAGCTTGACTGCCATACTCGATATGATGGAGCAGCATTTACAAGACAACCATTGGTTTGCCGGAGCAGAATTTAGCGCCGCTGATATTCAGATGCATCTGGCTGTGGTCGGTGCCAATGCAGGCGCAGGTTTAGACAGTAGTAAATATACCAATGTCTTAACTTGGCTTAAGCGTTGTGAAGAACGTGATGCCTTTAAGCGTGCAGAAGAAAAGGGCGGTCGTCTACAGTTTTAAGTGCGACGCTTATTATTAATTATTGATTTAATATAACAATAAAGGGCTTTGTTTATTTATAGACAAACCCTTTTTTTAGGATGAAAAATGACAGATTTGAATAAGTCGAATAATACTGACCATACCAACAGTGCTAATGAACAACCACTTAATGAGTTTGTTAATAATGTGAACAGTCAGCAAGTTTCCATTAAAGCATGGTCACAAAAACTGTTGGTAGTGATTCTATGCATTGCCAGCTTCTATGGTGGCTGGAAGTCGTATGAATCCAATATGGTCAATGAATGTACGGCAAATGGCGGACAGATGATTGAAGGCAAAAAAACTATGATATGTCAGTTGCCATAACAGCTCGTAATGATAATCAGCAGAGATAAGCGATGCTAAAACTCACTTTTTTGGGTACCTCAGCAGGTGTGCCAACCAAGCAACGTAATGTAACGGCGCTTGCCATCGAGTGCATCAACCCTTATAGCTCAGGGACAAATCAACAGCAAAACAAGAAATCACGGCCGTGGTTATTGATTGATTGCGGTGAAGGTACGCAGCATCAGCTCTTACATACCAAGTTATCTTTACATCAGTTACAAGCGATTTGCATTACTCATGTGCATGGCGACCATTGCTATGGTTTGCCGGGGTTGTTAGCGAGTGCGGCAATGTCAGGACGTACTGCGCCGCTGATACTGCTTGCGCCAAAAGCGATTGCCACACTGCTTGATGCTCTTATTTTGACTACCAAATTGCACTTTCCATTTGCTATTAACTTTATGGCGATAGAAGATTTGCTATCTGAGCAAGATAGTAAAAATAAAGCTCAGGTAACTATCAGCTTAGACAATCAACATCAGCTTGAAATTGATATCACGCCGTTATCGCATCGCGTTCCCTCTTATGGCTTTGGTATCAGCCAGACGATCAGTCATCGCCATCTTGATAAGGACAAGCTGATAGCAGATAATATTCCAGCCAACGCGCTGTGGGGCAGACTGCAACAGGGCGAAGATGTTATGACCGAAGACGGTCGCAAGCTTCGTTCAACAGGTTATGTCGATAATGAGAGTCAGCGTACAAGGGTAGTGGTGGCTGGAGATAACGATACGCCAGAGTGTCTTAACAATGCTATAGCTGATGCGGATTTACTCGTTCATGAAGCTACATATACTCATGAGTTATTGAATAAGATTCAGGCAAAAAATCCAGATTTTGATCCAATGCATAGTAGCGCGCAGTTATTGGGTCGATTTGCCCAAGACAATGGGCTTAAAAACCTAGTTCTCACCCATTTTAGCGCCCGTTATCAGAGCTTTGACAATCCAAATAGCAGCACGCCAAATATGGCGCATATTCGATTGGATACCGAAAGTGTTTACCAAGGTAATCTATGGCTGGCAGCAGATTTTGACCAATATCTGGTGAATGGAACAGCGGAAGAAGTGGGTGATGATATAGGCAGTCGCGTACAGTATTTAGGCTCTGCACGCGACCATAAAAATACATGATATGAGTTTTTAAGACTGACTGTCTTCAGCTGCCAATTGGGTCTGTCCTATCCAATAACGACTGAACTGATACGCCACTCGACCAGAGCGTCCACCGCGTTCTGATGCCCAGCGTAATGCGGCTGATCTGATATGGGTGGGTAACTCATCAATGCTATCTGCACCTTTATTTGCTGCATCACCGTGCATGTCATCATGACTACTTCCAGCATCGACTTTTTGTTGAATAGATAAATAATGTCGCACGATATGTAAATAAGTATTTTGATCCATTGGATGAAAGGACAGCCATAAACCAAAACGGTCAGATAAAGACACCGTCTCATCAATGGTCTCATAAGGATTAACCTCATCGGTTTGACCATTATAAATATTAACATTGTCTTTCATGAGCTGCGGTAGTAGATGGCGGCGGTTACTGGTTGCATAAACCAATAATTTGTCTTGCTCTGAATCTAGAGAACCATCAAGCACACTTTTTAAGGTGCGGTAGCTTTCATCTTGACCATTAAATGCCAAGTCATCACAGTACACCACATAGCGACATTTGCAGTCAGCTGGTAAGGCTTTAATCGCTGCCCGTATTTTATCAAGCATCCGTAAGTCGTCTCGGGCAATTTCAATAATGCGCAGACCTTCATTATGATAGGCTTGTAGCAATGCTCTAATCAGCGATGATTTACCAGCGCCGCGTGTCCCTGTCATCAAAACGTGATTGGCAGGATAGCCCTTCAGGAATTGACGCGTGTTCTGTACCAGTTTTGATTTTTGCGTGTCGATACCATGTAGGTCGTCTAAATTTAAAAACAAATTAACCGCCAGCGGCTCTAAATGTCCAGTCTGCCCACCGATCCAGCGATAAGCCAACTGCGCAGGATCAATCTCAATGGTTGGCGTGATCTGCTCTTGCAGATACTGTCCGAGTAAATCTAATAAATGGTCTGGCAGAGCATAATTCATAACGGGCTTAGTAGATTGAGGCATAATACTCAGTCGCTTATAAAAATTAAAATGACGTTTGGCTTACTAGATATATAAAGGCATCACTTTACCATGAAAAATAGTGCCAGTATTCCTTGTGTATTACAAACAGGTGCAAAACAAGCGTTACGAGTGCAAGCGCAGCAAATCCTGCCAGTATTGACCGTATTATTCTCAGACTTACATTATAGCGAGATCTCGCATCAACGACTCAGTCAGCAAAATCATGGTAGTGACCTTGATTATCAGGGCTTGACGCACGCCCAACATTCGCAGTTTGGGAATGTGATGATTAAATGGCAGTTATATGCTAATGCTCATCAAGACCTGTCTGATTTAATCTATGAAGCTGACGTCCTAACATCTATAAACAACTTATCAAATAATCAAAGCAATCTTCAAAATAGCCTTTCTGCTATCGTACCACCACTATTGTTTTATGAAAATATTACTTCGAAAATATTAGCGCAGTTGCAGCAGATGACTATCCTGGTCATGCCTTATTATCCAAATGGCAGCTTGGCAAATCAGCTGAGCGCTCAAAAGCATTTCTTATTAACACAGGCACAAAAAAATCAATTTATCCTACAATCTGCTAATCTTATTTACCATTTACATAATATCGGCTGGTTACATAATGATATTAAGCCCAGTAATATCTTGCTAGGAGGCTTTTTGCCAAATAATGCGGATAATAGCCGTATCACCTTTGATTTATTATTAACGGATTTTGCTTTAGCGCGCACGCTTTATCAGCCAAGTGTAGCAAATATTGCTGGCACGCCTGCCTATCTTGCTCCTGAGCGTTGGCAAGGGTATGGCTCAACGGTTCAAAGCGATATATACGCTTTTGGGATTATGTTGTATGAGATATTAGTCGGCGAGCGACCATTTGCCGTTGATGCTCGAAGTAGTGATCCAATGATTGATTGGGCGACACAACATTGCCAACAGTCTGTTCCGACCTTGCCATTAGAATATAGTCGCTATCAGGACGTTGTTGATAAGGCATTGGCGAAGCAGATAGAGAAAAGGTATCAGAGTATGGGTGAGGTGCTTTTAGATTTAGAAAGTATGGAGTGGCAAGGTAACTGAGCTCAATAACTAAGGTTGAAAATATAAATCTAGTAAATTCCCGACACAAAAAAACCTGCTAAAAGCAGGCTTTAATATTTGGTCTAAGATGTACTATCCGAAAATGGTGGGGCTGGAGAGACTCGAACTCTTTTTGATAGCAGTTAATATAAATCAGTTAAAAATAAACATAATTAAATCATATGTTTATCAAAAACAGTTTTGGTTGATTTAAACTGATTTACTGCAAACTGCGCCAAAAACTGCGTCAAATTTTACGCTTTGTATCCAAGGTAATATGGTACGCTGCGATGGCGGGAGTTGAACCCGATTACATCAAACACTATCACACGCTATCAAATTCACTCTTAACAATATCAATGACTTACGATTATGCAATGTGATTAGATGTGATAGCGTATGACGATAGGATGTCAAGAATCATGTCACAGCTTAATTGCGTAATGCTGCACATCATTAAGTTACCTATAGCACGTCTGGTCTAAGTACTGCAACATAAAAATAATACTCACAGTGTTTTGTAAGTCTTGGAGTATTTAATCTTCCAGCAGCTTCGAGAACCCACCTACTTGATTATTAATTGCTTTTTCTAAAGCAGGTGCCATATATAGGATATAACTCTCAGTGAAATGGTTTTTATCCCTCATTGTTGGGTATCCGTTAAATGCAGCTGGGCATAATCCATCGTTACAAATTACATTTGTAAAGTCAACTGGGTAAAAGCTCTTTAATCCCTCTTTGTTTTTAATATCAATAACTGGGTTCTGACTTTTGAGAGATAGAGACGCATTGGCTGCACACTTAGAGACATCATTACTATTTCTCCATAGACACGCATCAGGATCGTTGAACATTGGATTTATACGAATCCCTATGACTGGTATATCAAGAGATAACACCTCTTTAATATTTTCAATATATCCAGAAGGCGTGTATTCGCCATCACCCTCTGATCTAGAGCTATTAACAACAATAACTTTTGGTTTTGGCTCTAGATCTGATATAAAGCTAATAATTTTTTTATTCCAATTTTGACATTTTATATTATTTTCTAATGAAGGGTGATAGCCAAACGAGCAGCCATCTATCGTAGCCGTTATAACCTTAAAGTTATCTTTCCTACCCATGTAAGAAAAAAGAGTTTCCCAGTGGGCCATACGGCTACCACCAACTAATAAGATAGAGGTTTCGCTGTTTTTATCACCAAACTCGCAAGTGGAAATATTTCCTTGTATTAACCCTTCACTACACCCATTTAAAGAGGCAGGTGTAATATCCATCCTAACAGGAATTATTCTTTTTAAGCCGATCCCTGATGGGGTTCTCTGTATATAAGCACTATCACCCTCATAGTGTTTCCCAGCTACATAATCAGTTGCTTCAGCAATATTATACACCCTAATTAGTTCTGAACGAGCATAGTAGCTAGAGGCAAACACAGGTATAAAAAATACGAGCCCAATAAAATATGGAGCGATTATATTTTCATTCTTTATTTTTGCAAAAGGGTTTTCAATTAAGTTTTTTGAGATAACAGACAAAGTAAAAGCTAAAGCAATAACAAGAAGGCCTTCAATTAAAGTCATCTCACCTGGCATAACACCTGAGTAGTATTGAAAGTATATAAGAATAGGCCAGTGCCAAAGATATAGAGAGAAAGATATCCCTCCGATATATACCAATGCCTTAGATGAGAGCATCTGATATACATAACCTGCTTTATCGGAAATCCCAGCTATAATCATAATTCCAGCAGCAGCTACTGGAAGAGCAGCTATATAACCAGGATAAGTAGCACTATCAGGAACAAATACTCCAACGGCTAAAATCAGTAAGAATCCGACCCACATTAAAACTCGAGAAACTGTTGATGAGAGAGAAATAAAAGGTGATGCTATAAATATAGCAACGCCCACAAAAAACTCCCAAGCTCTGGTCCCTGTATGGAAGTATGCTGCTGCTGGATTGACATCCGTATAATATATAGAAAACCCAAAAGACGACACTATGACTAAGGCAACAATAAACAAGACTACTTTATAAGACCCCGCTAGTTTTGATAGCGAGATGCTAAGAAATAAGATTAAGGGTAAAAAAATATAGAACTGCATTTGAAGAGATAGCGCCCAGAATTGCTGTAAAGGGCTTGGAGGATTGCTACTAGCAAGATAATCAGTTCCCACACGAATAAGATGCCAGTTCTCGATATGTAAAGCACTTGTCAAAACTTCATTGATACTACCTCGCCAAAGACTGGGAGGCATTAAAAAAAATCCTGCTACAAAAGTCGTAGCAATCACTGTGTAGGCTAAGGGAGCTATTCTCCTAATAATCCTTCCCCAGAATTCAAAAGGCTTTACTTTGCCGCTTCTTAAATATGATCTCGCAAGCATACCTGCCATAAAGTATCCGGAAACAACAAAAAAAACGTCAACCCCTCCTGAGACCTTACTGAACCAGATATGATAGATCATAATAAGAATTGCGCCTATTGCACGAACCCCCTGTATATCATATCTATATGATACTTTACTGTACTCGCTTAAATCGACACCCAATTCTTTCATAAAAGCCTAGATTTTATCAGTCAAATTATTTGGGGTATTATAGATAGTTATAACTTACTTTCCAATCTTTCAATTATGTTATAACTATCTCATGCTACGAAATTAGGATAATAATTAGCTACATATTGGATTCTAGTTATCACTAGCCGCCCAACGCAAGTTGCCTGCAATACGACGAGTCCAACCACGGCCAAAAGTCGCCCATGTGCCAAGTTTGGTGTAAAACTCTAACCGCTCAGCATTGAATTTAAATACAATGTCGTTTTGGTCCATTGCTTTAACCGCGGCTAATGTTTTGGGCCCAATAATGCCGTCGTCATTTACGCCAATAGCTCGCTGCAGAAACTTAACCGCGTTACGGTTTCCGTGGTTATAGGCAGCATCAACCACTTGCCAAGCGACCGCACGCGGCAACTCGTCCCCATGGATTGCCTGCCAATAGCTTTTATCAGCAATTTTTTGCGCTGTGGCTTTTGGTAATTGATGCATAGGGCCAGCATAACCGTGGGCAACTGCTACTCTTTTAGTCACGCCCCACATTGTTTCACCGCCGGGGTCTTTAGGGTGATTGACGTAACCACCTTCATGTTTCATTAAGCGGTCAAAGAAATTATCAAAGTAACTCATTTATTTAGCTCCAAAAAAAGCCCCTAAAAAGGGGCTGTATTTAATACTGATTGTTATTTGCCAAATATCGCAAACGCTGCATCTTTAATTTCTTTGATGACCTCAGCGAGCGTCTTGCCCTGCCACAATGCTATAGCTTGATAAACAATGCCGATTGCAAGCATTCCGAATACTGCCCACATGAGCATGACAAACCCATGGGTCATAACGCTATAGTTTTGCAGCTCGTAATACTCAATAGACGCCTCACCCCCATACAAGCTTATCGTGACAGCAATCGTAAACTTAACGATGACCGAAATATTAACTTGTATTTTACCATCCCTACCGATGTCGCCTGAGAGCATCAGGCCAAGAATAGCGCCGATGACTGCGGCAAAAACTTTCGGCAGGAATACCAATAGCTTTAATAAGATGATGTCCCAAAAGGGTGTGTTATTTGGCATACGCCGTCCTCAAATTTTAGATAAAATAAAACCCCACGTTAGTGAGGCTTGTTTGCAAGCTGCAATATTAGTCAACTGGTCTAATTCTGCGAACAACATCAGTGACCGTCACAACATCAATCTTATCTCTATTAGCATTTAACCATTCGCAAAAACCAGTAAATGCAGCGATTGTCGTTGATGATGTGCCCTGTAGCGCAGGTAGTACATCGTGCATCATCACAATTGACCAACGTTGTTTATCAATAGCGTTTTGTGCGATTGCTATGAGTGCATTAGCATCATCAATATTGTCGCCAACATCGCAACCTAGTGACTGCCACAAACTACCAAGCTGCCAAGTACCGGTAGGCTGCCTTGGCATGTGACTGTTAAGATGACCTCCTGAAACCTGTGCATCAAAAAATTCGCGCTGTGCTGCTGCTTGAGATGCACCAATAACGGAAAATGGTGAGACAATAAAAGAGCTTGCAATGTCTCCTACGTTTAGCTCGTCACGTAGATAATCTCGTGATGCTTTGTAGTCTGCCCTTGCGTAATCATAAGATTTAGTTGCTAAATTGTCATGCACATGAGTATGACTGACTAAATCCCAACCCTTTGTCTGCACTTCCAACAACTCAGCTTTAGACATACCACCACCGCCGTAAACGTAGTTAGGCGAATTACCTAGATTTGGCACCCCCGTGATCACTGCTATTAAGCCAGTTAAGCCGTTTGCCTCCATAATTGGATAAGCATTGTCATAGACGCTTTGTCTCTGGTCATCAAATCTCAGAGTTATCATGGGCTTAAACGTAGCGGTATCAACACTGCCAAGGTATATCTCAGACAGCGAATCTGTACTGTTAGCTATGCTTATACCTATTTTTTTGACATTTGCTAAAGACGGACTGCCAGATTTGGCAGTAAAATCACTCACTTTAATCTCAGCTCTAACGTGGTCTATCTCGTAAAATTTACGTGCAAACTCGCCTGTGCTGTTTGCATAATTCAGCGTGTTGTAAAATAAGACATTACCTGCTGCGTCCAACAAGTTGACTGTTACCACCGTTTTACTCGTGCTGCTAATATGATAGTCAAAAATAACGTAATCATTTAGCGTGCGTACTGTAGTCAAGTCTGCGAAAACAACATTGCCAAAAGTTGATGCGCCAGCGCGTCTTAGGTGCAACCGCTTATCACCAAAAGCATAAGATATTCCTGCTGATAAACCCCACTTGTCACCTGAGCTTACATCAAAACTATCACTATTTACATTGTAGACAGCAGTGTGTTTCTTAGCGTAAGTCGGCAACGCTTTTTTAATCTCAAGCCAATCAGGGTATACATAAACACGTCTCGCGACATTAGCGGGTCTACCATCTTCTAAGCGCCAAAATGAGCCGTCAGCCGTCACCGTTTTTCTAAGACCATGGTCATACACTCTGCGACCTATCGGGTATGCTTTGTCAGCCTCGCCCTCTGGGTTTAGTGCGATAAGCTCTTTGAGTGAGTTAACAACAGTAACGCTAGACATCGGTTTTTTTAGCAACGCTATATCGTTTGTATTGACTGCAATTTTACTGTTTAGCTCACTGTCGTCTTTGTGGGTGTTTACGACAGACATTAAATCAGCAATACTAAATTTTGGCTCTACTGACTTAAAGTACGCATTGACAGCATCTGCATTTTTTACAGATAGCGCTACAAAAGCAGCAGCAGCAGGCGATGTTACACTCTCTGCAACTAGCCCAGTGTTAAAGCCTGATATGTATTTACCTGATTTGTCAAACCACGCGTTAGCAGCATTACCAGCGTTCGGAGATAACACTTTATAAACAGTATTTGGCTGCACAGGTAGCTTAGTTGTTGCTTTATATGCTGTGTTTGTTGTAGCTACGCCCGATGTTATGTTGATATAAGTATCCGCAAGGACGAACGCTGCGCTCTTGTACTCCTGGTTGAGTAGTACGCTACTAATGCCGCCCAAATTAACCCAAACTCCGCTTTGTTTCTGATAATAGCCGTTTTTAGCGGCGTCATTATCTTTAGCAACTAGCGCATAACTATCATTAGCTAAACTTGATGCTGTTAATAGCGCAAGTGTATTAAAAGCAGTCAGTTTATCTATTGTTTTTGTGTCAGTGTAGGTCTTAGATTGCGCCAGCGGGTCATAACCACTCTTAACCCAAACCCCTGCTGTCTTAACGTACAACCCATTATTCGCAGTTTCGTTATAGACTATTGCAAGGTCGCCATCAGCTAAGCTCGCTCCGTCTGTCTCCATTTTTGCAAGCGTTGCAAAAGGCGCAGCAGGCAAACCGCCATTTTGAAACATTATATTAATGGCTCTTTCAGCAGACGGGTATGTATTCCCAGTGCGCGTTGTCACTATTGTATTTTCATCGCCATTGGCAGCTTCGCCCAACGCCTTAACATCTAAGTGGCCATTAGCCAAATCTTGCATCGTGAGTATATCAGCCACGTTTATTGCTCCCATAAAAATGCCCCGCTAGATGCGAGGCTTTGAGTGATTGTTTGTTATTGGTTAGGTTATTAAGCCGTTTAGGTAGTCTTTGTCGTTTGGATAATACTTATCTGTATAGTTGATACACGACAAGCGATGAGACATTGGATTATCGCCAGGGTCTTTGGTCGTCACGATATAGTTATCGCGATCAAGGTCATCATGCAATACCAACTGATACGTGGCTCGCACCACTGCATCCCAAGATGTACTGATCGGTTGTGATGGCGCGCGGGTCAGTATCACTTCATTCGGATTGGCACTTGGAGTACAGCGGATATTATCAACGATACCGGCAACGGTTTGCACAAACACCGTTGCTTGCGCTTTACCGCCAAAATCAACACTGTCACTTAGCGTCAGAACGACTTGACCGTTGCCATTCACTTGCAAGGCTTCGACCGCACCTTGCTGAGTATCAGCGCGGTATTGGTCAGCCACATTGATTTGATTGGTTGGTAGCACAATGCCGGATTCATCAGCGGCGGTGAATGAGCAAGTCTTATAAGCATGTTGGTTTTTCCAGTGCCGGCGCATCATGTGCATGTGTGCTTGCACTTTATTACGCACGCCAACCAAGTCCTTATTTTTAGTATCAGGATTGGTCGCTGAGCCATCTTCTGGATAACACAGTGTTACTTTGGCATCATCGACGGGATCAGTGTAAGTGACTTCAATGCCATCATAATCATTACGCGGTCCAAACGACTCACTATACTCAAAGCTATCCGGTGTGATGCTATGACTATTAAAAGTGGCGACCGGATAAGCTTCAGGTCGCTCAAAATGTAGACAGACTTTATTATTGATGCGATAAGCGGTAAAGAATCCCGCCATAGCGACCGTTTGTATCATCTCTTCCGTGGTGATGTCTTTACTATCAAAGGTCCCACAGAACTGAGCGCACAAGTCAGTGCCAAAGTAGGCGATTTGCGCATCGACCTCTGCTTTGATTTGTACCATGTCCAAGTCGTCAGCGGTCAAGTTACTGGTTACTGGATCAGTGGCGATATCATAAATGATGTCATCGATACGTTTGGACGGGATAAGCGCATCATTGTTTTGCCAATCACGTTCAAGTCGCTGCGCAAGTACCGTAAGTTTGCGCTCTTTAAGTGACAACGCTCCTTCAGTTGCCAACGTTTTGCTATATACCTTGGTGAACCCTGGTGGACTGTAATCCGCACCCATCAACTTAGCGCCATAAAAGTCCGCAATGCGTATGTCTTGTACGACGCTAAAGCCTTTAGACACCCTGACTCTTCCATGCTTACGGCGTGCACGCCAACGTAGTCGCTTGCCTTCTGACATATGGGTATTTTCAATTTTAATGGTACTTGCGGCCGTTTGCGCCGCATCAGGGTTACTGACATGAGCGCCGGACCACCAGTGATTGCCATCACGCCATGTGCCTAGACCATTATTGTTGGCGTACTTGTCATATTTTGATCCGTATATGATATGAGTATCGAGCTGAAGTGTCCCCGGCACCGGATTGTTTGTGACATCAACAATCTCTGACTCAATTTCGACTTCAATACCAATGGGCTCAAACGTCTGACCATCAGTAATATAAAGACCGCCTGATGACATAAAATTGACCATCACAAACTCATGGTCTTTTTCACTGGTATAAAAATAGCCCTGCCATAAGCTAGATGATTGGGTAGAGATAGTCGCTTCTTGCTCTACCGTATAATCAGCATTATCTGACAGCTTTTGCCAATCTGGATTGATACTAGCGGGATTTGACAATGTAATTTGCGCTTCAGACAATGCGCTTATAGTATAAACGCCACTCAAACTATAGGTGGTAATTGGACCTACAATGGGCGGGTTCGCAGGTGGCTCGCCTTGATCCACAGGGTCAGTGATGCCGTTTGCAGATTCGGCGGGATTTGTTTGTACAACTGTGAGGGCGTCTCCTACCTTAAACTGATTTACAAAATTAAACCCTGGTTGCTCTATGATGCCGCCTGCTCTAAACACAGCTTTGTCTAGTGTCAGGTAGTTATCAGTTGGTGGTAGTAATTGCCCATTGACCGAGGTATAACGTTTGGTCGTAAGCCGCGATAATGCCGCCTCATCTGGGGTAAAGGCGCTACCAAACTGATAAGTGGGCGTATCATCAAGGGTGCTATCGGGGTTAAAAATCAGCACGCCGCTGCCAAACACTTGATTGATGGGCGTGGTGTCATCCAGTGCTTCAGTGACCAAGTACCAACCACGGCCGATGACCATGTAGGACATCTCAATGGCGCGGTTATTAATATAGACCGTATAAGTGACGGCAACCAAATCTGGTACCGACCACACTTGACCATAAATATCAGCAGTTCGACCGCCTTGGCGCTGACGGTTGGTGCGCTGAGCCAAGGCATTGTTTGGGCTTGGCGGGGCATTAGCAGAGCCGTTTGGTATCACCGGCATTGGCATGAGTAAGACGGCGGCGACGGTGATGAACGCCGATACCAATATCGGTATCCATGTTTCAGGTCCGGCAGGATAGGTGACGATATAAAATGAGCCGCCTTTATCATTTAAAGCGATGATATCTTCAGCCGTTTCAGGCGTCACATCGCACTCAGTGTCCCAAGTCTCATGATACCAATAGGTGTTTGGCGGCATGCCTTTTGGATAAATGCCAGTGACAAGCTCAAACAAATCTTCACCGCGCACGATTTTGCAGTCGGAGTTGTCGCAAGCATAAGCCATAGGATTGCGGACAACGATCAGTTCGATATTAGAGTGCATAATATTTTATCCGTCCGTGTTTCAGCGTTGCGATATGCGGTGGTACGCACTGCGGTCCCGATTCAGTCATGTGTATGATTTTGGCTTGGTGGTAAATACCCGCGTGTAGCTCCTTGCCATGCATTAAGGCTAAGCACGGGTCGATAGGGTTATCAAGCTGGGCAAACTCTTTAAGCTTTGCCGTATTCACCTTGCGCTTGGTACGCCCTGTCATGAGGTCGTTAACATAGACGCCCATGTCACGACCGGTGATGTCACGGTAAATATCAACGGCGAAATGCAAGCAGTTATAAAGGTCATCGTCATAACGTTTACTGTCGTATTTAGATAAATCAAGCATGGGCTAAAATCCTCGCAGTGACTTAAATAAATCGATGGTAAATAGGATGCCAGTGCTAGTTTTATTGAGCTCTTTAGCTTGGCAGGAGAATACCGCGCCGCGCTTTTGAGGTTGGTTATCGGTTATCTCTAAACCGCGCACACTGGTCATGGGCTCTGTTAAATCACTGGTTAAAAACACCCGATAATTTAAGGTTGGTCGTACCGTTGAATGGGTGCCACGTCTTAAGCGGTCAATCTCATACGGCATAATCTCACCGACATCACCGATGCCGATGGTGAATTTTTGCTGTAAGTCGTCAGCAGCTTTGGCGGCTTTGATGGTTAAAGGTAATGGCTGATAATCACGGTAAACGCCGTCTTCGTGCTTTACACGCACGCCATCTGCGTGATTGCGTACAAAACGATAGTCACGGCTGAATGATGGATGTTTGATTTCGATACATTCAAGGCGCACGTCATCATGGCGACCACGCAGCCAATACTCCATTTCTTTTATATTGGCCACTACAAACCTCCAAGAGCATCTGGCAGGTCTTCATTGACCAGTTTTGCCAGTAGATTGAAATATCGCTCGACCTGACCATCTGTCATCTTGTAGATTTCTAAAAAGGTAAGGTCGGCTTCAACGTCATATTTAATGGGCTTAGCAACCAGTGATAACTGCACGGTAAATATTTGGTCGCCCAATGTATTGACCGGCAGTGAGTCACCAACGATACGGCATTCGTACCATTGGTGGTCGATATCATCAAGTAGTAGGTATGCCAAAAATGGCAAACCCTCGTAAGCGCGCATAAACTTTAGAAAGTACTGCCACTGAGCACGAGTGCATTTATAAGTGACATTAGGGCGATGGACTTTACCCACGCTGTCTTTGCGCTCACGAGGTAAACCGACAATGGTTTCAGTGCTGGTCACGCTACGTGCGAGGCTAAAGTTATAGCCGTCGCGCTGCGGTTTTAGCATGAGCTTGGGTATTTCAGTCATAACTATAGGTCCCGCTGTAGGTGATAGTTGGCTTTCAATGCTCTGGTGGTGGCGCTATACGGGTCATTTATATGGTTGGGCAGTTGCTTGTTAAGCTCTTCGCCGACAATCACACGAATACGGCCATCATCGTCTACACGATGCGATACGGGGACGCCTGCATAATTCTCAATAGTCATATTGACAACCGGCGCTTGAGGCGCAGCTGCTTGTGTTGGTTTTGAATTCAAGAAATCAGTTAGCTTGCGATTATCAGCAGGTTTAACGACTCGTTCGCCTTCATCAAGCATCCATGTGCCTTCTTTTGGTACATAATCAAGCCCATCATGCGCCTGACCCTGTACCGGCGGTGGTTTCAGGCTTGAGATCGTGCTAACAATACCGGCGACGTTGGATGCAACCGTTAACATCGCGCCAAGATTGGCAGGGAAGGGTAGTGATGCTGCTGCGGACGACATAGCAACTTGGATGTTCATAACTGAGCGACTAACAGCAAGTATCTTTTCGCCGATAAACATAGCTCGGTGAACTTTTGATTGTTCGCCAAACATATTTTTAGTAATAGCAGATAGGCTGCCAGCGACGCCTTCAGCCTGACCTAAGCGCAAATCACTCATAGCTATTTCGTGTTGTGTTTGTGCTTCGAGTTCAGCATCCAATGCCTGCTGCTTAGTGATGACCTCTGCTTTCAGGGCTTCTTGGATGACATCAAGTCGCGACTGATAGTGTTGGGTAAGTCCATATTCTTCGCTTGTACCGCCCATTTCTGCTTGCTGAGCATTCAATCCGTCACGCGCGCCTTTCTGTATCTGATTGGTGTCATATACCTGAGCACCAGCCATCGCATTGCGCAAGTCAGACTTTTGCGCACCATTAATGTCAGTGCGCATATCAAGGGCACGGCGTTGATCCGCATAAGATTGCCGCAAGGCTGCTAAATCTGATTGGCCAATACTGGTTAGTTGCCGCAGTTCGCTCTCGAAAGCATAACGACGTTCATCAAGTGCCAGTTGTTCAGCTTGATTCAGCGCATCGATTTTAGCTGTGCGAAGCTCTTCATCCATTTTTACTGTTAATTGGATTTCTCGACGCTCAAGGGCGTACTGATTGCGGATACGCTCAGCGTCTGTTTGTTCAGATTGCTGAGCATACTGCATCTGCTGCGCGTGCGTAAGCTGCATTTGCGCAAGTTTATTATTAGCGATGTCGATTGCGTCACTAATAAGGGCATCACGCTCATCGTCAGTAAAACCACTTGCACTGATTCGTAATATATCTGTCTTAAGCTGCTCTTCGATGCGTGTGGCTTCGTCTGCATATTCCAAGCGGATTGCGTTACGCTCTTTGGTTTGTTGTTCCGCAAGGCGCGCTTGCTCAGCGGCAGCAGTGACTTCGTTTTGCATTATCTGGCTGATTGACTGTTGAGCGATTGCAACGCCATCGCCGTAGTAGTCTTTGATATGTTGCTTAAAGCGTTTGCCGGTGACAGCTTCACCTTTAGCGACGACACCATCGTTATTGACATCCCATACTTGATTGGACGCGTAAGCTTTGCTGCCTTTTTTGTAGCCATAACCTGCTACGGCGTCGTAAATCTCTCCAACACCTGAACCTGCTTTGATGCCGCGGCCTTTGAGATAAGAGACAACGTGGTCCATCTGTTGTAAGGGCAGTAGATTGCCAAATTGATTCCGAGTCATACCAAAATATTTACCGTCATCCTTACCGTCGCTGCCCTCCATAAATTGGATAAGACCAGTTGCTGATGAGGTTGGGTTGCGTGCATTAGTGCTGAATGTACCTGCAGTTTCAAAAGAGATGACGGCAGCGAGGTCGTTTGGATTAACACCTAGTTTTTTAGCACCGTCTAATATCGCGTCACTGACTGCTTTTGGTATGAGGGCAGCGGCTTTACTGGCTGCTTTTGCAGCAGACGCTTGTTTCTTAGCATTGGCTTCCGCTTTTTTAGCTGCTTCCTCTTCAGCGGCGGCGTTGGCTTGCACCGCTTGACCAGTCAAACCCAGTTGCCGACGCATCTCCTCTTGTTGTTTAGCAGCGGTTAAAAACCGGCTTTCGCGCTTGCCTTCGCCTAGATTTTTAATAAAGTTGATTTGAGCTGAGTAATTGGAAAGGGATGCCGATATATCTTGGTCTGCCAGTCTTGCGATCTCATTTGCAGAGCTAAAGTTTTTAGCAATCTTGAGAGACGTAACCCAGACGCTGTCCATCATGCTAACGCCGTTGAGTAGACCGCCGATTGTAGCTGCCACACCGCCAATACTACTACCAACCACGTCAAATACAGCTGCGACGCCGATACCTACTATTGCTACACTCTTAAATGCAACAACTAAATCATTGCCCATTTCGCGCGCGAGGTCCGCGGCGCCAGCTGAGCCTACAAGCTCATCGGAGAGATCAGCCAGCACTGGGATAAATGCACTGGTAAACTGTGTTTTTGCGCCCTCAGCAGACAACTTTAGTAAATCAGTTGCTGCTATTAAGTCTTGAGTGGCGGCAACCGTCTTTTCATCCATGATGACGCCAGCATTTTCAGCGGCTTCCGCCCATACGTCAAACCCAGCGCCGTTGTCATGCAACAGTGGTATCAATAGCGACGCATCGGATGCGATAGACTCCATGTAAAATATTAATTCAGAGTTAGAGAGATTTGCCTCTTGTAAACCGTTGTAGTATCGCTGGAGAGCATCTGGACCTGATAAGTTTCTAAAGCTGTCAGCAGTCATGTCTACACTTGCAGGCATACTGTCAAAAAAGTCAGCCATCGCACCGCCACCGGTGGTTAAAAAGTCACCGATTTTATCCTGAGTGTCTTTGTAAATGTCACCCAATGTCTCTTGTTCGACGCCCATAGCTCGCGCAGCGACGATGTGCTTTTGCATCACATCGATATTGGTATTTGATACCTTTGCAAGCTTAACGATTTCACTAGCAAGCTCAGCTTGTTCTTTGATCATCGTGCCAATAGCAGCCGTCCCAGCAGCTGCCATTCCTGCAAATGCTGCTGCACCCACTTTTGCCATATTTGCGGCATCGGCTTTAATAGCGCCCATCATTGTCGTGGTGCTTTGCTGTGTATCACGCATCTCACTGCGGTACTGCGCAGTGTTGGCAAAGAGTAGAATATCTAAACGCTGTAATACCTTTGCCATGATGCAATCCTTATTTTTTAGCGCGTCTTTTAAGAGTAGCTATCAGTGATTCAGTGTAATTTTGACTGCGTGCCGCATCTTGTGCCGCATTCTCAGCAGCGCGTTGCTCATTGGTTAATGGGAAAGGATCAACAGCAAGCAGTTCTTTTAAGCTTGGCACTTCTTTACAATGACCTGACCATGCAGCGACTTGCTGCGCGAGCGACGCAAAGTTTAAGTCCGTGCGATAATCGCCAATAGGATTAACTCGGTCGAATGCTTGCCACTCACGTAGCTCGTCAATGCTCATAGCTGCATCAAGCTCTGCGACAGTATGGGATAGATGCCCAGCGAGTTTAAATTTAAAAAATTTATCTCGCTGGGTTAGGAGTTTTTTAAGTCTTCATCTTCCGGTTCGTCAGCGGTTTCGTCATCTTGTTTGACCGGCTTTTTGACAATAAAGCGATTGATTACATTAAATTCAAATATCACAGCATCAAACAGCACTGGTGGTATTGTTTTGACGACTTCGACATCATCCAGTGTGAATAGCGGTTCGTTATTTTCATCGACGATAGCGATGATAAAAGCTTCAACATTACCTTTGCCTACGACTTCTTTCATGTCTTCAAAGTATTTTTCACGTTCTCCAAGCGTCATACGCTTGACGAATACGTCAGCATCTAGCTCTTTGATAGTGAGCCGTGAGGGTGCTAGCATCGCTGATGAAGCAATGGCTGCAAGTAGGGTAGTACGTCCAAGAGGATTAGCTTTACGTTGCGCGGCAGTTTTGGCCATAATAAGAGTCTCAGTAATTAATAATTGGTTAAAGAGAAGCCCACATAGTCGTGGGCTTAGTTAATAGGTTGGATTGCTCAATGGCTATGGTGCTGAGACAATCTCTGTCACGTCACTACCGATAACGATAACGCCTTTTTTACGGAGTTTCTTTTTCGGATCAGTGACGTTACTGAACTCTGAGATCATGCCGTCAAATTTGTAGCCAGACACCGCAACATCGACAAAGTGAATCTCACATTGCACCACTTCGTTGGTGTCAAATGCTTCTTTTAATTTGATGTGCTGAGGGTCAGTGGGTTTAAATACCAACTCAAATGCCAAATCATTGATTTCAGTAAAATCGACAACCGCTTTTTGCGTGTTCCGCGCGTCAGTCGTGGTAATTTCATCGATTGATTTTTTTTGATCAATCATATCGATGTTGGTTAACAAAGGTACTTTGACAAACGTCAATCCCGCGTCAGTACTGATTTTTAAGAAATGCTGGCTGTCAGATAAGCCGTCAATAATCGCCATAATTGGCTCCTTTACGTGGTTGGGGTGGTTTGGCTAAATTCGTAATCTATAGACTGGCGAAATAGGTCGCTGGCGGTGTCGTACATTTGCTCCTGTCCACCGTAGATGCTGTGTTGGATTTGGTCGTTAATGGCATTAATGATTTTGTTAGCGAGTAATGTGCACTGATAAGCATCATCGTGATAGACATCTATTTGCACTCGTACCCACTCATGCCCGGTTATACCGTCGTTAGTGATTTCAGACACGCTGCTGATGGTTTGGTAAATGATATAGGGTGCAGTCGCATCATCATGCTCGCGAATAATCATAGGATAAATGCGGGCGTTGACCAATGACCCTAGCGTCTGTACCAGTTGTACGCCTGCAATCATGACTACTCCCTATATTTATCAATGTTTTCGTTCAGTTTTTCGCTAAAGCGACTAAGCATTAAGTCAATGTTGTTATCAAATGCTGGTCGGATAAAAGGTGTGGCAGGCTGAGTAGATGTGCCGCGTTCAATGAAGTGCCAATAATTTGGGTAAACTTTATTACGGCCAGTGCCGATGTACATGCCCATTGCGGCACCTTGGGCAAATTCGCCTTTCATTTCTGACTTTGGCACACGGCGCTTCTTGATTGCTGTGCGTAATAGACCTGGCTTAACTTCTATTTTTTTGCCGTTTGAGTAAACAACGGTATGAGGCTCTTTAGCTTTTGACGCAAATTTCTTAGCGTCTTTTACAACTGGTGTAAGTGCATAACCTAATGCGCCGTATATCGCCTTACCCGCAAGTTTGTTATCTAATTCACCAAGTTTGCGTTCCATTTCATCAAGCCCCAAGACTTCCACGCTAGTAAAGTCGTCGCTCATGACACACTCTTTAACATCAGCGTGATGTACTCAAGTCCACTGCGATCATCGGGGAGCGGGTCGCCATCGACCGCATACATTTTGCCGCGATGCTCAATACGGGTTTTGCTATCGATATCAGTGCGATATCGTAGCTGACAGCGCGCGCGCGTCTCACTGTCAGCGGCTTGGGCGTTGATGACGTCTTTAACGGACAGTGGTGTAAAATTTGCCCATAGCACGACAGTTGGCGTCCATGATGTGCTACTGGTACCGCCCATCGGTGATGGCGTATTGATTGATTTATAGACAGTAATGCGGTTGCGTAATTTTGATGCAAGCATGGCAGCTCCTTATGTGACAGTAGGGCGGCGGTACGGATAGAGCATAGATACAACCGGCTGCGGTAAATAGTTGCCATTGGTTGGTGTGTCTTTATCTGGGCTACGGTTATCATCAAAGTAGCCAATCAGCATAAGCGTGGCGACTTTAATATCTTGCGTGCCTTCAGCTGGTATAGTTTCAGTGACATAACGCGATATGGCAGATTCAGCCGCTGCCATAAACATGGTTAATGTCGCATCGTTGGCGTCATCGTCATAGCGCAGATGGTGTTTTACTTCCTCAAGCGTTACCCAAGCCATCATCATCTCCTTTGGGTTGGTCATCAGTGGGAGTGGGAGCAGGGGCTTTGGCGAATGGGTCAGCACTACCATCACGCTTAGCAATGGCTGCAAGGCTAAAGTTCTGCTGCTGAATCATTGGACTTTCACCGCCTGATACAGCTGCATAGCCAAGCTCAGCGCGCGCTTCATTTGGCGATAGTATGGCGGCGCCAATACCTTCTTTAAGGAACGACATCTGACTGTTTGAATCCATACGAAGTAGGGCTTTTAAATCAAACTCAACTTCGACACCATCTTCTAAATCTAAGTGCTGATTAAGCAATGTTTCGATGCTTTCAATATAGTGCTGCAAGCAGTCGCTGTAATAGATGTCGTTATGGTCGCTGACCTTGCCACTGGGCAGTGGTGCAAGACCAATCTTGAAAGCGGGAACGCTAAACGCTGTACAGACGATTTCGCCTGACATCTTTAGCTGCTCAACCAATTGTGCGTCGTTGGCAGCGACTGAGATTGGCACGTAATTCATGCCGTCACCCATTACCGCTGTGCCGCCATTACCTTTGCCTGAATAGTTTTTTTGCCAGTTTTCTTTTAACTCGTTACTGGTCTGTTCAGTAATTGCTCCCGGCGCAACCAATATTCCAGATGGTCGCGAGGCATTCGCAAAAAATGCTTGGGCATTGCGCTGAATGCTGATACCTTGACTGGCAGACAACGCACAAGCAACGATAGGTGATAGACCAACCAACGGATGATAGAAGCAGTTAAAGCGGTCATGAATAATCTCAGACGCAGGGAATACAACATCCTCATCCAAATCAAACAAACGATCTTTGCGGACTTGATAAAACACATTGCCGTTTGGGTCGACCAATGGCTTGGTGCGTTCAGGATTAAGAATCTGTAACTTCCACACTTCGCCATAGATATTGCGGACTTTCCACACATACGTGTTGCCGCTGGTTGCCTTACTTGTCGCCCACGCTTCGGCAAATTGTTGCCAGTTTTGAAAGTCATTAGGCTTGGCTAGTAAAGGGTTGACGCAGCTGGTACAGACCTGACTGACACCATCAACCTTTCTTTTAGTCTTAATCTTAAGCTTACCGATATCACGGGTAATCAATGACACGCAAGCAAACACGGCATGATGGCGCATTTGGTCGTTTTTACTGACTTCGATTTCTTCGTTGCGTTGCCATGCGCCGGTGAATGGCTCATGTATGGTATGCCAAACATCGCCGCCAACGACCGGTTGGGCAGTGCTTGCAGATTTTTTGCCAGTGAACCAATCAAGCATGCCCATAATTATTACTCGCTATCAGTTTTAGTGGTTGCTTTAGCCTTTAATTTGGTTTTAGGCTTTGGCTCGGTTGGCGGTACGACAAATAGATTGGGGTCAAGTGGTGGTTCAGGGTCAGTGCCGTCATCAACTTCAGCGAAGCCAGTTAATACTAAAACATTGCCTTCAAACTCAGTGACTTCATCTAGCATTCCTGCAGGACCATTTGGTGCGTCTTTAATATATTTAATTTTCATAGTGACCTCGTATTTTTTAGGAGTAGATACTGACAATGAAGGAAGGGCATTACCAATACCTACTCGTAAAAAACCCCAACACATGGTTGAGGTTTTGGTCAGTCTTAAGCTAAATGGTATTTAGGCTTATGGGATTACATTGCTGTAATTAATATAAGCAGCGGCAGTTAGGCGGCGTTTAGACCAAGTCATATGACGCTCAGCACGAATAGCAGTCATATTCTGTTGCCACAAATTGACCAGTGTGGTTGCGCCCATATCAATAGTTGCTTGGTCACTAAATGCAACCTCAACAGCGCCGTCATCGGCTAAATATAGCTCAGACGGTTTAATTAAAGCGATTACATCAGCAGCGGTCTCAGACTCGATAACGGGTAGTCCGTTCAGTGTTTTACTGCCAGCTGGGGCGTCCATACCACGATAGTAGGGATTGCCTAGCGCGTCGCGTAGCTCAGCCATGTCACTAGCGCGTGTTTCGCTCATGACGTATTGAGCGCCATTGAGAGATAGATTATTGCTGATAAATGTTTTGCGGAGCGCAGCAAGATCGGCGTTATACTGAGCAACGCCCACGCCCGTATGGTCAATTTTAGTTGCGCCATTGAGGATGCCAGCAGGTCGGATGTCGGTTTCGGCAGCGGTATCGATAAAGGTATTATCAATTAGCGTCGCACACGCCTCGATTAGATCATCGCGCAGCATTTGATCAGTAGCTGGTGACGCCAGTTTTAGCAAATCATCAGTACGCACAATAATGCCAGCTAGTTTATGATGTCCGATAGTGACTGAGTTAAAGGTTGGGTTGGTAGCCGGTTTTGCTGCACCATCACCAACCCACGCTGCCACGCTGCCGCTTGCCATACCGGGAATTTTGGCATTAAACGGCGCGGCGCGCATTAATGGCGCGAGTTTATCAACAATGGTCTCAGCGCGTAGCAACTCAATAAACTCATTAGCGAGCTGATTTTCAACAATCAACTCACTTGAGTTGGTGGTATTGAGTACGACTGCTTTTTCGAGCGCTTGAATAACGCGTGGGTCCATGCCTTGTGACTTAGCAATATCAAGAGGACTGATATAGTTGCCGTTTTTTTGTTGTAGCACAGCAAGTGCTTTAGCTTTTGCAAGCTGAGCAAAGCCGATACCTTTTCTAGCATGGTTTGGCTTCACAGTGGTGACTCCTTTGGCAGCAGCTACTGGGTCAGCAGCACCGTCAGCGCTTGCGCCTGCTTCGGCTGGGTCTTCACCGGCAGCTGGTGTAGCTGACGATGCAGCTGTTGCAATGTCAGCGATGATGCCTTCTACGCGTGATAGGTTTTCGGTGAGCTTAGCAAGGTCATCTTCGACTGTTTTGATTTCAGCGTCTTCGGTATCGTCAGTCGTGCGACCTTCTTCCGCAGATTTTGTCATCAAGGTTTTTAACTGACCTTTTTTAGATTTGATCGTCGCAAGTAGTTGCGCGCGTTGTTTTTCCCACATGGTTTAATCTCCGGATAGTAATTGTATGCTGCCTTGGTTGGTGGCAACTAAGGTAATAGTTTGTGGTGGTGGATTTGGAGCGCTGGTGCTGCTAGGTGCTTTTTTTTGGGTGTCTGGTACTACTGGGTCGGGCGCTGCGTTTGAGGGCGTGGGCGTGGGGTTTTGAGCGTCCGAAAATGCTTGCTTGATATTTTTGACGCTAGTAATCACTGCATCGGGGTTAGCAGGGACGGTAACAGCGGATAATTCGTACCATTCCCACTCTTTAATGTGCAGACCCCAGCTGTCTTCAAGGTAGTTATATTCAAGCGGTCTAAAACCAATAGATAAGCATTTGACCAATCCCGATTTGATGGACTGCCAAGCTTCATCAGTTCGATTTTTAAGAGTGCCTTCTTCCGCGATTTTGACGATGGTGGCGGTGATCTCAATACCCTCGTCGGTGACAGTCGCATCAGTCACTTCGCCAATGGGTTGGTTGTGGTTATGCTGCCAAAGTAAGGGAATAGGCAAAGCGAATTTAGCGCCAACCATATCCAAGATGTCGTTATCACGGTCTTGCTTCGGTGTCGATGCAATGCCAGTGATGGTGCGCGTTTCGCCATCGTCAGTGACGGCTTTGACTTTCAGCGTGCTATAAGCTTTGGACATAGTCGTTCTCTATTTATTTTGGGCAAAATAAAACCGCCCTTATCGGCGGTCTTGGTTATCTTTTTTTACGTCGCTTGGTATAGGCAACGAGAGCTATATCAATTGCTATCAAAACAGCTCTCAGTATTCGTGATTTATTCATGGTGTCTGCTCACTTATTCGGATTGTACAATGGAAGGGGCGGCGATGGTCTCGGCTGATAGCCTTTGCCATTGGTGCCATCGTAATCAATAGGTTTAGGAGGTTTGCTAGGTGCTGTAATTATTCGATGTACAATCGCGCCTAGGACTAAACCTGCAATGAAGATAAGCACAAAGATAGCGTTATCGCTTAAATAGATGCACATAGTTAAATCCTAGATGTAAAAAACCCACCGATTGGTGGGTTTTATTAGTATGTATAAATTGTTTTATATTAAAAGTTTTTTGAGCTACGTATTGTCATAAAGGCCTTTCTCTGGCTTAGTGAATTCAGTTTCATTAGATAGCTCAGATAAAAGCTCTTGAAACGCTGTCTCACGCTCTTCTTTAGCTTTATACCATTCTTTAGTAAGCTTTCGGGCTTTGTCCGAAACTCTCTTCGATACGCTACCGTTATTATCGTTAACGACCAAAACTTTGGTAAATTCAAAAACTGTGTTCTCAAATTCCTCAAACGTTACATCTGCACTCATAGCATCACACTCCATGTTAAAACATCATTTTGATTGAATTAACTTATGTTGGGGATGTGAGTAATATTTCAAGGCACTAAACAAAAAACATAGTAGGTGCGCCAGATTTTGGTGGCTCTGGATTCAGGCTCATCAATGCGACGGCATTTAACATGCCAATGACAGGGTCAATTTTAGCAGTGCCAGACTCGGCCTTACTAATCATCGTACCGCTGCCACGTACTACGGTTCGAGAGTTACCAACACACCACGCCATCATGTCTTGGTCAGCATGTATAAGATGTTTACGTGCAATCTTATTTTCAGCGGTTTTGATATAGCCTGACATCTTGAAACCTTGACTGACGCCGATTATTTTATCACTAGGTATCTCTACCGCATCAAGCTCTTCTATGAGTGTGCCAATGCCAAGTGGGTCAAGTCCGATTTGGTCAAGCTTACCGCTATCAAATACTTGTTTGCACAGCTGCGCGACTTGCTCTGACTCATCACCGATGTTTTTTACAATGATAAGGTCACCGTCTTTCTCAAACCCTTTTAGCGTGGGCGCGATAGACATACGACGTTCTAGTGCAATCGTATGGCACCAGGCGCGCGTCCATACCCACCATGGTTTAATTTGCACCTTTTGTTTTGTGATGCTGTCTTCATACTCTCTCAGCACGATAGGCAATCGACCAACAGCAGCAAATCCTAGTAAGTCATCAAGACCACCGCCATCGATACCGATTGTGATAACTTCTGATGCCTCAATCAGCTCTTCCAAAGTAAATGGCATAGGAGCAGCTGCTGCTTTCCAAAACTCAGTAGCAGCCCAACGGTTGGCACGTAGTGATATGCCGATTTGTACGTTTAAATGCTTAGCGGTAAAATCTTGCAGCTCCTCTTTTCCCTCATCTTCTGCTTTTTTAAATTCACGCTCTAAGAATTTGACACTGACAGACGCGCCAAGATTAGGATTGGTGATGTACCAATTATCAGGATTAAGATATAACTCATCATCGATGTATTTTTTTGGGAACTCATAGAGCAAACCCAAGAATTGTGGGTCAACGACTTTACCGTCGCGTACTGCGCGAGCATAGTCTAGTTTTTGTTTAAATATGCCAGCAGGCTGCTCATCGGGCATAGTACTTAGGTATACCACAAACCCTTCAGGGCGCGATGCTAGACCGCCTGTTGCTTCACGTAGCATCGATGCAGCATTGGCACGTTTACCGAATAACCAAAGCTCATCAATAAGCACGTAACTGAATTTACTACCGCCTAACGTGTCAGATTCAGCCGCGTAAACCTTTAGAGTGGCATTGGTACCTAAATGCGTAATAGTGCGCGTGTGCGGCGATACGTTGAACATAGCGGACAATTCAGGGTCAGCGCTAATCATATCGCTTGCGGGGCCATAACTGGCATTTGCGACTTCTTTTGTCGGTGCAATAATCGCGAGGCTTGCACTGAATCGCTCATTGAGCACTAGCGCGATCATCATAATGCCAGCGGCAAGCGTTGACTTGGTATTCTTTTTACTGATAAGCAAAAAGAACTCAGTAATCAGGCGCTCTTTACTCTCAGTATTATAAGCGCCAAAAATAGCAGCGATAAACTCACGAGCCCATTCTCGAGTGACATCGCCAGCGGCAGGGCTACCAATCATATCGACAAGTATTAGACTGTCAAATATCTTGAGTGCAATATCAGCCACGTCCTGATTAAGCGGCTTACACGGCATGAGAGACTCACCGGCGACTATACGCTTCTCCCAGTCGGGCAAGGCTGTGCTCCAGGTGTCTAGCATGGCAGGCTCTTATTGAGTAGTTTTTGAAGTATACATATCTGGCTGATTATTAAGCGTCGCAAACTTACCAGTATTAGTAGCAGTCTTAGCATCTAGCTTGCCTTGCTCTTTTTTACCAATCGCTGCGGGCTTCGGCTCTTCGTATTGGATGGCAATGGCAGCACAGCTGATACGGTCTTTCATAGACTTGCCACGGTCTTTATAAATAGTTTGAAAGAAGTGTAGTGCATTAACCAGCTCAACGACTTCAGCGGTTTCGCCTTCAGGACTTTCGCCCGATTCTAAAAGGTTGATGGCCCTTAGTTCGATGATGCGATTCTGTATCGCCTCATTCTCTTTTAGATTCTTAAGCGAGCGTTCTGCGTTCGCTTGATTCTTAGCTTTGTAGCCAGCGTCTGCCATTGCCTCTAAGTCATCAAGACCTTCAGCGACATTTTGACAATACGCCTCTTGTCTTTTAGTCAGCGACATAATGAGAACCTTTCTCAATTAAACATAATCGGAAAAATGGAAAAATAATTTCAATTTAGAATTTTTTTTGTGCGTGGGAGGGGGAGTGGTGTCCGCTGGGTTTGCCCAGAAATAAAAACACCTCCCCCCGGGCTTTTTCCAAGAAAATATCTTAAATTTCTTGGCTTTCTGCATGCGTTTTCGGCTTATGACAAGCAGTGCAGATGGTTTGGAGGTTGCTGTCATCGTCAGTACCACCACGAGCGACGTTGAGAATATGATCTAGCTCAAGCTCACCGCCAACACGGCAGCAAACTTGGCAAGTATATTTGTCACGCTTGAATATCTCTTCGCGCTTGCGGCGCCAAGGTCGACCACCGCGTCCGTGTCCCCATCTTGATTTGGGTTGATGGGTATCATTGACTGCTTTGGTGCCGATGGTTGTGAGGCGTGGGCGTAGGGTTTTGAGCGCCATGCTTTATTACCTCCAAAAAGAAAGCCCGCTGCGGGGGCAACGGGCTTAACTGGTGATGTTTGTTTACGTCTGCTTTATGATTTGGCAGGAACTTCGAATATGAGAAATATTAGGTCAATCTGTCCGAAACTACAAGTAGGCTTTTAATAGCCTACCACTTGTAACTCTATCTTAGCCCTTGCTGCTGCTGCGTTCTGGCTCATGTCATTTAGTATGAAATCAATGTGATCAGATAGTTTATTGTCAGACCAAGTTTGTTTGGCGATTGCTGCAAACGCTGCTCGCTCACTATCATTCCAAGCATAGCCAATGGCTTCGTTAATCGGATACTGACATTCGGCCAACGCAGTGCAAACCACCTTATCAATATACCTTTTTCTTATTACCGCACTCGAAAGTTTAGCTGAGTAAGTATCTGATAGTCGAGCCTGGATAGTTGTATCAAAGCCATCGTTTAGATAGTGATAGCAGTCTGATTGTAGTTCGCTAAGGTTTGCATAAGCTTCAGCAGCTGCTCTTAAGTATTCTTGGCGCATGATAAATATCCCCCGTTATTTATAGCCAATATATATATAGGTTCAGGGTTGTGTCAAAGGTTAAGGGTTGGGGTTCAAACCCTGCACCTATACAGCCCTTTATTTATAATACTTATAGATGAAAGGTTAAGGGTTTAAGGGGTTTAAGGGTTATATTTACGCACGGGATAAAAATTATATAGTGATTAATACTAAATACATTTAAGTTATTTATTTATTTCCCGCGCGCGCACAAGAAAAAACCCTGCAACGTCTGCTACAGGGTCTTGTATCGCTTGGTGTTACTGGCTTGTAGAGGTTAAGGGTTTGGTTTTAACTGTGAACCTAACCCTTAAACCCTGCACCTAATTATTGTTTTGGGTCGTAAACATTATTGATTGCGAGCTTGAATCGGTGAATCTGTCCGCCAATCCAGTCTTGTTGACTACCAAACTTGTCAGCTGGATAAGATGTCGGCATAGCTATAGCTAAGATCATGGCTTGTTTTGCGGCATTCATGTTAGGCGTTCTGTATTTTAGCCGTGATTTAGCTTCGCGTCTACCAATATATGTCATAAGTTTAGTTTCAGAGGTTGGCCGTTCGCCGCCTCTTTGGCACCACTGACGATAAACAAAATATAAGTCACTACTAAGGCAGCAGCAGTAAGGTATCTCTAAGTTATTGTTCGACCAATCGTCGTAGAAAACCTCCCAGTTTGGCTGGCTTAATCTAATTACTTCACGCTTACTCTGAGTCATGATAGCCGGTGTATGTGCTGTCTGGTCTTTTAAGTCCGTCATTAGAAGTAAAGTATAAAAAGCACGTAGCATCTTGTCATCGGTATCGGATAAGGCAGCCGCGACATTTTTTAGAATGGGTTCGGGAATCTTTTGTTGTGGATAGCAGACTACATGCCGTCTATCGTTTTGCTCCAGTGCTAAGGGCTTCATGTTGTTTGATAAGAATATTGCATTAACAAAGTTATCTTGCTGCCAGCCGCTCATAAACTTTTTACTGATATAAATTGTATTGCCTGTTACCAATTGCTTGACCATGCCCATTTGTGAATAGCTATCGCTGCCGCTAAAAATTTCCTCAAACAGTGCATATAACTTATTCGACACCCAATCATTATATTGAGAGTCAAGCTGCCCTTGTCCCAGTGTGACAGCATAATCGCCATAGATACGTGACATGATGCGGTCAAAGAATAACGACTTACCTGCGCCTTGCACTTCGCCGTGAAAGATAAGAGCGGTATCAAGCTTGGTACCAGGCTGCTGCAATGGAATGGCTAGCCATCTAAGTACCCATTCATACACTTCTTTATTACCTTCGCACAAATGCAGCAATAGGTCGGTGATAGGTTTGCACATGGCGGCGGCGTCACTGAGCTCAGTTTCAATAGGCTTTAGTGGTAGACCGTCAAATGTATTGATAGCAATGTCTTTGTCATGCTTGGGTGATTTAGTGCGAGTAGGGTCAAACCAGATGTTATCCGCTTTGATAGTAATACGCGCCTCTGACTTAAGCCAAATCTCATACTCATTAGGGCGTGCTAGTTTGATGGTATCAACGGGCAAACGAATACGCTCAACGTCATCCCAAACTTCTTTGGTGCCATAGATAAGGAAGTAGCGCTGAAACATCGATTGAGCTTCGACAGCCATCATTACATCAAGGTCTTTTGCAACCTCTGACTTTGCAATCTTACGATGCTTCGTTTCCCACCAACGCGCTGCTAATTTCTTATTGCCAATTTCATTAGCAAACTGCGTCTTTGTATACTCAATCTTTTGCTCAGTGTCATAAACTTTATTGGTCACTTTACCAATATCAGTGATTTGAGCGTATCGCTTGAGCATTGCTGCTAAGCGCATTTCTTGCTCAACGTCAGCAGGTACATTGCCGTTATGCTGCGCGATAGGTGTAGCAGTAGTGCTATGGTCGTCATTGGCAGCTTGAGTCACGATTGATTTATTGGCTAGCGCATGCTTGATTTGACGTGCTACTTCATTAAGTCCAGATACAGCGGCTAGATCGTTAAAGTCTGTGTGTTGTTTGCCTTGCATTACGCCGCATCCTTATCTAGTAAATCAAAACTTGGTACTACCATTTCGCCACTAATGGCGATGGCGGCGTTACGTGCCTCACGAATACCCGTATTGTACTCAATCAAAGGCTTGGGTTCTTTACCCTCTGCAATGGCTTTATCTCGCATCTTAATAGCTGTAGCAGTATCGTCATCAGCGACAATAATAATGCGGTGATCGGGATATTGAGCGCGTATAGATTGGGCGACCGGTATTAGATTGTTTGCGTTAAAAGCCACAATCACAGGCAAGCTATAACTCATTGCGTCAAACACAGTAGCGCCAGTTGCGTAACCTTCACAGATGAGTATAACGCCGCCGCCAAACATAGCAGGACTGCCAATCGTAAAGTAAGCGCCGCTTACCAAGCCGCCTTTTAAAAACAACTTTTCGCTATCAGGTGCAATGGTTTGCACGTTGACCAGTGTTATTTGTTGTTTTTCAGCATTGTAGTAATACATGGGGATGATTAAGTTATCATTAGCGTCTTGGCTTAATCCAATCGCTGAGACGTTTTTGCGTAGTAAATAAGGATGATCGTCAGCTGCGGGCTTTGAGTTATCCCAAATGCTTTGCGCTCGACTGGCGGCATCAATGCGCGACTGGCGCTTTTCAGCTTTCTCCGCTGCTTCACGCTCGACTTGCTGTGATTGCCATTGAGCGCGTTGCTCATCTGTGACTGTGCTGGTCGCATCAAGGCCAATCGCGCCCGCTATGAGCTTATTGGTTTCATAAACATCAAGACCGGTAAAGTCTTTGACTAGCATAAAGCCGTTACCAGCGCCGCACTGTGAGCATATCCAAGTGCCTTCGCCGCGTTTGTCGTCACAGCGGAATCTATCTTCGCCGCCGCACATAGGGCATGACTGATGCTGATGAGCCACTTTACTAAAGCTGATACCAGCAGCGGGGAATATGGTCGAGACATAATTGCCGACAGCTGCTGCACGTATGGCTTCGAAATCTAGCGGGGTGCGTTTATCTGTCATTGTGTCTCTCCATATTGCGCTTTGCATTTTCTAAAATCGTTTGAATATGACCGATTAATGCATGACCATCCTTTTGCATACTTGCGTATTCATCAGGCTCAATAACTTTGTCAGCATAAGCATCCAGTGAGGTGCTATTTAAGTCTGCAAACTTTTGACCTAGCAGGGCGATATCAATCATCTCATCACATTGATTATCGCTACTTGGCAGCAAGAACCATCCAGCGTTGCCGTGAGCACAGCAGATAGCATCCATAATTAATGACGACTGGGTATGTTCGAGTACTAGCTCAATCGTCTCAGGCGCTAGTGTGTGGCTGCTACGGTTTGGATTCACTTGTAAAGCAAGCGTGTTGTAGTTAACGCCATAGATATCAGCAATCTTGCCCAGCGCTCCGCGTTCTTTTTTGCAAGCGTGGTAGACGGCTTGTTCAAGTGATAATACGCAATGTTCTGCGCGCTGAGCTGATGTAAATATTGTGGTCGACATATTGCCCCCGTTATTGTCGTTCTTTTATTTCGGCTGTAGCGTTAAGCTATTGATTGTTGATTACCTGGATCGTTGGCTGGAGCGGGGAATATATCGGGCCGTAGTTCGTGACATGACACTCCAGTAACTTCGCTAATCTTTGCAACATATTTAGCAGACGCTTTTCTATCTCTAGAGAGCATTACACCGACATTTGATGAAGTGCGTTTAAGACCAATTTTATTTGATAGTTCTGCTTGTCCGCCTGCAATAGCAATAGCTTTTTGCAAGGCTAGCAACATAGAGTGGTCAGGTAGATAGCTATTCATATAATTACCTTTGTCTTTAATTTGTCTTTGTATAATTACATTTGTAATCTAAATTGTCAATTACTTTTGTAAGTAGCGCGTTATTTCATTTGTAATTATTATGTTTTTATACTTATTGGAGGCGCATATGGAACCGGATCTAGACACACTGGCAAAACGTGTAAGGTTTATACGAAACGAAAAAGGTCTTACTCAAGCGCAGTTGGGTAAGATGATCGGTGCTGATCAGTCTGTTATAGGTAATTTAGAGAGACGTAATGGCAAAAGTAGTAGCTATACTGAGGCTTTGGCAAAAGCGCTAGGCGTGAATCTTTCATGGTTAATGTCTGGATCGGGGGATGCATCTAGTGAAACAAGTGATGAGCCTGTTAACAGCGAAATGAAACAGAGTGACTACGTGGTGGTAGGAGGTAATACTGACTATCAGTTGGTTGAGGTGCCTTATAAAGACCTCCAAGCGAGCTGCGGCGGAGGCTATATTAACTTAGAGCATCCTGAGCAGAAGGCAATGATCGCTTTTACAGTAGAATTTCTACGTGAAAATGATATGCCGATTGACGGCAAAGGTCTTATGTTGATGCATGCCTGTGGCGACAGTATGGGATATACGATTCCACACGGCACATTGATGCTAGTAAATACTAGCGAACGTGAATATGATAATTTCATCAGTAATAAAATCTATGTGTTTAATGCTGATGGAGAATCTATATGTAAGCGTGCTTTTAAAAATCTAGATGGAACAGTGACTTTAGTTTCTGATAATGCTGACAAAAATAGATATCCAGATCAAATAGTCAATAAAGACAAGTTCTATGATTTCAGCATGGAAGCCCGAGTAAGATACACTTTTAGCAAACAATGAGGTATTTATGGATTTCATAGCAATAGATGTGGAAACAGCTAACTATAATGCAGGGTCAATCTGCCAAATAGGCTTAGCTAAATACATGAAAGGGAGGCTGGTAGATACATTCGTCAGTTATGTTAATCCTGATGATTCATTTAGCCAAAAAAATATTGAAATTCACGGTATAACTCGTGACATGGTGAAAGACGCTCCTACTATATTTGATATATATGGAAATATACTAAAGTTTATAAGCGATTTGCCTGTTGTTAGTCATACGGGTTTTGACTACAAAGCTATATCCCAGTGTTTAACGGCATCTAATCTCCCTATCCCTAATTGGGTATGGGTTGATAGCAGTCTTATGGTTCGAGAAACATGCGAAAAATGGGCTTATAGTGGCTATAGTTTGAGTAATGTTTGTAATGAATGGGGATATAGTTTTTCACATCATGATGCATTGGAAGATGCTAAGGCCTGTGGGTTCGTTGTTAAGACCATTTTGCGCGAGCAACAACAGAGTATTAATGACTGGATCGATGTTAAGAAATTATCTACTAATAAAAAATCAAAGGCGTATCCTGCTAGAACACAGGCAAGAAATGGAGATAGCAATGGTCGTTTCTCAGGCTTATCGATGTGCTTTACTGGTGAACTAGGTATGGGGCGCGGAGAGATTTCAGACTTAGCTGCCAAACATGGATTCGATGTTAAGTCAGGCGTGTCAAAAAAACTAAACTACTTAGTGATTGGTGTACAGGATCTAACTCTATTAGCTGGACATGAGAAGAGCAGCAAACACCGCAAAGCAGAGGATTTAGTCAAGGAAGGTTTAAATATACAAATAATTACAGAAAAGGAATTTCTAAAAATAGTTGAATTGTAATTATAAAAAACACTTATTCTGCTTTTAAATTACAAAAGTAATTGACAGTGTGAATTACAAATGTAATTATATACCCGTAATCAACAAAACGGGTATAACGTCATGTCTCAATATCAAACCAACGGAACGGTCCCACCAACGCGCGCTCAACAACAGATTGAGCGCCTACAACTAATCCTAGCTGAACGTAACCAGCAACTCCAAGCCGCTGAGCAGAAACTTACTCAAACCGAAATAACCAACAAATTAGCGCGTAGAAATACACGCTGGTTTATGGGGCTTTGCACCATATTGATTATAGTTATGTCGTTTGGAGGTGCTGCGTGAGCAAGTTAACCAACAAAGGCAAGATAATCACGCGCTTTGAAATCGGTTTTGATAATGAAACCAAAGTCGCAATTGATTCTTTAAAAGGCAAACTAGACGAAGTGACTCGCGCGCTGTCAGTTAAAAATGACAGTCACGGCGACCGCTTACTTGCAGCTATGCAAGCTGAAGCAGCTAATGATGCGCCACAGCCTGAGTTTTTGCAGCTTGGGCAATGGGTGTTTGAAGGGCAACCTAAAAAGTTTGTAACAGCTCATGTAAACTCATACGGCAAAGCAGCTATATCAAGTATGCAAATTAGTGATATTGAGCCGAGCGATGATGCTTGGGCAGTTACAGAAGATGCGCAGGTGAGAATACCAACATGCCTATTTCGAGCGCTTAAAGGTAAGTTTAACGCCACAAACTGGCAAAACAGCGCCATTGCCCGCGAAACCATCAACGATGTCGATTATCTAAGCGGCAACGACTTAGACGAATGCGTCCCACATATCGATGATGTATTAGACCAACCTAATTGGCTATCTGAATCAGTACCACAAATCACCCAAGCTGATATGCAGCTTATCTTTATCAAAAACCTATCCGAAACACTTATCCAGCGCATGCATAGCATGGACCGCTTTAGTGAAGACGACTATGCGATGGGTGGTGATAAGTTGATGGCATGGGATATCGTGGTCGGTAAGCCTTATAAGACTAAAGAAGAAGATCATAACGTTGTGAGGTTTGGCGTCATTAGTTGCCAGTCACGCGATTTAAAAGTATTGGAAGTGCTCAGTTTTAACGAAAGTTATTGCAATAGTCGTGGTGAAAGTTTGGCGGTCTATTTCAGTGAAAATAATACATACCGCACCATCACCGAAGCCGAACTACCAGCATTCCGTGCTGCGCTGGAGGCTTGCTATGCGTAATATCGCCAATATCAAGCCGAGCGTTATCCTCGTATCGCTTATCCATAATGCCAAACTTAGCAACGCTGTCAGCCGTACCGCTTTACGCGATGCCGAAAATCAGTGGTGCAAGCATATCACCAAGCCAATCGAACTCCGCGACCAGCACACTATGCTTGATGTCGCTGAGCAACTGCGCCTAGTAATCGTGCAAGTGTCACAGCGTCGTTGCCGTATCAATCCAATGTATTGGGCTGTATTGGTACATTTAGAAGCTGACTTACGCAAGGCGTTTGCTCATAACATCAACCTTGAGCCGCTACTTGACACTGTAGCTGCCAATAGCGAACACAGTGAGGTGGCGTAATGTCTATCAATAACCAAAAACGTAAAGGGCCTTTGCTGATTAATGTCAGCGGTGCGCCTCATATTGGAGTGACAACTGCATGCGAACGCGTGCAGCGCTGCTTAAATGCTCAAGGCATTATCACTGACGTCATTAAACTTGAGCGCGGTATCGATGTAGTCAACTTTGACGATGATTATTTGCTTGGCAACTATGGTCACTTGGACGTCATCTTGTTTGATAAGCATCGTAATGCTGACTCTGCTGTCAAACGTCGTATGATTCAGCCGCTTTGGGACGCTGAGGGCGTCGTACCCGATATCAGTGTCTTACTCAGCTGCACACCTGATAACTATAAGTGTCAAATCCGCAATCGTATCGATAAGCGTAAAAAAGCTGAGCACCACGGTTATTACTTGGAAATCAGCAGAGAGCATTATGGTACGCGCAATCATCATGTCGTCAACATCGATGGTAAAAATGGGCAGTTATACGCAGCCGGTACGATTAAAAGTCTGATATTACGGGAGCTGCGGCGATGAGGAAATTTAAACAGTACTTGAAAGAGTTTGTACACAGCGGGGTAGTGCATCCTTTAATGATGTTTTTACCATCGAAATATCGCAAGCGTGTACATGATTGGAATGCAGATTGGGCATTCAAGGAGTTAGATAGCGATGAGTAAAACATTATCCCTTAACCGCCGTGCTCATTTATTTGTCAGAGATGACGCACTATTTATCAAGCTGCAAACGCCGCATAACAAAATGCCAGACAAAGCAGATATTTATATCCTTAAAAAATTCAGCATCGACCGCTTAAAAGACATACGTGACTGGGCAGATGCAATGATCCAAGCAAGTGAGAGTAGTAATGTCAAAAAAGATTAAAAGAATCACGTTTGCAGCAAATAATTATGGCCTGAGTTGGCTAGAAGTAGACACAAGCTGCTGGGAAATTGTAGACGCATGCAGTGCTGGTCGTCACCTGGTTGGTCGGGCATGTCGCTTGGCTGACCGTGGGATGAAAATAGAATATCGCTACGGTATCGGCTATAAGCGTATCGAAGCGAACGTTGAGAAGATGGGGTAAGTAATGGCTGATGATGCTGATCGCGCAAACGACTATGTTGATTTAACACTGGCTCACTGCCTAAGTCGCGCGCCAAAATTTGATAAACCGTCACTGACAGAATGTTTGGAATGTGGCGAAGATATACCGGCTAGACGCCAAGCCGTGGGCGGGGTAACGCTCTGTGTAGACTGCCAAAGCGTATTTGAGAGAAGGGGACGGTGATGTTAACCAATAATGAGCAACTCTTAGTGATCGCTGGTACTGCTATCTTGCTTGGTATGTTGGTGGTCGCAGTGGTTTGGTTGTTGTCGATTGAATTGAATAAGGAGAATGATTGTGAGTAACTTAACTCAAGCTGTTTTTGACGGTATGCCGAAATGGATTAAGAGTGCTCGAATAGATAAGAAAGGAAAACTGGTTGTTTATAGTCTGAACGCAGCAACAGTCACTCGAATATTAAACAACGAGATATTACTGCCATGGAACTGTGGCATATGGGATTCGGGATACGACACAACGGACTGGCAAAACAGCGCCATAGACAGGGAGGTTGAGTGAGATGGATGTCATTGAAATTATCAAATCAAATGTCCCGTTGGACTGGGTAACTCTCCCTCAATTTGGTAAACTTATTGGTCTACCACATGAACGCTTATACATGGCAAAAGATAAATGGCCTGAAGGTATGGTGTGGAAAAAGATTGATAATAAGATTTACTTTAGTCTAAATGGGTGGAATGAATGGCTGGACCAACAGGGTATCCAAAAGGCGTTAGAGTGCGAAGCGGCAGCGTCGAAATTAATATCCCAATCAAAGGAGAAGGGCGCAGGTACTTCGTCCTCCCGTACACGGCGACGCCAAAGAATATTGCCCAAGCGGGAAAGCTACGAGCTAGTTTGATGGCTCGTAGAAAGTGGGAGAATTTGACGGTAACAGATATCGAATTGGCTTGTAATATTATTGATGAGACGACAGCAGATGATAGACCGCTTTTTGCAGATTATGCGCAGCTTTATCTTGATAGCTTAGATAGCGGAAATACAGGCACTAGACGTAAATATAAAGGCATCCTCAAAAATAAGTGGATGCCTTTTTTTGCATCTATGGCAATTGCAGATATAACCCCGGCAATGGTACGCACTGCACTCGCACAGAATGACTTTAGCAGCGCTAAAACTGCTAATGACGCACTCACGCCACTGCGCGGAGTGTTTGATTTAGCATTTATTGATGAAATTATTGAAGAGTTGCCCACTAAACGTATTCGTAATAAGAAGACTCAAAAGGATGAGCCAGATCCTTTTTTGCCTAATGAGCGTATGGCCATACTTGATTATATGCAAAGCCATTGGACAGATGATAAAGAGATTTGGTATCTATATTTTGTATGGCAGTTCTGGACCGGTTGTCGCCCTGGTGAGTCATTGGCCATAGACTGGGCTGACATAGATATAACCAATCGATTGGCAAAAGTAAGTAAGACGTTGAGCAGTGGAAAAGTGCAGCTATCAACTAAGACTAATGAAATCCGCAATATCTATCTCAATGATAAGATATTGGTCGTATTGGATAGACTCAAGGTCCTCACTGGCCACCAGTCACGCCTATTTATCAGCTTACACACCGATGAGCCATGGACAAGACCGGACAAATTGTCTGAGAAGTTTCAGGAAGTGCTACCAGTGATCGGTATAAGAATGCGACCTGCTTATAATTGCCGTCATACTTATGCGACTACAATGCTCAATAGTATGATCGATGTTTCTGCTGCTGCGTATCAGATGGGCCACGATATTATTACGTTCACCAAAATCTATGCAAAGTGGATTAATACCGAGCGCATGCAAGCTGAGATGATGAAGCTGGATTATGGCGACTAACTACCGAGGTTTAATCGGTAGTTGAATTGCAGAAACTGCGCCAAAACTGCGCCAACAGCACCTTTAATAAATACTCGTCAAATTTTAGGCAATAAAAAAACCTGCCCGAAGGCAGGTTTAGTATAGGTTTGAGACAATCTAATCACTATCGAAAAATGGTGGGGCTGGAGAGACTCGAACTCTCACACCTTGCGGCGCCAGAACCTAAATCTGGTGCGTCTACCAATTCCGCCACAGCCCCATTTTCGTTACCTTATCATCTTTGGTGTTGATATTCAAACCCCATTGAGATAAATAACTGATTCGGTAGTGCGTCTCAGTGGTTGGCTATTATATAGAGTTTGAATAGTTTGGCAAGCCCTATTTGCACTTATTTTTAATTATTTATCAATTTTTTTTGCTGAATATCATAAACAATTGATATTACTGATTTTTTTAATTCATATTTTTTATCACTTTATTCACACTAATATTACTCTTGATATGATGAGAGGTTCAGCTGCTGTAATTTACGTGTCAGCGTATTGCGTCCCCAGCCAAGTAAGTTGGCAGCAGCTATCTTTTTGCCGCCGCTATGATGGAGCGCTGCGGTTAGCAAGACCCGTTCAAACTCAGGTGTTGCTGTCTGTAAAATATCGGTTGCGCCAGCTTGTAGTGACTGCTTCGCCCAAACACCTAAAGCTTGTTGCCAGCTTTGGGTGCCAAAAGTATCCTGACTTTGTAGATGATTATTTTCAATAGCGTCTTGTGAGGATACATGCTGCTGTTGATTGTCTAGAGTAGAGGGGATGTTTTCGAGCAACTCTGGAGGCAAGTCATCGATCATAACGGTGTCGCCAGTCGCCATTACTGTCAGCCAGAGACAGACATTCTCAAGTTGACGGACATTACCGCGCCATTCAAAAGACTGCATCATTTGCATTGCTGCCGGATGTAGTTGTTTTGGTGCCGTATTCATCTGCTCAGCAGCGCGCTGCATAAAATAAGTGGTTAATGCTGGTACGTCCTCGCGGCGAGTCCGTAAGGGCGGCAATGGCAGGCGAATGACATTCAGGCGATAAAATAGATCCTCACGGAATTTGCCTTGTTTGACCAATTCTTCCAAGTTTTGATGGGTAGCGGCAATAATGCGTACATCTACTTTGACGGGCTGCTGACCACCCACGCGAAAAAACTCACCATTTGCCAGCACTCGTAGCAGCCGCGTTTGGGTACTAAAAGGCATATCACCGATTTCATCTAAAAATAACGTGCCGCCATCTGCTTGCTCAAAACGACCTTGGCGTGAAGTTGTGGCGCCAGTGAATGCGCCTTTTTCATGACCAAACAATTCAGACTCAATCAAATCATGGGGAATTGCTGCCATATTTAGTGCAATAAAGGTTTTATTGTGTCGCGGTGAGTGCTGATGTAAGGCGCTAGCGACCAACTCTTTACCTGTACCTGATTCACCAGTGATTAAAACAGTAATCGGTGAGTGCGCAAGTCTACCAATGGCACGAAATACCGTTTGCATGGCTTGTGATTGACCAATGATGCCGCTTGGATTGTTATTAGTTTGGGGTTTGGGTTTTTCATGAGTTTTACTTTCAGCAGCTTTAGAGGTTTTTCTAGCTGATTTGGCTGCATTTGATTTGTTCACAGGCTGTTCTTTGGTATCGGTACTTACATTCGTATTAGACTCGATTGAATGGTTTGATATGACTAGATTCGGCTGATAATTAATGGCTTTATAAATCGTTGCGACCGCATCATCTAAATCAAACGGCTTGGGTAGATATTCAAATGCACCAGTCTGATAGCTGCTAATGGCAGAAGTAAGGTCTGAATGCGCTGTCATAATGACAATCGGAAGCTTAGGAAAGTGCTTGTGTACCCAGTCACTAAAGGATAGACCATCCATCATCGGCATACGAATATCGGTCAATATCACATCAGGTAACAAGGCGGTTGACTCTGACGATTTTAGAATATCATTGAGGCGTGTCCACGCTGCTTGTGCTTGGGTAAAGCTGATAACTGTCAATCCAGCGTCTTCAAAAGTATCTGCAAGCACCATACGCAGCGCCGCATCATCATCAATGAGCCATAAAGTGGCAGGCTCATTATCAGGATTGTTATTGACCGTGACCATTGGCGTTCGCTCATTGCTTGTAAGAGATTGGGTGTCATTATACTGGGTCATGTATTTAGCCTAATAAGCAGTGAGAAGAATTGAGGTGAAGGCATTAATTTTCAGCAATTGGCTGATGAAAAGGCAAATAAAGGGTAAAACGGGTTTGACTATAATGGCTGTTTTTATTATCGACATTAGTATTCGTGCTGGTGCCCTGCGATTGAGTAGAGCTGACATCAATCATACCATGATGACGGCTGATAATATCTTGCACAATGGATAAACCAAGCCCAGTTCCTAGCGCGCGACTGGTCACCATAGGGAAGAATATCTGCCCAATGATATCAGGATGAATGCCAGAACCATTATCGGTGATAGCAACTTGTAGTACTTGTTTATGTTGCTGCCCAGCAATCGTATGTTGAAAGGCAACACGTGTTTGAATATGGAGTTTGGGTTGATAGCCATCGTCAAAATCAAGATTATTAAGTGGACTATCTGATGTTGATTGACTGGATACGGCTGGCACGCTTTGCTGCAGTGTTTGTGCAAATTCCGTCATGGATTCGCAAGCATTATTAATTAAGTTTAAGAAGACTTGAATCAGCTGGTCTTTATCAGCACAGAGTTCAGGTAACGATAAGTCATAGTCACGCTGTAATAAAACTTGCGGATATTGGTGGATGATCAATGCCAAAACATGCTCTATTGGCTCATGAACATTGAGCATTTGCCAATGTGGTAATTGATTAGAACCAAGAAACTGCCCAATCAGCTGAGTTAGGCGATCTGTCTCTGAGATAATGATATCGGTATAGCTGCGTAATTTGTCAGCGGTTTTCTGTAGATGGTTATCAGGGTTTAAAGTCGGGCTCGATATAAGGCTAGGGTAGTCAGTATCAGTAGTGTGAGTATTAAAAGAGCGCTCACTAAATTTGATAAATTGACGCTGCAATAATTGCGCGGCACCGCGAATACCAGCCAACGGATTTTTGATTTCATGGGCAACCGAGCGCAGCATATGACGCGCAACATTGTACTGCTGCTGTTGGCGCTGTTCTTCTGAGATACGACTTTGGCGGTCTTTGCCCCATATCTCTATAATAAAGTAATTTTGCTGCTGATAGATAACAGGGGTGACGCTATAGTCAATCGAGAGTGATAATTTGCCATTTAATGGGCTGTTTATCAGATGGTCATGGTCAATAAAAGGTTGTTGATACTGCTTCGCTTGAAAAAAGCGTTCAGTCAAAGAGCAGGTTTTGTCTTTTGGACTGTCAATAAGTGTGCTGCTTTTGGTTTTCAACTCTTCGGGCGCAAGCAACATCAATACCGACTGATTAAGCAATCGTCCACTACTGATCGCCAGTAGCTGCTCAGCCTGGGCATTTAGCCAAGTAATAGACAATTCATCATTGACCCACAAGATAGCCGTGAACAAATGCTGCGATATAAAGGTTAAGTCAGGCGTTGGTTTTGCGCTTATAAAATCAGCGGTCATGATTAATACCTAGATAAATAGAGGCTCGATATAATATTTAACCATAAATCAACACTATAGAGCGGCAAAACTGGCGATTTTTGTAAAAAAAACGTACAATGCGCACAGCCAATTTATCTCTAGCAAGGTTAGCCATGCCCAATATTTCTACCGAGTCCGTTAATACGACTATAGCCCCTTCACAGCCAGCTTCTATACCAAAAGACACTGCCACTCTCTTTAATCCTGCTAAGCCGACAGCAATGCCTGCGCAAAGCTCGACGAACAGTGTTCAACCTTACCATCATAAAGCCAATCATAATCAAAATCGTAGTGTCGAACAAAGCAGCGAGGTAGTTTCAGCGGCTTCAGCTAAAACGACAACAGCAACGACCAATGCCCCTGTCAATGCCGCGCCAAAGATTGGATTTGTGTCTCTAGGTTGTCCAAAAGCCTTGGTCGATAGTGAACGCATTATCACAGAGCTTAGCCGTGATGGCTATCAAGTAGCCAGTGATTATGAAGGCGCCGACTTAGTAGTGGTCAATACGTGCGGCTTCATCGAATCTGCGGTACAAGAGTCGCTCGATGCAATCGGTGAAGCTATCAGTAAAAACGGTAAGGTGATTGTGACAGGCTGCTTGGGTAAAGAGGCAGATAAAATCCGTGAAATGCATCCTGCTGTACTAGCAGTGACGGGCGCTCATGCTTATGATGACGTCATTAGAGCCGTCGCGTTGCATGTACCAAAGCCTGACCGTGGTTTGGATGCCAGTTACGACCCAAAAATAGATTTGATTAATGAGGCAGGTATCAAATTAACGCCTAGCCATTATGCTTATCTAAAAATATCAGAAGGTTGTAACCACCGTTGTACTTTCTGCATCATTCCAAGCTTACGTGGAGACTTGGTTTCACGTCCGATTGATAGCGTGATGAATGAGGCGCTGGCGCTGAAAAAGGCTGGTGTGAAAGAGCTATTGATTATCTCGCAAGATACTTCTGCTTATGGTCTGGACTTAAAGTATAAGACAAGCTTTTGGAATGGTATGCCGCTGAAGTCTAAATTTTATGACTTGTGCCAAGCGTTAAACGATTTGGGTATTTGGGTGCGTCTACACTATGTGTATCCGTATCCGCATGTGGATAAAGTCGTAGAATTAATGGGCGAGAAGAAATTATTGCCTTATCTTGATATTCCATTCCAACATGCCAGCCATCGCATCCTAAAAGCCATGAAACGTCCAGCGCACAGCGAAAATACCTTGGCGCGTATCCATGCATGGCGTGAGATTTGCCCTGATATCGTCATTCGCTCAACCTTCGTTGTTGGCTTCCCTGGTGAGACAGAAGAAGATTTCCAATGCTTGCTTGATTGGTTGGTAGAAGCCCGTCTTGATCGCGTTGGTGCCTTTACCTATTCAGAAGTTGAAGGTGCGGTTGCCAATGACTTGCCAAATCATGTGCCAGAAGATGTCAAGCAAGAACGTTACGAGCGTTTGATGACGTTACAGCAAGATATTTCAGCCCAAAAACTGCAAGAGAAAATTGGCAAAACCTTGATGGTATTGGTCGACGAAATTGATAGAGAAGAAGGTGTTGCGATTTGCCGTAGCTATGCTGACGCACCAGAGATTGACGGTCATGTCTATGTCGATGATATTGACGCTCACGTCAAAGTTGGGCAGTTCTTAACGGTTACTATCGACGATGCTAGTGAATATGATTTGTTTGCCAGTTACAAAGGCTAAGCAGTCACTGTAATAGGCGCATGAAAATTGCCCAATCGTGGGCAGTTTTTGCTACAATTAGCGCAATTTGACCTTTGTACCTGCTTATCCTTAAGTTGGGCAATGCCGTCAAGTCTCAAAGTAAACTCTATTTGTATATTACCGATAACTTTAATTATAATTCAATACTGACAAGGTGACCTCATGTCTGACAAAAACCCGCGTTATTCTCGTATCTTGCTAAAACTCTCTGGTGAAGCCTTAGCGGGTACGAAAGATATGGGTATTGATACTGAAGTGCTTGATAAGATGAGCTTATCTATCGCCCATTTGCGCGGGCTTGGTGTCCAAGTGGGTATCGTGGTCGGTGGTGGTAACTTATATCGCGGTGCCCAATTACAAAAAGAGGGTTTGGTCGGCCGCGTCACTGGCGATCAAATGGGCATGCTTGCAACCGTTATGAATGGCCTTGCAATGCGTGATGCTCTTGAGCGCCGTAATATCAAAACGCGCCTAATGTCAGCCCTGCCGATTGGTGAAGTCACTGAAAGTTATAGCAGCCGTAATGCGATTCGTTATCTTAAAAATGGCGAAGTATGTATCTTTGTCGCGGGTACGGGCAATCCATTCTTTACCACTGATACGGCTGCTTGCTTACGTGGTATTGAAATTGAAGCAGGCTTGATTCTAAAAGCGACCAAAGTAGATGGTGTTTATGATAAAGACCCAAGCCTACATAGCGATGCGGTAAAATATGATGGTCTGACCTTTGATGAGGTGTTAGAGCAAAAGCTTGGAGTTATGGATTTGACTGCCATCGCATTATGTCGTGAGCACGATGTACCATTACAAGTCTTTGATATGAATAAGCCTAATGCTTTATTAAATGTTGTGATGGGCGAGAATGAGGGCACACGCGTCTATCATTAATAACGTACCCAAAAATATGATAAAAGATAGGCAGAAGTAAGACAGCTGCTTATCTGTGAAAACACCTGAATAGTTTTTATAATAAACAATAAATGATTTGTCGGTAGCGATAAATAAGGATACCTCATGATTCAAGAAATTAAGCAAGACGGCGAAGCGCGCATGCAAAAAACCTTGGAAGCGCTTGAAAGCACCTTTAGTAAAGTTCGTACGGGTCGCGCGCATCCAGGTATGTTGACAGGTGTGATGGTCAGCTACTACGGTTCGCCTACGCCTTTAAATCAAGTAGCGAGTGTTAACGTTGAAGATTCGCGTACGCTACTGGTACAGCCATTTGACCGTACCATGGTGCAAGCGATTGACAAAGCTATTCGCGAAGCAGATTTGGGTCTTAATCCAATGACTGCTGATGTGATTCGTGTTCCTATGCCAGCATTGACAGAAGAAACTCGAAAAGATATGCAAAAATTGGCACGTGGCGAAGCAGAAAACAGCCGTGTTTCTATTCGTAATATCCGCCGTGATATGATGAATGACATCAAAGAGTTAGCCAAAGAAAAAGAGATCTCTGAAGACGACGAGCGCCGCGCCAGTGACGACATTCAAAAAATCACTGACAAATATATTGAAACAATCGATAGCCGCTTAAGCAAAAAAGAAACCGATTTGATGGCAGTATAAGTACATTTTTCTGCTGTCAAAAATGATGCGCTATCAATATTTTATATAACAAGTCGCTAAAAACAAACAGCCAATATCAAAGTGCTATTGGCTGTTTGTTGCCGTGTAGACAATTAATCTTACTCTATAGCTTGTTTATATTGTCCTTTTTTATAAGCACTTTATATGAATCTCTTTATATAAATTATGAGTTAGGGTTTTTATAAAGTATGGCGCGCGTTATGATTATTTTACCTAAACAACAAGCAAGTTAGCCTATGTCTATGTCAGAGAATTTAGCTCCAGCCCTTCTTCCACGCCATATCGCTGTTATTATGGACGGCAATAACCGCTATGGTAAAGTCCATAATTTAGGTAAAGGTCAGGGTCATATCGCTGGCAAAGATGCGCTAGACCCGATTGTTGAGTATTGCGTCAGTACGGGTATTGAGGTTTTGACCGTCTTTGCCTTTTCCAGTGAGAATTGGCAGCGCCCACCGACTGAAGTGGCATTGCTGATGCATTTGCTGAGCTTAACCATCAATGAGCAGATGCCTCGTATGGTTAAGTACCGTATTCGTTTGCGTTTTATCGGCGACCGCAGTCAGCTTAGTGATGATTTGCAATTATTGATGGCAGATGCTGAAGCAAAAACGGCTGATTTTGATGCTATGACATTGGTCATCGCCATCAGTTACGGTGGACAGTGGGATATCGCTCATGCAGCAAAGCAGCTATTACAGCAAGTGCAGGCAGGTCAGTTATCAATCGATGATATTGATAAGGAAAAACTTGGAGAGTATGTGCAATTGGCAGATGCGCCAGAAGTAGACATGCTGATACGTACTGGCGGCGAGTACCGTCTCTCCAACTTCTTATTGTGGCAGTCAGCCTATGCAGAGCTGTTCTTTACCCCAACATTGTGGCCAGATTTTAGAGTCAATGAGCTAGCAGCAATGCTAGAGGATTTTGCTCAACGTCAACGCCGCTTTGGCAAAACCAGCGAGCAAATAGTGACGGCTCAGCAAATATCTTAGAGGTCATGTTAAGAGCATTAGACGACTTTTGTCAATTTGGAGCACTTTCAATAGCGTGCGTCACTATCAATACGTTATTATAGTCAGCAGCTGGCTATGATACGTCATTATCTATAGTAAATATTTATCGCGCAATTTGACCAAATGTTCTTCATTATTATAAGGCTCAATAAGTATGTGGCAACGAATTAAGACGGCAATTGTTCTCGTTATTATCGTTGGTATTGCAATGTTTGCGAGCCAAACCCCTATATTATTTGCACCACTTTTAGGGATTGGGGTGATTATTGCCGCCCATGAATGGACTAAATTGATGCCAAAGTGGCGTCAGCCTGCGGTCTTCGTAGTATTGGTATTGCTGCTGACGTTAGTGTCACTCATGTTTAAAGTCACGTGGCTTTTTTGGTGGGCAGCTTCTCTCGTCATATGGTTAATGGCGCTGTCTTGGGTACGAGTTTTCCCAACGTCTACCAAATGGTACGGTAAGCAGTTGGCGCTAATGGGAGCAGTGATATTAACGGCTTCAATTACGGCTATGTTTTACTTATGGCAATTGTCGCCATGGTGGCTACTATATGTGTTTTTATTGGTCTGGTGTGCAGACAGTGGTGCTTACTTTGTCGGACGCAAGCTTGGGCGCCGAAAAATGGCACCGAACGTTTCACCCAATAAGAGTATGGAAGGGCTGGCGGGTGGCTTAGTCACAGGACTACTGGTCGTAGTAATTATAAGTGTCTTTAAATTACAATTGACGGGTGCAGCGCTCATCGCCTTTGTGGCATTATCGGCTCTGACGATTTTAGCTTCCGTACTGGGCGATTTGTTTGAGTCTATGCTCAAACGCCGTGCTGATGTTAAAGATTCAGGAACGATTCTACCGGGCCATGGTGGAATACTTGACCGTATTGATTCACTGCTATCTGCTACGCCGATATTTGCGCTTGGTTTTTGGGCAATACAGCAGTTTGGTTTGATAGTCGTTTGACTTGCCTAATACTATCAAAATCGCTTATGTAGTTATCTGACAGAACATAAGCTTAGCTGCTCATTTAATTTCATCTTATTACTACCGTATCATTTATAGGCACCCATGGTTATGACCCAACGTATCGCCGTATTAGGCGCGACAGGCTCGATTGGCGACAGTACGTTAGCCATCTTGGCGGCACAACCACAGCATTACGATGTTTATGCTTTATCTGGCTATCACCGTTTAGACAAGCTGCTTGCTCTTTGTCAGCAGTTTGCTCCTAAGCGGGTAGGCGTACCGACAGCCGCGGTTGATGACTTCGCTAAGCGTCTGAGTGTAGCAGGACTTGATATCGAAGTAGTCGGCGGCGAAACAGGCCTCGTGGATATCGCTACCGATTCACAAACTGATACTGTCGTTGCTGCTATTGTTGGCGCCGCAGGCTTGCCTTCTACTCTAGCTGCTGCCCGTGCAGGCAAGCGTATCTTACTAGCGAACAAAGAAGCGCTGGTGATGGCAGGGCAAGTGATGATTAATGCGGTCAAAACGCATCATGCAACCTTGCTGCCGCTTGATTCTGAACATAACGCTATCTTTCAGTGCTTGCCATTTGCCATTCAGCAGGATAATACCCAAATTCACCGACCAAATCATGGCGTGCGTAAGCTATGGCTAACGGCTTCTGGTGGACCGTTCTTACAGCAGTCATTTACGCAGATGCAGCAAGCTAGTGTCGCTGAAGCGGTCAAACACCCAAACTGGTCGATGGGGCAAAAGATATCCGTTGATTCTGCCACGATGATGAACAAGGGGCTTGAGCTGATTGAAGCCTGTCATTTATTTGATTTGCCTGAAAATAAGATAAATGTGGTGATTCATCCACAAAGTATCATTCACTCAATGGTAGAATATAGCGATGGCAGCTTTTTGGCGCAGCTTGGCAGCCCAGATATGAAAACGCCCATCGCTCATGCGCTAAGCTACCCTGACCGTATTGACAGTGGCTCGCAGCCATTAGACTTATTTGCCTTAAGTGGTTTAGAGTTTATCGAGCCTGATTTGCAAAAATTTGCCTGCTTACGTTTGGCACGAGAGGCGATGCAAGCGGGTACGCACGCGACCATTATTCTAAATGCGGCGAATGAGATTGCAGTTGCCGCATTTTTGAATAATCAAATTCGTTTGACGGATATTGCTGATATTAATGAGCAAGCATTGAATGAGATACAAGTTTCGGCATTAACTGAGACTGCCGATATTGATGAGATTTTGGCAATCGATAACCTAGCGCGTCAGCATACTGAGAAGCTGGTGGCAAGACTGGTCTAGATGTATCAAGCACTATCGCCTTTATAATGATGTTAAGAGTACCTACTGAGAAAAGATCATGACGTTTCTATTAACACTCCTTGCGGCAATATTTGTCTTAGGTCCGCTTATTGCTTTGCATGAGTGGGGTCATTATATTGTAGCGCGTCTTTGCGGCGTTAGAGTACTTACGTATTCTATTGGTTTTGGTCCTAAGCTTTTTGGCTGGACCAGCAAAAAAAGTGGCATTGATTATCGTATCTCGGCATTACCCCTTGGTGGATATGTCAAAATGCTTGATGAGCGTGAAGGTGAGGTGGCAAAAGATGAGCAGCATTTAGCATTTAATCGTCAGCATCCGCTTAAGAAAATAGCTATTGTGGCTGCTGGTCCTATCATGAACTTCGTTATTGCCATTGCATTGTTCTGGGTGTTATTTATGACCCCCTCAGAGCAGCTTGCCACCAAGATTGGTCAAGTATTACCGGATACGCCTGCCGCGATAGCACAGTTGCCTGCCGGTGATAAAATCGTTGCGATTGACGGTCATGACGTACAGACGTGGGAAGGGATTAATTATCGCCTTGCTGGGCGCATGGGTGAGACAGCCAATATAAGCGTGACGTTGCAATCAGAAGCCAATAATAATGCAACCAAAACTTATCAAGCACCTATAAAAGAATTTATGCAAGGTGCCGCACAAGGTAAAGATGCCTTATCAAGCTTTGGTATGATACCGTGGCAACCAAATATTGCACCGATAGTAGGTGATGTAACGCCTGATGGCGCGGCAAGTCGTCAAGGTCTCAAGGCTGGCGACCGCATCACTGCTATCAATGATGAAGCCATCAATGACTGGATTAGCGCCACTCGTATTATCCGCGACAATCCTGAGACTTTGCTTACATTTAGCATATTGCGTGATGATCAGCCAATTGAATTGCAGATTATGCCGCAAGGTAAAAAAGACAATTTAGGTAACGATTATGGACAAATTGGTGCTATGGTGGCACAGTCTGAGATTGTCATTCCTGATGCGTACAAAACCACGGTGGTCTATGGTCCAGCTGAGTCGTTAATCAAATCGTTTGAGAAAACTGAGCAATTGGCTGTTATGACTGTCAGCTCAATGGGCAAGATGCTATCAGGTATGATAGGTCTTGATAACTTATCAGGTCCGATTACCATTGCCAAAGTCGCTAAGCAAAGTTTTGATATCAGTTGGCAAATGGTATTATCTACCGCAGCCTTAATCAGTTTGAGCCTTGCGGTTTTGAATCTGCTGCCCATTCCAGTATTAGATGGCGGTCATATTGTCTATTATCTGATTGAGCTGATACGTGGCAAGCCACTCTCTGAAGGCGTGCAAATGGTAGGCTTAAATATTGGTTTACTCTTGCTGGCAGGTTTCATGGTGTTAGCAATTGGTAATGATATCAGTCGGCTGTTTTGATGATATAGCATACTTCTTGCACGGTAAGATGCGATAGACTAATGGTTTTATGCTTATCCTGTATCTATTGTTAGGCTGATAAGCAATTTCTTTTATCGCCGTGCTGCTGTACTAATTTTATATTTTAGTTTATTTTATGACGCGTTTTATATAAAGTGTTCTGAGTCTGTTCCCTAAGTGGTTACGATATGACACAAAAGAGACCAGATAAGATGTGCTTTTCAACTTAACTTAAGCAAGTTTTTTATTGACGGATAGTGTTTATGCGTACGCCTTTATTTATGAGCGCGGCTGGGTTGCCGTTAGTTGTAGCAATGATGAGTATGCCGGTTCAGGCTGCAGAATTTGTGGTCACTGATATTGGCTTTAATGGTCTACAACGCCTAACACCTGATAGTTTATATCCAGTACTGCCTATTACAATAGGTGATACGGTCAATGATGCAAATCTGGCTGCCAGTATCAAAGCACTATATGCGACCGAAAACTTTGCTGACATTCAAAGCCGTATTGAAGGCGGCAAGCTGCGCTTTGATGTCGTTGAACGTCCGACGATTGCAGAAGTTAATTTTGATGGCAACAAACTTATTCCCAAGGAAGGGCTTGAGCAAGGCTTAAATAACGCAGGTCTTGCTGTTGGTAATGTACTTAAGCAAGCAACCCTACAAGGCGTTGCAAACGAGCTACAACAGCAATATATCAGCCAAGGTTATTACAATAGTAATATTGAAGTCGATCAGACGCTGCTTGATGGCAACCGTGTCAAACTTGATGTGCGCTTTATCGAAGGCAAGCCGGCCAAAGTAGTTGATATCAATATCATTGGTAATAAGCACTTTAGTGATAAAGAAATTAAAGAAGTCTTTGCAGTAAAAGAGTCTTCATGGACGCGTTTATTATCTAAATCTGATCGTTATGCGAAAGAGAAGCTCGCGGCAAGTTTAGAAAATTTAAAAGCCCTGTACCTAAATGATGGTTATGTACGCTTTTCGGTAGACAATGCGGTGCTCAATATCAGTGAAGATAAGAGCAGTGTATTTATCGAAGTAAGTCTTAGCGAAGGCGAGCAATATCAGTTTGGCGAAATTAATTTCTTAGGTAAGCCAACTTTTGAAACCAGTGAATTAAAAGAACTGGTCACTTTTGATGCTAAAGAAAAGTACTCACAAGCCAAGCTTGATGCCACCACTGCCGCTCTTAAGAGTCGTTATGGTAATGAGGGTTATTATTTAGCGCAAATCAGACCAGTACCCCGTATCAATGATGAGACCAAAGTCGTCGATATCGATTATTATATTGATCCTGCACGTCCTATTTACGTGCGCCGTATCAATTTTACTGGTAACTTAAAAACCCAAGATGAAGTACTGCGCCGTGAAATGCGTCAGTTGGAAGGGTCATTGGCTTCTAGTGATAAGATTCAGCTGTCACGTACGCGTTTGATGCGCACAGGATTTTTTAAAAATGTTAACGTTGATGTGAAGCCGGTTCCTAATCAACCAGACCAAGTCGATGTAAACTATACGGTTGAAGAGCAGCCATCTGGTAGCTCAACCATTGCTGCTGGTTATTCACAAAGTGGCGGTGTTACCTTCCAGTTAGATCTTACCCAAAACAACTTTATGGGTACTGGTGACCGTGTTAAAGCTTCTTTGTCACGCTCAGAGACGCGTGATTCTTATAGCTTGGGTTATACCGATCCGTACTTCACAGAAAATGGTGTATCACAAGGTATCAGCGCTTATTACCGTGAAACCAAATACGATGATCGAAACGTTAGTAACTATGTTACCGACGCTTATGGTGCGACGCTGAACTATAGCTATCCAGTTGATGAAACCAAACGCGTGAGTGCAGGCTTAAATATTGATAACACCACAGTACGTGGCGGTAGCCGTCTAGGTGTATCAAGCGTTCAGCAGATTATAGATGACGGTGGTACGTTCGAAAACTTTACTGATACTGAACGTACTGGTTTTAAAAATGAATATCAAAGCTACAACTTACTATTCGGTTGGGATTACAGCACTTTAGATCGTCCCGTATTTCCGAATAAAGGCATGAGCCATACAGTCGATGCGACCATTGGCTTAGGTGATGCCAGTTATCAGAAACTGGTTTATCGTGGTAACATTTATCAACCTATCTATAAAGACTGGGTCGCTCGCGGTTATACCAAGCTTGGTTATGGTAACAATTTACCGTTTTATGAAAACTTCTATGCTGGTGGTTATGGTTCAGTACGTGGTTATGAAGCATCAACACTTGGACCTAAATCACAAAGCTACAATGATGCTATAGATCCTAAAGCACGTTTTAAAGATGAAGAAGTTGGTGGTAATGCGCTAGTCAGCTTTGGTACTGAATTGATTTTACCAATGCCATTTAAAGGCGACTGGGCAGATCAAGTACGTCCAGTACTATTTGCTGAAGGTGGTCAGGTATTTGATACTACAAATAAGGAAGATCGTAACTTTGTTGATCCAGCTGGAAATGCAACTGTTAATCCAGACGGTAGCCCTGTGAAATTATTGACTCAAGATAGCAGTCTACGTTTTAGTGCCGGTTTAGGCGTCACTTGGTATACGCCAATTGGTCCGATTTCTTTGAGCTATGCTGTACCTATCGGTGACAAAGAAGGCGATGAGACTGAAAAAGTCCAGTTCCAAATTGGTAACACTTTCTAAGCGCTTGCTACTTGCCTGTTACTAGGTAAAGGGTTTGATTCTTGTTATTCAGCCCTTTAGGTAATTGAAGCGTTCGTTAGATTTAGCCGGTCGTCAAGATGATATCTCAACTTGACGACCCTCTTATTCCTGCTAATACTAATACTGATTATGATAACGATTGAGCAACTCATCTCCCAGATTGAGCAGCGTCAGCCTGTTCTTAACAAGGCTGAGCTTAGCGCTGAGCAGCGCCGTCTATCCTTAGAGGGTATTGGTAATTTAACGATGGCCAATCGGCAGCAGTTGAGCTTTTTGGCCAATCCTCACTATCTTTCTAGTCTAGCTAATACTGATGCTGGGGCAGTACTCATCACTGAAGAGCATCATAAAGAAGTGCCAAATGATACGGTAGCTTTAATTGTTGCTGTCCCTTATTTGGCTTATGCTAGTGTGAGTCAACTTTTCGCTCGCCAACATTCCTTTAGCGGTATTCATCCGACAGCCGTCATCGCCGACAGTGCCGTTATTGGCAATAAAGTGACTATCGGTGCTTTTTGTGTCATCGGTGAGCAAGTGCAGATTGGTGATCGCAGCGTGCTTGAGGCTCATGTAGTCATCGAGGATAATACTACCATTGGTACAGATGGTGTTATCAAATCACAAGTGGTGATAGGACATGACTGTATTATTGGTAGTCATGTTAGGTTGCACGCTGGGGTGACGATAGGCTCGGAAGGCTTTGGCTTTGCCCCCACTGCCAATCCTAGTGTCACAGGTTGGGAGCGTATTGCACAGTTAGGGCGTGTGCTGATAGGTGATCATGTACGCATTGGCAGTCAAACCTGTATAGATCGCGGTGCCATCGATGATACGGTGATTGGAAATCATGTTATTATTGACAACCTCGTACAAGTAGCACACAACGTCCGTATCGGTGATGGTACGGCTATCGCTGCTCATACAGGTATCGCAGGTAGTACTACAATTGGCAAACGCTGCATTATTGGCGGGGCGGTCGGTATTACCGGACATATTGATATCACAGATGATGTTACCTTATCGGGTATGACTATGGTCACTAAGTCAATCACCACTGCCGGATCTTACTCTTCTGGCACGGCTGCTATGCCAACTGCTAACTGGCGCCGTGCGGCTGTCCGTTTTCGCCAGCTTGGTCGTGATTAGCGTTTAAAGGTTCATAGTTAAAGAAAATTAATACTTAGATTATTTATAATATTAAAACTCAGCAAAGCTTTACTCTCAAGCAAGACTTTAAATACAGCAAGGAAGCGTTACTATGAGCACTAGCAATATTGATAACCCAACGGCAGAAGACATTAAAAGCTTGGCTGAACAAGGGTTAACATTGCCATTAACTTACCATACGTTAAAGCATTATTTGCCACATCGTTACCCATTTTTATTGGTGGATAAGATAGTTGCTTGTACACCAGGCGAATGTATCACGGGCATAAAAAATGTCACCATTAATGAAGAGTTTTTTAATGGGCATTTCCCTGATGAGCCTATCATGCCAGGCGTATTGATGGTTGAGTGCATGGCTCAGGTATCAGGTGTTCTGGGTTTTATTAGTGCAGGACTGACGGCAGAAGATGGCTATTTATACTTGTTCGCAGGGGTTGATAAAGTGCGCTTTAAGCGCCGTGTTATCCCTGGTGATCAGCTGATTATCCGCTCTAAAATTGTGATGCAAAAGCAGGGTATTTATAAGTTTGATTGTACTGTACATGTCGAAGATGAGCTTGCGGTTAGTGCGCAGATTATGATTGCGCGTCAAGAGCAATAAACCGCATTAGTCACTTTGAATAATGCATGAAACATTTAAACCATGATGTGAATGCTTATTTATTAGCATCATCTTATTTTTTAACAAAGGCAGCTTTAGGCTAGTTAATTTCACTAAGCTGTCTGTATTTGTTTTACTAATTTAATTGCATTCGATGATACAAAGGCCTCTATTATGAGTCAGATCCATCCCACAGCACTCATCTCACCGTCTGCTACGATTGATAAAACCGCAACCATTGGCCCTTACTGTATTGTCGGTGATGAGGTTACGATTGGTGCACATACTGTATTGCATCGCCACGTGGTCGTCACTAGATTGACTCGTATCGGTGAATACAATCAGTTTTATCAATTTTCAAGCATTGGCGAAGACCCGCAAGACCTCAAATACGCAGGTGAGCGTACTTGGCTTGAGATTGGCGATCATAATACCATTCGAGAAGCCTGTAGCTTGCACCGTGGTACTGAGCAAGATGGTGGGTTGACAAAAATTGGCAACCATAACTTGCTCATGGTTAACACTCATGTGGCTCATGATTGCTTGATTGGCGACCATAATGTATTGGCTAATAATGTGGGCGTCGCAGGTCATGTTACCATTGGCAATCATATTATTGTCGGTGGTAACTCAGGCATTCATCAGTTTTGTACAATTGACGATTATAGTTTGGTTGGTGGTGCAACGTTGGTCTTAAAAGATGTAGCGGCGTTTACCATGGTTTCAGGTAATCCTGCTAAGGCACATGGTCTTAATATTGAGGGTATGCGCCGTAAAGGCTGGTCTAAAGATAGCATCGACGTGCTGCGCCAAGCTTATCGTGTGGTATTCAGATCTGGTTTAACGACAGTGCAAGCACTTGAAGTATTGAAAAAAGACCTGCTGCCAAAAGAGTCAAAAATCGAATTTTTAATTGATTCGCTACAGAAAAGTCGCCGCGGAGTCGTGCGCTAAATTCTGTTTTAATACATCGGTAGCTCATTTTAAATAGTTTTTACCATCGAAACTAAATGTTATAAATAGTAATCATAAATATAAAAAGCCATAACTATTAGTTATGGCTTTTTATATTTATGATTACTTGACTTTTTTAGTTGCTTAGCAGAAACTGAGCCTCTACAACAATGTAAACAATTCTTTCTTAATGTTGCTGGATGCATCACATTGATGCATAGAGTAAATAGTCAAATATTATGGACAGCTATTTATAATAATCAAGGATGATTATAAGCAATATTAATTGAAGCATGAGGAAGGAAAAATGGCTAGTAATAAACAAGATCATGCGCAGTGGAGCTCAAGTTTTGGCTTCGTACTTGCAGCAGTAGGCTCGGCAGTCGGCTTAGGGAATATCTGGAAATTCCCTTATATGGTAGGTGAGAGCGGTGGTTCAGCTTTTGTTATTGCCTATTTGTTCTGTATTGCTTTGGTTGGTTTTCCTGTATTGGTCGCTGAGTGGCTCATTGGTCGCCGTGGTCAAAAGAATCCTATTAATACCTTTAAAGATGTTGCTGTTAGTGAAGGTAAGTCAAGTAGCTGGGGTATTGTCGGCGCAACTGGTATCTTAGGTGGTTTTTTAATTCTCTCTTTTTATAGTGTCATCGGTGGCTGGGCGCTGAACTATATCACTAAAGTTGGCACGGGCAGTTTTGCCGGTCAAAACAGTGACTCTGTCGCTGCAACCTTTGATGGAATGCTAGCATCAGCAGGTACGCTAACGATTTGGCATACGGTATTTATGATCATTACCGCACTTATCGTCGGTATTGGTGTGACGCGCGGTATTGAAAACGCTGCTAAAATCATGATGCCATTACTGGGTGTGATTTTATTTATCATTGTTGGTTATAACGTGATAAATGGTGGTTTTGGTGAAGCGGTTAATTACTTGTTTGCACCTGATTTGAGCAAGTTGACCGTTGATGTAATGCTAGCGGCATTGGGTCATGCTTTCTTTACCCTATCTATTGGTATGGGCATCATGGTGGCTTATGGTTCATACTTAGGTCGTGAAGTGAACTTACTAAAAACAGCTCGTACGGTTGTTATTTTAGATACAGTTATTGCCTTAGCAGCTGGTTTGGCCATTTTCCCAATCATCTTTAGCAATGGTCTTGATCCTGCATCAGGTCCTGGTTTGATTTTTGTCAGTCTACCGATTGCTTTTGGTAGCATGGCTGGTGGTACGATTATCGGTACCTTGTTCTTCTTATTGATTACCTTTGCTGCTGTGACATCGTCGATATCACTGCTAGAGCCAAGTGTTGAGTTCTTAGAAGAGCGTACATCGATGAACCGTACGATGTCTACCATTGCTGCTAGTACTGTGATTTGGCTATTGGGTATCGCTGCGCTATTGTCGTTTAACTTATGGAGCGACTTTACTATCATGGGTAATGGCATCTTTGATGCACTAGACAAACTTACCAGTAAGTTCTTATTACCGCTAACCGGTCTTGCAGGCATTATCTTCTTTGCTTGGAGAATGGACCAACGTAGCATTCAGCAAGAGCTTAATTTATCAAACGGTACTTGGCAGATTTGGCAAATCGTTACTAAATTTGTAGCGCCAATCGCAGTCATTGTGGTATTTGTGGCTGCATTGGTAGGCTAATCATCTATTCTTGATATGTATCCTGTTAATAGTTAGATTGTCAAAATTTAGTGAACAAAAAAGGCTTAAGATTAATCTTAAGCCTTTTTGGTATTTTATATATGAATAGCTAATGTCAAATTACCACTACTATTAACGCATATTCAGCTCTGGCACCGTCTGTCCGCGTTTGCTATAAAATTCATTCACGAACTCATCAAATTTATCCTGTTCGATGGCATCTCTGATATTTTGCATCAAACGTTGATAGTAACGCAAGTTATGAATCGTCGCTAACTGCGCGCCAAGCATCTCTTTACATTTATTCAAATGCGATAAATAAGCACGACTAAAATTCTGGCAAGTATAGCAATCGCATTCAGGGTCTAATGGACCTTCATCGGTGCGGTATTGGCTGTTGCGTATACGTACCACGCCCGCATTGTCGGCGTCGCCTGTGACAAAATAATGACCATTACGCGCATTCCGGGTTGGCATGACACAATCGAACATATCGACACCGCGGCGTACTCCTTCAACGAGGTCTTCAGGCTTACCGACACCCATCAGATAGCGCGGCTTATCAGCAGGCATGTCATCTGCGATATAATCTAGGACGTCTATCATCTCTTCTTTTGGCTCACCAACAGACAAACCGCCAATGGCATAGCCATCAAAGCCAATTTCAAGCAAGCCTTCTAGTGATTGCTTGCGTAAATCAGCGTACATACTGCCTTGAATGATGCCAAATAACGCATTGGTACTGCCAAGCTTTTTATGCTCATCAACGCAGCGTTGTCCCCAACGTAGTGACAACTCTAAAGACTTTTTAGCTTCATCGTGAGTGGCAGGATAGGGCGTACACTCATCAAACTGCATCACGATATCTGAATTCAAGCTATATTGAATCTGCATCGATTTTTCTGGTGATAAAAAGACTTTAGCACCATCGATAGGTGATTTAAAAGTCACACCTTCTTCAGTGATCTTACGCATCGCGCCAAGACTGAATACCTGAAATCCGCCAGAGTCAGTCAAAATAGGCTTATCCCAATGCATGAATTTATGTAAGCCACCGAATTTATCAATAATGTCGGTACCAGGGCGTAACCATAAATGAAAAGTATTGCCCAAGATGATATCTGCGCCAATTGCTTCAATATCACGTGGTAGCATGCCTTTAACGGTACCGTAAGTACCTACTGGCATAAAGGCTGGCGTTTGTACATCGCCATGATTGAGGTGGACTGTACCACGGCGTGCGCGAGTGACACCACTGGCTGTTTTATGTAAGACAAATTGCATAAGGTAACCGCTATATGAGCTATGAAAATGGCGCTAATTATAGCATTGTTAGGCTTTTTTTGGTTATTGATGTTTATTTAGCTTAGATTTCACGGGGTGTTTTTAGTCGACTATAACTAAAAGCTACAGACATTGTTATTAAGTCATTGCTAAAGTAGAGAACAGACCAAAACCCAAGTATTAATACCTTATATGCTTTTGGACAATGGAGATAAGTCATGACCAAAAGAAATTACTTAAAGAGCAGCTTATTGTTAAGTAGCTTATTATCGATATCAGGAGCAGCTATGGCTACCGAAGAGCCGAAATATACTGTCTTGTCGCAAACTGAAAATTTTGAATTGCGTCGTTATGATGAGCAATTGGTAGCGCAAACTTGGGTTTCTGGTGATCAAAATATGGCCAGTCGTGCAGGGTTTAAGGTGTTAGCAGATTATATATTTGGTAACAATACTGCGCCAAGTGGCGAGAGTAGCAAAATCAGCATGATTGCCCCTGTGACGATGCAATCTGAAAATAAAAATACCAGTGATGAGTCGCAAAAAATAGCCATGACAGCGCCAGTGAGTATGCAACAAAACGATGGAAAGTGGCGTGTGCAATTTATTATGCCAAGCCAATACACGCTGCAAACGCTACCAAAACCAAATAATTCAAATATTGAAATTGTGAAAGTACCCGCTAAGACTTACGGTGTTATTAAGTTTTCAGGGCTTGCTGGCAGTGAAAAGGCGGCTGCGAAAACGGCAGAATTACGGTCTTGGATGCAGGCGCAAAAATTAATGATGACAGGTGAATCCGAATTGGCACGTTACAATCCACCATGGACACTGCCATTTATGCGCCGCAATGAAGTCATGATTGCTTATCAGCAAGAATAACATATAAAAAAGACAGCAAGCGCTGTCTTTTTTATATCCAAATTCAGAGTATTAGCTTTAGCTATTTTGCTCGCGAATGATGTTCAGCATACGGCGTAATGGCTCAGCCGCGCCCCATAATAGTTGGTCACCAACGGTGAATGCGCCTAAATACTCAGGCCCCATATTAAGCTTACGCAGGCGACCTAGTGCAACCGTTAAGGTGCCGGTTACTGCAACAGGCGTTAAACGGTTCATAGTGGCTTCTTTATTGTCTTCAACCACGTCTAACCATTCATTACCGCTATTCTTCAGTGCCGCTTCAATCTCTTCTAATGGAATGTCTTTTTTAAGCTTAATGGTTAAGCCTTGTGCATGACAGCGCATTGCGCCAACGCGAACACACATACCATCGATAGCAATCTTATCTGCTTCAGAGTTGCCAAGAATTTTATTGGTTTCAACACCACCTTTCCATTCTTCACGAGACTGCTTGTTCTCTAATTGTGAGTCGATATAAGGAATCAAGCTACCGGCTAATGGCACGCCAAAGTATTGTTTAGGAAAATCGTCTGAGCGTTGAGTCTGAGCGATTTTTTTATCAATCTCAAGAATGGCGCTAGCAGGATTGGCAAGCTCATCTTTAACAGCATCACGTAATACACCCATGCCTTCAATCAGCTCACGCATATTATTAGCACCAGAACCACTAGCGGCTTGATAAGTCATGGCGCTGACCCATTCTACCCAGCCTTTATTAAACAGCTCACCAATTGCCATCAGCATCAGTGACACAGTACAGTTGCCACCGATAAAGTCTTTTTTACCCTCAGCGAGTGCACTATCAATAACGGTGCGGTTAACCGGATCAAGAATGATGATGCTGTCATCTTCCATGCGTAAGGTGCTTGCCGCATCAATCCAGTAGCCAGTCCAACCACTATCCCGCAGTGGTTGATGTACTTTTGAGGTATAGTCGCCACCTTGGCAGGTAATGATCACATCACAAGCGGTAAGGGCGTCAATATCATGAGCATCTTGTAGTTGGCTGGTCTTAATACCATCAAAACTTGGCGCATCACCGCCTGCATTACTGGTTGAAAAGAATACTGGCGTAATACCGTCAAAATCTTTTTCTTCCATCATACGTTGTAACAATACTGACCCGACCATACCGCGCCAGCCTACCAAACCTACTGTTAAATCACTCATCAAACTCAATCCTTTTTTACAATAAATTGTTGCATCGCCAACCAATAACAATGCCGTGAATAGCTCCAAAAAGCAAGGTTTTTTGATGGGTTTCGCGGGTTTTACTAGCACTATTAACTATGATAGTTATAACTTTGAGTTATGGTCATTCTTCTAGCTCTGCTAATGAATGAGAAATGATATTCATCATGAGTGAAATATCGACTTTGATAACAGAGTAAGCACAGACGTAAGCCTGATCTTTGTAATGTTTTATAGTATCTATTAGGTAAGTAGTGTTCAATAGTAGGCGCAGGTTGTCTGGAATGCTAAAGTAAGCCCTTATATATAATGCTTATCTTAAGCACTTTTCGTTTTTATGTTTTTTATTTAAATATTTTTATATGCATTTTATTAAGAGAATTTATCGTTTAGCTATTATAGACGCTAAGCCATAATAATAACGAACATAATCAATGGTATAACTGTTGATTTGATAAATGGTCGATACACATGATGGATTTCTCCTTTCTATATTACGGTGCGCAAGGACTGGCAGGGCTCGTCGCATTTATCACTATTTGGGGATGGCTACCACTTGATAATTGGTGGGTACGCGGTGTGGATTTCCCTCGTATTCAAATCATGATACTTGGTATCATTGCTTGGCTTGGTATGGTGATATTTGGACCTCAGTGGCAGCTAGAACAATGGCTGTTGTTTGCGGCTTTGAGTATTACGTTAGCCTTTCAACTCAGAATGGTATTGCCCTATACTCTGCTATGGAAGAAAGAAGTAAAAAATGCCAAAGATAAGCCGGATGTTGAGGAATATCAGTTAAAAATCATGGTTTCAAATGTGTTGACCACCAATGATGATACTTATAAATTGGTTGAGTTGGTACAACAGAAACAACCTGATATCTTAATTACTTTAGAAAGTGATGAAAAATGGGAAAAAGCGCTTAATCAAGTTGAGTCTGATTACCCTTATACAGTAAAAGTGCCTTTAGATAATTTATATGGTATGCATCTTTATTCTAAGCTTGAGCTGATAGACCCTGAGATTAAATATTTAATCATTGATGATATACCTTCTATTCACACTCAGATACAGTTGCAAGGTGGGCGCGTCATTTGGCTTTATTGCTTGCATCCTATGCCCCCCAGTCCAACAGAAGCTGATAAATCTACGACCCGTGATGCTGAGCTATTGATGGTTGGTAAGCATATTAAAGACAATAAGCAAACGGCCATATTGGCAGGTGATCTTAATGACGTTGCTTGGTCACAGACCACACGGCGTTTTCAACGTATTTCAGGGCTACTAGATCCCCGTATTGGGCGACATTTTATCAATACTTTTCATGTTAACTATCCGTTTTTACGTTGGGCATTGGATCATCTTTTCCATAGTGCTTGCTTCACAGTGATTGATATTGAACGTTTACCTTCGATTGGCTCTGACCACTTTCCTGTGATGACAACGTTGCAATATGAGCCAGAAGAGGAGAGTAATCAAAAAGGAAATGCTCCTACAGCACAAGCAGCCGACTTTCAAGAGGCTGAAAATAAGATCGAAGCAGGCAAAAAAGAAGGTTGCAAGGTGTCTAAAGAGCATGAAGAATCGGAATAGAAGTAAGATTCAGAAGAATCCTAATAAGCAAAGAATACCTGCTAACGAAGTAATTCAGACGTAAGCAAATGCTTACGTTAAATAAGGTCTTTAGCCTCTAGTCGCTGCACATCAATTGTCTTAGAATACATCCATCAACACAAGGATACGCAAGGATGTAGTGTTGAGACAGTATCAATAATAGGACAGGACAGCCCACTGTCTCATGGATTACTGTTTATGACTTAGGATGAGTCAACACGGAAGAGATAACAATAATAATATGAAAAACCATAGCCCCGAACCAATCGCCCTAGGTTCGGGGCTTTTCTTTGTGTGTAAGTTGTTGATTTATAAGTATTTAACTCGCTGGTTTTATTGTTTGGTACATAGTTTGGTACATAATAAATTTTGTTTGGCTCTAATTTATATTAACAATTTTCTTTTTACGTCATCGTTTCTCAATGTAGGCAAGGGTCGCTCTTTTGCTTGATACTCTCAAAACTATCTTTATTTCATTCTCTTAACACTAGTAACCCCATCAAACTTAGTTAAGCAGCTCATGTAATAATCCTCTATATCGTGATATTCATTGAATAGCCGCTTATAGGTTTTATAATGCATGCCTTTAGGTTTTCGATAAGGGTTTTCATGCCACTTCAAACGCCTTCTAATACTCTCCATACGGTTATCGGGTCGCTGGTAGGTATGTTGTAGTTGGCTATAATAACTAAGCCCTAAGCAATGCCTACAAACGTACAAGCCAGCACAATACAGCACGCCTACACGCTTGGCACACTTCGGGCATTGCCACCAATAACGAACCCCACCAAAATGACAAGGCGTAGTAGTTATCTGTAATTTGTAGCTGTAGGGTTTGCCTCTATAGTTATAAGAAAAATCAAAGTGACTTATAGTGCCTTGTTTACTTGCCTCCTTAATATGACCTTTGTAGTTATTTATTGATAACTTTTGATGACGGTTTAAACAGTCGGCTATAGCAGTTTTTGGCATAGGTTGTCTAAATCATTAGTGAGGTTTGCCTAACTCTATCATGACTTACTTGTTTAGATCTCTATTTAGGTTTTAAATGACAGGTTTTGACAGGTTGGCGGCGGTGCTAAAACCTCATGTTTTATCAGGTTCTAAACTTGTGGTTATCTTGGGGTTCGCCATGACGGCTAGGTGCTGCCAATGAGCAATATTGATATGAAGTTTTATGAGGTTCTAACCTTGCCGTTATGCTGGTTTGAATGTAAACAAATGACAACATGCTAAATCGTAGAAGTAGTTTAAAACCTTAACAATAGTTAACAGGTGATTATCTAAAACCTAGGGGAAACCTCAGGTTATTGAGCATTATAAAAAGGCTTCGTTTGTCTAATGAATGACACTTATTCAGCTTTAAACCTTAACATTTCTCAACATCAGGCAATAAAAAAGGCAGACGCTTAACGCCCACCTTCATTCTATTATTTATCCGTAACCTAGTTTTTTGCTTGTGACAAGCGTGACAGCGTGACAACCATTGTCTTTATTGACTTACAGCCGTCACGTGGTTTTTATGCTAACGTGACAAGCGTGACAGGATTAGCAAATTGCCGTTTTCCGTCCCGTTCGTCCCGTTGATGTTTTGGTATGCGTGACAGGGTCTAGCCCATGCTGGTTATGGTTTGTCACGTCCGTCACGTCTGTCACAATGCTTTTATCCGTTTCATAACTTAATATATTGGCTTTAACCACATAAAAGGGGTCACGGTTTATAAAAAGTGTTTCAGGTGATCTGTATGCTTTACGGTCACCTTGATTACGCAATAAGAGGTTAGCATCATCTAATACTTGTAAAACCGCTTTACTACTAAAGGATTGGCATACTTGCGTATCAAATGTGTTTATCATGAAATAATAATCACCTGTTTTAATATTGCGATAGCCTACACGGTTTGAGGTTTTGGGTTCAAAGTCTGCACACTTATGGCTATGGCGCGGTTCAAAACGACTTGATCCATGCTGTTCAATAAACGCTTGAATATGTTTAATGATTTGGCGTTGTTCGTGTTCACCATCACGCCCATAGTTATCAAGCCAATTATCTAAGCATGTCATAACGGCTGTGGTTGCTTGTCCTGCTTGCCAGCCTGTTATATTCGCCTGTGTTGCCATTTCTCCAGCTGTTGCCACAATAGCGAACCGTTTAGCCACTCTGTGCGCTTGTGGGGCAAGGTCGCTATAGTTACTCATAAAATCATTCACAAACTGCTTAGCGGTGGCTGTGGTTGCTGCCTTGTCTGTGGTGATATGTTCTAGCCATGCGATACCAGCCACACCATAGTAAGCCTGTGATAACTCTTTTATCTTATCGGCTTGTGCTGCGCCTGTGTCTGCCAGTACCAAACTATCAAACGTCTTTAAGCCTTTGCCAGCATCAGCATCTATATGTGCCACGCGAACCTCTATACCTGCATTCGTTTTCTGTCCTGCTTGTGCCATGAAGTTTTGCAGCGACTCCTCACCATTAGACAAAAAGATAATGCGCCATGTTTTAGCAGTACGGTTATGCCCTGTAGTGGTGCTTCTACCTTTAGGCTTTCCATTAGCCAGCATATAAGCCGCTTTACCTATTATCTTAGGGTCGCTTTCACTAATCTCATCAAGTGGTAAGAAACTGTCGTTGTGCTCGCTAGCTGTGCCCTCTAATGCGTTATCTGTACTGCGCCATGTCTTAACGTACTTATCAGGGTTGCCCCATACACTAGCAGCCAATTTAAGCGATAAAGACTTGCCCATGCTTGATGATCCCAAGATATGAAAACCGCCCCCGTCATCATCGAGCAATTCCAGTAATTGACCAGCAAACGCGCAAGCAATAGAGAAAACAAAACGGCTTTGATCTGCTAGCTTTTTGCATAGTTCATCACGCCATTGGGCTAATGTCCCTTGCTGGGCTATGGTGCTATTGATTGAATGGGCAGACTGGTAAACAATCAATTCCTTACTATCGTTACCTATTGAACCATCAGGTAATACATATTGCTCATCATGCCAGCCCAGCTTATCGACACATAACGCCCGTTTATGAATGGGGTATTTTTGAATATAAACATCCAAATAGCTGCGATACGTAGCAGTAATAGCATACTCAATATCTAAGCCTTGGCTGGCAAGCTCCTTGCGGTATTCGCTTGTACTACTTTGAAGTAGGGATATAGGCATTGACCACGTATGTAGCACACCATCATCATCACGCCATTGCAATAACCGCCCCCATGTGGTGCTGCCTGTGTCCCGTGTCTTGGCAATGACCTCCAATGGCGAACAAACACGCATTTTTAACTTAAATAATATATTAGATGGGTCGTCATCGTTATACTTCACAAAAAACAGTCCATCGTGGTATAGCTCAAAACGTCCATCAGCATAAATCATCGGTTCATTCAGCTGTGGATCATCACGCCATTCAGGATAGTAAGCGGTATCTTTTAAATTAATGATTTGGCTGTCATCAGCTGCCAGTATTGCCTCATAACTATGATTGGCATTTAGCATCGTGACAATATCAGCCATAGTAACCAATGCTCTAGCATTTACGCCTGCCAATAGGTTTATCATGCCTTTGTTATCTATGGTCATTGGTACGGTTAGCAGTGATCCGCTACTCCAGTGCTGCACCATCTTTTTAAAGCATTGCTTTGTTTTTTGAGGGCTGATAATAAAAGTGGTTTTATCGTCTGCCATACACTGATAAGCATCAATGCCATTTTCTGCATCATCAAAAGCTATCACCTCATTAGCTTTGTTAGTGTCACCAATGACGATAGCGCCATACCCTGTAGGATCAATAACAATGGGCTTGGCTTTGCTATTTGGTGTGTAGAATACCGCGCCTACAATATCGCCTTGTTTGTCATGCAATCGTAGTGCTATCGTGCCAGCTGTCGGTACTAAAGATGCGTCATTTGTAGTAAGATTATCAGTAACGCTTAACAAGCTATTAGGCGGTAGTAAGTCAAATATTTTAAGCAATAGCTTATCGTCTGCCAGTCCTTGCCGTGTGACTGCATCAAAACTATTCATTACCAGTGTAAAGCCTGCGCTAAATGCGTGGGCTTTTTCATGGCTGGTGGTTTTTGGTGTGTTCATCTGTTCCCCCTTGCCTGTGCCTCTTTGGGCTGGCGTGTTGATCTGTATTTTTTGTAATAGCTCTTACGCTTGGCATACTTGCGGCTTTGCTTTGGTTGTGGAAATTGCTTCATTTCTGCACCCTCCAGCTGCTACAAATAACGATAGGTTTTAGCCTATCTATACGCTTTAAAAACACGTTCATTAAGGGGTAAGAATAACGCTCTAAAAAGCTGTTTAAATTCGGCTGTAACGGGACATATGGAATAATTATTACGTGTTTAAAATGGGCGTTATTTGCCCCGTGGTTTGCTTTTAGATTGCTTTTGTTATCGTTGCTCATTTCGTACGTCCTCCACGTTGAAAGCTATTTCTGCTATGCGTGTGGATAGCCCTTTGAGCGAATTTACTTGCCTATTACCTGTAGGTAGCGAGCCGCGTAGAGATAGCATTTTATTCTCTACTTTTACCACTTCTATCAAGCTGTTAATGGCGGTCACATTGGCATGCAAGGTAATGATTAGATGGTCGATAAAGTCATCAGGTATCATCAAAAAACCCTCTTTTTTCAGCCCGTTCATCACTTGATCTATAAATTCTTTTTCACTCATGGCTTATCACCTCAACGCGTGGCTGTAGTATTAACGCGCTCATCTGCTCACTAATAATGCTTGCCAGCTCACTGTTAGCGAGTAGGGCAGCCCTTACAGCGACTATCACGCCCTTGCTGGTATCATCATCGGTTTTGATTGCGCTAAGTGCCATTGATAGGCTTTCACAGTCGTTCGATATGTCTTGTATGCGATCATCAAGGACAGACAAGTAATAACTATCCACTGCCACTAGGCGCGGCTCTAATATGTCGTTTGATTGGCTCATGATTAAACCCCCTCATCATTATCAGCGTTCGGTTGCTCTATCCAGTACAGCATAAACCGCTTGCCGTTCTGCTTAGTCATGCGACTTTGAATAGCTACGCCTGCTCTTTTGAGGTCGCTAATACGCTGGGATAAACAAGTGATTTTATACAGGTCATAAGCTTGAAGTGTTGATATAGATTGACCTGCCAGCATGTGATTATGGATAATTTTGCTATAAGTCTGTGGTGGTTGCCGTGTAGTCATGATTACACCCCACTGGCAGAATGTTGGCGGTCAAGGAATGCCAAAAGGTCAGCATTCTTAAACATAGGAATGCCGTTTACATCTACTGGTTTGGGGAATTTGCCAACTTTCCACCAACGCCTTAGCGTTTGATGATGAAGTCCGATAAGTTCGGCTGTAGGCTTGATACGTGAATAGCCTTGAGGGTTTAACGGGGTAGGTTGCTCATCTCTAGCTTGGTTGCTGTCATTGATGGCTGGATTGGCTTGTGTCATAGAATATCACCTGTTAGTTAATGATTGATAACAGGTGATATAGTAGGATTATGTCCGTTTATGGGGAATATCCATACATTGCAAACAGTACTGCTTACTATGTATGTAGTATTGCTTACGATGGATATAGTAGTGTTTGCGATGCAAGCCCTACTTTAAGCGTTCGTGAAAATGTCTTTACGTGCTTTGCTTAGATGATCTCTAATGGTTTCATACTCTACTTCAAATTCATTGCGGTTGTTATAAATCCACATTGCCACATCTTTGATACTTTGCTTTTTACCTAAATCTTTTTGACGTTGCTTATCTAGCTCTAAATATTTTCGTCTTTGCTGTTCTACATGACCTTGCCATCTAACTTCATTTGCCTTTTGGGTTCTTTTGTTAATATCATCATGAATAAACTTTTTTATCCGTTCATCGGACGGCAAGGTGTTTCTTTCTATTGATGCACCATAAAAATATGCTGCGTTCATTATGCTTGATACTGCATTGTCTAAATCCTCTAACATGACATAAAACTGACCTAATAATGAGCTCAAAATTATGCTGTAACATAGGTCGGGCTGTAAGTAGCTATTTGGCTTTTCATGCAAGACTTCAAAAAATCGCTCTTTCCTGTTGATTTCAAATAGTTTGTCTATCATTTCATGCCTATCTAAAACCGTGTAGTTATTGAAAAAGTATTCCGCAATGGCATATTTAGCGTAATGGAATTTATCCATTAGTATTTCAGAGTATGCAGCCTCATCATCTCCATATTGTAGATCGCTATGTAATTCAAGTTGAAAGCGTGTAGCTTTTTCAAGCAAAGTGCTTTGATCTCTATCTGCACAATTAGAGAGAAGTAAGCCACCCCCTCTTTGAACCATAGCCACTTGAAGCATTAACCTGTCTTGTTTAGTTAGGTTATCTCCATCTAGAGCCTCAAAATATACATTCAACTCATGAAAACGTGAGTTTTTAATAAGTTCCATATCAATCATTGTTAACACCTTTACACCCTTGGTTTAAAATAGGTGCAAGGCAGTGATAGCTTAAAGGTGTGTAAATAGCTATCGTTCGGGTAATTAGTCCTAGCCTTGCATGGTCATTGTAGCGGTGTTATCCGCTAGATAGGGTTATGCTGTTAATCGTTTATCCATTCTTACAAGGCTTTGACCATACCCAGTAATTTTTAAGGTGATATTGTCATGCTTTTTAGATAGGCGTTGCACCTCTGTAACTGCCAACTCATAAGGTAACGAGTTTCTTAATATTTTGCCGCTATCTGTCTTAAGATTGATAGGCTCATCATCACGCAAAATAGAATAAGTAGGCACATACATAAAGCCGTCATATTCTGCACCATCAGGCGGTAGGTTATCCCAAAATGTGCGGTCATCTAATTGCTGGCGTGTTGGTTTGGTGTCTAGTGTCATCATAGTAATATCTCCATCGTGGTTAGTAGTAAGGTTATGCTAGGGCTGTTTTAGCCCTGCTTTTGTTCTGCATGTTTAAAGTTTGCATAGATAATATTGTCTATCTTGTCGGCTCGCATACTGTCTATATAATCCGCCCATTCATTCATCATCTTGGTTCTTACTTCGATAAACTTAAAGCGACTATATGCTTTACCGTACTTATTAATCATCTTGTGCCCTAGCTGCATCTCAGTTATTAATTCATCATAGCCTAGGCGTTCCATCTGCATTGTTTTTGCGCTGGCTCGAAAGCCGTGGGGCGTATGTATGTTTAGATAGGTTTTGCCGTCATTACCGTAATGATTGAGCGCGTAGTTAATCCTGCCAGTGGGTAGTATTCCTTTTTTATTCTTTGGGCTATGAAATACAAATTCATGGTTGCCCGTCTTTTTATGCTGTTCTTGCAATATGGCAATGGCTTGCGGTGCTAGTGGTATGGCTAATTCGTCCACCATGTCCTTACGTCCTTTGCCCTTTAGCGGCTCAAAATTCCATAGCTTAGCTTGAAAGTCTATATCAGCCCATTTCATACTGCATATATCGCCTACACGCGCATAGGTCAATGCTAATAGTTTTAGTGCTGTTATAGTGTCAGGCTGCCTAGGTGTCATTTGGTCAATATCTCTAAGCAACTGCCCAAACTCGCTTGGCGTGGTAATAGCTGGTTTTGGCTTATTGGTTGAAGGCTCTAAGCTTCTACTAGGGAATGCTCTTACTGGGTTTAGTTCTACCAGCCCACGATTGACAGCATGGTCAAAGACATAGTTCAGCACCGTTTTTGCGTCTTGTCCTACTTCTATACCGCGTTCATCTTGTAAGTCTTGGCAGAAAGTTAATAGGGTAGTCATTTTTAACTGGTCGATAGGTACACTAGCCAGCTTAGCATTGATGTATTTCAACATTCGGTTGTAAGTCTTTATTGTCGATTGGCTAGGTCTTTTGCCTACTGATAATCTACGCTCTAACCATTGTTCAGCGACTTTTTGAAAGGTGTTGTTATAGCCCGTTTCAAGTGCTTGTTTCTGTTGTTCGCGGTATTCTTTTGGGTCGATACCATCAGCTAATAAAGATAGGTTATCGTAATAAATTTCACGCGCACGTTTTAGACTGACAGCGGGGTATTCGCCTAGGGTTAAGCGTATTTGTTTATTCTTAATGAATGGGTGGGGGTAGAAGTGCCTAAACTCACGTGTGCCATTAGGTCTAACTCTAAGGTATAAGCCCTCACAGCCAGCAACTCTAACGCCATAATCCTCTTGCTGTAATGGTTTGGCTTTTATCTGCTTATCGTATTCGATTTGCTGCAGTCGCTCTAGGCGCTCAGCTTTGGCTTCATCTTTGATTGACGGTAAATGATTGTACTTGCTTGCCATGTCTTTCCCCTATCTAGAATGTACCAGTTATAATTGGTACATAGTTTGGTACATAGATAATTGCCGTTTAGACAAGTTACTACGCGTTACCATAGGTTATATGATACTGGCTAAATCCTTTATTTACAATAGGTTTGGGGATAATAAGGAGTATTAGAAGTTACTAGGGGTTATCAATAATATACCCTAGGTTCGGGGCTTTTCTTTGTGCTTAAGTTATTAATTTATATATTTTTACTCGTTCTTTTTATGCTTGAGCATTTATGTATCTGCTATTATTTTCAAGTAAATAACAAATCAAAAGGCATAGAAAAAGGATATACGCACTGGCATATACCCTTTTTTATAAAATACTTTGACTGGTTATTTAGTTCACTTGATCATTAACCAAGCACTTGGATATAAGCGCCAGCACGTAACTCTTGTAGCCAGTCTTCTTTGGCTTGTGGTGCTAGGCGTTGATATAGAGCTTGACGTGCCATAGTGCGACGATACTCATCGCTGACATCTTGTTGACGCTTACCTTCAACTTTAAGTATGTGCCAACCAAATTGCGTTTTAAACGGGGCAGAATAGTCACCGACAGCTGTGTTTTTCATCATTGCTTCAAACGGCGCAATCATTTGATCTTCACCAACCCAATCTAAATCGCCGCCGCGCCCTGCTGAACCAGGATCGTCTGAATACGTTGATGCTAGACTATCAAAGGCAGCACCATTACGTAGCTGACTATATAGGTCGTTAATTTTTTGCTCAGCAAGAGCATCTGTTTGTAGCTCATCAACTTTAACCAAGATATGACGAGTATTCCACTGAGGAACAAGCATGGTATCATTGGCTTTTTTATTGGCAAGCTTAATAATATCGATACCTTCAGGGGTGACTAAAGGCGCACTCACAGCGCCAACCTCAAGTTTGGTAATCTCGCTCGATAGCTCAGTTGGGAGGGCAGCGGCTTTATGAAAGCCCATATCACCACCTTGTAATGGGATAGGGTAGCTGCCTTGACTGGCTGCAATCGCTTCAGCGACATTGACATTTGGCACAAGAAGGCGTGTACGTAACTTTTGTGCCACTTTTAAAGCGTCATTACGCTGTGCCTCTGATAGGCGACTATAGTCATCCATATATGGAACACGGACATGGACTGTCTGATACTCACTTTGGTTCAAGCGTTTGGCTTCAGGTGATGCCAAAAATGCATCGATGTCCTGCTCGCTAATACGCACACGATTGGTGATTTGACGCTGTTGTAAGGCTTGAATAGCGGCATCTTCAATCAACTGCGCGCGCAAAGTCGCATAGCTGCCCGATTGCGCTGAGTCTAAACGCTGTTGTAAAGCGGCGATGCTATTTAAACCTTCTGCTTTTGCTATTTGTTCTAAGCGCTTATTGATAGACGCTTCATCGGGATTTAAACCAACACGTTTGATCAAGGACAGCTGTAGTTCGCGCAAAATAAGGGCGTTTAATACTTCTGACTGTAACTGTGCTGAATTGGCAATAGGTTCACCCGCAGCTTTTGCACGTGCCTGTGTCTGAGCAATGGCAGCAATGAGATCACTTTTTAAAATCGCATTTTCATTCACCAATGCAATGATGCCATCTGTACTATTGGCAGGCGTTAAACGAGCCACGTTGTTTTTTTGAGTCGTCGTCGCTTGCGCTTTTGCAGAGTTCACCGTTGCTGCTTGGGCACTAACGCTCATACCAAGAGCAGTCATTAAGCCCATCGATAGGAATACTGCTTGGCTTGTCTGGCGTAAAGAAAAAAATCTCATGATGCTCCTCATCAATGTCATTGCATCGGATGGTAATCGGTTAAATCCACTAGCCACTGCTTTAGCATCAAATAATGTTAATACTAAAATAGTGGCTAGGGTTGTTTATAATAGAATGCAAACCAGTTTATACCATACATACTAGGCTATAAATTAGGCTTGTCTCTTATCATGTTATTAGTCTTTCCATGCATTTTGAACAGGTTCAAAACCTAATACTTTATCAGCAAGTAAGCGTGTCAAACGGCTACTACCACTGCCAAGACCACTTAATCTTACTTCTGCCATAATCGCTTGTGTGGGTTTTTCAGCAATATTCAAGTCATTATAGTAACGACGACCATAAACCGCAAAGCCAAAACAGCAATCTTCATAATCGATCCCAATCAATGAATCGAGCATTTGGTTGCGATTATAGTCGTATTGACCTTGAGCCAGTACACGCCAGTTATTATTGATTGGGAAAACTGCTGACGCTGTCAATGCAGACAGTGGTAACTGGTTGGTATTTTCATCACGTTGACGTTTGATAAAACCTACATTAAACAAGCTATTATCAGATGGCTGGTAACGTAACTCAGTAGTAATATAATTTAAATCGTAGCTATTGGTCAGCGCGCCACTCACATCGACCCAGACATTATTATACGGCTGTGTGCTAGTATCCCAAACTAGCCCTGAAGAGGATGAGGTAAAGACAGGTTTTGTATTATCAAGCGTAACGCGTCCATCATCGAGATAAAATTGTTCACCAATGCTACCATCAAAACGTGTCACGCCCGTTGCATCGATGTAACGATAGTTAATACCTGGGGTAAAAGCATGTAAATCTTGTAAGCGATCATGCCCTAAAAACCAGCTGTCTGAGAATAACTGCTCATAGTTAATAGAGGCAATACGAGTATTAAAGTTAGGAATATCGTTTTGGTCTTTATAAGGCGAGTAAGTATATTTCAGGCGCGGGCTAAGTAAACGATAACCACCTAACGTGTCATCAAATGCGCCAAACGGTGAGCCGGCTTGATAAAAATGTAAACCTGCATCAATACTGGCTTGCGGGACAAACACTGACTGGCTGCCATCATCTTTATCCAGTGAATTGTCAACTAAGCTATCTTCATCATAAGTGGTAAACAGATGTTGTAAGCTTAGCTTTGGCTTGATATAACCCCATGAGTTCTCCATAGGATAAGATGCACTGAGTTTATTATAAAAACGTGTGCCACTTTTTTCATTCTCAGAACCATCATCGATAGATTTTTTAAAATAAGCGGAGTCACTGACGCCAGTGATATCAAAATGCTTTGCCCAAGGTAGACGGTAATCAAGTTTGAGCTGCGGTAGGCGCGAGTAAGGCTTGTCTTTATCTTGCAACATCTGCCCATTGTTATTCAACGCATCAAGTGTTTGGAAGGTTTCTACTTTTAGCTCGCCGTCGACATAGTCATTATAATAATTCAGTTGCGCTCGGCGCGGCAAGTTTAAGGTGTTATCTGATAAACCTAGCGTATCAAAATCATTAAGGTAGTCGGCATCAGATACGTAGCTGTATTTGGCCTCACCGCTTAGGCGTGGGATGCTGGTAGATGACCAATAATGATCATAGAACAAACTGCGGCGGTCTTCGCCATCGTATTCTTTATCATTAGGCAAGTACGAACCATTAAAGATACCCTCGCCATAATTTTCTGTTAAATAACGAAACTCTCCAGATAGCATAGGATTACGAGTGGTATAAATATGCGTGCTTAGCGTGGCATCATAGTTGGGAGCTAGGTTGAAATAATAAGGCACATCAATTTCAAGTCCGTTTTCGCTACTGATACTTGCATTAGGCAATAAGAAGCCACTACCGCGTCGACTGTCTATTGGAAAGTTAAAATAGGGCAGATAAAATACAGGCACATCAGCAATACGGAAGGTGGTATTGTAAGCTTCACCGCGTCCTGTCTCAGTGTCTAAATCTATGCTTTTGGCATCAAATTGCCACTTACGATTGGTCGGAGGGCAGGTGCTATACATGACCTCATCCAATTCATATTGGCTCTCATTCGGTCGGTTTAAGCGCTTGGCATAACCATGTGCTTGTAGCTCAACACTGGCAAAGGCAACATTTGTAGCAGTAGATTGCCCTGTTTCAGTATTATAATTCAAATTGTCAGCAACACCAATGAGACCACCTTGTGTTGCTTTATCAGTAAGGCTGGTTTTACCGTTTTGCTGAATGCGGTCTTGTTCCCCATTTACAGAGACATTGCCAGTAGCTTGGTCAGTAAACATCACTTTACCTTGCGCCGCTGCCACCCCGTTGCTTAAGTCCAATACGATTTTTTCAGCCTCAATATGCTGAGTCCCTTGGTCAATGATGACATTACCTGATAGTTCGGCATAATCGACATTATCATAGTAGCCATAATCTGACTCTGCAAATAGTGGCGCTTGATTATTGGGCAGACCATTTAAATTGGGTGCTGGTTGCCCACTACTGGCGCTTGCTTCATTAACAGCCCGTTGATAGTTAGGGTTTTTCTTAGGATAAACCCATTGTCCTTCACAGCGCGCCGCACTATCGACGGTATGTGGCAGCAAGCGCAGATTGCTACCTACGGTTGGGATATTAGTCGTTACAGGCGTCAAACTGTTTTGAATATTATTTTGTTCATCGTTTACGCTAGTGCCTGTATTGTTTGATGTTGCAACATTCGTATCTGGCGTCAGCTCATAAAATTCTGCTAAACGTTTAAGGCTTTCTTGAATACTCTCATCATTGGTATCAATTCGACGATTACCAGCTTTTGATGGGTTGCTTGTATTTACTGGGGCAACGCGGCTATCTTGGCTCGTCTTGGTACGATCGTTAATCGCAGTGATATTATTGTTATTTACAGCCGCGTCATTACCTAGAGTAGCATCACTACTCAAACTGGCTTTTTTATAGGCTGCTGACTGCTGACTGTCGCTTTGATAGCTGATGTCTTGATTGATTTCATTATTAAAACCAGCATCAGTTGTTACGTCATCGGCATACTGGTTTAAGCTATCAGTCACCAATGGCTCAGGCATTATCGAGTCAGTCTGATTGATAGCGGCACTAACGGTCAGGCTCGATAAGCCTAGCGCGCCAAATAAAATCAAACGGATGCTTTGGTAAAGCGGAGAATATAACAAGGGCACACCTATGATTTGTAGAGCCTATTGGATTGCAATAATCGTCTAGCAAGTCTGTTTTAGACAGCTACAGCGCTTTATAAACGAATAATAAATAATATAATCTTAAAAGTTGGGACGTTTTACATATAATGACGACTAATCATAGTCAAAAAAAACCAAATCAGCTACACTATTTATCAAATTATCAAAGTTTATTAGATAGCCATGCTATTTTTAAGACAACAGCGACTGTGCAATAAGCGCTCACCATTTTAGCAAGTATTTGTCCTACTTATCACTCATTTAGTCATTTACGACTTATATTTAACCTGCGATGCTTTTTATGACCGAAAAAACTATTACCGACGAACGAATATTAGAACTTGCGATACCTGCCATTAATACGCGCCAAGAGTCATTAGAGTGCTGGTTAAAGCAAGTGTTCGAGAATCAAACCTTTACCCTTGAAAGCTTACCAGGTGATGCCAGTGCTCGCCGTTATCACCGTATTCAGCTAGTAGCTGGTGGTACGGATGATACGACAAAAATAGCGCGTTATATTGTCATGGATTCGGCTGATGAGCAAGACGCGATGCAGCAGTTTATTAATGTGGCAAAGCTCATGTCGCAAGCCATCAATGTGCCGACGCTGATCGCGCAAGATGTGACAAAAGGCTTTTTGGTCTTGCAAGATTTTGGCGCGGTAGAGTTCGCTCATTTATTAGTTGGTGCTACGCCTGCGCAAGTAAATGACTACTATCAATTAGCGATGCAGACACTAGTTGCGCTGCAACAGATACCGGTAGAGACAGCAAAATCTCAGCATCAATTGCCTGATTATGATGCCGCAATGCTCAACCGTGAAATGGATTTATTTAGCGACTGGTTTATTCCACATATCGGAGTGACACTTGATACGTCATTATGGGAAAACCTAAAATCAGCCTTGATAGAAGAGATTCTATTACAACCCCAAGTCATCGTCCATCGTGATTATCATAGCCGCAATTTGATGCAGGATCAGGCAGATAACACGCGATTAGGGGTGATTGACTTTCAAGATGCAGTGATTGGCGCGCATAGCTATGACTTGGTATCATTGCTACGTGATGCCTATGTCGAATGGTCAGAGCCGCAAGTAACGCAGTGGATTTCTGATTTTTGGCAATTGCAAAAACAAGCAGGGCTATTAACAGCAGACAATGCTGAGCAACTTGAAAGTCAGGTCAATATCATGGGCGTACAGCGGCACCTAAAAGTGCTTGGTATTTTTATCCGGCTTTATGAGCGCGATGGTAAAAGTCGTTATTTAGCGGATATTCCTAAAGTCATGCGTGATTTTCTTTTTGAATTAGAATGGCTAAGTACAAAAGGCAGTGCGCGTCTGCAACAAGTCGTTTTGCCATTTAATCAATGGATAATGGATACAGTATTGCCTGCTTATCAAACCAAATTTGTGCAGCAATATATTTAACGCTCATATATTTAATGCCAATGTATTCAAAGCTATTAATTATCAGTCGCCTCGTATAAATTTCGCCAAGAATAAGGATTATCTATGTCGGTAATAACGCAAGCCATGATTTTGGCAGCCGGTAAGGGTACGCGCCTGCGTCCATTAACTTTAGAGACACCAAAGCCGTTAGTGGAAGTAGGTGGGCAGTCACTTATTATTTGGCATATTAAAGCGCTACAAGCCGCTGGTATTACTGATATTACGATTAATGCCTCTTGGCTGGCTGATAAGTTGATGGATACGCTTGGCGATGGCACGCAGTTTGGCGTACAGTTGCATTGGTCACTTGAAGCAGATGAGCCATTAGAGACAGCAGGTGGTATTTTTAAAGCGCTACAAACTGGAAAGTTGAAAAATGAACCATTTATCTTAGTCAACTCTGACGTATGGACGACGTTTGATTTTAGTCAGTTGGTCACGTATGAGCTAAGCGCAGACCAGCGCGCCCATTTATTGTTGATTGATAATCCTGAGCATAATGAGGGTGGCGACTTTGCTATTAATAATGGTTTGGCAAGCGAGAAGGCCATTGGTGACGCCGATAAATATACTTTTGCTGGCATCAGTGTTGTGTCGCCACAATTGGTTGATGGCTTGGTGTCAGGTCAATCTGCCGCCCTTGGACCCTTACTTAGACAAGCAATGATAAAATTCCAAGTAACGGCTGAGATCATGCATGATAATTGGATAGATGTTGGCACGCCTGAACGCCTAGAGCAGGTAAATACCTTTATAGAAAATAAAGGTGTAAGCGAACATTGCGGTGCTTAATCTATAATATCTAGTAGTAATAGGCCATAAAAAACCGCAGCGCTAATTATTGATTAGCGCTGCGGTTTTTTATGAATAGCTCATGGGATAACTATTTATATTATACGTTATACGCCCATTGCCAATTTAATCAGCTGGGCAATGGTAAAAATCGTCAGAAAACCTGCGATATATAAACCAATAAACCATGCCCACTGAGATTGTTTTTTACTAAGATTTTTCATGATATTCTCCTAAACAGTGTTCTCCTGAAAACTATAGGATATAGAATACTGCTCAATAGCTATTAATACATGTGCTCGTGATCCGTTTTACCTTTAAACGTATAGTAGGCAAACGCGGTATAGCTCAAAATAATGGGTAGCATAATGCCAGCACCAATAAGCATAAATGATAATGAAGTATCTGCTGCTGCTGCCTCATAAATGGTCATTTGATACGGCACGATGTAAGGGAAAATCGCAAAACAAACACCGATATAACCCATCAAAAATAGCACGACGGTCAATAAGAACGGACGATATTCACGCTCTGAGGTCAAGTCTTTACGCATAAAGAAAAATAACGCCAAGACGATAATCGGTATCGGTGCAAGATACAATAACCCTGGGAAACTAAACCAACCTTCAAGCGCATCAATGTCTGAGAAATACATAAAGGCAGTCACGACAATCATTGCGATTACCAATGCTGATAGCATCCAACCAGAAACTTTACGCGCCCAAACTTGCAGCTTATGCTCAGTCTTAATAATCAACCACGTCGAGCCAAGCAGCGCGTAACCGATAATCAGAGCGATACCGCAGACCACAGAGAATGGCGTGAGCCAATCAAAAGGGCCGCCGGTATATAAACGATTACTTGCCTCTAATCCTTGTACCAACGCGCCAAGCATAATCCCTTGGAAGAAGGTAGCAACCACAGAACCGATAAAGAAAAAGGTATCCCATACATAGCGATGTGAGGTTGCTTTAAAACGGAACTCAAATGCTACGCCGCGCATAATCAAACCGAACAGCATAAAGGTCACCGGCAGATAAAGCCCTGTCATAATAATGCCATAGGCGACTGGGAAGGCGGCAAATAAACCACCACCGCCCAATACTAACCATGTCTCATTACCATCCCAAAAAGGGGCGATAGAGTTCATCATGCGGCTACGATTTTTGTCGGAACCCGCAAACGGGAATAAAATACCGCAGCCCAAATCAAATCCATCAAGTAACACATAAACGAAGACAGCTAAAGCAATTAAGCCGCCCCAGATGAGGGGTAAATCTAATACGTTACCAAAGTTAAACATTAGCGTAATCCTCCATCTTCGACGTCATCGGCAGGCTGATCCAAATCTTCTACTTTCTCACTGGCATTGCTATCACCGCTTAACGTGCGACCTTGACCTTCAGTGATAGAGTGCTCATAGAAGTTATCATCAGCAGGGTCTTCATACGGCTGTGGACCCTTTGCAATCAAGCGTAAAATATAAAAACTCCCTGCACCAAACACAAAGACATATAGTACGATAAAGCCAATCAGTGTCGTTGCCACTTGTTGTGCCGCAACCGGAGACATGCTTTCTGCCGTGCGAATGACGCCGTAAACTGTCCACGGCTGACGACCGGTTTCAGTGACGAACCACCCAGCAAGTAGGGCGATAAAACCCATCGGGGTCATCATCATCCATAAGCGGTGGAACCAGATACTGTCAGAATTAAATTGTTGTTTTTTGAAGTATTTATATAGACTAAATAGTCCCACCAATACCATCAGCATACCAATGGCAACCATAATACGGAAAGCCCAAAAGACAATGGGAACGAATGGTCGATCTTCTGGTGCCCAGTTTTTAAGGCCCTTCACTTCTTTATCAAATGAGTGAGTTAAAATTAAACCGGACACATAAGGTATTTTAACTTCATAGTGATTTTTTTCTGCTTTTTGATCTGGAATGCCGAATAATACCAGCGGTGCACCGCGCTCATTTTCCCAAAGCCCTTCCATCGCTGCGACTTTGACAGGTTGATGCTCTAATGTATTAAGCCCATGCATATCGCCGATAAGTACTTGTGCTGGGGCAACAAAAATCGCCATCACCATCGCCATACCGAGCATGACACGACCGTGTTTGCGATGTTCAACATGTTTTTTGGATTGTAGATAATACGCACCGATACCGCCAATAACAAAAGCAGTCGTCAAGAAAGCCGCGGTCATCATATGGGCATAGCGATAGGGGAAGGAGGGGTTAAAAATGATTTCTAACCAGTTGGTGGGATACAGTAGACCATCTGCGCCAACCATAAAGCCTTGTGGCGTCTGCATAAAGCTGTTAGCAGCCAAAATCCAGAACCCTGATATCAGCGTACCGATAGCGACAATCGCCGTTGAAGCAAGGTGCATACGTTTACTGACACGACCCCAGCCAAATAGCATAATCCCTAAGAATGAGGCTTCTAAAAAAAAGGCGGTCAATACTTCATAAGCAAGCAAGGGACCCAGCACGTTACCCGCTTTATCGGAAAACACTGCCCAGTTGGTGCCGAATTGGTAGGACATTACCACGCCTGACACGACACCCATTCCAAATACCACGGCAAATATTTTTACCCAGTGTTTGTAGACTTCGGCATAGATAGGCTCACCAGTTTTTAACCAGCGAAACTCTAAAACGGTCAAGAAGCTGGCAAGTCCGATTGAAAAAGCTGGAAAAACAATGTGCCATGAAATAACAAAAGCGAACTGGATACGCGCAAGCATCAGCGCATCAAGCTGGTCAATCATAAATGTAGCGAACATAAGCGGTTACCCTTATATTTTAGCTGAATAGCGCTTGCTTCCATGTTACGCTGAAATCATTGTTCGTAGCTGTCCGTCGATACGGATGTCAGTAGGATAATAAGTGTTACGAACAATAGTCAATGTAAACTGGCTATCGTTGTCATTTAGACAACACCTTATCTATGATAATCTAAGCACTACTATTTAGTTAAAGTAAATAATTTATGTCCTTATAAACTATAAGATATGTCTCTTATGGCATTATTAAAATATTTTCTATTTCAGCATTATGCGCCTGAGTCTGCTTACGCGCAAGTTGCTATCCAGCCATATCACGCACCTATTGGTCACAAATGATTAACAATGTAATATTGTGCTTTTCAAGCCATGGCTATTGTTTAAGTAAGGTTATCAATAGATACAGAACAGTAATATAAAACAATACTTTTTAATAATATTTTTTTGCTATCTATTGTAAAAAATCTACTGTGAAAATAACCAACCTGTCATTCAGTTTGAGCTATTGCTGTAATTGTTTATGCAATATACGTCGCAAGGTCAGAATGGTTTGTGGATTTTCTTGGATACTATGGCCGCCATTGATAACCGTCTCAGACGCTGCACCATCAAGATGCGCACTGGTATAGGGGACGATACCATCTGACAAACGCTCAGTTAATGCTTGACTAATTTCTTCATTGACGATAACAGCAGCGACCAGTGCTTCAGGTGGCAAGGTATCTGTCTTAGCAGTCACATCTTTTGCAGTCTCTCCATCAACTACGGCAGCTGAAACGTTTAAATTATCTGAGTTTTCTACATTGCTGGTACTACTGGTATCGACAGTCTCAATCACGCTATCGTCATCTTCTATGACTGCTTGCGACAAATCAAGTTTGACGCCTGCCGGCTGCATTGCTGCCAGACCTCTTGTGATATCAGAATCGTTATTGGCAATGATCGAATGATAAGTAATACGTTTGTTGATGCTAATGTCTTTGGTTAATTGAATAAAAGAAGACTTGTCGCTCAATTGACTAGCACCATTTTGCAGGTATAACGCCCCTAGAGGGTTATTCGCCAAGTCGCCTTTTATAGCAATGGTTGCCAAATTGTCCGTAACAGTTTTTACTAAGCCCACCGGCAGATAAATAATGCGGCGTAGCGCACGGGTAAACCAGCGATCGGCATAGTCAGTACCTTGGAATGGCGAAGATAAAAAGACTGCTGTATCAACTTGCGGTAGCGCCTTTAATTCAAAACGGTTGCGTAGCTCTTTATTGGTAAGTGCTTGCTTGAGCATGGCGTCAACCTGACGCTGGCTGCTGTTGGCTAATAAACTGTTATCGTCTAATGCATCCAGATTATTCGCCAAATTATCATCAGATAACATCATGCGAGCAATGATGCCGCCCATGCTATGGCTAATAATGACGCTGTTCTTGCTGGCAAGATTTGTCCCTGTAGGATCTGTTTGCTGATAAGTGGCAGTGATTAATTTTTGGATTTGATAGCGATTTTCTAAAATAGGCAGATTGGTCGGATAGAAAATCTGCCATACCTGATAGTTATTACGTAATTTATCATCATTAAAAATATCGTTGGTCAAATTGACCCACGTTGCCGGACTTGATGCCAGACCATGCAGCATGATAATCACGCGTTTATTAGGGTCATAGGGCTCAAGCATAAAAAGTTTGGGTAAACTGGCTTCTTTTTGACGGGTAATAAGGTTTAGATAGCCGACACCATCGAGCTGATTTTCTGCTAACCAGAGTCCATAACCGGCAGAGAAGTTGGCGGCCAGTGGATAGTCATCACCTAAGATAGAGGCGCTCTCGCTGCGGTAAGGGTTATATAAATGGATATCTAGCTGCTCGCTACTTAGGGTGTCGAGTACGCTAGTGCCCGTAGGTTTAATCAGTCCTGTCATCAATAGATGCCCAGTAGGATAAATGCGTGAGCTGGCATCTTCTTCTTGAGCAATTTTTGCGGCGTTGCTTGTGCTATTGTTGCCAAGTCTGCTATTAGCCGCTTCTTGACCGATTTGACCTGAGAGCGAAGAGAGTAATAATTGACGAATAGTGGTGGTATAGCGATCGTCCAATGACGCTACCAAACTGATACCTAAACCCGGTCGCTTGCTAATGGAGTTTAGCCCCGACAAGCGCAGCTCATAAGTAGACACTAAGTCTGCTAGCGCAGAATTTTTCTCATTGGCATTTTTAAGATAGTTGTTTTCATTTGGCAAATACACATTTAAATGATAGTTGTCTACTTGCACCTTCATTACTTTGACTTGATCGGTTGGCTGTCCTTTGACGGGTGAACTATTGGCGATGGCTGCATTGACGGCAAGCTCACTACTATCACGCCTGCTGGTATTAGCGGTCGTGGCAAGATGCTCTACTTTTACATTGCGCATCAATTGGTTCATGTCGCCTGTTGATTGATAAAGCTGAGTAATAACATCATTGCTCGCGGCATTATAGATATCTTGAGTTTGGATATCGATATCGCTTGGGATACGATTTTTTGCCCGTCCGCCACTTACTTTTTCATCGGCTCCTTCAAAATCATGCTCTAGACTGTCATAGAATAAGTAGGTATAGCTGGATTTGATGGCATCAAAGAGACGCTCTTGATAGTCGATTAAACATATCTCGGTTTTGCTCTGCTGCGCTTTAGCTTCAGCATCATCTAAAGGTGCATTGGCATAATAGGGATCAAGTGGCGGACGGGCAAGCGCATTGCTACAGCTCTTTGAGGTAGCGAGTTGGCGCGCTTTTGCATAGTGTAACTCTGAAAAGGCGGCCAGTGCTGGGCGATAGTGCCTATTAAGCATGCTATCAGCAAGCTGTGTTAAGCAAAGCTCAAACTGCTGCATACAGGCTTGCTCATTGAGCCCTGCTGACAATAATAATGATGCCGTATCACTACTGAGCTTGTTATCAGTGACAATATTACCTCGCTGCGCCGAAATCGTCTTGGCAGAGGCCTGTCTATTGACAGAGACCGTGCTACAGGCAGGTAATATTGCCATAGCTGATAGCAGTGCCAATACAGCCAAAGGCATCTTATTTTTATGAGTGGCTTTTGGCGCATTATTGACAGGGTCGGCGAAAATCATAGGTAATTCCAGTGAATAATGGGCAGGCATGTATTATCAAATAGCAATTATATTAGGATGAGTGTAGCGGAAGTTTGGTGCTTCGACTATCGTATTTATCGCCTTATATTCAAATTTTGCTAAACTTACTGGATACGACGCTAGAGAAAATAGCCTTACTGAAAAGATAGAATAATAAAGAAGGACAGCGCTTCAAATAAAAGTGAATGTAAGAGCATGATGATATTTTATTTGACGTTCATAATACGCGTTTATATTTGGTACAAAAAAGCGCCTTAGTTTTATATCGTTAATTTCTCAATATAAAAAAAGGCGCTAGATTTTTAATTTTTAACTATGTTTATCTAATATTGATGACGTATTTGTCATACATCATCTTTATAAGGTTTTGATTTACATATTTGGTTTGATATTTGATGCTGGTATATCCCAAATATAAAACTTACCGTCTTCGATTAGCTTGATTTGCTGACGGATAACCGTATTGTCTGGGACTTTCTGCTCTAAACGACGCAAACGCTCTAGCGCTTTTTCACGGCGATCACTCAAGACATCCGATTGTGCCAAGCTTTGCTCTGCTTCGGTATAACCTAAGCTAACCGCTTGATCAAGATACTTTTGACCTTCTTTGAAACCACCGCCTTCTGAGAGCATCATGCCATATATAAAGTTGGCTTCGCCGCTATCCGGTTTGATTTTGATGGCACGGTCAATATATTGCCCACCACGTACCGTATATTCTGACCCTAAGTCTAAGTTACGTCCCATACCATTTAGCTTAGCAGCACGCAGTAACACATCGTAAGAAGCCTTAGGCGATTTGGCATAAGGTTCAATCCAGTCAGTTAGTACTTTGATTTTTTCACGAGCGTAATGACGCTGGGTGCGGTTAGGGAAGTTTGGTGGATAATGGCGTGCATATGGTGATGTGTCTTTAATAAAATCATCGAGTAGACTGACATCCAATTTGTCTGTACCAAGACCGGTTTGCTGCGCTATCAAGATGGTAGGTATAAAGCTGATGTCTGAAAGTTGCACTTGTGGCGTTGGAATGTTTGACAGCTGACCACCACGTAAATCGATACCCGTTGCAACCATCGGTCCACGCTCATAAACCCGTGTCGTCCCTGTAAGCTCAGTATTCTGATTGGTTTGGATGGCTTGATTTTGGATAGTACTTTGAGGCGCACGAGTGGGAGTGGGCTGTGTATTGTTTATTTGAGTATTAGTAACTTGGGCACTGCTTTGTTGATTCGTATTGATATTTGCTTGAGCACTCACTTGTGCTGCAGTACTTGTTGCCACTTCTGGTTGAACATTGATTGCTGCCTGAGTAGCACTGACAGCTGCATTCGGTCTAGCAAGACGAATCACTCGTTTGCTTGAGTCAATCGCGCTCGGTACAGAAGTAGTTGCAGTCGCTGAAGCATCAACTTCGGCAGCATTCACAGGCGCAGATAACATCATGGCACAAGCTGCGGCCAATGCGGTTAAAGTCGCAAACTTAGGCGATTTTTGAGAGTGGGTCGGTTGACTGATGGCGTTCATAAAGATAGTTACCTTATTTAATCGTTGTTTTGTCTATTTGGTCGTTATTGATAAATCCATTGCTTAATAGCTGCTTGATATCTGCTAGACATTGACGTTGTACTCATATAGTTATGGCAAAATCGTACAGTTTTTTATACCCTAGCAAATTAATCTCAATACGAACAGTAGTAGGAGTGTTAAAAGTCATTACTGAGGCATTTTTTGCTGCCCTGTGTTTGTCAAAGTAAATCAATCAAAAATGATAAGCCGTGGCTTTCATGCGGTTTGCCATCCAGCGCATGGTATGACGCATGAGTGGCGACAATGCAGCGCCACCATTGGCAAGTGCCAACTCACGATGGTGTAATTCCTCGCTATCCATTTGTGCCAATATCTCTTTTGAGCGCTGATCTTGTGGGGGCAGTTGTCCAATATGATCTTGCAGATGTTCGCTAACTTGTGCTTCTGTTTCAGCGACAAACCCCAAGCTAAACTCGTTAGAGATGGCACCTGCTACTGCGCCGAGACCAAAAGACATGCCATACCATAAAGGTGTAAACACACTTGGATGACTACCAAGCTCGCTTAGACGCGTCTCACACCAGACCAGATGGTCGACTTCTTCTTCGGCAGATTGCTGCATGGCTTGTTTGACACTATTATCTTTTGCCGTAAATGCTTGCCCATGATACAGCCCTTGCGCGCATACTTCTCCGGTATGATTGATACGCATCAGCCCTGCAACGTGCCGCGATTCTGTAATACTCAGCTCAGGAATCTCATCACTACTCACAGGAAGAGGGCGAGTACTCGGATTGGAATGCGGTACGACTGCTCGCAATGCCTTGTCTACCCCAAGCAGTAATTGATCGATTTTAGATAAGGAACGCAAAGCCATGATTCACTCCTGATGGCATTATTTATTATAAATGACGGGCTGCTATGAGCCTTTTAGAGCGCTGCAACGGCCACTATTTAATCTTATAGCTTACTATAGCAAACAATATCAATAGTCGGCATCATAATAATGAGGCGCTCAGCAATCGACTTATAATAACAGTCGTTATTAATGCTATTGGTGCAAATCCTAAGACCCTTTAATCGTGCCTGTTCAACTCATCATCATGAGTTTGGATGCTGGCATGTTTAATATGTTTGTTCAGCTTGGCATATAAAAATATCCCAAAGGCAATATTGAGCAAGCCCGTGACTAAGAACAACTGCGGTAGTGACATACCCAAGCTATTTAAGACAACGATAGAGAAGATAGCAGAGCCAACCATAAATATGGCATTGAAAATATTATTGGCACCAACAATACGTGCACGATGGCTTTTGGGTGCATACGCCTGCATAGATGCATATAAAGGGACAATATATAAGCCGCCACTAAAACCCAAAAAGAATAAATCGACAAAGACGCGCCAGCTACCAGGGATAGCAAATAATCCGCTCACTGCGATTAACGTCTCAGTATTCCCATCAATCGATAATCCTGATAGAGAAAAATACAAGTCGATAGCAAAGATACTCAAACCAGCGATACCAAAGGGTAATAAACGTAAGCTGACCTGATTCTTGGTAAGCCTTTTGCATAATAATGAGCCGATAGAGACACCGACTGAGAATAAAGTCAGCAGGAAAATTACCACTGATTCATCGCCATGAAGAATGACTTTGCTGAATTCAGGTGTTTGGGTCAAAAAAGTCGCGCCATAAAACCAAAACCAGCTGTTGCCCAAGATAACGAAGAACAAAAACCGTAAGGAATATAAATAACGTACCGTTGACACACTGGTGGTAAAGATATTCCAATTAATCTTTAAATCAGGCTGCATCGCTGGCATGGTGGGTATAGATCGGGCGGCGAAATAACCTAATATCGCAACGACTAATACGGTCAGACTAATCCAATATAGCGGCTGTGGCACTTGGGTTAAGACGCCAGCGATAATCATACCAAGTAATATCGCTAATGACGTACCCATTTGAAACAGACCATTGGCACCGACTAACTCATTTTCTTGCATCGCTTGTGGTAAATAGGCATATTTGATGGGCCCAAAAAAGGTAGATTGTGTGCCCATTAAAAACAACGCGACAAATAAGAGTGCATACCACTCAAATACAAAACCCACTGCCGCAATCACCATAATGGACAGCTCAAGTAGCTTGGTTAAACGGGTCAATTTAGACTTTTCAAACTTGTCAGCGATTTGCCCTGCCAGCGCCGAAAATAGAAAATACGGCAAAATAAATAACATGGCCGCCAAGTTATTTAAAATACTGACCTCAACGCCAAGCTGGCTCGCCGCCGTGTAGGTCAAGACTAATATCAGCGCTTGCTTAAAAATATTGTCATTAAACGCTCCCAAAAATTGGGTAAAAAACATGGCGCTAAAACGGCGACGCTTAAATAACTGAAACTGATTGGCCATGAAAATTCCTACAAATGGGTCAAGACAAGTAAAAGTGAAGCAAGACGGAGAAAATAGTCATTAATACTAGGGTAATTATCAACGCTATCAAAAACTTAACTAAATATGGCATAGGTTTTATCAATGTTAAGCCGTATAATAGCAAGGCTTTGGCAAAAATACATACGTCCAATGCTATGATTTCATAATTAACTAAGTTATGATTTGTAAATTTTAGCCGACTAAATCCTAATAAAGTGGCCAATAGCAAAGGTTTGCCGATGCTTAAATAGTCTGATGTAAGTAATTTTTTATATACTAATTACATATTAATGCTTCAATCGTAGGCTAAATCGTCAGACAAAAAGTAAAGCTGCAAGTTAAAAAATTGTTTTAGCTCATTATAATTGTTGTCATCACTGTATTTACCGCTAAGACTTAGCAGTCGTCAGCGTCAGCAACCTTGCACTGCGTGAGGGAATAGGAATGAATATGAAACATCAGCCTTCAACGCCAGTGCATAACGTACCTGTTAAGTTGCCTGACCTCTTAGGTTGCCAAAATAGCTCAATCAAATCTAGTGCTACTATTAGTGCTAACGACACTCCGCGTCTTTATTTTACCCGCACAGCGCTTTTTAGTGCATTGACCACCAGCTTGGTCGGTTTTGGCTGTAGTCTTGCCCCTGCTGCTTTTGCCGCTACTACTGATTCAAATAATAGCGCTATAAGCAGCCAGATAACAGCAAAAACTGCTACAGCAGCGTCACCAAAAACCCCCAAAGCGGCTATTTCTGATGATGACCGTCAGCTGGATATGGCGTTAGATGCGCTGCGCCTAAAAAAAGCGGTCGAGCAAGGTGTTATTGAGCAATCTATATTGGATGACTATAGTGAGCAGACGCTAGGTATTAAGAATCCAAACGCGAAAAATTCAGCAGGCAAGACTAACAGTAATGTTACTCCAGAAAATGCCAATAGCTTTAATAATGATTTCGAGGATGCGCAAAATTTTGATACAAATCAAGATCAAGATCTAGAGCAGCAAGCGGCAGCGATACAGCAGCAGGGCTATCAGATGATGACGCCTGAAGAGATTGATCGTGAGCTTGCGGCGATGGACAGACAAAACGCGCAAGATATCGATAGGATTGGCACTAGTAATAATAGTGGTTTTGATGCGCCTGTCGCCACTTTAGACGATCGTACGCCGCCGATTGGGCTGGATGTGGAGTTAGACGCGACCAATCTGCCTACACCCAGTAATTTAGACACATTAGGCATCAATGAAAGCATTGCTGAGCGAGCTGAGACTGCAGAGATCATGGCGCGTCCTATTACTGTTAGCGATGCTGTCAGCAGTGGTAATGCCAGTGAGGTAATGGATAACGATATTTTAGCCAACGTTAATCAATCAAAGAATACAGAAAACTCGATCAATCCTGATGACTATTTGCCAGATTATCAAAACGATACCGAAGCCGTTAGCGAAAGTATCGAGCAAGCCAAAACGCCGAGTCCAATGGCGCGCAACAAAGGCAATATTGTCAAGCGTCTCTATAATCGATTGTTTAATTCAGGCTCACTGGCGCTACCACATGTAGATACTACGATTTACTTACAACAAGTCGCAGCTAACAATAGCAATGCTGTCAATACCAAGCCGATACTAGTCAAAGCTGATGACAATGTGCAGCCTATTAAGAATATCAAGGCGGCGCTTGATGATACCACTGTGCAGTCTGTCGTTGACTTTACAGCGGCATTACCGCGTTTACGTCAAACCGCATTAGATGCTGCAAAAGCAGTTGGTTACTATGATGTGACTTTGCGTCTAAGCCAGCCTTATACAGACACGATCGATGTCATTATTGAAAAGCTGGGTGAGCCCGTACGTGTCGATAGCCGGATTGTCGACATTCGCGGTGCAGGCAGTGAGCAAAAAGAGTTCGCTGAGCTTCAAAAAGATCTGCCGCCAAAAGAAGGCGATATCTTTAACCACCGCGTCTATAAAGACAGTAAATCTGCCCTTGAGTCGCTCAGTAATACTTACGGTTACTTTGATCAATATTGGTTAAATAAATCCGTCGATATTATCTTGCCTGATAACACAGCAGATGTTTCCCTGGTTTACAATACTGGCAATCGCTATGAGTTTGATGAAGTGGTATTTTTTACTTATGATAGAGAATCAGGGACACTGACCCGTGATCCTGCAAAACTGCCCGTTGAATTGTCACTGTTAAGGCAGTTATTCGACTTTAAAGAAGGCGATCCTTTTTATCGTCCCGCTGTCACCAAATTCAGTAACGATTTATCGGCGACCCGTTATTTTAATACCATCAACGTTGAGTCGATTTTGCCGCCAGATGAGCGCACACAAAGTGCTACTTTGGCCTTTGATAACTCACCAAATGTAGACAATTTTGTTGAAACAATGGATGACGAAGTAAACAATGCTTCCGATGTTAATGCGCGTCAAATAGAAGGTGTTAGTAATGACGGCGAGCTTTATGCTAATAGCGGAGAGAAAGTAAATGCGGCTGACATTGCTGCTATCGAATTTGAAGCCGATGAAGAGACGCTTGAGAAGCTGCAGGCCATTAAGCAAAAAGCAGAACGCTTAAGCCGTCTGCCAAATGATCGGGTATTGGATGAAAAAGACCAAGATTCAAACAGTATTTTAGGTAAAATTAGTGATGCTATCAGCGACATTGCACAAAAGATATTCCCGGATGAGAAAAGTATATTGGCGGATGAGAACTTCGTACCACCAACATTGGCAGGGCGTAAAACACCGCAAGAAGTATTAGAGAGTAAGAAAGTACCGCTATACGTGTTTGTGGCGGCGAATAAACCGCGCGATGCTCAGGTGGGTATTGGTTATGGTACCGATACGGGTGTCCGCGCAACCGCGAAAATAGATTATAATCTACTCAATCGTAAAGGCTATCAGGCAGGACTTGAGACAGAAGTCTCAAGAATTACTAAAAATGTCGGTGTCTATGCTAGCGGACCTTGGAAGCATCCTTTGAATGATAAGCTTGAAGCAAGCTTAACTTATGAAGAAGAAGCTATTAATCAAGGTGAAGGCAATTTCGATTTGTCTACCAAAACCCTAAAAGGGTCGCTAGCGCGTAATATCCGCCGTGAAACGGGTTGGAATCGCAGCTACTCTCTGCGCTACCGTTTAGATGAGTTAGAAACGGGTATTGATGATGAAGCGCAGTTAAACGATCTTCCTATTCGCTTTACGTCTTCACAGCCTAGACAGCAAGCATTATTACTTGGTTATGGCATCAGTAAGACAGATGTAGATAGTGTGACCAATCCCACTAGCGGTATCCGCCAATACTATTCGATTGAAGCGGGGGCTGATAAAGCGTTTAGCGATACCAATCTAGCAATTGCTCGCGCTGGCGTCAGCGGTATTTATAGCTTTGGTGCTGATGACAAGCATCAAGTGCTTGGCAGTATCAATACTGGTTATATTTGGGCAGATGACTTTGATGAGGTGCCTTATAAGCTGCGCTTCTTTGCTGGTGGTGATCAAAGTATCCGTGGTTATGACTATGAAAGCTTATCGCCACTAGATAAAGGCTATCTGACTGGTGGACAAATCCTCGCGGTTGGTAGTGCAGAATATAACTATGAGTTTAAACCCGGCTTTCGCGGTGCTGTTTTTACTGACACTGGTAATGCTTATGACAAAGATTTTGAGACAGATACCAAAGTTGGTGTCGGCGTTGGTATCCGCTGGGCGTCACCTGTTGGCGTGGTGCGCGTCGATGTTGCAGCTGGCGTGACAGAAGAGAGCATTCCAGTTAGGTTGCATCTGTTTATTGGCTCTCCTTTATAAAAGTCTATAAACAAAACCGTTTCTTTTTATTATTCTAGCGATTGCTGGTAATCATTCTTTAACGTAGTTGAGTGTCATGTCGACCAAAAATACCCTGCCTAATAAGCCATTAGATGAAGATCCAGCACAACGAGATGCCCGCGCCGTAAGACGTTGGTATCCGTTGTCTTTTGTGCTCAAATTGCTGGTACTGATTCTTATCGTGCTAGCGATTATGTTTGCCATCTTCTTATATGCGGCGGGTACTGAGTCAGGAACTAAGTTTATCTTAGAGAAAATCAGTGCAGAAACTGGTATTGAATTCAAATACGGTAGCGGCAATCTGCGCGAAGGTCTATGGCTCACTGATATCGATATTGTTGCCAATGAAGATCTTGAGATATTGGTAGATAAAGCTTACGTTAAAATAGGCTGGCGCGCCGTCTTTGCCAAAGAAGTACATTTGCGTGATGCGGATATACAAACCATTGAAATTATCAATAAAAAACCGCCAACAGGTGAGGCATTCGATTATAGAACCTTAAGCTTACCGGTTAATCTACGTTTTGATTATGCAAAAGTAAAAACCATCATTTATAAGCAAGTAACTCGTGACCCCATTGTTGTGCATGATGTTGAAGCCCGCGATTTGACGTGGGTTGGCAGTATGGTGACGGTGGGTCGCGGTAGTTTGCAATATGGCGATATTGTTAAAGTCAGTGCTTTAGAGGGTCATGCCGATTTGCAAGGCGACTATCCTTTAGATTTGAGTGCCATTGTAGAGGTCAGTGCTTTAGAAAAAGCCTATATTGATCCCTTGAATATCACCGCAACAGGCACGTTAAAGCGCACTGTTGGCAAGGTTAGTAGCCGCTACAATGATAGTGCGGTTAGTGGCGACTTTGTAGTGCAGGGATTGGATCCTGATGCACCGTTTCAAGCAAAACTTGAATGGGATGACATTCTGGTTCCTTATGCGGACAGTCAAAACATTCACTTAAAGAGTGGCATCGCGACCGCATCAGGTGTTATCTCAGAGATACGCCTACGTATCAACACTGAATTGACTGCTAAAGACATTCCTTCAGGACATTACCAAGGACGCGCCATTCTTGCCAATCGTCAGCTACGTGTTGATCGCCTAGATGCAGATGTGGCTGCTGGCAACTTGATATTGCAAGGTATCTTGGATTGGAACAGCAGCTTTGATGCAAAGATAAGAGCGAGCGGCAGTAATTTTGATGTACGTCGCGTCATTCCTAAACAATATGCGGACTTTAAAGTATATGCCCCGCAAAAGTTAAACGGTCGATTATCCGTTCATTATCAGCATAAAAATACTGCCGGTAATATGGAAATGGATGCCGCATTACGTCAGCGTGATGGCGAGCAAGTCAATGCCAATATTGTCCGTGGAAAAACCTCAGCCAAATCTAAACAAATCGCCCCTTTGTATATTGATGCAAAATGGCAGAACCTTGTGCGTAAAAACATCCCTAATATCGGCAACATCAATAGCCCTAGTGGGCAAGCGAAGGTGATTGTTCGCGGCTCAAATCTTTCTGTCGATGGCAAAGCCATTATTAATGAGCTGAATGCTGCGCCTAAAGGCAATTACGATGTCAGGCTTCGAAAGGCTGGCAATATCATTGATATCAACCGCCTAAACTATAAAGGCGTAGTGGGCGATTTGTCAGGGACAGGTCAGATTCAATTAGCCACTAAAAAACGTCCGCTTACTTGGCAGATTGATGCACGTACTAATGGCTTATTGCCCAAGCAATACCGCAGTGATATACCGCTTGAGCGCCTAACTGGGCGTATCAGTGCCCACGGACGATTGCTGAATATCACTAAAAACCGTGTCAAAGGTCAGCGGCATATTATTAGTTTCAATAATACGGCTTTGCAGGCGCAGTTGGATGCCACGCAAAAAGGTCGTGCTATCGGCATTACTGGTGGCGGCGATGCCAGTGTTGATATTATCGGCGGTAAGCTATCGGTCTTTGATGCGCGTTTTGATGGTCAAATTGACACGGCTGATGTACCAAAAGGTCGCTTATCAATCGATGCCGCTGGTACGCCAAATCTGATTAGTGTTCGCAAGTTAAATTATAATGGTGAAGCAGGTGCGGTCAAAGCCAAGGGTGTCATTGACCTAAGAAAGAATATCGGCTGGACGCTAGATGGGCGCTTTGATAAGTTTAATTTGGGTTATTTCTTGCCCAATAATGCCGCCATTATTACTGGTGATTTAAAAACCACTGGCGAGTGGCAAAGTCCGCCAAAGAATAATGCTAAGGCAAAAGGCGTACTGAAAAACTTCGTCGTAAACTTTGATGGTGTCTTAGACGCTGAGCAATTGCCAGCAGGTAAACTGACTATTGATGCCAGTGGTAATGCACAGCTCATTCGAATCAAGCGTTTCCGACATGTGGGCGCAGCAGGCAGTATTGATGCTAAAGGCACCGTTGATGTGCGCCAAGGTCTTGCTTGGGATATTGATGCGGTCATGGATCGCTTTAATTTGGGTTATTTCTTCAAAGACATACCGAGTACGATTACCGGCACTATTGATACCAGTGGACGTTGGGGCGATACCCAACAGACGATTAATATCAAGCAAGTGAATTTGAATGGGATGCTAAAGGGTCAACCACTTAGTGCCAAAGGCAGCTTGACAGCCAAACTACATCTACCAAAAGACTTGGCAAGCTATTTTCAACGTTTGCAGAAGCAAGATGCGCAGGCACAATATAAGCAAGTGAACGCTTTGATCGAAAGCTTAAATGCCAATAATTTGGTACTGCGTTGGGGTAATAATTACATCACCGCTAATGGTAATGCCAAACAGTTACAAGCCAAAATCAATATCACAAGCCTTGATCAGCTCTCAGACAAGCTTGGTGGTAAAATCTCTGGCGGTGCTACCTTGTCACAGCCAGCAGGACAAGCATTGCCGACGATTTATGTTGATTTGGTTGGTGAGCGTATTACGCTACCAGGCTTTATATTACGTCAAGGTCGCATACGTGGCAAACTGGTTAACTTGGCAAATAGTCCAAGCCAGTTTATTATCACTGCCGAAGGCTTAGAAGCGGCGGGGCAAAATTTTAAAAACTTTAATGCAACCTTTAATGGTACTGAACAAGCTCACGTAGCAGATTTTGATCTGCTTAATGAGAAGCTCAGTATCTCAGCAAGGCTTAAGGGTGGCTTTAATCGAGATAAGCTCAGCTGGTCAGGTGTTATTGGCAAGGGTCAAGTTAAGTCCAAATATGCAACCTTAAACCAATTGCAGCCAGCGCAGCTGATTGTTAATTTGCCTAAGAAGCAAGGTAAAAATAGCACAGAGCTAAAAGTACAGCTGGCGGCACATTGTTGGCAGGCGACTGATCAAACAGGAAAGCTCTGCTTACGTGAAAACCTTATTGCTTCAGCTGCTGGTGGTCAAGTTGATTTGGCGATACAAAAAATAGACACCTCACTATTTTCAGCGTTTTTGCCAAAAGATATCGATTGGCATGGCAAGATTAACGGTAAAGCGATTGTTGGTTGGCAACGTGGTCGTCCACCAACGATTAATACCACGCTGTATTCTGACAACGGTAAAATTGGCTTGATTCAAGATGGTGATAGCTTGCCTGTCACCTTACCTTACAAGCGCATCTCGCTCATTGCGGTGTCTGTACCAAATGGTCTAAAAATACGCTCAGATATCAATACGGGTGATGGTGCTCGTGGTTATGCAGAAGTGATCGTCGATCCATATAAGACGCCCAAACCTATATCAGGTGCGTTGGTGCTCAATGAGCTTAATTTGGCTATTTTTAAACCTTTCTTTCCTGGTATGCGCGTGCTCGAAGGCAACATCACTATGGCAGGCGGCTTGGGCGGCACACTGGATAAGCCACAGTTTTATGGCGATGTGAAGTTAGCCAATGGTCGCATGGCGATGCTTGATTTGCCGGTCAATTTGACCAAAGTGAATGCCACTGCCAAAATCCGTGGTACTCAAGCAACGATCGATGGTAGGTTCAATAGTGGTACAGGGAAAGGGACGGTTGCTGGCACTGTCAATTGGCAGCAAAAGCTACAGGCTAAGCTGAGTATAGATGGTAAAGGTTTGATATTGACCCAGCCGCCATTATTGGTGGCGAGTGTCGATCCTGATATCGATATTATCGTGCGTCCTTCCGATCGCTACGTCAATATCACTGGGGCAGTCAGTGTGCCATCAGCGACCATTCGTCCGCCAGAGGCCAGTGAAGATATCATTACTCAGACCGAAGACGCTGTCGTACTCGATCGTCGTCTTATTGGCAATATTGATGAAGTTTTAGCTATCTCAAAACCTTGGTCAATCAATGCTGATATCGGTATCGATTTGGGTAATGACATCAACTTCCGTGGTTTTGGTGCCGTGATTCCTCTAGCAGGTGCCATTCATGTCACGCAAAGCGGTACAGGCATCATGCGTGCAAAAGGGGTGGTACAGGTCTCACGTCGTACCAATATTAATGCTTTTGGTCAAAACCTAGAGCTTAACTATGGTCAAGTGCGCTTCAACGGCGATGTGATGAAACCGAGTTTAAGTATCGAAGCGGTCAAAAATATCAGTGGTAAAACAGTCGGTGTCCGTGTCAAAGGTAATACTGAAAGCCCTAATATCATCGTTTTCAATAATGCCGGGCTTACGCAGCAGCAAGCGATGAATGCCTTGGTCACGGGTCGTATTAATAATCAGAGTGCTACTCAAATCAGTGAGCAAGGCTTTAAATCTCAAGTCACCAATAACTTAGCGGCCGCTGGGCTGAGCTTTGGGCTGAGCGGTACACGTAATTTGACCAATCAAATCGGTCAAGCGTTTGGCTTCCAAAGCTTAACGGTTGATGCTTCAGGCAGCAGTGAAGATACCAATGTCAATGTCACCGGTTATGTGACCCCTGACTTATATATCCGCTATGGTGTGGGCGTTTTTAATGCGCAGAACAGCTTGTCGATACGTTACCAGTTGACCCGCCGTATCTATGTAGAGGCAACGTCAGCAGCAGAAAATGCCGTGGATGTGGTTTATAGTTGGCAGTTCTAAAGATTGTACTTAGATATCTACCCTCATATTTGCTGTGATTTTGGCAGATTGGCAGATTGGCAGATTGGCAGATTGGTTGACTGGAAATAACTATTTATAAATTAATCCATTATCGATATTTGATCAAATAAAAAACGCCTTTATGAAAAGGCGTTTTTTTATGAGCATTAAGAGAATTTACTTGGTTAAAATTAATCGATTATTACGTGTTAAGCGTAGGCGATATTCTTCGCCTTCATGTTCAATACGTACTTCTTTAGTCAAAGCAAACAAGTGCTGTGATTGCAAAGTAGGCAGACGATTTTCACGGAAGTTCAAATGACGAGAGATTACAAGACTCATGGTAAATTCCTTTTGATAGCAAAGTAGCAAATATTCAAAACAATAAATACTAATAGAATATAATTTATTAACGATAATAATTATCATTTAGATTGAATAATTTTGCAAGCAAATTTATAAAATAAATAACAGCGATTATGTAAACTTATCTAACCGTTTTTTTTCATTCAAACAATTTTAGCCATCAATCTTAGTAGCATTAAAGGAAAATAGGATGACAGTTGAACAAAGTAACTCTATAAAAGACACTTCAATAACGACAGTCAATGTAGCGGTTGCCGTTATTCATTATAAGGATCAATATTTACTAGGATTTAGGGCGGCTTCTCAACACCAAGGGAACCGCTATGAGTTTGTAGGCGGAAAGATAGACGCTCATGAAACAGCAAAACAAGCACTGATACGAGAAGTTGCCGAAGAGACAGGCATCAGTATTGCTAATAATACGGCAGTTAAACTCGGTCGATTGCATCATGATTATGGTGATAAGCAGGTCTGCTTACAAGTTTACCGTATTGAAGTGACTGCACAACAATATGCACAATATAAAAACCTAAGCTATGGTCTAGAAGGTCAAAAGCTGACATGGGTAGAGAAGGCCGAGCTGCTAGCAGGACATTATGACTTGCCTGCTGCCAATAAGACAATCCTTGCATGGTTACAGCTGCCTATGCAGATAACAGTTACTTATCCATTATCGCATTTTGATGCTGCCTCTAATCCTATGGCAGCATGGTTACAGTATCATCATGAGCATATAACGGCTGGCGCTTGGGTTTATATACGGACAAAAACAGCAGGGACAGAAAACAGTATCAAGCAGCTATTACAACTACGTCCTGATATTCAAGCGATTACTCCTGACCACTTAGATATCGATAAAACAGACAATGTAGAAGCAAATAATCAAATAATAGCAAGTCATTTAACACAGACACAGCTTATGCAATGGTCAAGCGGAGTAGCTAAGGAGCCCATGTCGTACTCTGCCTTGTCTACAAGCTTGCCATTAATCGTTAGTTGTCATGATGTAGATAGCATCAATGCTGCCAATCAACTGGCGTATATTCGATTACAGCAGCAGTTGCCACCCGTTATCGGTATTTTCTTGGCACCTGTTGAGTGTACCCAAACCCATCCTGATACACCGGCATTAGGTTGGGATGCGTGGTCAAATTTAGCAAAATTAGCGGATATGCCAGTTATCGGCTTAGGTGGACTATCACCTATGATGTATAAACAAGCCGTGCTACATGGAGGCGTTGCTGTTGCTGGAATTCGCCAGTTTTTAAAATAGTTTTTGGTACTATTGTTACCCGCATTTTTATAATAATTTTGGGCATCAAGCTGCCATTTGAATACCGCTAAAACCAGAGTACGATAGGTCAAATAAAAAAATTCTCAGAGGAAAAATAGCACTAGATAAGTAATTGATTTGAATATTCTTTATCGGTTAATAAAAATGTAACTTCGCATATCTTATAAACAGAATTACTTACAAACCGTTGCGTTTTCCTACATTGCCACACTGTTTTGGTTAGGGATTTGCTATTACTATGAATCATTAATTATCGAAGGGCGCTAAATCAAGCTTTTATAGACTTACTAACTGTTAAGACTTTTAATGACTATGATGTTAAAAGTAATAGCCAATTTAACTTCCATTCATTTTTTGTTGTAGGGCCAGTGGGTGAAAATCATTTTGTGCTGCTCTGATAAATAACAATGGTATGAATAAATGCCTATAAGTAGATAGATCGCTCTTAATAATCACTGTTAATAAAATGGTATCCCTATGAAAACCAATAAGTTACCGAAGTCAGTATGGTCTGATTCTGAGGCAGCTGGTTCTCAATCACCGCATACTGACCAGCTACCTAAGTATAAGATGAATAAAGATCAGGCAACACCAGCAGGTAATATTGACTGTGCAAGTAATGACGCCAGCTATAATAATGTAGGTTTTAGTAAAGAATATTTAGAAACTCTGGCACAAGATATGTCACAACAAACCAGCTTTTTTGATTATAAATGTGTCAAAAAAACTCATGTAAGTGTACTTAACTCTAATTTAATTGATAACAGCACCTTTAACGCCAGTACAGCTGAAGTTGATTGTATTAAGACAAGTATCTTCAAAGAATTTGAGCAATCCATAGTCGAGCCACCTCACATCATATCTCCTAAAAACGCAGCAAGCGTTGCAGAGATACCAGAGCGTATATTTATGAATGGTCTTATTAAGCATACTGGAATAGCCTTAGCTATTATCATACCGTTAGCAGCATTTTCTGCTTATGCAGCGACACCGTCTATGACTCAAGCGGTTGCTAGCAAGCACATGACCAATGTAACGGCAGAGGTGCTCACGGTTAAACCTAGCAGTATTATTCATAAATCTGCTAGTACACCGACTACGGTAGATAGCGTTGATCTCAATAAATATGCTGGTGCTTGGTATGAGATCGGTCGTTTGCCGATGTATTTTCAGCGCAACTGTGCCAGCGATGTGACGGCTAACTATGTTGAAAAAACTGATGGTTCAGGTATCAAAGTTATCAATCAGTGTAAGGCTGAAGATGGCTCGAACATTATTGCTGAAGGCTTAGCAAAACCTGCTGATGCGACAGGAAGCAAACTAAAAGTTACCTTTTTGCCATCGTGGATTCGTTGGTTGCCGGTAGGGCGAGCTGACTATTGGGTATTGGCACGTGATCCCGATTATAAAACTGCTCTGGTTGGTACACCTGATAAAAAGTATTTATGGCTGCTGGCTCGTTCGCCAAACGTAAGCCAAGAAACTTATGCCAAATACCGTCAAATTGCCCAGCAACAGGGTTATGATTTGAAAGAATTTAAATTAACGTCGCAGAGTAAGCAGACGGTGGATTTGATTCCATAAAAGTCTGATAATGGTTTATATTGCCTTTATTTATCATGGCTCTTGTATTTATCATTGTTTAAGTGGATTGATAATAAGGCAGCATAATATGCTGCCTTTATCGTAATAACCCGTTTTATTATGCTAAATCGGTAGTCATCAAATAGCTTGTGACTCATACAAATTTGTTATCACTAGCAAAATAAGGCGTTTTAAGCTAAAATCTAGCTTATCTACAGACTCCTATGATAATAATCGATGACAGCAGTCGTCTGTTAGCATATCTGAGTGAGTACATAGACTGTATATACCTTATTCAATAATATTTCTTCCTATTTTACTGATTCCCCAATACTGACCATAAGGATGTTTCTCGTGAGTAACGCTGATACCTTACGCCAATTACATCAAGACCATTTGAGCAACTATAACACCCAGGAGCAACAAGCGATTGAGCTCATGGGGCTATTGAACAAGCTCTACAATGAGCAAGATGTGCAAGTGACTTTATTCGGTGATACGCTAGATAGCAATTCTGTGGGTCAAATATTGGCGCTGCATCAAAAAGTTGCTTTGCGTGATCAAGGTGCTCATGCGATTGATATCGCTGATACTTTAGCGATGGTTAAAGTGTTAGCAGAGAATAAAAATCTGTCAGCTGTACGTATTGATGTTGGTCAGCTAATCGCTAATGACAGTGATATTCAATCGGCATTACAGTCTGTTGATAATACTAAAGCGGCTATCAATGGCGCAGCGGATGTGGTGCTATATGGTTTTGGTCGTATTGGTCGTATCCTAACTCGTTTATTGTTATCGCAAGCGTCAAGTGCCAAGGGCATGCAGCTAAAAGCCATCGTAGTACGTCCCGCAGCAGCAGGCGACTTGGCTAAGCGTGCGTCATTGCTAGAGCGCGATTCGATTCACGGTAGTTTTGCAGGCGGCGTGATTGTTGATGATGAAAACAATGGTTTGATCATTAATGGTCGCTTTGTGCAAGTTATCTATGCCAAAGACCCAAGCGAGATTGATTATACGGCTTATGGTATTAACGATGCACTGGTCATTGATAATACGGGTATCTGGAAAGATGAGGCTGGTCTTGGTAAGCATTTACAATCGACTGGTGTGAAAAAAGTGCTATTAACGGCACCTGCTGGCGGCGAGATTAAAAACGTCGTATATGGCGTAAATAACGATACGGTCGGCGATGACACTATCGTTAGTGCGGCGAGCTGTACGACCAACGCAATTACCCCAACATTAAAAGTATTAAATGACGAATACGGTATTGAAAATGGTCACGTTGAAACCATTCACTCGTTCACTAACGATCAGAACTTAATTGATAATTATCATAAAGCAGATCGCCGTGGTCGTAGTGCGGTATTGAACATGGTTATCACCAGTACTGGTGCAGCAAAGGCAGTCGGGAAAGCGCTACCAGAGCTGAGTGGTAAATTGACGGGCAATGCCATCCGTGTACCGACACCAAACGTTAGCTTAGCGATTTTGAATTTAAATCTTAAAACTGCGCCAGCTAGTGCTGATGCGTTAAATGAGTTTATGCGCAAAATTTCAAATAGTAGCCAGTGGCAAACACAAATTGCTTACACGGATTCTACAGAAGCGGTATCAACGGATTTTGTCGGTGATACACATGTAGGTATCGTTGATGCCCAAGCGACTATTTTGACGGATAATCATGCTATCGTTTATATTTGGTATGACAACGAAGTTGGTTATAGCACGCAAGTATTACGTTTGGCAACGCAAATGGCAGGTATCAGCTATGCGCAGATTCCAGCTTAATACGTTTGTATAGCAGCAATGACTCGGTCATAATGCTTTGATTCAAAGAGCAGAGCGATGGTCATTAGTTATATAAACAAACGGATATGGTTTTAGCGGTAATATCTACAGCACCCGATAGTCCGATTGGTTATCGGGTGTTATTGTCATAAATAAAGCAATGATGTAGAGCAATATTGACGAAAGTCTGCCATTTTTTTAAAAGATAACTATAGGCAAAAGAAGCAGTCTATGACTGTCATTAAGCTTATAAACTAGAGTGTAAATAAAGGAAAGTAAGATGCGATTTATTGATGAAGCCGTCGTAACGGTAAAAGCAGGTGACGGTGGTAACGGAATCGCCAGTTTTCGCCGAGAAAAATATGTCCCGCGCGGTGGTCCTGATGGTGGTGATGGTGGCAAGGGCGGCGATGTTTATGTCATTGCAGAGGATAATACCAACACCTTAGTTGACTATCGTTATACCCGTCGCCACGACGCTATGCGTGCTGAGAACGGTCATAGTAGAAACTGTTCAGGCAAAGGCTCTGATGACCTTTTCTTACCAGTGCCTATTGGTACGACGGTCGTTGATACCGAGACAGATGAAGTATTGGGTGATTTGATTGAAATTGGTCAGACTTTACTGATTGCCAAAGGTGGCGATGGTGGTTTGGGTAATACCCATTTCAAAAGCTCTACCAACCAAGCGCCGCGTAAAGCGACGTCAGGTTTTGAAGGTGAGCTAAAAGTTCTTAAGTTTGAGCTAAAAGTAGTGGCTGATGTTGGCTTAATTGGTTTACCTAACGCAGGAAAATCGACCTTTATCCGCCAAGTCTCTGCTGCTAGACCAAAAGTAGCTGACTATCCATTTACCACGCTGGTTCCTAATCTGGGTGTGGTTGATATTGGTCGTCATCGCTCTTTTGTTATGGCCGATATTCCAGGTTTGATTGAAGGTGCCTCAGAAGGTGCTGGACTTGGTATTCGCTTTTTAAAGCATGTCGCTCGTACGCGTCGTCTGTTACACTTGGTTGATATCAAGCCTATCGATGGCAGCGACCCGGTCGAAAACGCTCGCGTTATCTTAAATGAGCTTGAGCGTTTTTCACCTGAATTGGCCAATTTGCCACAGATTTTGGTATTAAACAAAATCGATCAGGTGCCTGAAGAAGAGTTAAATGAGCTTTGTACCCATATTGTGGCAGAGCTTGGCTGGACAGGTATTGTTTTCCGTACCGCCACCTTAACAGGTGAGGGTGTTGATGCTATCAAGTACCACTTGATGAATGAGATTGAGCGTGAACGCGAACGTGAAATCGAAGATCCTATCTTTGCTGATGCACAAAAAGCACGATTTGAGCGTTTAGAGGCAGAAGTTCGTCTAAACACTGAAGCCCAGCGTGAAGCGTATCGTGCTGCTCGTAAAGCGGCGCGTGAAGGTACGGATTTGTCGGATGACGATTTTGATGATAGCGATGACGATGATGATGGCGTCGAAGTGGTTTACGCCCCTTAATCTGATTGGTCTTTGCACATATTTTTTAGATGTATCCCCATGATTAATTTACCATAGCAACAGGAGTTTATATGGCAGTTGGCATAGAGAACACGATAGAAGAAGCAAGGTTTGTTGAGCAAGCTCGTAACTTTGATATTCAGCGCGTTATTGTCAAGATTGGCTCATCGTTATTGACCAATAATGGTCGAGGGCTTGATCGAACTGCCATTTACGAATGGGCAAAGCAGATCGCGCAACTCCATAAGCAAGGCGTAGAGGTACTGCTCGTATCTTCAGGTGCTGTCGCTGAAGGGGTGGTGCGTATGAATCTTGAGGAGCGTCCTAAAAAACTGGCGGCATTACAAGCCTGTGCATCTGTCGGACAGATGGGTTTGATTGAAACCTGGTGGTCAGCATTGATTCAATATGGTATTCAAAGCTCACAGTTGCTGCTAACGCATGATGATTTGTCTAACCGTAGTCGCTATCTTAATACTACTGGCGCGCTTACGCAGCTACTAGAATGGCGTGTGCTGCCGGTCATTAATGAAAATGATACCATTACTATTGATGAGATTAAGTTTGGTGATAACGATACTCTAGGAGCGATGGCAGCGGCGATGGTCAATGCCGACTTGTACATTATCTTAACTGATCAAGAAGGTGTCTTTACTGACAATCCACGCAACAACCCTCATGCCAGAATGATCCGTCAAGAGCGTGCGATGGCTGATTATTTATTTGATATTGCAGGTGATGGTGGCAAGTTGGGTCGTGGTGGTATGTTAACCAAAATTCGTGCTGGTCGTCTTGCTGCTATGGGTGGCTGTCCGACGGTGATTGTGAGTGGCGCTATTGATGATGTGATCACTCGAGTAGTGTCAGGCGAAGCAGTTGGTACCTTGCTGACCACCAATGATCAAGACAAAATCATTGCTCGCAAACAGTGGCTTGCCGCGCATTTGCGTATGTCGGGCTCTTTAATTGTTGATGCAGGTGCAGCAAAAGCGGTGGTCGAACATCAAAAAAGCTTATTGCCAGTTGGCGTGTCTGAAGTGCGTGGGGATTTTGATGAAGGCGATGTGGTCGAAATCGTCCATCAGGATACTGGTGAGCGTATCGCCGTTGGTCAAGTCAACTTCTCTTCTCGCGATGCCTGCCGCGTTGCTCGTGAGCGTACTGAGCAGTTCGATCGTATCCTTGGTAACAATGAAGAACGTGTTGTCATGGTACACCGTGATAACTTAGCATTGACGATGTAAAAAAATTAATATCTATAGAGCTATAAATATCTTGATAATAAGCGCTTTGCTATTCTTTCCTTTAACGTAATTTATCCAGTGTTATATGCGCTTTGGTGACATATAGTGCTGTTTTGGAGATTTGTACATGAGTGCTTCAGACAATAATAATTCGCTTGAGCAAAAATTTGCGCCTTTGAAAAATGATAGATTGCTACGAGCACTTCGTTTTGAGCCGATCGATACCACACCTGTCTGGATGATGCGTCAAGCTGGTCGTTATTTACCAGAGTATAAAGCGACCCGTGCTGAAGCAGGTGATTTTATGAGCCTGTGTAAAGATACCGCGCGTGCGACAGAAGTCACCTTACAGCCATTACGTCGTTATGATTTAGACGCGGCTATTTTGTTCAGTGATATATTGACCATTCCTGATGCCATGGGATTGGGTCTCTATTTCGAAGCGGGTGAAGGTCCTAAGTTTAAACATCCTATTCGCCAGCAAGCTGATTTGGATAGATTGCCTGTGCTCGATGTCAATGACTCTCTTGACTACGTAATGCGTGCGGTAACCAGTATTCGTACCGCGCTCAATGGGCAAGTGCCGTTATTTGGCTTTTCTGGTAGTCCTTGGACACTAGCCACTTATATGATTGAAGGTGGTAGCTCAAAGGATTATCGCTATACCAAAGGCTTTTTGTATAGCAATCCTGAGTTTTTACATCAGTTATTAGATAAATTAGCAACGTCAGTAATTGATTACCTCGATGCCCAAGTCGTGGCAGGCGCACAGATACTACAGATATTTGATAGTTGGGGCGGCGCGCTGGGTCATCGTCAATTTATTGATTTCTCACATGCTTATAATAAGCGTATTGTCGCTGAGCTAAAGGTACGTCATCCTGAAATACCGGTAGTATTATTTACTAAAGGCGGCGGGCTATGGCTTGATGTGCAAGCAGATAGTGAAGCGGATGCGTTGGGTCTAGACTGGACAATGCCGATTGATCGTGCCCGTCAAGTTTTGACCGAAAGTCAGCGTCAGTTAACCAAGCACCATAAAAAACTACAAAGTAGCAAAGCCATTCAGGGTAATTTAGACCCAGCAACTTTGTACGGCTCTCCAGCGACTATCCGTGCTGAAGTCAATGCGATGCTCGATAGTGCTTATGCCAATGGTGAAAAGACCGGTTATGTTGCAAACCTAGGTCATGGCATTACCCAGTGGGTCAATCCTGACAATGCCAAAGTGTTTATCGATGCAGTACATGATTATAAAATCTAAAAAGTACGATTTGAGATATGTTCTTAGTTATTGGACTGAGTTTATATCTCATATTTATTAAGTAATAGTAAAGTAGCAGAAAAGGATATCTTATGATTTCAGCAGCGATTGTCGGTGGGACAGGTTATACAGGTATTGAGTTGATACGTCTATTATCTGCCCATCCTAAAGTGTCTATTGATTTGTTGACCTCCCGTAGCGAAGCGGGCACTCGCGCTGATGAGATATTCCCAAGTTTACGCGGTATCTCAGATATTGTGTTTAGTGATCTAGGGGAGGAGACGCTAACGACGTTGCAAAAATGTGATGTGGTGTTTTTTGCCACGCCGCATGGCGTTGCAATGAAGCAAGCAGAGGCTTTGACTCAAGCTGGGGTAAAAGTCATTGATTTGGCGGCAGATTTTCGTTTGCAGTCATTGAGCGAGTTTGAGCACTGGTATCAACAACCACATGTTTGTCCTGAGTTATTAAAAGCTGCCGTCTACGGCTTGCCTGAAGTCAATCGCGCCAAAATTGCTGAGGCATTGGTGGTTGGCAACCCAGGTTGCTATCCGACTACAGCTATCTTGGGTTTAAAGCCGATAATTGAAGCGCAAAATAAGCAATCTAAACAGTTTATTGAATCACGCATTGTTATCGATGCCAAATCTGGTGTTTCTGGCGCTGGTCGCCAAGCCAGTCTTGCACTTAACTATGCTGAAAGCACAGACAATTTTAAAGCATACAGCGTTGAAGGTCATCGCCATTTGCCAGAGATTGAGCAAGGTGTTGCCCAGTTACTAGACAGTCAGTTTAACCATCGTATTCGTTTTTTGCCGCATCTGGTACCGATGATACGCGGTATGTTGAGCTCTATCCATATGGAGCTGACCGATGCAGGTGCTTTAGTGGATTGGCAACAGGTATTTGAGCAAAGCTATGCATCAGAACAATTTATAGATGTTATGCCAAAAGGGCTGTATCCCGATACCCGTAGTGTGCGCGCTAGCAATCGATTGCGTATTGCTGTTCATCAAGACAATGAGCGTGCCGAATTAACGGTCATTGTCGTACAAGACAATTTAGTCAAAGGGGCAGCTGGGCAAGCAGTACAAAACATGAATGTCATGTTTGGACTTGATGAGTCTCTTGGTTTAAATTTTGCGCCCATCGTTCCTTAACAGATGTTTACTTATGACTAAATTATCCTCATTTATGATACTAGGTATTGATTATAAATTCCGCTATAATAACTTGCCTTTCCTGTTAAGAGATACTGCCTAAATGCGTTTTAAGAGTGTACTACGCTTTTGCTCACTGCCAGCACGCCCATCGTGCCAAGACTCTGTTTCGTATAAATTGGAGCGTAGCTTACATTGTTCATCTCTGAATACTGAAACTCAGCGTAGTGTTATGAAGCATTACAGCATTGCTCGCTCGCAGCAGGGCGCTTCCACATTGGTGTTAGCGTTATTTGTGATTGCGATATTGGTGACAGCAATTGTGGCATTAGTATTTGGTCACAAACTTGGTTATCAACGTGGCTATTATTCAATGCAAAATGAAACCCAGCAAGCAGTCATTACCAGCAAAGAGTCGCTCCAAGAGCTAAAAGATTTACGCGTCAGTCATAAAATAGCGACCAATGAAGTTGCTACTTCTAAACAAGAGCTAGAAATAAGTTTGGCAAACTTAAAAGAGTTACGCGAAAATCAGCAAGCCATCATGGTTGAAAATAGACAGGTAGCGCAGCTCAATGACCTTTATGCTGAGATTGTGAGTGAGAAGGGCGGCATGCCTTTACAGATACTAGGTGCAAAGATTGAGCCTTTACCTGAAAATGCCTTTGAATATGGTTTCGATATAGGTATGCTCGCAAGTGATGGTAAAGCCAAACGTTTGAATCCAACGCTGACTTTGCTTGATGATGATGATTTTGTAGAAGTGCCATTAGAGCCCGTCAGCTACACTATTGAAGGCGTGACGCGTATACGTGGTCGCTTCACAATGCCAGCGGGTTTTAAGCCGTTACAAATTAAACTAAATCTAAAAGCCGCTGGTCAAGAAGTCGAGCAGCTGTATGATTGGAAGCTTGGTGCTAAAGTTGACAATATGCCATTATCACTGTTAGATTTGCCAGACGTCGATGAAAGTCCTATTGAGCCTTAAGTCTTATTGAGCATTAGTTGTCGTAGCTGCTAGCCAGATATCTAGTGCTACCCCTTATTTTTAACGATTTTATAGTCTCTTAAAGATAACTATTCATTAAACCTACTGATTCATCTGTATTCCAATTATGATAAAACAAACGATAGCAAGAGCGACGCCAATCACATCAGATTGGCACTTTCCACATATACCCATGCGTCTTGCGCAAGTGGGTGAGCCTGAAGGTGAAACAGCCCCGCAGGCTGATGTATTGGTGGCAGAGCCGGAAGTCGCCAAGCCGCCTATGTATGCTGTGGTGATGTATAATGACAATTACACGCCGATGGAATTTGTCGTCTATATTTTACAATCTGAATTTCGTCATAGTATGGATTCGGCCGTTGAGATTATGTTGACGATTCATAATAGCAGCAAGGGTATTGCTGGTATTTATCCTAAAGACATTGCTGAGACCAAGGCCAAAAAAGTTAACAGTCTGGCACATCGCGAAGGCTATCCATTATTGACCCAAATCGAACCGCATCAAGGCGAGTAAAGCCTTACTCTAATTTTTGATGACGTATGTTTATCTCAAGTTCACTATATTTTAACCATATATCTTTAATATTTTCAATAAAATATATTCTTCTAGTGTTTTTAGAGCAAGTTTATTTAAGCACAAACTTGCTCTACACCTCTCTTTTTTAAACTAGCTTAGACTTTCTTATATAACCGCTTTTCTCATTATTGCCTGTATTTATTCTCTTTTTGCATTATTCAAATTCTTGAATTATCTGTAGCTTTAGTACATGCGCTCTATTATTGTTGAATGAATATTATCATTGAAAAATGGTCTAGGGACACTTCGATACATTTTAGTATGTGTTAATAGATTGACTATATCTGAGTATCATGTTGAGATAAAGAAAAGTGAGGATCATAGCCAAGCCATAGAAGCCATTATTTAACAGCGTCATTTAATAATACTCATATTGCCCTTGAACAATCCATCCACCGCCCTGATTTACTTACTAACTCATTCATAAAGCTATCAATTATAAAGATAGGTATAACCGTAGGAAGTCGTTATGTTAAGTCGTCATCTTGAAGTTTCTTTGCGTTTAGCAATGACACTTGCGCGCCAAAAATCGCATGAGTATCTCACTGTTGAACATCTTTTACTGGCACTCTTAGAAAATACGCACGCTGCCAACACATTGACGGCCTGTAATGCAAATGTCTCAGCACTACGTACTGAGCTTGAGGCTTATATTAATAAGCATACTCCAACGGTCGATCCTGATACTGAGCAATCCCCGCAGCCGACCCAAAGCTTCGATCGTATTCTACAACGGGCAATTTTTCATGTGCAGTCTATTGGTGGCGGTCGTTTGGTTGAAGGTTCGGATATTCTGGTGTCGATGTTTTCAGAACATGATACTTATGCGGTTTATTTGCTCAAAAAACAGGGCATCAGTCGTCTTGAGTTGACTCAGTATCTATCACATGGTCAAGATAAAGATGAGCCATCTGAGCCGCGTGCTTCTATGACGGGTGAGCGCCGTAGTAGTGCCTCAGAAAAAACCAGTAAAGATCCGTTGGTTGAGTTTGCGACCAATTTAAATCAGCGTGCTGCTGAAGGTAAAACAGATCCATTGATTGGGCGAGGTCCTGAGATTGAACGCGCCGCGCAAGTTTTGTGTCGCCGCCGCAAAAATAATCCACTATTGGTCGGTGAGCCGGGTGTTGGTAAAACCTCTATTGCTGAAGGGTTGGCGTGGTTGATTATCAATGATAAAGCCCCGAAACCACTGAATGGTTGCGTGATTTATAGTCTTGATATTGGCTCATTGATTGCGGGTACTAAATATCGCGGCGATTTTGAAAAACGTATGAAATCGCTATTAGATGCATTAAAGAAAAAACCCAATGCTATCTTGTTTATTGATGAGATTCATATGATTATTGGCGCTGGCTCATCAATGAGCAGTAATATGGATGTGTCCAACCTGATTAAACCAGCACTTGCCAATGGTGAACTGCGTTGTATCGGTTCAACCACTTTTACTGAATACCGTCAAGTGTTTGAAAAAGACCATGCCTTATCGCGTCGCTTCCAAAAGATCGACGTGAAAGAGCCAAGTGTTGATGATACGATTGATATTTTGCGTGGTCTTAAACCGCGGTACGAAGAGTTCCATAATGTTGTCTATACTGATGAAGCACTGGTTACTGCCGTTCAATTATCAGCGAAACATATCCATGAGCGTTTTTTGCCGGACAAGGCCATTGATGTTATTGATGAGGCTGGCGCTTATAAGCGTTTAGGGGTCGTGGCTGATGCAGACGATATAGAAGCGGAAGAAAGTTTTATTGCTGATATAGAGCAAGAGTTTGATGCACAGATTGAGGCTGATATTGACGGTCTCGACAGTGATACTTATAGTGATAACGAAATGCAGGATGAGGCAGATGTTGCGAAAGCCAATGATCGTGCAAAATCGTCTGTTGATAAGAAAGCAAAAGGGAAGCGCGCTCCGATAAAAATTGATGTAGCAGATATCGAAGCGATTGTTGCCAAGCTTGCACGTATTCCGCCCAAGTCAGTATCTAGTGATGATAAGAGTATTCTTCAGCATCTAGATCGTGACCTTAAGCATCTGGTATTTGGGCAAGATGAAGCGATTGCGACTCTAGCAGATGCGATTAAGCTGTCTCGTGCTGGTCTGAAAGCACCAGATAAGCCAATCGGCTCATTCATGTTTGCTGGTCCGACAGGGGTTGGTAAAACGGAAGTTTCTCGTCAATTGGCAAATCTGTTGGGTGTTGAGCTGGTGCGCTTTGATATGTCAGAGTACATGGAAGCACATACCGCTTCACGTTTGATTGGTGCGCCTCCAGGTTATGTGGGTTATGATCAAGGTGGTCTATTGACTGAAAAAATCAATCAGCATCCGCATTGTGTGTTATTGTTTGATGAGATCGAAAAAGCGCATCCGGATGTCTTCAACTTGTTATTACAAGTGATGGATCACGGTACATTGACAGATAATAATGGTCGGGTTGCTATCTTTAAGCAGGTCATTGTTATTATGACGACCAACGTCGGTGCTGAGAGTATCAGTCGATCTTCTATGGGCTTTACCCAGCAAGATCATAGCCGTGACAATACAGAATCACTCAAGCGTGTGTTTACTCCGGAATTCCGTAACCGTCTTGATGCTATTATCCAGTTTAATCCTCTTGATACCTCAGTCGTTGTATCCGTGGTTGATAAATTCTTGGTTGAGCTACAGGTACAACTTGACGATAAGCAAGTTACTTTAGAGATTGATGATGAGGTACGTGATTATCTGGCAGCTAAAGGCTATGATCGCTTAATGGGCGCACGTCCAATGCAGCGCCTGATTCAAGACGAAATCAAAAAGCCTCTGGCAAATATGATTCTATTTGGTGATTTAGTGAATGGCGGGGTTGTACATTTAACCTTGGAGCCAGAGGCATCAGATGGTGAGACTGTGAAGCTTGATAAGTTGTCAGATAAAGGGTCAGCGGATAGCCGTATTATATTGACTGTTGTTGAGACTCATGAGCCACGTCCAGACTCCGAATCATTAGCCAGTTAGGTTATTTTTCGCACTATGATAAAAACGGTTACTGCGGTAACCGTTTTTTTATTGCTAATATATATGACAACGCAACCCTAATATTTTGTTAATATCACCCTTCACGCATCCTGATAACAAATAAAAAAGGATTCATCATGGAATTATTTGACGTACAACCCACAAAAACAGTCGCGCAAAAGCAAGCGATTCTCGACAATGTACGCTTGCCAGAAGATTGGAAGCAGGCGTTGTCAGAAGAATTAACTTCTGACAATATGGATAGCTTGCGAGCTTTTTTAAAAGAAGCCTATCAGTCAGAGGATGGTATTTATCCCCCAGCACAGCTGATATTTAATGCGTTTAATTTGACACCTTTATCACAGGTGAAAGTTGTTATCTTAGGGCAAGATCCTTATCATCGTCCTGGACAGGCAATGGGGCTGTCCTTTTCTGTCCCTAAAGTTATCCCAAAGCCACCGTCACTTAACAATTTATTGAAAGAGATGGCGGACGATATTGGCATCAAACCTTCAGCACATGGTGATTTAACGTATTGGGCACAGCAAGGCGTATTATTGTTAAATAGCTCTTTGACAGTAAGAGAAGGCGAACCAAACAGTCATCAAAATCAAGGCTGGGAGAAGTTCACTGATACGGTTATTGATGTTATTAATGAGCAGACTGAACATACTGTGTTTATTTTATGGGGCAGTAAAGCTCAGAAAAAAGGCAAGTATATCAATACTGATAAACATCTGATTTTGACGGCAGTACACCCATCACCACTTGCTGCTAACCGTGGTGGTTTTTTTGGTTCTAAGCCGTTTTCAAAAACCAATGATTATCTGGTGCAATATGGTCAAACGCCTATCGACTGGCAATTACCACAGTAAATGAAAAATTTTCTAAACACTAATTTATTGCCTTACCAGCTAATACATAGTCCATTTACTAATGGTAATCCGCTAATAGGTGAACAGATCAAAACAGCTCTATTTTGGTCAGTTGAGGATATCAAGTGGATGAAAGAAGCACTAAAACTTGCCAAGCAAGGCGCTGAGAAAGAAGAGGTGCCAGTAGGAGCTGTCTTGGTACATAACCAGCAAATTATTGGTCAGGGATTTAATGAGCCGATTGGACGCTGTGATGCGACGGCTCATGCTGAAATCGTAGCGTTAAGAGATGCTTGTACACGCTTAAAGAATTATCGTTTGCCCCTAAAGACGACCTTATATGTGACTTTAGAACCCTGTACCATGTGCATAGGTGCAATGATTCATGCACGTGTAGATAGGCTAGTATATGCAGCGCATGAGCCGAGAGCAGGGATGCTTGGTAGTCAAATGAACTTGGCTGAACAGCCTTTTTATAATCATCGTATGCAAGTCGATGCAGGCTTGTGCCGTGAGCACAGCAGCCAGATGCTAAAAGATTTTTTTCGTCAGCGCAGAAAAGCGGCAAAAGCTAAGTGTAACAGCAGTGATTAACAAGATATGATTCTTGCTGCTAGTGATAGGTCGCTTTGTTTGCTATAATATCGCCCTATTTACTTGTTAATAGAGTGATTTCCTTATAATGCTTTGATAAGTAAGTGAAAAATGCTTTATTGATACTTTTATGATTATTTATGTGGTTGTAGAAATTGCCGACTTTAAGTGAGTATTATGACTGTTGCCAACCCTAATGCGATTACTAACAGAGAGAAGCCCTCATTGCGTTATCCTGTTATTTGTATTGATGGGCCAAGTGGCGCAGGTAAAGGCACAGTTACATGGCGCTTAGCACAAGCTTTAGGGTATCAGCTACTTGATTCAGGTGCGTTATATCGTATCGTTGGACTTAAGGCGTTTGAAGCTGGATTGATTACTGCTGATGCAAGCCAAACCATTGATGAGATGGCTGTATTAGCGTTAACTCAAAGCTTAGAGATTGCCTTTGTACCCAACAATGCATCAGGACGTGTCGATATTATCGTGAATGGTGATGCAATAGGTGAGCAAGTTCGTAATGAAACGGTTGGCGGTTACGCATCACAGATAGCAGTATTTCCAAAAGTTCGTCGAGCATTGCTAACGCTGCAACAAGATATGGCAACTCGTTCAGGATTGGTTGCGGATGGTCGTGATATGGGTACAGTCGTGTTTCCAGACGCTGACGTTAAGGTGTTTTTGACAGCCAGTGCCGAAGCGCGTGCCGAGCGCCGTGTAACACAGCTATTAAATGCTGGTCAAATAGCAGACTTTGATGCAATATTAACAACGATTAAAGCCCGTGATGATCGTGATGAAAACCGTACAACGGCACCATCAAAGCCTGCAGCAGATGCGCTACTATTAGACAGCTCCAATTTAGATGCTGATGCGGTTTATGAGCAAGTAAAACAATATTGTCAGGATAAAGGTATTTGCTTCAATAGCTAATAATAACAAGGTAGTAAGTATGAAAAGGTTTCCTATAGGATTGATTTTAGTATAAAATTACAGTAGTAGACGCCAATAATCTTTAGAAAATAATGGAATCTACTGTTTAAAGGTCATAATTTAAAAAATATAACGCATTTTAATATAAGACAGTTGTTGCTAGTGAGTTTGCTGACGCATTCGCTTATTAGCAACAAACGTTTTTATATATGACTGCATAGGATATAAAACCAGTATTCTCGTTTTATACAGTCATAAATTTGATCCGTACTGTGCTGGACAGGATACGGCTATACAAAGGTAGACATAATGGAATCATTTGCTGAACTATTTGAAGCGAGCATCGAAGAAACAGGTCTGGATATCGAGCGTGGCTCGGTTATCACCGGTACTGTTGTCGCCATCGATAACGACTGGATCACTGTTGATACGGGTCTAAAATCTGAAGGTATCGTCGCTCGTGAAGAGTTTTTAAGCGAAGAAGGCGAACTTGAAGTTGAAGTTGGCGATACAGTAGACGTAGTGGTTGAAGCGGTTGATAACGGTATGGGTCAAACCTTACTGTCACGTGAAAAAGCCAAACGCGTTGAAACTTGGAATTTCCTTGAAAAAATCTCTGACAATGATGAGATTGTAAAAGGTATTATTTCTAGCAAAGTAAAAGGCGGCTTTACTGTAGATATCGGTTCAGTACGCGCTTTCTTGCCAGGTTCATTGGTAGATGTACGTCCTATCCGTGATACGACGCATCTAGAAGGTAAAGAGTTAGAATTTAAAGTTATCAAACTTGATCAAAAACGTAACAACGTTGTCGTTAGTCGCCGTGCCGTTATGGAAGCTGAAAACTCAGCTGAGCGCGAAGAGCTATTGAACAAGCTTGAAGAAGGTATCGAGATTGAAGGTATCGTTAAGAACCTAACTGATTATGGTGCATTCGTTGATCTTGGTGGTATTGATGGTCTATTGCACATCACTGATATGGCATGGCGCCGTATTAAGCACCCATCTGAGGTTGTTGAAGTTGGTCAAGATCTTAAAGTTAAAGTACTTAAATTTGACCGTGAGCGCAATCGCGTCAGCCTAGGTCTAAAACAACTAGGTACTGATCCTTGGGATAACGTTGGCGGCACATACCCAGTGGGTAGTGTGGTTAAAGCTCGCGTAACCAACCTAACTGATTATGGTTGTTTCGCTGAAATCTCTGAAGGTATTGAAGGTCTAGTACACGTATCAGAGATGGATCATACCAACAAAAACATCCATCCGTCTAAAGTTGTTCAAGTGGGTGATGAAGTTGAAGTAATGATCCTTGATATCGACGAAGAACGTCGTCGTATCAGCTTAGGTATCAAGCAAACTCTAGCCAATCCATGGGATGAGTTTGATAAGAAACATGAGCGCGGTGATAAAATCACTGGTACGATCAAATCAATCACTGACTTCGGTATCTTTATCGGTCTAGATGGCGGTATTGATGGTCTAGTTCACTTGTCAGACATTTCTTGGAATGAAACTGGCGAAGATGCTATCCGTAACTACAACAAAGGCGACACCGTTGAAGCAATGGTATTGTCTGTAGATTCAGAAGCCAATCGTATCAGCCTAGGCGTGAAACAATTAACGTCAGATCCATTTAACGAATACCTAGTCAACAATGACCGCGGTGCTATCGTTAATGGTAAAGTAAAAGAAGTAGACGCTAAAGGCGCTACTATCGAACTTGCTGATGAAGTTGAAGCGTATCTACGTGCTTCTGAGATTCAACGTGACCGCGTTGAAGATGCGACTAAGCATCTAACTGTTGGTGATGATGTAGAAGCGAAAATCATCAGTGTTGATCGTAAAACACGTAATATCAGCCTGTCTATCAAAGCGAAAGACGAAGCTGAAGAGCGTCAAGCGATTAAAGAGTTAAGTAGCACAACTACGACTAGTACTGCTGCTGGTTCTGATGCACAACCAAAAACGATTGGTGACTTGATCAAAGAACAAATGCAGTAAGCTATTTACCGCTAATGTTATGATCTTATAAAAGAAAGCGACTCCGGTCGCTTTTTTTTATGGCTAAATTTTAGTATTAACGATAATTGATACAGTTTTTTCCTTGATAGAGGAACTCTTGTTTCCAATTTCCTTCAATATCCGCTATCATTTACAACATCGAGTAACGAGATGTAAAATCAGATCCAAGTCATTATAAATGAACAGATATTTAGTCAACAATCGCGTGGTTGTCAGCTAATATTTTATAATATCTGTGGTGATCATTTTAGTTATTTCCATCATCTTATCTATCAATGAACAAGGCAAGTATGATAATGCAGCAAACAATCAATAAGTCCGAATTTATTAGTAATCTGAGTGCAAATTGTGACACGATGACAGATACCGTTGTCGATGACGCCGTACGCGAGATATTAAACTTGATGACTCATACGCTCTCCAATGATGGTCGAGTAGAAGTTCGTGGGTTTGGCAGTTTTTGTCTTCATCATCGCCGTGCTCGTATGGGTCGCAATCCTAAAACGGGTGAAAGCGTACCAGTACCTGCAAAAGCAATCCCGCACTTTAAGCCAGGCAAGGCATTACGTGAAGCTGTAAACGAAAAAGTAGCAGGCGGACAGTAAGCCAATTGAAGTAATATAAGATATTCTACCGATCTACTACTAAAGTATGAGCCGATTTTTCTTATTTATACTAACCCTTTTATAACGTAGTAATATCAATCAGTATGGCTTAGTTTTTATCCATTTATCTGTTCTATTAAAAACTTAAGGAGACGTCTGATGCGTATTTTATTATTAGTGCTGCTATTTTTGAGCTTCGCTTACTCGCTAGGTTTGGTATTGGCAAACAATACTGAAGTTGGCGTCAATCTTTTGTTTTCACAAGCACCAACGATGAATTTAGGCTTGCTAATGATACTTTGTCTCATACTTGGTATCGTTATAGGTATCTTGTTAGCACTGCTAATTTTCCGTGTTTTGCAAAACAAGTGGGAAATATCGCGTCTACAAAAGGCAAATACCAATTTGCAAGAGCAGATAACCCAAGCCAATATGGTGATTGATCGTCAAGCGAATGCGCCTACTGTAGAAGAAGCTGTTTATGGTGCAACAGCGGTTAATGTACAGGATACGACAATGCCCAATGCTCATCCCAACGCCAATGTGCATGATGGGTCAAGTTTGACCAAGCAAAAACGCGATTACTAATAATTTGTAATATGCATTTTCACTGCTGATTATAAATATAATAATTTGATAAACCTGATATAAAGAAGCATAACAATGAACAACGCAATTAATTCTCCTGTCATCGTTGCATTAGATAATATGACAAAGGATGCCTCTCTTGCATTAGCTGACCAATTAGATCCGGCATTATGCCGATTGAAAGTAGGTAAAGAGCTGTATACCCGCTGTGGCCCTGAGATAGTCAAAGCATTGCATCAGCGCCAATTTGAGGTTTTTTTAGACCTTAAATTTCATGATATCCCCAATACCACTGCACAAGCAGTATTGGCTGCCGCTGAGCTTGGTATATGGATGGTCAACGTCCATGCAAGTGCTGGCTACGATGCGATGTCATTGGCAAAACAGCGCTTGCTAGACAATGATTTTGACACGCTACTGATTGCAGTGACTGTCTTAACATCTATGGACAATGAAGCACTCATACAAACGGGCATCACCGACGGCTTAGAGGCACAAGTGAGCCGCTTAGCACAATTAACCAAGCAAGCAGGTCTCGATGGTGTAGTATGCTCAGCACAAGAAGCAAAGGCATTAAAGGCATTATGTGGTCAGGACTTTAAACTGATTACGCCTGGTATCCGTCTGCTAGATGATAATGCTGATGATCAAAAGCGTATTTGTACGCCAAAACAGGCATTACTTGATGGCTCTGATTATCTGGTGATTGGGCGCTCAATTACTCAAGCAGTAGATCCTGCAGCGAAATTACAGTTAATACTCCAAAGTCTCTAACTTTTCAATCAGATACTTCAGTCAAAAAGTAAAAAGACAGCCTAATCCGCTGTCTTTTTACTTTTTGTCCCTAGATGAAAAGGTGCTAAACTATTTATGTTTATTTAATGATATAGGCTGCTATGAAATTACAGATTTTGAGTGACTTACATATTGACAGTTATATACGTCAATCCCATCCGATAGGGCATATCCCCAAAACCGACGCAGACATCGTACTGGTGGCAGGAGATACAGCAAATAGCGATATTGGTATGCCATGGCTACAAGAGCAAGCAGCGCGCTTACAAGTCCCTCTAATCACTATCGCTGGTAATCATGAGTACTTTAATGAAGACGTGCTGCATTTTGATAAAAAGCTGGCGACTTGGGACAATTATGATGGTGAATCAAAGCAGGGCGTACGATTTTTGCAGTGTCAGCATATTGATATCGGAGAGGTGCGCATTTTAGGTTGTACGCTTTGGACAGATTATCAATATCAAGCCAATGAAGAGACTAGGGCAGTGGCAATGCGCTTTATGCGTGACTACAAACAGATCTATGCCGGCAGCGAGCTGTTTTCACCTGAAATGTCGATACAGATTCATGCTAAGCAGCGTCAATGGCTTAAACAAGCGTTGATAACGGCAAAAGCACTGGGCAAAAAAACCGTGGTAATGAGTCATCATAGCATCAGTCCATTATCTGTCTCTGAGAAGTATGCTGAGCTACCAAGTAATGCCGCATTTATCAGTGATTTATCAAGCTGGATGTATGAAGAGTGGGCACCAGCACTATGGGTGCATGGGCATACGCATGAAGCATTTGATTACCACATTCATAATACGCGCGTTATCGTCAATCCGCGTGCTTATCCAAATGAGGTTAGTAGTACGGCATTATCGTTTACATGGGATAGAGTAATTGATATCGGTTAGTCAAACGTAATAAATATGAGTATTTCTTTTTTGATTTCACCGTGTCATAGCGTCTTATTTCTAATAAAATTAACGGGTCTGCTCTCAATATATTTGCTTTAGATTATATTGCAATTGGACTTATATTTGGTTCATTCCTGTCGAAAAATCTGATAGGCTTATGTGATGAGTAAACTTCCTAATAACACCACATCGAGCCTATCCGCTGAGAAGCTTGCGAGTCATAATCCAAGTGCACCAGCGCCCTCACATCTTCCTGATAGTATGATGTCGTCGGTCAGGTTGTTGCCTGAAGATAGGCGCCTGATTTTGTTTACCAGACATTCCCTGCGTGAGCGCTCTGATGGTAATGGCTTTGCCAGTTATCAGCTGCCATTGACACCCAAAGGTCGCGTATTGGCAAAATCTTGGGGTCGTTGGTTGGCAGGACATCTGCCGTATTCGCTCGATGTTGATAGCATCTCAAGCCCGATTGGTCGCTGTCTTGATACGGCGCAGCTGATGCAAGAAGGGGCAGGACTAAGGCGTGATATCGCGCACCAGTCATTGTTGGTTGAGCCTGGTAGCTTAGTGACTGAACCTGATATTGCAAATCCCATCTTTAAAGAGATTGGTGTTCTCAATTTTATCAATCGATTCTTGCAAGGCAATCTTGAAGGCACTAAAAACGCTTATCAGGGCGGTCTCGATATTCTATCGCTTTTTTATCAAAATCAGCCGCAACACGGGCATCTAATGCTCGCTGTCAGCCATGACACTTTGTTATCTGCATTCTTAGCGGTGATGTTTGATGTTGTTGAGATTGATTGGAACGATTGGCCAAAAATGATGGAAGGGGTATTTTTGTGGTTTGATGACAAGCCATTCGAGCAGGCAAGTGCGTATTTTGTCTGGCGCGGTGAAGTTTATGTACGTCCAATACACACTTTGCTTGAAGCCTACCGTACTGCTGGCTTTCATCCAAATAAACTATTATTGCCACCAGAAGTAAAATGGACATAAGCGCTATTTACGAAATTATTAATTACTTTTGAGCAGGCATAAAAAAACCTTGCCCCAGTATTAGAACCAGTAACAAGGTTTTAGTTATGATGTTATCGAAGCATCATACGGTCTAAACGCAACCAATCTTAAGCTAGTAAGCCTTTGATGGTTTTGTTTAGGCGGCTCTTACGACGAGCAGCTTTATTCTTATGAAGAATACCTTTGTCAGCCATACGATCAAGAACCGGTACCGCTTTTTTGTAAGCTTCGGTAGCCGCGTCATAATCTTTAGCAGCGATAGCCGCGTCAACACGTTTCAAATAAGTACGAACCATAGAGCGTTGTGACGCAGAGTTCTGACGACGTTTAGTGTTTTGACGGGCGCGTTTACGAGCTTGTGCAGTATTAGCCACGCGAATCTCCTTGATAAAGACAGATAAAATTATGAATGTGGATTGCAATAAAGGGTTTAACCATCATCGATAACGAGCAGCCGTCTCGCCGAACATGATGTCGATGCCTACTATTAAAGTATCTGATAGTAATAAATCATCGCAAGCGCCAAAACTGTTTGGAATAATTAAACAGCGTTGACGTGTAAAGCCGGTTATCTTAGCAAATTATCGCCCTTAGGACAATAAGTTTGATGATTAATGCTCAAAGAAGTTACCGCATTACGTGAATGAGCGGGATTTTATGCCTTTAATAGGTATTTATCATAATATTGAATGAGTATTTGAGTCCAAACGAGCGTATGAACTAAGTGAAACTGTTTGCTGATAAAATCTCTTACAATAAATCATGCATAATAGCCTCGATGATTGATTAATTTAGGTATGATACTACAGTGGTCAGCGTCACCGACGGGCTTTAAAAAGTCACATTGTTGACGATCATAAGTATTCCAACACTCTATAAATGGATAGGATATGCAGCGAAAAGCAATGGTAATAGGTGCAACGGGATTGGTCGGGCAACATCTTGTAAAGCAGCTGAGTGAGATTTATGACACATTGATTGTGATTGCACGGCGTCCGCCTCGCTACATCAATGCGAGCATGCGTTTTTATCAGGTGAATGATTTTGACAACTTAGCCGAAATCTTTGCAAGCATTGGCGCTGATCGAAAAACGGATGCTTTTAGTTGCTTGGGCACCACCAAAAAACAAGCGGGTAGTGATGAAGTTTTTCGCAAGATTGACCATGATTATAATGTTGGTTTTGCCAAACTCTGCCAAGAGAAAGGCGTTGAAAACTTCTTTTTATTGTCCTCAATGAATGCGGACATAAACAGTCGCTTTTTATATAATCGAGTAAAGGCTGAAACGGAAGAGTCTATAATGGTATTAGGGTTTGCCCAATTGGTTATTTTCCGTCCGTCGTTACTACTTGGTAAACATAAGGGTCGCCCGCTTGAAAGTCTGGGACAAAAAGCCTTTCAGATTATATCGCCATTGGTGTCCGAGTCACTATCCTTACATCCTATTTCAGCTAAGCGTGTCGCTAGTGCCATGGCGATGAGTGCCCATGATATCTATCATCGCAGTAAATACCGCAGCGAACCCGCAATTAAAACCACTGATATTATCGAAAATAAACAGATGCTTGCGATGACCCGTGTAAAACATTAAGCTATTAATTAGATAACTTTTACATTTGTTACTACTATAATAAATAGCCTAAGTAATGTTTAAGTTTAATAAGTCAGAACAATTTAACCATAACAGACAAGGAGTCTCACCATGCCAGAATCAGTAACAATGACCAAAGAAAACTTTGTAACTTGTGATTTATTAGATGCCAATCCTGAATCACAGGTATGCCTGCCTAATATCGAAGGTAAATCGTTTTATAGTTTTGGCGGTAAAGACAAATTCTGCGGTGAGATTGTGACCGTCAAATGTTTTGAAGATAATAGTCGCGTCAAATCGTTGCTTAACAGTGATGGTAAAGACAAAGACGGTGATGGCAAGGTGTTGGTCGTTGACGGCGGTGGTTCGATGCGTTGTGCGCTGTTAGGTGACATGATTGCACAGTCGGCTATTGATAATGGCTGGGCAGGGGTTGTGGTGTATGGCTGTGTTCGTGATGTTGATGATATGGCAGCAATGGACATCGGGGTAATGGCGCTTGGTTGTATCCCGCGTAAATCAAATCGCCGCGATGAAGGTCAAACCGATCTTGAAATCAGCTTTGGTGATTTAACGCTAAATTCTGGTATGTTTGTCTACGCAGACAATAACGGCATTATCGCTAGTGACAAGCCATTAATTTAAAGACAAAGTCTGTTTTTGAAGAGTTCCCTATAAAGACCTTGGCTCGCAAGCTAAGGTCTTTTCGTTTATCAGCCCTATTCTTAGCCATAAATCTTTATTTTATAAAGTGTTTTGCTCTTGGTGTTATCTATAATAATGCTATGTGACAAACCGTTACGGCATAAATTTTGGTAATTGCGCAAATATTCGTATAATAGCTTTCTGACTCTTAACCTTGATCTTACCCTTTATGCCTATCACTGCTTTGACTGACGCCTTTGCCCCGATTAACCAGCAATTATTCCCTATCCAAAATGCCCAGCGTCGCTGGCTTGCACCTGTGCACGGTGCAGTCAGCAGCTTATGGCTGGCAAGTTTAGTACAAGCACCTATATGGAATGTTGCCGAGCGTCTAAAAGTCGTAGTGACGCGTGACCAAAATCAGCTGAATCAAATAGAGACAGAGTTGGCGTTTTGCGGCGTGGATGCTCATGTATTTCCTGATTGGGAGACACTGACCTATGATGAGTTGTCACCGCATCAAGATATTGTCAGCGAGCGTATCAATTTATTAACCGATATGCCAACGTCAGGCGTGCTATTGATATCTGTGCAAGCATTAATGCACCGTGTTGCGCCACCAAGCTGGTTAATTGGACAGCATTTTGATTTAAGTGTTGGCGATCAGTTTGATATCAATACCCAACGTAGCTTATTAGCAAAAGCAGGTTACCGAGCGGTAGATAATGTCTTTGAGCCGGGGGAATTTGCGGTACGTGGTAGTATCATTGATATCTTTGCCATGGGTCAGCCATTCCCGCTACGTCTAGATTTATTCGACGATGAAATTGAAACCATTCGCTTTTTTAATCCGCAGACCCAACGGACATTGACCGTTGATGATTTAAAGTCAATGATGAGTGGTAACGATAGTAGTATGGGCAAAGAGTCATTGTCGCTACTGCATAAACTGCCAGATATCTCAAAGCCTATTAAACAGTTTCAGATCCTACCCGCAAAAGAGTTTCCACTTGATGAAGGGCGTGAAACCTTTCGCACCAATTTTGCTGCCATGTTCCCCAATAGCAATAGCCGTAAATTCGAATTACATAAAGATGTGATGGCGGGCATTGCGAGTAGCGGACTGGAATATTATCAGCCACTGTTTTTTGATTTAAAAGATTGGACGGTAGAGAGTAGTTTATTTGCTTATCTGCCAAGCGATACGCTATTCATCACTGATGAGCTAATTAACGAGAAACAGGCGGATTATTGGTCGCAAATCCAGCGCCGCTATGAAGAGCGCCGTCATGATATCGATAAACCTATTGTCGCCCCTGAGTTGCTGTATTTATTGTCAAACACTCTTAACGAGCATCTCAATCATTATCCACGGGTGATACTGAGTGCACGTAATGAACTGTCGACAATGAATGATGCGTCTGCGATTGACGAGACAGTATTGGAGAGTCAATTACAGTTATTTGAGCAACCACAGTTAGATTTTGTTCAGAATAAGCAACAAGGATTGGTGACATTAAGCGCGCTAGAGCCACCACAGTTGGCTGTCAATCATCAAAAAGCAGAGCCACTTACTGAGCTGCTAGCGTTCTTAGATCTACAAGCGCAAACAGCAACACCAGTATTAATAGTATCTGAGACAGCAGGTCGTCGTGAGATTCTTATTGAGCTGTTTAAGGGTAAGATTGAGATCAAGGCTTATGACAGCTTTGAGGCGTTTTTAGCTGCCGATAAAACTACTGGTCTTAATGCTAAAAAGCTGCCACAAGTTGGGCTAACGGTTGCGCCTATTGAACGTGGCGTCTATGTGCCAGAGCGTTTGGTATTAATTAGTGAGACGCAATTATTTGGTCGGCAAGTGCTGCAAACGCGCCGCCGTCGTCAAAGTGGTGTATCAGAAGAGTTCTTGGTTAAAAGCGTGACTGAAATAACTGATGGCAGTCCAGTCGTTCATATTGAGCATGGCATTGGACGTTATAATGGTTTAATAACTTTAGATGTCGGAGATGGTGAGCAAGAATTTATTCACTTAAAATATGCTGATGATGCCAGTATTTACGTGCCGGTTGCCAATCTGCAAATGATTAATCGCTATAGCGGCGGCGACCCAGCGCTTGCACCATTGCACAAGATTGGTAGTGGAAAATGGGATAAAGCTAAACAGAAAGCGCTCGAGCAAATCCATGATGTCGCCGCTGAGTTGCTTAATATACAAGCACGGCGTGAGGCAAAGGTCGGGATTCATTTTAAAATAGATATCTCGCAATACGAGCTGTTTGCTAGTCAGTTTGCCTTTGAAGAAACACCGGATCAAGCCAGCGCTATTCATGCAGTCATGGAAGATATGAAGCAGAATCAGCCCATGGATCGTCTCATCTGTGGTGATGTAGGTTTTGGTAAAACGGAAGTAGCCATGCGCGCGGCATTCATTGCGGTCAGTGCTGGTTATCAAGTAGCGGTGCTGGTGCCGACTACCTTGCTAGCCGGTCAGCATGAAGACAATTTCCGCAATCGTTTTGCTGATTGGCCAGTACGTATTGAAACGCTTTCGCGCTTTGGCGGTAAAAAACATCAAGACACTGTGCTAACAGACCTTGAGGCAGGCAAGGTTGATATCGTCATTGGTACGCATAAGTTATTACAGCCCGATGTAAAGTTCTCTAATCTAGGTCTAATGATTGTTGACGAAGAACATCGCTTTGGGGTGCGCCATAAAGAGCGTATTAAGGCGATTCAGACTGATGTTGATAGTATGTCGATGACAGCGACGCCCATCCCGAGAACGCTCAATATGGCGCTCTCGGGTATGCGTGATATGTCGATTATTGCCACGCCACCAGCCCGTCGTCTTGCGATTAAGACTTTTGTCATGCAGAAGACCGACGCTTTGATGAAAGAGGCTATCTTGCGTGAGCTGTTGCGTGGTGGTCAAGTTTATCTATTGCATAACGATGTGGCCAGTATTGAGCGTATGGCAGAGACCATACGTGAACTAGTGCCTGAAGCGCGAGTAGGGGTCGCTCATGGGCAAATGCAAGAACGTCAACTAGAACAAGTCATGCAGCAGTATTATCATAAAAAATTCAATGTGCTAATTTGTTCGACCATTATCGAAACGGGTATTGATGTACCGAATGCTAATACCATTATTATTGAGCGCGCGGATAAGTTTGGTTTGGCTCAATTACATCAGCTGCGTGGTCGCGTGGGTCGTAGTCATCATCAAGCTTATTGCTATTTACTTGTACCGTCTATCAAGGGGCTTAAAGGAGATGCCAAGCGCCGATTGCATGCTATTGAGCGTGCTAACACATTAGGTGCAGGCTTTATGCTGGCAAGTGAAGATTTAGAGATTCGCGGTGCTGGGGAAATACTTGGTAAGCAGCAAAGTGGTAATATGCAGGCAATGGGTTTCAGTCTATATATGGATATGCTAGAGCGAGCAACGAAGGCGATTAAAGCCGGTAAAGAGCCTGATTTAAGTACACCATTATCGCTAACCAGCGAAATCAATCTGCATAGCTCGGCACTGATACCAGAAGAGTATCTGCATGATGTGCATCAGCGTTTGTTATTTTATAAACGTATTGGTAATGCCGATGATAAAGAGGCACTGACTGATATTCGAACTGAAATGATTGATCGTTTTGGTGTTTTGCCAGAGCAGACCAAGCAGTTATTTGCGGTTCATGGTCTACGCATACAAGCCGAGCCTTTGAAAATTAATAAAATTGATGCCAATAGTAATAGCATGACATTAGAGTTTGCACCCGATACCCCGGTCGATGCTTTGGCGATTATTAAACTAATTCAAGCAAATGGGCAGCACTATCGTATGAATGGTGCTTCTGGCATTCGCTATCAGGATGCTGATAAATTGGCAACACCGCAGCAGCGTGTCACGGTGATTCAAGAGTTATTAAGCTATTTTAGCAAGCATATGGTGGTAGAGTCGGTTTAGGATATTCAATCATCACTATATACCATGGAAAATAGCTGTTTAACCTTTACCTTATAGACTAAGAGATTTAAAAAGCAGGACATTTAGACAATAAATCATGACGCTATTTTATCGATTGGATAACTGATAAAATAGCGTCACTGTATTTTTACCTTAAATATCTGTTTTAAATGTTAAGCCTAATCTTTCTTATTCTTTTACTTGAGTTTCATAACAAGAGAACCGCCATTATGTTCCAACTTCATCATAAACTTGCTGCCGATAGTTTTTTAGTGGGTGATTTTCCACTATCAACCTGTCGCTTAATCAATGATTGCCAGTTTCCATGGTTGATATTGGTGCCACGAGTATCAGGCATCAAAGAATTGTATGAATTGTCTGAGGCAGACCAAACGCAGTTTTTGCGTGAATCGAGCTGGTTATCAAGTCAGCTCGCTAAAACTTTTCAGGCAGATAAAATGAATGTGGCAGCACTCGGTAATCAAGTACCACAGCTTCATTTTCATCATATTGTCCGCTATCAAAACGATATGCAGTGGCCAAATCCGGTATGGGGCGTTCCTGCAGTGCCTTATAGCAAAGAAGTATTGGCGCAAATGCAACAGACTTTGATGATGGCACTGCGCGGTCATCATCAAATGCCGTTTGATTGGCAGATGTAATTAACTACTTATTGATAGTTTTAACATTGTTTGGTACATGTCAGTTAAAAGAAGTCAGATATATTATCTGGCTTTTTTGCCATTAGCTTTAACTTGATATTTATGTTTAGTACAAAGGTCTTGAGATGATGATTTCATTGGCTTTGGTAACAAAATAAATGACAAACGGTATACTTTGAGGACTCAATGACATAGCTGTTACTAAGATTAGAACGTATAATATGCAAGTTAACTGTTTAATTTCTCTTATATTATTTATAAGCATAAATATTTTTTATAAGGATAAGGTACATTATCTATACTATCTTTATGAGTACTTTCAATGATTTTACTGATTTAAGCGAATAGCTCTCATGGCACTTTTAGACACCTTTAGCCCAAAAAAATCTATACAGGGTACAGATGTCTGTCGATTTGATTATCCTGAAATCTTTGTTCTCATACTCAGCGTGATACTGCTCGCTATCCATTTTGACTTCAGTCCAACTTCAATGGCACTTTTAATCGTCGTCTGCTTACCTAGCCTGATGATTTTAGTTTATAACTTTCGTCGTCAAAAAAGCTTTTGGACGTCTAATATAGTTATTATTTTATTGTCTTCTGTTATTGGTTCCATTCAGCTTTGTCCTATTATCTCATTAAGTTTAGCGTCGTTGATCGGATTGCGTATTATTATTAGCAGCCCTGAGAATCATCTAAAGCTGGTTTCTGTATCCATCGTTACCATCATTATTTTTTACTACGTTAGTGTCATTTTGAGTAGTGCCGAGATAGATTGTCACACCACTTGGATAACGCCTATCATCTTGCTAGCAACGATGATCGTAATGCTTTGTCACTTTCGCCATATATATTATGAGTATATCCATTATGAGGCACGGGCTGAGCAAGTGGTTGGGCGCTTAAGTACGATGGTGTCGGTAATCAATAAGTTGACACGTTTCGTACCACCGCAAGTATGGGAGCCTATTGTCAAAGCGGACGGTCCAGTTACTGTCGCTAATAAACGCGCTAAGTTGACGATTATGTTTTCAGATATCGTTGGTTTCACTGAGCTGTCTGATAGCTTAAGTGCAGATAATTTGGCTGATATTTTAAACACTTATATGCACTGTATGACTTTGATCGCTAATAAACATGGGGCAGTATTAGATAAGTTTATTGGTGATGGCATGGTGTGTTTTTTTGGAGAGCCAAATAGCCGTGGTCCGCGTCAAGATGCCCTAGATTGTGTAGCTATGGCAATAGATATGCGCCGTGAAATGCGCACATTGAGGCAAAAATGGCGACTGATGGGCTTTGAGGGATTATATATACGCGTAGGTATTAGCACAGGCTACTGTCATGTTGGTAACTTTGGTAGTAATAATCGTCTGAGCTATACGCTGATTGGCAAAGAGGCCAATCTGGCTTCAAGGCTTGAAGCTGTCGCTGGTAAGGGTGAAATATACATTAGCGAGAGCACTCACGACTATATCGCTCATGATTTTGACTGCGAATACGCAGGTGCTTTCCCGCTAAAAGGTTTTGATGATAAAGTAAGTGCTTGGAAAGTATTAGATCCAGATGAAAATAAAGGCAAGTTATCGAAATGGGTAGACCACACGCTTCCAGGTTTTAATCTGCATTTGAACTTTAGAGACATGCAAGATAACGATTATCAAGATATTAGAAGTCGTCTTAATCTTGCACTTGCACGTATTGAGCAAGAAGAAAAATCTGTCGCTATTAAAATTGACGCAGCCAGCAAAAAAGAAGGGAAGCATAAATAATTTATAGCAATACTATAATGATAGTAAATAATTTTCTTTGCTCATGAATAGATTGTGATTATTTAAAGTATCAGATATTGGAATAGGAAAAAGCCAGCTATAAGATATAGTTGGCTTTTTTATGAGTATAAAGTCATCAATAATTAGTGATTTTCTTTGGCATGGTTCAAAGTGTACTTAGGAATTTCGATGGTTAAATCGTCATCCTCAAGCATTACCTGACAAGACAAGCGTGAATCAGGTTCCAGCCCCCAAGCACGGTCGAGTAAGTCAGCTTCGATATCATCCATCTCATCTAAGCTATTAAAACCTTTACGCACTACGACATGGCAAGTCGTACAAGCTTTTGACATCTCGCAAGCATGTTCAATCTTGATGCCTTTTTCGAGTAAGGCTTTACATAAGTTTTCGCCTGCTGCTAATTCAACTTCGATGCCTTTGGGGCAAATTTCATGATGGGGTAGTACAGTGATTTTTGGCATAAGGTAGTCTATCCGGTGCTAATCCATTTAAAATAACATCTAAAAGTATAAAAATATGCTTAATTCGACACGTCAGTAATATGGTAAAGCATTTCTTTTACCAGTCTTTGGCGCTGGTACCTGCCATACTGGTCTTGACGCTTTGATTCATGATAAGAGCAGCAAAGGCGTCGCTATGCGGTTTAAGCGCCAGCTTTTTTGCATCAATAAGGGTTAAGTCATTGGTATCAAGCGCAGCTTGCAAGTCTTGCATAGTGTGTGCCAAAGACTGCTTAGCATCTTCTGAAAGTAAAGCATCAAAATCTTTCAATGCCGATTGCAGTGCCAGTATCTCACGTTCTGATTCAACCTTGGTTTCAATCAATGAGCGCGCGTTCTTGTCTTCTTCAGCGTATTTAAATCCTGCAATGAGTAACTGTTCTTTTTGTTCATCAGACAAGCCATAAGAGGGCACAATCTCAATTTTACTTTCGGTCTTGGTAGTGGTTTCTTGTGCACTCACTGTCAGTTGCCCATTAGCATCAATGCTAAAAGTCACTTCGATTCGCGCAAATCCCGCTTTCATAGGCGGAATACCGTATAGCTCAAAGCGTCCCAGTGAGCGGCAGTTATCGACAGTCTCGCGCTCACCTTGTACCACATGAATCATCATGCCAGTCTGGCCATCTTGATAAGTGGTAAATATTTGGCGTTTCTTAACTGGAATAGGGGTATTACGCGGGATAAGCACTTCAACCAAACCGCCCATGGTTTCAAGACCAAGCGATAGCGGAGTGATATCTAACAACAATAAATTATTATCACTATCACCGTTGACCAATTGATGCGCAGTTTGTGCAGCACCTAAAGCAACGACTTCATCTGGATTTAATCGACAAAGGGGCTGCTTTGCAAAAAAATCAGTAACCACTTGTTTAACAGCAGGCATGCGGGTCGAGCCGCCAACTAAAATAACTTCATCTAAGTCAGATGTTGAAAGTTTAGCATCACGTAAGACTTGTTCGCAAACGCTCAAGGTGCGGCGACTCACTGGGTCTACAATGACTAATAAATCTTCACGGCGCAATATGCCCTTAAAAGATTGCTCATTCACGACGATATCAATATCGACTTGCTCAGTGTCCGTCAGTGCTTGTTTATAAGCTTTGGCTTGCTGAGCAAGGATTGACTTATCATGCAGGCTGACGTCTTTAGGATCGATATTCAACTGCTTGATCAGCCAATTGGTCAATAAGCGATCGATATCATCACCACCAAGTGCACTATTACCACCTGTTGCTAGCACCTCAAAAACGCCATCGTTTAGTTTCAAAATCGACACATCAAACGTACCGCCGCCCAAATCATAGATAAGGTAATGTTTCTCGATACCTGCATCAGTTGCTTGGTCGAGTCCATAAGCAACCGCAGCTGCAGTAGGTTCGTTCAACAGACGCAGTACCTTGATGCCAGCTGCTTGAGCGGCGTCTTTAGTAGCTTGACGCTGTGCTTCATCAAAATAGGCAGGCACGGTAATGACCGCACCTTGAATGCTATCCTCAGGCAATGCGTGAGCAGCACGCTGTTCTAGCGCTGCTAAGATACGCGCTGATACTTCAACAGGAGATACGGCTCCTTGCGCAGTGACAAAAGCTGGCATCTCATCTTTACCACCGCTTAGCTCATAAGGATGAGAGAATTTGATATCAGCTTGGCTACGACCCATAAAGCGCTTGGCTGAAATAATGGTATTTTTTGGATCATCTACTACGTGGGCGAGGGCATCCGAACCAACCAATGGGCTACCTTCACTTGGATAATACACCACAGAAGGCAACAAGGTATCTGTCGCTGTGCTTGCTTGCAAAACTTGGGCCTTGCCTGAGCGTACCACGGCGACCAATGATCGCGTGGTACCAAGGTCAATGCCTAGGCCAAAACGATGCTCGTGAGGTCGGGTGCTTTGATTGGGTTCAGCAATTTGCATTAAGGACATAAGATAACTCAAAGATAAAATGAATAAGTGAAATGATACAAAGGCGATAAATAGACTATCGTTAGTACAACATAAAATAGTTTTGCTATAAATGTTTGAATATAGAAACTAGCCATTAAAGGCTTTTAGAGTCAAGATTATACGAGATAATTGGTCTTACTTTAACCGTCGCTTTTTAAAACTTCTAAAACGTATTATAAATTGAGCCGTTATTATTATATTCAATAATAACGCTACTAATAAGCGCATTAATTACACATATAAATCATCATCATCTAAATGTGTAGCTGCCGAAATTCCATCAATGGCTGTCACGACGTCAGCATTTAACTTCACCAGAAATTTCAGCTTTTGGGTAGAATCAATAGCGGTTTGCCAGTCTTGAGACTCATAAGCGTTTTTAAAGCTTGCTGACTGCTTTGCTAGACGTTCTATAATCTGTGGATGTAACTGCTTTAGCGTTGCTATGTCTTGAGCACCAATAGCGTCATCCAAATCCATACGCATTTCCATAGCGTCTTCTAAGAAGTCCAGATCTGCGATGGAATGCTCTAGACTTTGCGCTTGACCTGCCATATCTAACAAGTAGCTGGCTCGACTATCAGGCGAACTCAGAGTTTGATAGCCCTGATTAATAAGCGCTGATGCTTGCTCAGATTGCTGCTGTGCTTTTGCAATATTGGATATATTTTTTGCGACATTGTCAGGATGATAGCGTTTTTGCAAAAAACGTAAACGCTGATCCAAATTGTCTTGTACAACCTCAAACTGTACAGGCTGCTCAAATAAGGCAAAAAAATTATCAAACTGTGGTTCTAATACGTTGTCTGTCATATCGTCTGCCTTTATTTTATTTATTATTTTAAGGACTTCTATTTTGTATAGTAAAAACGGTTACACCGTAAAAGACTCACCGCAGCCACATTCGCCTTTCTGGTTAGGATTACTGAATTTAAAGCCTTCATTGAGACCTTCTTTTTCATAATCCATTAATAGACCATCGAGATATACCAAGCTTTTAGGGTCAATAAAAATACTGACTCCAAGGCTTTCATAACGGGTGTCGTTTTCATCAGGGATATCGACGAACTCTAAAACATAAGCCAAGCCTGAACATCCTGCCGTGCGAATACCCACGCGTATGCCTTCGCCTTTGCCGCGATTGTCCAAAAACTCACGCACATGTTGGGCGGCGCGTTCTGTCATTTCAATCATGCCAACTCCCATTGACTATCAATAATAGGGATAAAAATTCAAAATAAATAACGAAATAAATAAAAGGTGACAATTACATAAGCGTCATTGTCACCTCCTTGGCGTTAGCCGCTTTTTGGCAGCTTGCGCTTTCATACAGAGAACAAGTTGCTAAATACTATATATCAAACCGCTTATACATGGCTTAATATAGCCGGTCATTTTCACGACGACTATACTTAAGCAGGAACATGCTTGCCTTTATAGTCGCTAATAGCCGCTTTAATAGCATCTTCTGCAAGGACTGAGCAATGCACTTTTACTGGTGGTAATGCCAATTCTTCAGCAATGTGACTGTTCTTAATTTCACCAGCTTGATCCAAGCTTTTGCCTTTTAGCCACTCAGTAACGAGCGAGCTTGAAGCAATGGCTGAACCGCAGCCGTAAGTTTTGAAGCGTGCATCTTCGATAATACCGTTATCATCGACTTGGATTTGTAAACGCATAACATCACCACAGGCTGGTGCGCCGACCATACCAGTGCCGACGTTTTTGGCATTTTTGTCAAGATTGCCAACGTTGCGTGGATTTTCGTAATGATCAATAACTTGGTCACTATAGGCCATGGGGTTTTCTCCTGGTTAGATGATGAGCTGTCATTTAATGACTGTCTTTGTTAATGGGTTACTGGCTCATCGATAATTGGGGTCAAACACTTAATGTATAATTGTCTGATTCATTAGCTATGGCGATATTTTTATGTTTAGTAAAAAAAGTAAATAAAAATATCGCTGTTGCCATTATTTTTTAAATTATAAAGCTTAAATGTAGTATTAGTGCTCAGACCATTCTACTGAATCTAAATCAACGCCTTCTTGATACATATCCCAAAGTGGCGATAGCGCACGTAATTTATCAACAGCTTGATGCATCTGGGTGATAACCGTATCAATGTCTTCTTCAGTAGTATAACGACCAAAGCTAAATCTGATTGAGCTATGTGCCAACTCGTCTGGGCGACCAATAGCGCGCAAGACATAAGATGGCTCAAGAGTCGCTGAGGTACACGCTGAACCTGATGAGACAGCTAAGTCTTTTAGCGACATCATCAGAGACTCACCTTCAACAAAGTTAAAGCTGATATTTACAATATTAGGGACACTATTCTCTAAATCACCGTTTAGATAAATCTCTTCAATATCTTGTAGACCATCCCACAGTTTTTGGCGTAATTTTGCCGCATGAGCATGGTCTTCTTGATAGCGCTGATTAGCTAACTCAAATGCTGCGCCAAGACCTACGATTTGGTGAGTCGGCAAAGTACCTGAACGCATACCGCGCTCATGACCACCGCCATGCTGCTCGGCTTTTAGGCGAATACGCGGCTTGCGACTAACGAATAGAGCACCAATACCTTTAGGACCATAAGCTTTATGACCTGAGAAACTCATTAAATCAATTTTCATCTCTGCAAGGTTGATAAGTACTTTACCAACAGACTGTGCGCCATCAACGTGAAAAATAACACCCGCTTCGCGCGTGATTTCACCAATCGCTGTAACATCAGTCACCGTACCAAGCTCATTATTCACCATCATGAGAGACACTAAGATAGTATCTTCACGCAGAGCTTCTTTTACTTGCTCTGGTAAAATCATGCCAGTGCTTGGCTGCGGCTCAAGATACGTAATCTCAAAACCTTCTTGCTCAAGCTCACGGCAGGTATCTAATACCGCTTTATGCTCAATTTTACTGGTAATAATATGCTTACCACGAGACTGATAAAAATGAGCAGCACCTTTGATGGCTAAGTTATCAGATTCTGTCGCACCAGAGGTAAAGACGATTTCGCGAGGATCAGCATTGATGACCTCAGCAACTTGCTGACGAGCCGTTTCTACCGCTTCTTCTGCTTGCCAGCCGTAGCCATGCGAGCGTGATGCTGGGTTACCAAAGATGCCATCTACCGTCAGATATTCGCTCATCTTGGCAGCGACTGACTTAGCAACTGGCGTCGTGGCGGCATAATCTAAATATATAAGGGTGTTATGTTGGCTCATGCTGGGTTTGCCTCGCTGGTCGATAAAGTAATAGTGTTAATGTCTTTTATAGAAATATCTTTTAGAGCATCGCTGTGCTGCCGATCTGATACAGACTGCACATGCTCCATGTTTAATAATTGCGCTAATGTTATATTTTTCAAGTACTGCTCTACATGATTTGATAAGGCACACCACAAATCATGGGTCAGACACATTGTACCACCTTGGCAGTCGCCGCGTCCTTCACACTGCATGGCATTGACCGATTCATCGACAGCAGAAATGATACTCATCACATCAATCTGATCAAGTGGCTTTGCTAAATAATAGCCACCTGCTGCGCCGCGAATACTAGTGACCAAACCACGCTTACGAAGTTTTGAGAATAACTGCTCAAGGTAGGATATAGAAATGGACTGTCGCTTGGCAATGTCGGATAAAGACACCGCGCTTTCTTGTTGGCTGGTTTGTAATGCCAAATCTAGCAAAGCGGTCACGGCATATCTGCCTCGAGTAGTTAAACGCATGTGTTATCTCCAAACTTTTTAAGGATAATTTTATTTAACAACGATCTTAGTATCGGTCAGATGGTTAAGATATAGCCAGTCACATATAAATAGCTATGCTGCTAATAAGAAAAATCATCTGTCGACTAAGTGTGTCTTATCGTTATTAAACAACAGATGGTTTACCCGATGTGTGCAACGATAAGGTAATTATACTCAATCCCGAGTAATTTAGTCAAGATTAAAGTGTGGTTGAATGGTTAGTGATATTAATGACGATGATTGATAAAAACAATGATTGAAGATAAAACGAAAAAAGCGCTTGATAGACGATCTGTCATATCAAACGCTCTTAAGAGATATTTTTAATAAATCATCTATACATCAGGTTATTTTTTGAACATTAATTCATCACAAACAGTGCAATGATGGCAGCAAGAGCAATGATAGAAGCAATTATTGTCGTGATGATAAAAGTCTTTTGTTTGCTTTGTAGCTCTTTGACAGCGATTTCGAGCTCACGATTTTTGATGGTCAAAGTGGTAATTTCGATTTGCTGTTCTTTAATACGTAGCTTATAGCTTTCTTTTTTATCTGCCATTTCCGCTTCGGTCGGCTTGGGCTTGCTTTTACCGCCCTTAATCTTTTTGATTAAGCCTTGAATTAAGCTACCTAGACCAAGTTGCATAATAAATTGCTTAACTAGCTGAACCTGTACCGTTTCACCACGCATTTGCAGCTTTTCAGTTGTTTCACTATCATGCGTGGTAATGGCGTTAATCACTTGCAGGCTATAAGCATTGATCACGACATCAGGCTCACTGCGACCAATAGGTAGCCTGTCATCTAATAACACGCCTTTGGTACTAAAAGTAGCGAACACCTCTACGTGTGGTAGATATAATCTAAGCGCAACGACAGTTTCTTGCTTAGCAAGTGGATAAGCGGCTTTACGGAGTTCTGGATCTAAACGTAACAATAGGGTCAGCGCCGATTCGATAAACACCAAAATGACATTAAGAAAAGAGTGAGACAACGTAGAACGCTTCATGTAGATAATCCGTTTTTATTGTTCAAATAAAACATAAGAAGATAAGTAAGGGTTGAAACCGACCCAAAGTGTGCAATGACATTGCGCTTATAGTAACGCCTTTATGATAAAAAGTAACGCGGGTTTCTGTCAGTTGCAAAATTATTACCTGACAATAATTCTTTTATTTTATGCGTTGAGTATTATAGTTGGTGTTGATAAACATCAGCGTCTAGATAAGCGTTCAGTAAATAAAAGCTAAGACACAAATTAAAAGCTAAAATAGCGTTTTTGTCATCATATTGCAGCAGGTTTAGGTAACATTGGGTGTCAAATACGTTGTAGAGTGCACAAAAATATGTAAAATTGCTTGCGCTCCTTATGTTGCCTTGCTATAAAGGCGATAACAAAGCAAAACCTGTTTATATATGAGCCAAGTGGTTTTTATTGCTTAAGTACTCTGAGAGCGATACAATGCTTGGCGTGAGCATTTTTTTACCCCCTAAAACTTGAAGGAAATTTTATGAATAAGTCAGAATTAATTGATAGCATTGCTGAGAAAAGTGGTCTAAATAAAACTCAAGCTGGCGAAGCATTGAATGCCGTTATGGAAAGCGTTGGCGAAGCTCTAGAAGCTGGCGATAGCATCTCACTGGTTGGTTTTGGTACTTTTAGCGTAAAAGATCGTAAAGCACGTACTGGCCGTAACCCTAAGACTGGTGAAGAGCTAAGCATCCCAGCCAGCAAAGTACCAAGCTTTAAAGCTGGTAAAAACCTAAAAGAGCGCTTGAACTAAGCCGTATCTATTTAAAGACAGTCGCAGCTTATGACGTGATACACGAATAAAAACTGCGTTTGTTGATGATAAAGTAATAAAAGGTGACACCTCATAACAGCTATGAGCGACTCATCAAAAAAGCACCTAGATATTAGGTGCTTTTTTTAGTGCTATAGTTTGTATTATATCGCCTGAATATTTTGAGTCTGCATGAAAAATCACGTATCATAGGGCGCGCGATAGAGATGTTGTTCGAATCAAGACGGCGTTATCCACCTTGAGCGACCATAATAAAATGCACCCCTTGTTAGTTTTACCATTTTCTTACCATTGCCAGCTTGTAGAGCGTTGATATTATTAATAGTATTACAATGGTTTTTCATCAATATAGGTTAATAAAGCAGAGATAACTATGGATAAATTGCGCGATTTTTTAAAAAGCTGGCCGGGTCGCATTTTATTGATTTTATGCCTATCGCCGCTCGCTCTATTGGGCGTCGAAAGCTACTTTGGGGGTAATGTCGATCCCAATCAGATCGCTCAGGTAGGGGACGCGAGTATCGGCCTATCAGAGTATCAGACTGCGGTAAACAATCGCCGTACTGAGCTTTTGGACCAAGTTGATGATGCCAGTTTATTAAATGAAGATGTGCTACATGAGCAGGTGTTAAAAGGTCTGATTGATCGCACCTTGCTAGAGCAGCAGGCTGGCAAGCTTGGCATGACCGTCTCTGATGACACCATCAATCGTCTTTTGCGTCAAGAAGAGATCTTTAAAGGTGCAGATGGCGAGTTTTCAAATGATCAGTTTGCAAGCTTTTTACGTCAACGTAATATGACAAAAACCCAGCTGTTTGATGAGTTCCGCAATCAGTTGAGCTTAGATCAGCTGAATGCCAGTATCGTTGGTACTGCTGCCTATCCTATGAAAGCGGTCAGCCAGCTGATTGATTTACAGCTAGAGTCGCGCAATATTTGGCTACATCGTTTTGACTGGCAAGATTATGTATCAAAAGTAACATTAAACAAAAACGACATCCAAGCGTATTATGATGCCAATAAAGACACGCTAAAAAGTGCCGCTATGGTCGATTTGGCTTATTTGCAGCTTAGCCCTCAGACCATCCAAGTAAACGAAGTCACTAAAGAGGATTTACAGCAGCAATATGAAGCCTATAAGCAAAGCCTTGCTGTCGTCGATGAGCGTAAGATCAGCCAAATCTTATTGACTGGTAGCGATGCCAAAGCACGTGCTGATAAAATTAAAGCGCGTCTTGCCAAAGGTGAAGCTTTTGCAAAGGTTGCTAAGACAGAGTCAGATGACCCATCAGGGGAAACAGGCGGTGATATCGGACGCTTTAATCCGTCGGTATTTGGCAACGACGCTGCTGCGGTAGAGAAAGCGTTAGAAGGCTTGAGTGTAGGTGATGTCAGCGTACCGGTGAAGACCAGCTTTGGTTATCAGATATTTACGGTGACTGAAGATAATGGTAAAAAAATACCAAGCCTTGAGAGTATGCGTGATGAGTTAACTGCCAAAGCAAAAGAGTACAAGCGTCAAGAAATCTACGCTGACAAAGTAACGGCAATTAACGATTTAGCGGCAGATGGGTTTAGTATTGAAGATATTGCTCAGCAAGAAAATGTGTCATTAAAACGTCTTAAAGATTACCGCAAAGAGAACAATAAATCTGTTCTAGCGCAGCCAGCCGTGATTAAACAAGCGTTTGATGAGTTCACCATTCAAGATCAAGCGGTCACAGCAGGCATCGAGGTTGGTAATGGCACAGTCTGGGTACAGCCAAGTAACTATCGTCCGACCAAAACACTGTCTTTATCTGCTGCAACCCCTAGAATTACGCAGCTACTGCGTCAGCAAAAAGCCAGTGATTTAGCATTAAATGATGCGAAAAAACTTGCCACCGGCATCAAAACTACCGCCGATATCAATAAGCAGGCAGTAACGTTCCAGGCACTTGGTAAAGTCAACCGTCAGACCACGCAATTGACAGAAAAAGAGCGCGGCTTAGCGTTTAGTAAGCAAGCACCTGAGAAGGCTGTGGTTGCTGTGGCAAGCAAAACAGAGATGGGTGCAACCGTATTGGTTGGTGATCGTATCAAAACAGACCAGCAATCGCCATTATCTGCAGACCAAAGAGCGCAAACGGCAGCGATTATCCGTGATAATTTAGGTCAAGATCAGTTGCAAGATTACTTAGACTATTTGCGTTTGGTGTATAAGGTTGAGATTAATAAAGCCAATATGGAAAATGCTCAAGGACGATAAGTACTTTGTGCGCTATCCATTCTAAATAAATCTATTTTTAAACATAAAAAAAGCCACTGTAATCATACAGTGGCTTTTTTTATTCAAGAGGATGAGTTTTTAATGAGAATAGCGCTCAATCACAAATTAATGACGGAAATGACGCATACCGGTGAATACCATGGCGATACCGTGCTCATTTGCAGCAGCAATGGTTTCATCATCACGCATAGAGCCACCCGGCTGGATAATCGCCGCAATACCTACTTCGGCAGCGTTATCGATACCATCACGGAATGGGAAGAAAGCATCAGATGCCATAACCGCGCCTTCGGTTGCAAGTCCAGCATGCTCCGCTTTAATAGCAGCGATACGAGCTGAGTTAACACGGCTCATCTGACCTGCGCCGACACCAATGGTACGCTGACCTTTAGCATAAACGATGGCGTTAGATTTGACGTATTTTGCAACGTTCCAGCTAAACAGTAAGTCAGCAATTTGTGCTTCGGTTGGTTGCACGTCTGTGACGATTTTTAAGTCATTGGCAGTAATTAACCCTAAATCTTGCTCTTGCACCAGTAAGCCACCATTGATGCGCTTGTAATCAAGCTGGCGGTCACGTAATTCAGGTGCTGGCAAGTCGCCGCAGACCAAAACGCGCACGTTTTTCTTGCTAGCTGTCGCTTCAAGGACACCGTCTTCAATGCTTGGGGCAATAATGACTTCAACAAACTGATTGTCGATAATGGCTTTAGCAGCGGCAAGTGTTAATGGGCGGTTAAAAGCAATAATGCCGCCAAAAGAAGATTCAGGATCGGTGCTGAACGCAGTGCGATATGCTGCTACTTGATCAGTGTCGACAGCAACGCCGCAAGGGTTGGCATGCTTTACAATCACACAGGCAGGCGTACTAAAAGCTTTCACACATTCAAGCGCGGCATCAGTATCGGCGATATTGTTATAAGACAATGCTTTGCCTTGCAATTGCTTAGCAGTAGCAATAGATGCTTGCTTGCTTTTTAAAGCATTGTTTTCAACATAGAACGCTGCTTTTTGATGCGGGTTTTCACCGTAGCGCAGGTCTTGCAGTTTTTCTAGCTGAACGTTAAAGGTACGTGAAAAATCTTCCGGTTCTTGATTCTCGTTAACACGGCTGCCTAAGAAGTTGGCAATCATCCCGTCGTATTGTGCCGTATGCTCAAACGCTTTGACCGCTAAATCGTAGCGTAAGGCATGGGTCAGTGTCGTACCATCACCCAAGGCTTCAAGTACACGCGTATAATCAGCTGGATCAGTCACAATACCAACATGTGCATGATTCTTTGCCGCTGAACGTACCATCGTAGGTCCGCCAATATCGATATTTTCGATGGCATCATTCATGGTAACGTCACTACGGGCAATCGTTTCTGCAAATGGGTAAAGGTTTACGACTACCAAATCAATACGCTCAATCTCGTGCTCACTCATCACCGCATCATCTGTGCCGCGGCGTCCCAAAATGCCACCGTGAATCTTGGGATGAAGCGTTTTGACCCGACCATCCATCATCTCAGGGAAACCCGTATAGTCTGATACTTCAGTGACAGCGACATTATGCTCTGTGAGTAAACGGAAAGTACCGCCAGTCGATAACAGACCAAAACCTGCTTTAATCAGACCTTGAGCGAACTCAACGATATTGGATTTATCGGAGACCGACAGTAGTGCTAGTGGGGCTTTACTCATAAAAAAATTTCCATAAAAAAAGCCTGACGTAAACGTCTGGCAAGGTAACAATGACAATCAGTATAGAGCATATCGTGAGTGATAAGATCATAAACTACAAACTGCCATACATAATATCAGTTAGGGTAGGTAAGCGTTTCATAAATAGGATTGATGGTACTTATTAATAAGTCAGATTTATCAAAAACATTATTTATAGTATTACATTAAACCATATATTTTGAGCTTTTTGCGTAGTGTACCGCGATTTAGACCTAAAATCTGCGCACACTTGGTTTGATTACCACGGCTCTTTTCTAACACCACAGACAGCAAAGGTTGCTCTATCTCTTTTAAAATAAGCTCATATAATTCAGTTGGTATCTCATCACCTAACATTGCAAAATATTGACGCACCACACGTTCAACATGTATCCGTAATGGCTCATGCGCATGACCTGTGTCATCTAAAGCAGATTCCACATTACGGATTGAGCGATGGTAGTCCTCTTCATAATAATCAAGATTACCAGCGCTTTTGTTAACATGACTGGCATTGTACTGTGCCTGTGGTGTCATAAGATAATGTCCTTGGGGTTAAAGAGTAAAACCATGAGGCTCTCGTTGGCTATTATATCAAAATCAGCAGCGATCATCTTAAGAAGATGAGGTTAATGAGCGAATATCAGTCAGCGAACATCAGTAAATGGGATTAATAGCAATTTTACTAATTTGAGCATTGGCAATAGGTACCGTAAAGAGTAACTGCTTATGACCATTAGAAGCTAATTGACTTTGTTTACCAACCAAGTACTTATCTGGTGGAGCGATAAACTCACCAATCAGCGCATTGGCACCATATACACTGACTTTTATATGAGGATATAGCTGTGCTTGTGAGCTTTGGTTATTTAGAGTAGCACTTATATCACTAGAATCAGCTGCACTGTTTATTTGACCGGCTCGGTATCTGATGTCACTCAGAGTTAATGCAGTCAAGTCAGCACTGGGCAGGCTACAAGCTGCAATCGTACATATCGTCTGTAAGCGCTGAGCATGTGCAGGATTTTTAACTAAGTTATTTAAGTTAAACATAATGTACTGAGCAAAAAGTAGTAGTACTAGCACCAAACAGCCTAATGTCCATAGTAATGAAGCTACTGAACGATGGGATGGTGTTGGTGAGAATTTGGCTTGCGCTTGTAATCTTTTGGCATATGCCGCTTTACTACGGTCTTCCTCTTTAAAGTCGACGCCCATACTAATGAGTAATTGCGATAAATCAGTATCATTGGTTGGCGTATCTTCGGGTGGGTGCTGTTCTTTCAGCAGTTTTTCGAGCCACGAGTCATCAGCATCATTATCAATATTGGCATGAATACTGTTAGCCGCCGTTGAGCTTAAAGCCACTTCTGCGGATGAAGGAGAACGGTTTGAATGCTTAGTAGAGGTAGAAGTTTCTTCAAATAAATCAATAGATGTATCTGAATGTTTATCTAATTTTTTCGCAGTACTTCTTGCTGATAGAGCGCTTTGGGTAGCGTTATTGTTATCAGTGGCTTGTGTAAGCCACGCATCCATACTATCTAGTGAGTCGTATTCTAGACTCTTGTCAGCAGATGCCTCAATATCAATATCGATATCGTCATGAATCATGTCATCATGTATCATATCGTCATGAATTAGGATATCTGTATCATTTGAGTTTGCAGCAGCTAAAATAGAATGTTTCTTATGAGAGGTTCTGTCATTAATTTTCTTATCACGCTCGCTAGAAACTTCTGTACCTGTCAGCTTATGATTGCTGTCTATATCAGCAGTGACGATAAGATTGTTATTCACCAAAAACATTTGCTGGCAATGTTCACAACAGACTGTCGCGGTTTTTTGATTTAACTGGGTATTTTTTATATTAAAAATGGTATGACAATGAGGACACTGGGTTTTAATGGGTGTGGTCATAGAGTTGAATCCAAAAAGGTATCAGTAGGAATACCGTATAGCCACTCACCAACCGCTGCCAATTACTTCAATGTCATTGTTGAAGTATTATTAATTATAAACTACAGGCAACTCTAGAGTAGCGCCAAATACACAACATTTAACTACTACTCTATCGTAACAGATGTAATTTAATGTTGCTAGCCTGTAAATGTACCAGACAATCTCTGCCAATGTTGATCTTCTTGTGCAGTAAAAGCATGCTTAGGATCAAGCGCAAAATAAGGCTGATACGCTTCGGTCACTTGCTCAGTTTGTGATTCAATCAAACCGGCAAGGACGATACGACTTTTTGGTGCCATCAAGGTGACAAAATAAGGCGCTAGACCTATCAGTGGCTTGGCTAAAATATTGGCAACCATCACTTCTACAGGCGCTATATTTTGCTGTTGCCAAAAGGCAGTAAAGTCCTCTGGTAAAAACGCTTGCAAACGATTGTCGACCGAATTGCGTGCTGCATTTTGATTGGTTGCCAGTACCGCTTGCGGGTCAATGTCCACCGCATAAACATGGCGCGCGCCTAATAATAAGGCAGCGATACCCAAGATACCTGAGCCGCAACCATAATCAATCACTACTTTATCTGTAAGGTCCTGCTCAGTTAGCCAATCAAGACATAGGCGAGTGGTCGCATGGTAGCCAGTACCAAATGCCAAGCCTGGATCCATTATGATGTTTGTCGCTTCAGGATTAGGCGGAGTCAGCCAATTAGGTACAATCCACAAGTCATTGGCACACTCAATGGGTTTGTAATTGGACATCCATTCACGCTCCCAATCTTTGTCATCGACAGCACTTACCCAACTACGGCTCGCCTGTACTTGGGCTGCAATCTCATGACTGAGTTGCTCGATAACATCACGAGTTCCAGTCTCTATCGTAGCATCGAAGAGCCCTGTTAAAATTACCTCGTCCCATAGTGGTGATTCACCAGGAAGTGGCTCAAATAAAGGTTGGTCGCCTGCATCGTCAAGTGCAATAGATAGCGCGCCTGCTTCTAATAGTAGTGCTTCAGCAAGATCTACGTTGTCTTTTTCACATTGTAAGTGAAGTTGTTGCCATGCCATAAAAGTAACCTTGTTTCAAAATAAAAAATAGATAATAAAAATTAACGACCGACTATAAAAGCCTATTTTAGTGCTTATATAGTCAGTCGTCATGGTTAATCAAAAAGATAATACTGTTAGCGTAATGCTTGTTTGGCTTCTTTTATGACCCGTGCATTACCTTGTGCTTGTCCAGACTGTAAAATAATTTGCCATAACGCACGGCGGCGACTGCTGTCTTGAGAAACACTAAGCCCACGCCGTCCCATTGCTTCAGCCTTACGCGGTTGGTTTTTTTTGAGTGCCACTTGCGCAAGATAAAAATATACCGCTGATGATTTAGGTGCTAGGCGCTGAGCTCGGGTAAAGCTGCTCTCAGCGCCATTTAAATTGCCTGCCTTTAATTGCTCAGTGCCCACTTGCATCAGGTTACGAAAGGCGGGCAAGTTGCTATTATTGTTGGTGGTTTTCTGACTGCGCTGCGAGTTCTGCCGCGCACGCTCTAGTAGCTCATTATGCGACGGGATAGATGGCACATATATCACTTCATCTTCACGAGCAGGCGTAAGGATCACGGTATCAGGCTGAGTTACGATCGGAGTTTGACTCGTGCTTTGATTAGACCCCAAGATTACAGGTGGCTTTTCTGTTACCGATTCCGTTGGCGACTCTATTGATACAGGTGGATGATAAGGCTCGATAGGATAATTATCGTCAGTCTTATAAGCTTCAGTACTCTCAACACTTTCATAACCACTATGATCAGTGCGAGGGGTTTGCGTCACTATTGTGGATTGTTCAGGTTGCGTCGTTTTTTGACTACTGGTTGATGGTAAGGTTTGAGCAGAAGGCGATTTTATTGAAGTTGGTGCAGTCTGACAAGCACTTAAACTTAGCATGCCAAAACAAGCGCTAATTAAAAGAGCTGTATGCAAATGCTTTGGCTGTTTTTTGGACTGAGCTTCAATCGTCTGCTGAGTCAACAACGCTTGCAATATAGATAACGCCATATTAGAACCCTTTCTAAGTTTTAAAAATCTTAAAATCGTTCAGCTACTAACCTTTAAAGTCGAATTTTCAGCTATCACGACTGAAATAGAAGCAGTTCACTAAAACCATTCAACAGCACGATCATACCAAGTATCTACACGATTGGGTGTATCACCGTCTTGCTCGGCATCACTGCTGTTATTATCAATAGCCTCACCATCTGGAATCTCTAATCCTTCACGGCGACGTTGCTTGTTGATATTGCCTTGCTGATTTTGCCACTGCATCTGCTCGCGCGCACGATCCTGTTGGTATAAGCCAATCGCACAGCTGCTGGCTTCTTGAGGCAAATATGCTGACATAACAGGCAAGTAGCGTGCGCTGGCACAGCGCTCATTAGACAGCTTGCCTGAGTTGTTCTCTAACCATAGCCATTCGATGCCTTCTGGCTCTGGTAGCGCAACAGGTGTCAGTTTTAGACGATTCATATAATCAACCCAAACTGGCAAAGCACCGCTGCCGCCACTAAGCCCAATCGGTTTATTATCATCACGTCCAACCCAAACCACGCTGACATAGTTGCCACTATAACCGGCAAACCACGCATCGCGGTAATCATTGGTAGTACCTGTTTTGCCCGCAAGGTTTAGATTGCTACCAAGCGATTGCACGCGTCTAGCTGTACCGTTCTTGACCACATCTTGCAACGCATAATTAATTAAAAAGTTGGTCTCAGGCGGAATGCTGCGCTGAGTATTTAAGCCTGTGCGCTGCAAAATACTACCGCGATCATCAATCACACTACGGATACTGTGAATAGGCGTACGGAAACCACCCGTTGCAAATACTTGATAGACACCAAGCATGTCCATCGGGCTTAGATTGACTGAGCCCAATAATGCCGCAGGATAAGGGGGTATTTTCTCTTTAACGCCCATACGTTTTAATTGCTTGGCAAAGGTGTCGACTCCAAACTCCATCCCTAAGCGAACAGCGCTATGGTTATAAGATTGCGACAGCGCTGTGGTAAAGGGTATGTACCCATGATCACGATTGTCATAGTTTTTGGGATTCCATTCGGTACCGTCGCTTAGACTGACCGTAATAGGGGAGTCATCAACCGAACTTGCCAAATTATAGCGACCACTTTCGAGAGCGGTCATATAAATAATCGGCTTTAATAATGAGCCCACTTGGCGTTTGGCATCGACCGCACGGTTAAAGCCAGTAAATTCGCTGCCGCTACCGACAACAGAAACCAGCTCACCCGTCTCAGGGTTGGCACTGACCAGCGCCCCTTGTAAATCTTTGGTTTTGCTACCACTACGGCGTAGCTCGCCAAGCTTTCTCTCAACCGCTTTGTCCGCTGCCAACTGGGCAATAGGGTCCATCGTACTAATAATAATCAGACCTTCGTTTTTGAGATCATCGGAATAATAGACTTTATTTAGTTCACGCTTGACGATATCTAAAAAGTCAGGGAATTGGCTTTTACCTTCAACAGGCTTATCAACTACCCCAAGTGAATTTTTTAATGCTTTATCGTATTCTTCTTGACTGAGCGAGCCGACGGCCAACATATTGCTAAGCACAACATCGCGACGCGCCTTTGAATCGTTTGGATGGCGGCGCGGATTATAAACGCTCGGTCCTTTTGCCATACCGACAAGCAGTGCTTGCTGATCTAGGCGCAGCTCATTGAGCGGCTTATCAAAATAAAATTGTGATGCCAACCCAAAACCATTGATAGAGCGTTTGCCATTTTGACCCAGATAAATCTCATTGAGATATGCTTGCAAAATCTCATCTTTACTATAATGCAGCTCAAGTAGCACAGCCATCAAGGCTTCATTGGCTTTACGCTTCATTGTGCGGTCTGAATTCAGATAAAAGTTTTTGATCAGCTGCTGGGTGATGGTCGAGCCACCTTGACGTGATCCACCAGAGAAGTTATTGATGACTGCACGAGCGATACCACGTATCGATACCCCTTTATGTTCATAAAAACCACGATCTTCTGTCGCTATCAGCGCATCAATAAGCGGCTGCGGTACTTGATCTAACGAGACAACCATACGGTCTTCATTACTATCTGGGTAAATACCACCGATATTCACCGGTTCAAGACGGATAATGCCGGTTTTCGCCGCCACAGTACTTTGTACTGACTCAATCTTATCACCAGCAATAGTCATTTTGATGACTTGCTCTTGGTCTATATCATTAGCGCTATAAGTAAATCCACGTGTATGAATAAAATAGGTATTACCTGATTTATGATAAGTACCCGTGCGATCATAGGCTTTATTACTTTGATAGTTAAGTAGCTCAAGCCACTTCTTCATCGTGTCTTTATCGACGTTGGCGCCTTGATACAGCTCTAATGGCTGCGAATATACTTTGGCAGGAATATCCCAGCGTTTACCCTCAAACTTGTGAGTAATGGTGCGATCAAGTTTGACCAAGTATAGTGCTAATAGCACCATCCCAGCGATGACAACAATTAATAAAATACTACTAAACACCACACCGCGCTGCTGGGAAGGTAGCGTATTGATAGCAGGCTTAGAGGACTGTGGTTGCTTAGAATTAGATTTTTGCACTGATGACACACCATTTTGGGATGAAAAACTGCCTCATAATGACGCAAATTGACAAATTTTTCAATCTATCATCATCAACGCAGGCATTCATTTGCTCTCAGCACTCAGGAGTTATACTGCTGAGAGCCTGTGCTTATAGTATAATCTTTATAAAAGCAATGATGGTTATTTGAAAGTGTCCGCCACCTCTTATTGTCGTAACACTGTCTCAATTTTGAATAAGAGTAATGGTTTGCATTAACACGCACTATCTTAAAGAAGCATAACCATCAATGTCGCGTAGCCCCAAATATAGTAGTCAGTTAACCAATATACATCAAACATAGTGGTTTTCTCGATATCGAGTAGATCAGATGATAGAGCCTTGATTTAAAGCTATTTACTCAATGTTCTGTCTAAAGGAAATAAGTGCGATTATGTCCAGTATTCCATCTCCTATGCCGCCAACATCACCGACATTACCAAGGTCATCAAAAACCAATACTCATTATCAAGACAATTCTATTATTGACGGTCTGGTATTGCCGCTGGCGGGTCATTGCTTTCATTGCGGTGATCCCGTGCCGCAGCCGCCGTTTCATACCGATATATTAGGTAAATCGCGTGAGATGTGTTGTATGGGCTGCCAGTTAGCTTCACAAAGTATCGTGGAAGCGGGGCTTGAGCAATATTATCTTGATCGCTCGGAGATTAACCGTACGGCAAGCTTACCCGTTCAGATGACCCGCCTTGAAGCTTATGACCATGATGAAATAAAATCACAGTTTGTCTACGCCCAAGACGGTATGTCGGTAGCAGAGTTGTCTGTCAATAATCTGCGCTGCGCCGCTTGTACGTGGTTGATTGAATCGCGGCTGGATGAGTTGGATGGCATCAGTAAATGTCAGGTTAATTTGACCAATCAACGCATGCGGGTGATTTGGGATGAGACCAAGCTACCGATTAGCCGGATTCTTGCGGTTATCAATGAAATTGGCTATGAAGCCAAGCCTTATCGGCAAGATACCCACGAAGCCATGCTAGCACGTCATAACAACCAAATGCTAATAAGGCTTGGCATCGCGGCACTCGGCTCAATGCAAGCGATGATGTATGCCGTGGCAATTTATTTCGGTGAATATAGCGATATGCTGATATTTCAGCGCGATTTTTTGCGTTGGGTGTCTTTATTCGTCAGTACGCCAGTATTCTTTTATGCCGGTGTACCATTTTTTACGTCAGCATGGTCAGCGATTCGTGCTCGCCAAGTCAATATGGACGTGCCCGTTAGTATTGCCTTGATTGTCACATTTTTTGCCAGTCTATTTGCCACCATTACTGGACAAGGGGAGACCTATTACGACTCAGTCAGTATGTTTATTTTCTTCTTGCTGGCAGGTCGTTATATTGAGCACAATGCGCGCCTAAAAGCGGCAACTATGGCAAACGATTTGGTGGTAGTTGAGCCAGTATTGGTACAGAAAATTGCTGAAGACAAAGACTCTGCTGCAAGTATTTTGCAGCTATTAGAACAAAATAGCGTTCAGAAAAATTCGCTTAAACAAGAAAGCGAAGAGTCTGTTAATAAGGTTGATGATGGAGCTGTTAATGGGGCTGTTATCGTAGTTGGTAATGAGGTAAATAGTCAAAGTACAGTGAGTGCTACGCCTAATTTTACGCAAAGTATGGATGCTAATGTCTATCAGTTAACATCACGTATTGCTCAAGAATGGCAGCAGACTCGTCAGCAACGATTAACTGTCTCAAATACAAACGATGAGGCAAAAGAAAAGCAGATGGTGACCGCTCATAGCTTGCAAGTGGGCGACATCATCATGGTTGAGGCAGGTTCTGAGATTATCAGTGATGGTATCTTGCTCAGTTCAACCGCCACAGTTTCTCAAAGCCTACTGACAGGTGAAGGTGATTTAATCACTAAGCCCCAAGGCGACTATATCGTCGGCGGTGCACAAAACGACAGCCAACCATTTGAGATGTTGGTCACAGCGCTACCAGAAGACAGCCAAATCGGTTTGATTGACAGGCTAATGAATCGGGCAATGAGTGAAAAGCCAAAACTCGCCCAGCAAGCAGATAAGCTAGCACGTTGGTTTGTGGCGCGTATTTTAGTATTATCTGTCTTGGTATTTATTGGCTGGTATATCGTTGACCCAAGCCAAGCGATTTGGGCAACGGTGGCGGTATTGGTCGCGACATGTCCTTGTGCGCTGTCTTTAGCAACACCAATTGCGCTTACTGTATCGACCAATAGATTGGCTAGTTATGGGTTTTTGACGACGCGCGGGCATACCCTACAAACGCTTGCTGAAATTACCCATGTGGCATTTGATAAAACGGGAACCTTGACCTATGGTAAGCCCAATTTATTAAACATTAAGCTACTTACTGATACAGGTGTCATCACAAAGGCAGATGAGCAAAGAGACAATGTATTGGCCATTGCGGCGGCGTTAGAGGTAGGCAGTCGCCATCCGATTGCTCATGCGCTACTGACCGCTGCCTATCAGCTGCATCTGCCAGCGACACAAGCGCTGCAGCATTATCCAGCAGGTGGCGTGGAAGCAATGATCGATGGTGTGCTATATCGTATTGGTCATGTAGATTTTGCTTTAGACATAATGAATAATGCTGCCAATGCGGATAACGACTTAATGATTGATTTAGTTGCCGAGCGCGCCAGCTCAGCGGTAGTCTTATCTTATCAAAAGGATGAATCAGCAAGCTGGCAAGCACTGGCATGTTTTTATTTTAATGATAAGGTACGTGATAGCGCTCAATCTATGCTCGATAGCCTGAAAGCACTAGGTATCGAGCCTGTCATGCTCACAGGTGACCCAAGTCCGCAAGCCTTGGTAATGGCTGAAAATTTGGGTATGCAGTCTGCGTATAACGGTCTGTCGCCAATGGACAAGGTCAAACATATTCAACAGCTACAAGCTCAAGGTGCAGTAATATTGATGGTTGGTGATGGTATTAATGATGCGCCAGTATTGGCAGCGGCAGACGTTTCAACCTCGATTGCCGGTGCAGCAGATTTGGCGCAAGTATCTAGTGATAGTATTATCCTAAACGGACAAATCGAAGCTATTATTGCGGCGAAACGTATCGCTGATAAAACCAAACGTATTATCAAACAAAACTTGCGCTGGGCACTTATTTATAATGGTAGTGTATTGATACCAGCAGCTTTGGGTTATGTGCCACCTTGGCTTGCTGCTATTGGCATGTCACTAAGCTCGTTATTTGTCGTATTAAACGCGCTGCGTCTAAAACGTGCTTAATTTAAACCAGCTTAAACTCATTTAAACAAATTTCTGAAGATTACCCATAAAAAAACCGCCTTTATAAAAGACGGTTTTTTTATTTCAATGACTATCGAACAGCTATTTGACTAATCTTGTAGATAGCTTAATAGACGCATAAATTCGATATACATCCACACTAGCGTTGCAAGAAGACCAATACTGAATAACCATTCGTAGTCTTCTGACACACCCATTGCCACACCACGCTCAATATTATCAAAATCTAATAACAGCGTAAAAGAGGCGATAACAATCACAAATAAGCTAAAGCCAATAGCGATAGCGCCACCTTCAAACAAGAAAGGCAAGCTTGAACCAAATGCTAAAGAAAGTACCCACTGCGCCACATAAACTAGCATGATAGCGATCAAGGCTGAGGTGACGATTGAGCGGAATTTTTCAGTCACTTTAACCAAACCTGAACGGTATAGCCCTAGCATTACGGCTGCGGTGACAAAGGTCGCACACATCGCAGTGACAGGCACGCTTGGGTACATGCGCATAAAGAATAGCGAGATGCCACCTAAAAAGATACCTTCTAATAAAGCATAAGGTACGGCGAGCGTCTTAGCTTTTTGCGGTTTAAAGGTAATGAAAATCGCTAAGCCGAAAGCAGCAAACATACTACCAAAGGCTGCCATCGTGATAAAACCTTGTGATAAACCTGCCATCAACGCATAAAAGAAAAATCCAATACCAGTAATCGCCGATAAGCCAAGCAATAAACTGGTTTTTTGAATCACGCCCTTCACTGTCATCGGCGCACCGCCGACGGCAAGCTCTGCGCGACTGACAATAGGATTGGCCATAAAGTTGTCCTCAATGAAATATAAATAATAGTTATGTCAGCTACTTTAGCAAAATCGCCATTATTGTCAACGGTGTTTACGTGACAGCGTATAAGGCTTTGCGCAACTATTGAGTCGATTATTGCTCCTATACACAGCGATATCAAATAGCTAAATAGATACGCCCGAAACAGCGCATGTTGGCTTTTATATGGGGTCAATTACGACCGTTAACAACGATAATTGATAAACAGGCTAGTCTAAACGCCCATTTCTCGTTATCATTACTCTGTAATTTACCATCATGCCGAGTCGTTTTATGGAAACCTCAGCGCAGTCCGCAAGATTGCCGCACCTACATGAATCAGAGCTGTTCCACGCTATCAAAAATCCAGCTTTTCGCCGTATTGGCTTGATGGGTCGTGCCGGAAAGCGCAGTGTAACCCAAAGTCTTGGGCAGATTGCCCAGATAATTAACGACATGAACCTTACGTTGATTATGGATGTGCAAACCGCTAACTTGCCAACTCTGAATCTCACTGATATTGAGAGAGTCAAAATTGTTAAGCGTAGCCTTATCGGCGAGATTTGTGATTTGGTCATCGTGGTTGGCGGTGATGGTTCTATACTCCATGCTGCCGAAGCACTAGCGCGCTATCGTGTACCTGTCTTGGGGGTTAACCGTGGTCGCCTTGGTTTTTTAGCCGATGTCAAACCTGATGAGGCTGCTTTCAAGCTACGACAAGTACTGATGGGCGATTATCAGTTAGACCATAGATTTTTACTGACGATGGAGATTCGTGAAGGTCGTAAGATTATTCATGAAGACATGGCACTCAATGATATCGTATTGCACGCTGGTAAGTCTGTCCATATGATTGATTTTCAGATGAAAATCGATGGGCATGATGTCTATCGGCAGCATAGTGATGGTCTCATCGTAGCGACACCGACGGGCTCGACAGCTTATGCGCTCTCTGGTGGTGGTCCTATTATCCATCCAAGCATGGATGCCATATGTTTGGTGCCTATGCACCCGCACACGCTGTCAAGTCGCCCTATTGTGGTCAGTGGCACCAGCGAAATTTGTATTCGTATTCATGAGGACAACCGCACCCAGCCGATGGTCAGTGCTGACGGTAAACCCAGCACGCCGCTTGAACAAGAGCAGCGTCTATATATTCGTAAGCATCCGGACAAATTAACCTTGCTACATCCGCCAGGGTTTGACTTTTATGAAGCGTGCCGGACGAAGTTACACTGGAATGTGCATGCTGAGGAATTCAGTCTCGACGCTGATGATGATATCATGGACGATGAATAAGCGTCTTTATTAGACAAAAATGTGATATAAAAAATAGTAGTGGAGAGTAGGCACGATGGATAAACAAACGATATTAGCAAGCCTAACACCTGAAGTGGTCGATAAATTTCGTATGGCAATTGAGCTTGGCAAATGGCAAGACGGTCGTAAGCTGACTGCTGAGCAGCGCGATACCTGTATGCAAGCCGTGATGGTATGGGAGCATGAACATCTGGCGCCTGCTGAGCGAACTGGCTATATTCATAAGCCGGTCAGAGAAGATGGTTCGGTCGTTGGTGCTGAATGTGATGTTGAACATGAACATCATTATCCCAATATGCCCAATCCGAAAGGCGCGGTACAGCCCGTGAAGTTTCGCGATAAATAGACTTACTATGTAAATGCACTGATAAAAAATGAAGCATAAAAAAAGCCACGCTATCATCATAGTGTGGCTTTTTTATAATCGTCAATCATAAACCATTAAAGCGTGCTGGTATCTACGCTGGGGCGCAGTGTTAATGGATTCTTCTCCATTAAAAAACCTTGCCAGCCCCAATGTAAAAAATTGCGAATATTGGGATGATCAACTCCTTTAGGCGTCGCTTGAACCGTTTGGTAATGCTCACCAAACAACTTTAGCGTATCTAATTGATTTAAGCCGTGATGCTTTGCAAAACCAAAAATCTTGGCGCTGCCTTCGTTTTCACCAGCAGCATTATGTGCCATGCCATTCACAAAAGGCGCTGGCGCATAACGATAAAAATCATCAATAAAACTGATGACATCATTGAATCCAATGGCTTTTTTATTCAAACCATTAAGTAGAGCCGATACATCTGATTGGCGGATACTCATAAATAAATGACCTCAAAGCTGTTAAAAAGCCAAAACTAGCATGCTTGATACAAGCTTAATGATTATTGATAGTTGGATATGAAGCTAACAGGTTAGCGATTAAAATAGTCTTCATCATCAAATGAAGGCGCAAAGCTGCCTTGCTCAAGATGCTGCATTTGCGACTGTACCGTGCGCTCATGTTGAATGCGCTGATAAATCTCTTCGCGGTGTACGGCAATATCTTTTGGCGCATCAACGCCGATACGTACTTGATTGCCTTTGACACCTAGGACAGTCACACTGACCTCGTCGCCAATCATTAGCGTTTCGCCCACGCGGCGTGTCAAAATTAACATGCGTCACACTCCTTATGTCGCATCAACAGATTATTACTCATCAGATTGCGTCTCAATTACAGGACATTATCGCTGCACAAAATAGGCAGCTGTTATAAAGTAAATGTCATAAACATTGTTTTATAAATTTTACCCAAAATAGGATGCTAATAGCGATAATGATAGATAAATTCATTTAGCCCAAATGAAACCCTCATTATAGGGGGCATAACAGATACTGTCACGGGTTTTCACAAAACTATTGGTTTTATAATAACCTTAGCAATAATAAAAAAAGAAAATAGGGTCTTAATAAGACCCTATTTAATTAAGTATTAAGCATTATTAAAAATAATAAATCGCAGTCTATTGAACAAATGTTAAAGCCTATTATTTTTATACGGCTTTAGTAAAGTGTTCATACGCTCATTCTTATAAACCAGCGATTTTGCTTTCACCGTCTTCACGATCAAGACCAAAGGCCGTATGCAGTGATCTTACCGCTTTTTCCAGATACTGCTCTTGGATAAGAACAGATACCTTGATTTCACTGGTCGATATCATTTGAATATTGATGTTGTTTTCCGCAAGGGTTTGGAACATAAGACTAGCAACACCTGCGTGCGAGCGCATGCCGACGCCGACTAATGAGACTTTAACCACCTCATCATTGGCCAATATTTCTTTAGCACCGATTTCATCTTTGACTTCGCTTTCTAGTACTTTCATGGTTTTTTCCATGTCTGTACGATTAACGGTAAAAGTAAAATCAGTCATACCATTGGTAGATAGGTTTTGCACGATCATGTCAATTTCGATATTGGCGCGGCCAATAGGGCTGAGGATAGCAGAAGCAATGCCAGGGTGATCAGGGACACCGCGTACGACGATTTTTGCTTCGTCTCGATTAAAAGCGATACCTGAGATGATTGCCTGTTCCATATTGTCTCCTTCGTCTATCGTAATTAGGGTGCCGACATTGTCTTGAAATTCTTGGTCGAAGCTACCATCGTTGTTTTCATCAAAGCTAGATAATACGCGCAGCGGTACGCCGTATTTGCCAGCGAACTCTACTGAGCGAATCTGTAAAATCTTAGAGCCAAGACTTGCCATCTCAAGCATTTCTTCAAAAGTAATCTTTTCAAGTTTTTTGGCTTTTGAGGTGACGCGCGGGTCAGTGGTATAGACGCCATCAACATCAGTATAGATTTGGCATTCATCCGCGCCTAAAGCCGCGGCAATCGCCACGCCTGTCGTATCAGAGCCGCCGCGCCCTAATGTCGTCGCATTGCCTTCTTCATCGATACCTTGGAAGCCTGCGACAATAACGACGTTGCCGGCATCTAGCTGCTCACGGATGTTTTTGTCATCGATACTTTCGATACGCGCTTTATTGTGAGCATTATCGGTTTTAATAGCGACTTGACGACCGGTAAATGAACGTGCACCGATACCTAACTCTTTAATCGCCATGGCAAGCAGTGAGATAGACACCTGCTCGCCGGTTGAGACCATTTGGTCATATTCGCGAGGATCGGGCTGGCTACTGATTTGGCGTGCTAAATCAATCAAACGGTTGGTTTCACCGCTCATGGCAGACACGACAACGACCACTTGATGACCATTGTCATGCCAGCGTTTGACTCGTTTGGCGACGTTTTTGATGCGGTCGATACTGCCCATCGAGGTGCCGCCATATTTTTGTACTATTAACGCCATAAAAATCTACCTATTATTCACCAATGGTTATCTGTTATTGAGAGACATCAATTCATCATGGCACTGTCTAAATTAAGTGCTAGATTGATTTTAATAACGATAAAGCCAGATTATAAGAACTGCGCCCTTTGTTTTACTTTTTGATGGTTTACTGTCTTATTATGCCAATAGACTTCATACGCTGAAATAAGTCTAAGCGTTGACCTTTATATCATATTAGCGTCGTAAATTTAAGTATCAGAAGACATTAGATACATGGCGATTGGTTATAACCGTTATAACCAATCGCGTATCTTATCTCTGATTTAGTACAATATTGCTCAGCTTAAGGTATTAGCCAAGCTGGTCCGCAATCCAAGCAGGTAGGGCATTGACAACCGCACTAGTATTGGCAGCTTTTGGCGCGCCGCCTTGAGCATAGTCAGGTTTACCACCACCTTTACCACCCAGCTCACCTGCCAAATGACGAATGATGTCACCGGCTTTTACTTTCGCAGTCACAGACTTTGCCACACTGGCGGCTAGTGCTAACTGCTCATCTTTATCACCAATCAATACAATCACACTATCTGGTAGTTTTGATTTGATATCGTCCATTAGCGTACGGATAGATTTACCATCGATACCGCTTAATGTACTGATAAGTACTGGCGTACCAGCGATGGTTTGCACGTCATCAAGCAAGTTTGCAGCTTGGGCGCTGGCGATTTTTTGCTCTAAACGCTCTAGTTGTTTCTCAAGTTCGCGCTGCTTATCCGCCATGGTACGCACGCGCTGTGCAACCTCTGGACGTTTTACTTTTAGCTGACTGGCAAGCTCGCTCAGCTGCTGCTCACTTTGCTGGATATTTTTAATCGCATTCATGCCAGTGACGGCTTCAATACGGCGGATGCCAGCCGCAATACCTGATTCACTGGTAATTTTTAACACACCAATATCACCGGTACGTTTAACGTGCAAACCACCACAAAGCTCAATAGAGAAGGGCTTACGTTGACCATCGACGATACTGTCAGTGCCCATGGTTAAGACGCGAACGTCACTGCCATATTTTTCGCCAAACAATGCCATTGCACCTTGTTTCATCGCTTCGTCGATGGACATATTCTCGATGCGAGCAGGGGTGTTGGCTTGAATTTGCTCATTGACTAAGCGTTCGATACGCGTAATTTCAGCAGTACTGACGGGCTTGTCATAGGAGAAATCAAAACGTAATACTTCGCTTGATACTAGCGAGCCTTTTTGCGTAACTTCATCACCCAATACTTCTCTTAATGCAGCATGTAAGAGATGCGTGGCAGAGTGGTTTTTGGCACTGGCCGCACGGATGCTAGAGAGTACTTGTGCTTCAGCGGTTTGCTTAGTGCTAATGTCACCCATGGTCACGACACCATAGTGAATGATGGCTTGACCAGATTTTTTGGTGTCTTGCACTTCAAAAACGCCAGTCGCGGTGCGGATTTCACCAAGCTCACCAACCTGACCACCACCTTCAGCATAAAACGGTGTACGGTCAAGTACTACGACACCTTCCATACCTTCAGTTAGGCTATCGGCTGGATTGCCATCTTGATACAGCGCATCAATCGTGACACCTTCTTCTTCAAGCTGCTCATAACCGATAAAGGTGGTTGGGTTTTCTACTTGTATGACACTACTATAATCGACGTCGAATTTTCCTGCATCACGCGCGCGTTCACGCTGTGCTTGCATATGTTCATCAAACTCCGCTTCATCAATTACGATACCGCGCTCACGGGTGATATCAGCAGTCAAATCAACAGGGAAGCCATAGGTATCATATAGCTTAAATGCCGCTTCGCCAGAGAGGGTGTCACCATCTTGTAAGCCTTCAAGTTCGCTGGCAAGCAGGCGTAAACCTTGTGCTAAGGTTTTAGCAAATTGGGCTTCTTCTTTTTGAATGGCGTTTTCAATGACGCTTTGTTTGTCTTTTAGCTCAGGATAGGCAGTGCCCATCTCAGCGACAAGCGGTGCGACCATTTTATAAAAGAAATCGCTATCGGCACCAAGCTTATTACCGTGGCGTACTGCACGACGAATGATACGGCGTAGCACATAACCGCGACCTTCATTACTTGGAGTGACGCCATCAGCAATCAAAAATGAAACAGCGCGAATATGGTCAGCAATGACTTTTAATGATGACTGTTGCTGATTCTCAATTTCTAAAATCTCAGCCGCCGCATCCATTAAATGAGTGAATAAATCTATCTCATAGTTGCCATGTACGCCTTGCATGATGGCACTGATACGCTCAAGTCCCATGCCAGTGTCAACACTTGGGGCTGGTAGCGGCAGCATAGTACCGTCTTTTTGACGATTAAACTGCATAAAGACGCAGTTCCAAATCTCAATATAGCGGTCGCCGTCTTCTTCAGGCGTACCCGGTAAACCGCCTTCGATATCAGCGCCATGGTCATAAAATACTTCGGTACAAGGACCGCATGGACCGGTATCGCCCATGGTCCAAAAGTTATCAGAGGCGTAAGGCGCGCCTTTATTATCGCCAATACGGATAATGCGCTCGCTTGGGATACCGATGTCTTTATGCCAAATATCAAAGGCTTCGTCATCAGTCTCATAAATGGTCACATACAAGCGATTTTTATCGATTGCTAGCCATTCGTCCGAGGTCAAAAATTCCCAAATATAACCAATACCGGCTTGCTTAAAGTAATCGCCAAAAGAGAAATTACCAAGCATTTCAAAAAACGTATGATGGCGCGCCGTATAGCCGACGTTATCCAAATCATTATGCTTACCACCAGCACGTACGCACTTTTGCGAGGTTACCGCACGCGTATAATCACGCGGCTCCATACCCAAAAAGGTCTCTTTAAACTGATTCATACCAGCATTAGTAAATAGCAATGTCGGGTCATTGTGTGGAATCAAACTCGATGAGGCGACGGGGGTATGCTGCTTGCTTATGAAAAAATCGATAAAAGCTTGACGAATATCGGCTGAGCGAAATGGCTGGCTCACAGCGGCTCCTTACTGACGGATGTATTTAGTAGAATAAGTAAAATAATTTTGCAAGCGATTTTAGCACAAACGTGCCAAGGGTGTTGAAGATTCCTAAGTAAATACATGGTAAACCCTATTCATTTTTTATTATAAACCAGACAATTTTATTTAGATTGTCAGTCGAATATTTCAATAGCAAGGATAAATAAGCACGTAGTCATAGGTCTTCCTGAATAAAATTAGACCAGTACAAAGGGTGGAAAACTTTTAAATAAAAGGCGGTTTGAGGTTAGTAAAAACACTTATTATAAGTCAATACTTATAATAAGGTTATCAATAGTAATTATTTACTATGATTAGGCTGAGCATAAATAATAAAAGACTTACTATTAGTGTGGATATAGTGTATAAAGTAGTTATACCCATAATAAAAGTAAGGAATAAGTTATGAACTGGCCACTTTTTTCTGTTGTCTATTCAATGGCAGCAACTGTCATCATCGGTCTCTTTATGATCGGCGCTTTGGTCATGGGTTTTAACCAGATTCCGCATATTCAAATAGCAGTCGCTATCGGTTTCTTAGTTTCTATTCCCACAGCATTATTTTTCACCAAAAAAATTGGCAGCATTACAGGTAATGAAGAGGGTTACAAAGCATAGTTCGTGGTAAAAAAGATCGTAGTATCATTTAATCGAGCATTTTATATATGCTATTCATTTTATTTATTACATCTAAAATTTTGGTACTGAATCTTTTGGAATATAATAAAAAAAGACCTTGATACGATGATCAAGGTCTTTTTTATTGCGTACTATCTATTGAACTATTTTAGCTCAACGGTTGCGCCATTTTCGATATTGGCATAAACCTCTAAAACGTCCCAGTTAGTCAAACGCACACAGCCTGCTGATGCTTGGCGACTGATACCTTCTGGCTTAGGTGAGCCATGTAAACCGTAAGAAGGTTTAGATAAGCCCATCCATACCACACCTACGGGACTGTTCGGTCCTGGTGGTAACATATGTACTTTTTTATCTGCGCCTTCGCCAACAGTTGCTTTATACCACGGCATTTTTACTTTATTAACGATTTTAAAGGTGCCCTGTGGTGATGGCGTGCTGTCACTACCGACGGTTGTAGGATAGGTTGCAACCAGCTTGTCATCATTATAAGCATAAAGGGTTTTATCGGCTTTATTGGCGACGACACGATTGATACGCTGCTTAAGCGGAGCACGCGTATTTAACACAGTAATGGTTTCACCCGCTTTATATTGTTTGTTTTTATTTAACTTGTCTAAATAACGCACATCCATATGGAAGCGCTCACCAAACATCTCTTTGATGTCTTGATAGTACAAGCCTTTCATTTTTGACTTGGCTTCTGAGCCTGCAGGCATAGTAGCAAAATTGGTATTCACATCATCTTCAGTGATGGTATACGTCACTAAAACTGGCTTGTTAGCTGGAATATTTTTATTTAAAGCATCCCATGTTTTTTGATCCATCTTACCGTTTGCTGGCAAGCCTTGCATAGTTTGAAAGTTGATCAGTGCTTTTTTACTGTTCATGCCCCAACCGCCATCAATAGCGCCCGGAGACGCATGATTCCAATCGAGCAGCGCCTGCATTTTGATAGTCATAGCTGAGTTAACTTTCATACTCGGTGTCCATGTGGCACCGTTTACTTGTTTGGCATAATTAGACAAATTCAGCGTGGTATGTTTTTTACCATCAACATCGGCGATACTTTTGATAGAAGTATCCGTTGCACTATCAGCCATCGCAGAGCTAGGTGCTGATACCGCTTGACCTTCGCTAATATCGTCACTGTCTGATTGCTCATCCTTACGAGTCAATTCCTCTACGGTCATATTGTCAGCGGTAACGGCGACCGATGCTTTCACTTCAGCGTCCTGCTTGGCATCAATCAGCTGGGTCATACGGTCCGCTGATTTGGCTTTATTCGTATCTAGCTTTACGGTCGTACTAGAGTCGACGACTGAGCTACTACGGCTTTCTTGCACATTCAGACTGACTTTTTTCGCAATACTAGGAAGCGAGTCAGCTGTGCGTACAGGTAAAGTGCGTGTACCATCAGTAGGTGCAGCAATAGCACTCATACTAACAACAGCGATAGATATAGCGGTGATAAGAGGTTTTATTTTCATCATATTTATATACTTGTGGTGGCTGCTAATGAGGCTATTATGCGCATAATTTGGATGCTTCGCAAACTTTTGACACATATTTTTTCGTTTAAGACTTGCCAAACGTCAACAGTTGACGTATTCACTACAATTAAGCAAGAGTTGAGTCAGGGTAGGGTTGCCTTTTCCACTCAATTAACAGTTACCACAATACGTTATGAGCTTTAAGATAGTGTTATATGGCTATGCTAAATCAGCCTTTTTAACCCTTCTGTTAAAGCCATGGGCTACTTAATTGTAAATACTGCTGGAGATTTTGTTGAAGTAAAAAACACAGTCATTGGCGCATCATCTTGTTTCCGTCTATAATGTGGAACGAGATTTTTATTTAATAAATTGGCTGTTCAGTGAAATCATTGAAAGCGATTTAACCCATCCGCATGTAGTCAGTGAGCATGTAATCAGCAAGGTGCGATATGTCAGAAGACCAAGTAATGAGCGCAGAAGAATTTCAAAATCAATACTTTAATGATGATGAGTCACAAGGTATCAATGATGATATGGAATACGATTTAGAGACAGGGCTGGTCGGTGAGCACGATGAATTTGCGACTTTGCGTGCGGAGCTTGAAGAGGCACGTGAGCAACTGGTCACTATTCGTGACTTTATTCGTTTTTCAGTGACGCAATTACGTAACTATGATGTGGTTGTCGCCCAAGGCACCACCGATGAGTTTGCTGAAGCATCTGCGATTGTATTGCATTCTTTGTCTTTGGATTGGTCCGCCAATGATCAGATTCTGGACTGTCGTTTGACCACTTCAGAGAAGCAATTGGTTTTAAGCTTGTTAGAAGAGCGTATCGCTGAGCGTAAGCCATTAAGCTATTTGATTAATCTGTCTTATTTCTGTGATTTGCCGTTCTATGTCGATGAGCGCGTATTGATTCCTCGCTCACCTATTGCTGAATTGATTCGTCAGCAGTTCCACCCATATTTTGAAGTGAGCGAGCTGGCAAAACCAATAGGCGTAAGTGTCAATAATCAAGCGCCAGCTTTTTATGATCATGGCTTAGAAATTAAACAGCTATCACAGCCTGAGCGTATTTTAGATTTATGTACCGGTTCTGGCTGTATTGCTATCGCGCTGGCGACCCGTTTTGTCGATGCACTGGTTGATGCTGTAGATATTGATAAAGGCGCGCTAGAAGTCGCGATGGTCAACGTCGATCATCATGACCTTGGTCATCAAGTCAATGTAATTGAGTCTGACTTATTTGCCAAAATCCCTGCCGAAAATCAATATGAGCTGATTGTAACCAATCCTCCTTATGTTGATGCCGCTATCATGGCAGATTTGCCACCAGAGTTTTTATATGAGCCTGAGCATGCGCTTGCTGCTGGTCAAGATGGTTTAGACTTGGTACATCGTATCTTGTTTGAAGCACCCGATTATCTAAGCCCCGAAGGTTTGCTAGTCTGTGAAGTGGGTGATAGCGAGTGGGCGTTAAAACAAGCTTATCCTGAGATTCAGTTTGATTGGCTAAGGTTTGCTCATGGCGGTCATGGCATCTTTGCGATTACCTATGATGAGCTTATGAGCTATCGCTCATTATTCGCCAATTATGTACAGTTACTAGATAGCAATCAATAAATCACGATTGATACTATAATTAAAACAGTCAAAAATCGACTTCATTTGTTTAAGGATAAATATGGCAGGCAACAGTATTGGTCAGGTCTTTACCGTCACCACCTGCGGTGAGTCGCATGGTGCAGGTTTGTTAGCAATCGTCGATGGCGTGCCACCAGGTTTAGCCTTATCCGAAGCCGACTTGCAAATAGATTTGGATCGCCGTAAACCGGGTACTTCTAAGTACTCGACCCAGCGCCGTGAATCTGATGAAGTCGAGATTATCTCTGGCGTTTTTGAAGGTAAAACGACAGGTACTTCTATCGGTCTACTGATTCGTAATACCAATCAAAAATCTAAAGACTATGGTGAAATTAAAGATACCTTTCGCCCCGGTCATGCCGATTATACTTATAGTATGAAGTATGGCTTTCGCGACTATCGTGGCGGTGGTCGATCATCGGCGCGTGAGACTGCCATGCGTGTCGCTGCTGGTGCTATCGCCAAGAAATACTTGCTAGAGCGCTTAGGTGTGCAAATCCGTGGTCATGTGACCCAAATTGGTAATGAGTACAGTGATGTCCTAAACTCAAGCACAATCGATTGGGATTTTGTGAATAGTAATCCGTTTTTCTGTGCGGATGCGGATGCTGTCAGTCGCTTTGAGACCTTGATAGATAGTTTACGCCGTGAAGGTACGAGCTGTGGTGCCCGTCTTGAGATTATTGCAAGCGGCGTACCAGTTGGACTTGGTGAGCCTGTCTTTGACCGTTTAGATGCCGATATTGCCCATGCCATGATGAGTATCAATGCTGTTAAAGGTGTTGAGATTGGTGATGGTATGGCAGTGGCAGGACAATTTGGGCATAGCTCTCGTGATGAGCTGACGCCAGAGGGTTTTACTGCCAATCATGCAGGCGGCATCTTGGGTGGTATCTCGTCAGGACAAGATATCCGTGTCAGTATTGCATTGAAGCCAACCTCTAGTATTACTACGGCTGGCAAGAGTATCAATACAGAGGGGGAAGCGGTTGAGATGCTGACCAAAGGTCGTCATGATCCTTGCGTTGGTGTACGTGCAACACCTATCGCCGAAGCTATGTTAGCGATTGTGTTACTGGATCACTATCTGCGTCATCGTGGTCAAAATGCGGATATTAAGCAACCAGTCCAATCGATTACTTAATGTCTCTATGTCTTTAAAATATGAGTAGGGTTGACCCTTTATATTACTTCAAACCTTTACAGTTGGCATAGTAACTGACCGTTGCTGGCCAATCTGAAAAGGTGCCTTTCACTCCAACTTCTTGCGCCAGCACATCAATGACATTCATGATGTCGCCATCATTATTAATGGCGTCGCTAAGCCCACCATAATACCAGCCACCACCACTTTTTAATGGCCCTGACCGTTCAAGCGACCACGTGAGAATGTCGAGGCCATTGGCTTTGGCTTGCAAGGCATATGCCGACGGTAGCAGCTTGCCATTACCATCGCTGGTAACCAATAGCCAAGTTGCGGGGGCAATGATATTAACGCCGCGCGCTTTCAGCTCAGCCAATGAATGCTTCCACGTCGTTGGGTCGTTTTTATCAAATATTTTACCCGCCGCGCTCTCGTTGCTATCATCGATGAGGTAGACGGCATTGGTGGCATAGTTCGGTTCGTTATTAATCCAATAGTCAATATCTGCAAGATTAAATGACTGCGGGTATACATCGCTGGCGGGCACGCCTGCAACTTTATAAGTGTCAATTAGCTGTTGACGATAAGTATCTAAACTATATCCATTAAATGGCATAGTAACCACGGGTTCTTTGAGCTCAGGTGTATGCTTCATGCCCAAGCTACTGGCAAGTGCTATATGCTCTTTTAATGTCAATACCTCACCATTTTGTGAATATAAATCGGTGCGCCATGGCGCTGTCGCATCCATGTAGGCGCTAATACTGGTGGCTTTTGGATTAGCGGCGTCCATTTTTCCCGTCAGACTTTTAAAGTCTGTTACGCTAATATCTGAAGTTCGGCATTCAATATCGGCCGCATTGGTGAGAGTTCCATTAGCATCTATTATAGGTGGGACACTACATTGATTCGCTAATGGCGTGGCGACAATATTGGTCGTAGTATGCAAATCGTTTTGGGCATGGCGACATACCAGCTCACCGTCATTAGTAAAAGCCACATCACACTCTAAAATGCCTGCACCCATTTGTGCTGACGCTACATAACCGTCATAAGTATGCTCAGGAAATTGTAGAGGCGCGCCGCGATGGGCGATAGAGAAATCTGTCTTGCTAGGTGTTTGACCCTTACATGCCAGCAACTCATCTTTTAGCGGGCTGTCATCCATATCGTTGACCAGATAAAATGGTCGAACACCATAGGTATAAGCTAGCGACTGTATAGGTTCAATCGTTGGCGGTAGAGTAGGTGGTACGATCATTGATGAACCGTCATCTTCATTACAGCCTATTAATAAAAAAGTGCTGATAATGGCTAAAGGTAAAGTAAAACCTTGGCGTCTGAATCTATTCATCACTGCGTTATGCAGCTTCGCCCGCTCATTCGCTGAATTTTTTGAAATTGTCATGTAAACTACCCTCATAAATGTGCATAAATCATCATTACTAATTTTATGGTTACTGACTTAGTTCCTAAAATATAGGGTTATGTTTAAGGAATGATGACAACCAAAGTAATTTTGTAATATTAATTTTGTTTAAATTTTGACTCTCATTAAGGATAATTAATGAATAAGTATTTAGATGCCGTTATTGTCGAGCACAATCCCTCACAGAAAAAAATAGATAGAGCTGTCATTTGGCTGCATGGCTTGGGTGCTAGTGGTCATGACTTTGAGCCAGTCGTACCGCAGCTCGGCTTAGCGGATGGAATGGCAGTGCGGTTTATCTTTCCGCATGCACCCAACCGCCCAGTGACGGTCAATGGCGGTATGGTCATGCCCGCATGGTATGACATCTTGGAGATGAGCCTTGAGCGCAAAGTTGATATTGCGCAGATTGAAGAGTCCGCACAACAAATCCATGACTTGATTGCTCGTGAAATCGAGCGCGGTGTGAAACCTGAACATATTGTGATTGCAGGATTTTCGCAGGGCGGGGCAGTGGCGTATCATGTGGCACTCGGTTACCCACAGCGCTTGGCTGGCTTGATGGCGCTTTCTACCTACTTTGCAACCAACGACAGCGTTCGCTATAGTGCTGCCAACACAGATATGCCCATTTTGATTGAGCATGGTACGCATGATCCAGTTGTTCCCGTTATACTAGGCGAACAAGCAAAGCAGTTATTATCAGAGAAAGGATATAGTGTTGCTTATCATACCTATCCTATGGCACATCAGGTATGTATGCCGCAGATTCAAAATATCGGTAAATGGTTAAATACCATACTGGCTTAGATGGTTGAGCTGTAACGTAATGTAATACAGAGCTCTAATAGGTTGCAAGCAGCCGTATATATGCTATATAATCATCGACCTTATTGGGGATGTTCTGGCTTCGACGCTGGTGATGAAACTCAATGATGCATGTCGAGAGTATATGTCCTCTCGTTAATCAAACATATATTGTTATAGTCGCAAACGACGAAAATTACGCTCTAGCAGCTTAAACCCTGTTTGCTTGGTTGCTGATCATCTACAGTTGGTCAACTAAGTTGAAGCGTCCGCATGTAGAAGCGCCACAAGTGATTGTCTCAATTGCTTGGGTTTAAAAGTAGAGAATCGGCTAATCCATCCTGACTGTCGGATCGGTGCAGACTAAAATTAAAGACAGAAACTAAACATGTAGATTCATGAGCGTAATGCTGGCGGACGCGGGTTCAACTCCCGCCATCTCCACCAAACAACGATAAAGGGCTGACCGTCATAGACTGTCAGCCCTTTATTTTGGGCGTTTTTTAGGTATAGCATCTTATATAGTAGGCTATACAATAGACGATTAATTTCTTCTTACCTATAAAATATACCCATTCTAATCGTCTGGTCAAAGACTAAGATTTTTTCATCTTAGACTCACGTTTTTCTTGTCGCTCTTGAAGTTTTGATAGCTTGTCTATAAACATTGTAATTTGAGAAGTACTCATTAGGTAAGGGTTGAATTCATTGCTGGCTGAGTATTTCAGAACATACTCTTTATTCTGATCATTAGCCGTTAAATATTTCATTGACCATTTATTCCAATGCCGTTCCTCAATTTCACGGCACTCAATAATTTGCAAAGAAAAATGTCGCTTATCCTCAATCAATTTTTTTAACAGATTGTTAATAACTGGTCTTGCGCCCTCAATAACTTGGAGAAAATAGTTTTCATTAATTACTAATGCACCAGTAATACCATTGCGCTCATTATTACGCTGCGCCTGCTCAAGAATACGTGCTACTTCGATATTTGAATTTTCGGTGTTATAGCGGCTAACATAAGTCAGACGCAGGATAATATGTTCGCCATGATGACTATTTAAATTGTTTTTATCGGAGAGCTCATTCAGATTTAGCTCCATAATGTACTCCAGCTTATGAAAGATTGTTTTTATTTGACGGTTCATCGTCATTATTTAATATAAGAATTTTAACTGTAGCTAAAAAACTTGTATGAAACAAGCAGGTTGAATAAGGACTTGTGTTATCTAACGACTATCATTAGCTAGTGCTTTCTAAATAAATAAAGTGATGCTATTTCAATCGATTAATAATTTAGAGGATATAATCTATGTCTATTCATGGAACACGTAACGACAAAGAATACGATATTATTAAAGCGCTTGGTGGCTTTTATGCCTGAATTTCTCATTAGAATTACAGCATAATCTGCTGATAGTAGAGGTAAGAGGTAGCTACAGAAAGTTAATAATATACAATAAGAAAAAGGCTTCCAATTTCTTGGAAGCCTTTCAATATAATGGTACCCGGAGCCGGAACGGTAGTATGATATTAAGTATTTGATATATAAGGATAAATATTTAGAAGTATAGTTCGGTATACTTGTGAGTATACTTAAGATTAGTTTTTCAGTTTTATAGTAATTTCGTAACAGAGATCTGATAGCTTTACTATCAGTACTAATTGGTTTGCTTATGTTCTTCCAGCCTTTTGCTTATAAGCCTGGCGTTTATCAAAAAAGGATCGTCATCATATATTTTATCATCAATGTTGTGAAGATTCTCATCTGAAGCTGAAATATGTTCAGTATCATGTGAGCTAGTCACAGGCTGTACAGTTTCAATTGTAGAGATGTCTACAGGTGTATCAATGTTTTTGCTTGGAGTGATAGCAAGAATGAGTTCATCTGTTAATTTGCCAGTAGCACTATTATCAGCGTCTTCTAAGTTTTTACATCGATTATCGAAATCCTTTGGTTTAGCATTTTTGACTTGCTTGTCATTCTCGATTTGCTCATCGTTCTTAACGCATTCATCAATCTCAGCATATTCAACACACTTGCGGTTTTTACGTTCAATGCCTGTTGCTGGTTCTAATATATCAGTGCCAGGAACATCTTCTGTATTCTCCTCGCTATCACTATCTACTAACATAGTCTCAGAGCTAGCCTGTTTAGCTTTTAGGCTTTGCTGCGTTTCAAATGTGTCTGTATATGGTTTTCCATAGTCGCCCGTTATATAAGCACCAGTAGCTCTAGTGGTTTTAGGTACTTCGGAGAAAAAAGTTTGGTTGTAGCTGGCAACGATATCGTTAAGCATTTGCGCTCGAGTTTTACCTTGTCTTTTAGCAATCAGACTGAGGGTTTTCTTGTTTGCACTGGTAAGTACTAAGCCTTTTTTCTTTATATTTTTATCGTTAATACGGTTAGCTTTTGAATTGGAGACATTCTTCATCATCTCTAGAAACTTACTTCTGTTATTGTCCTTGCCTAGCACGACACCATCTTCATTAAACCAATAAGTATCAAACATCCAATAATCTAGTGAAGCCAGCATATGGTTAAGCCTACTAACCCTATCTGATTCTTTTATAGCAATAGTATCAGCACAAATCAAAGCTTGGCTAGGACTGAACGTAACAACGTTTAGCTTAATAAGTTCGCAGGGTTTTTGCATATACTGGTATAAATGATTAACCTGAATATCATTGCGACTATCCATCCATTTTGTTTTCCCTAAGCCAACTTTACTACGAACGTAAGCTTGTTCTAAAAAACCTAAAACTTGTTTTTTATTCAGTACTAAAGCGTCGTTGTAAGAATCAGACCCTATATGAATTTCTCTTCCTGAAATACGAATATTTGAATTGAAAATAAGGTTATGGGCAAAAATCGCAATGTCTGATTTTGTTTGTATATAATCGCTCGCTGCATTATATTTTTTCAAAACCATATTTATCCATAAAGCCGCTCTGTCGTCTTCATAAAACCATCTGACGTAGGATAGAGGTATGCTTTCGTCAGCGCTCGTCTGTAAGATTTCATCCAATTTTTTAGGGTTACAGTTTGCCTTTTTTAAGATATGAATTAACTTTGATTTAACGCGAGTGTCGTCTCTTAAAATCTGTTTTTCAGGGAGTGCATATAAAGATCGCAATTCAAATAAACACCAATAGGCGCTATAAAAACTAAGACTATTGATCTTCTTTTCGATATATTCTGCATTTTTTTGAGTCCGATTTAACCGCTTAACTTCAGTTCGAGCCTCAGCTTCACTCATCTTTCTATCTCCAAAATAATAAAAACCAGACTTTAGTTAACTAAAAAATGGCAATTAAAACGTTATTAAAACGTTATTAAAACGTTATTAAAACGTATTGTATTCTCAAGGTATCCTACCACAGAATAAGAGCTTGAGCTTATAAAACATACCTAAAATGTTACATATCTAAAAATGCTAACTCCATTCAAACCATCGGCTTGTAGCATAAGGCAATTTCCAATTAGTCCTTACGTCATTCTCCAATGCTAGTTGGAAAATAGCTGCACTACAGCAGCTCATGCTTAGTGGGTTATTTATATTATTGAATATACTAGGTGCTTTATTCTAATGCTGAGAGCTGACCTCTCAGCAGCCAACATTATAAAAATACGGACTGACCTGACCCTATGAACATTAACTTAATAGGATCACAATCATGCCGTATTCAAACTTCAACCAACCTCAAGTTGTTGCTAATGTCCATAATCTGGTCACAGCCATATTGGCAAATACCATAAGCTTTGATGATGTCAAAACTCAACTGAACGGATTGTATTATCCGTTCATGACACACTTCAATACTGAGCTATTTTATTCACAGCCGGTTGTCGCATTTGTATATAGCACCAACGCTATAGTTGGTGAATCATATCCAATTGACGTCGTCTGGGATCATGATAAAACCCAGCGGTTTATCGCTACGTTATCCTGCTATAGAAATGATATTGAGCGTGAACGCATTACGTTTAGCTATCAGGAGTCGCAAAATAGAAATAATTTAGCGAATTACGTAGGTAATCTGACTACTCACTACTCAAGACTACTATTTGTGCGTATCGATTTAAAATACGCACAGCAGACGAGCCACCATGTATCTATCGAGAACTTTGATGATCACATGAATAAGCTACGGGAGCTTATCGGTAATAAGAAAACTTGCTTTGAGCATTTGCATGGCAATGCTTGGGCAGTTGAGCAAGGAGGAGTGAACGGTGGATTACACTGTCATTTACTGTTGATGTTCGATGGCTCGAAAAGGGACAATGACTGGTATCTAGCTAAAGAGATTGGTGAAAAATGGAAAATGATTACAGCGGGTTTAGGTGAGTACTATAACTACCACGATCCAGAGCGTAAGCAGAAGTACCAACAATACGGCAAATTAGGTATCGGCATGATTCATCGTGATAACCCTCAGGAAGTCGAAAACGCTATAGCTTCAGCTTTATATTTAACTAAGCCAAGTAAAGATGAGCAGCAACTTAAACTGTGGCTACCAAACATGCGCACCTTTGGTCATGGTATTTATAGAACCTCTAAACGTCGCGGACTACCGCCCATAGTAAAATAATCTCAGGTATATACTATCCCTATGAGATAAGACAGGTAGCCTCGCTTACCTGTCTGTTTAACCCTAATTCATCCTAGTCAAAGGTCTGCTTAATTGCAGGCCTTTTTTTATGCGCTTAACTTATGGAGTTCTCTATGAGACCGATCTGTCCACACTGTCATTCAGCCAACGTCACAAGCAATACGGTTACTGACAGTCCCTTTAGTATTTTTGAGCAACTGTGCTCACAATCTGCCCTATCAGGGCTTGGTGTAAGCATCTGCAGGTACTACAAAATCAATTCAGCTATCGGTGTGGTGGTAGGTACGGCCCTTGCCTCAGCAATCAGCTTGGCCAAAGACAAGCTACAGCAGCCACCCTTACTCGTTTTGGCAGTAAAGCCTAGTTATACCTGCAATACCTGCTCAAGAACCTTCACCATCTAAAGCACCCCTATAACCAATACTCATAATCAAATCTAAAAGGAAAAATTATAATGGCACATTTATTAGAATCAATTGCCTACGTCGGTGACACGCCCTGGCACGGTCTTGGAAACGAGCTGGCTCCCAAGCAGCCTATCGAGATCTGGGCAAAGCAAGCAGGTATGGACTGGCGTATTGAATCATCGGACGTCAGCTACATGGCTAGTAATGATAAAGGGCACAATCTGATTCTGCCCTTTGCCGAGCAAAAGGTGTTGTACCGTAGCGATAACTTTGAGCCGTTATCAGTGGTCAGTCAGCGTTATCAAGAAGTACAGCCGCGTGAGATTTTAGAATTCTATCGTGATCTTACCGAGCAATCGGACTTTGAGCTTGAGACCGCAGGTGTTCTAAAGGGCGGGCGTAAGCTATGGGCATTAGCACGTACAGGCCAGTCAGCAACGCTTAAAGGTAAAGATGTCAGTAATGGCTATCTCTTGCTGGCAACGGCTTGTGATGGGACGTTAGCGACTACTGCTCAGTTCACCTCTATTCGTGTGGTCTGTAATAACACTCTAGCGATCAGCCTTGCCAACGGCAATGGCGGCATGGTGAAAGTACCGCATTCCACCTCCTTTGATGCCGATAAGGTTAAGCAGCAATTAGGTGTATCCGTCAAACAATGGGATGAGCACGCTTATGAGATGAAGCAGCTATCAGAGCGCCGTGTCACCCAAGCAGAAGCAGCCAATTATCTTAGCCGTGTATTCAATGATCAGGACAATGACATCATTTTATTTAACCGTGCTAAGAAAGAGAAAGACGCTGTGCCTAATGCTAAAGCGATGAATCAAGTGATGCAGATGTTTAACGGTCAAGGACGCGGTGCCACACTCGACGCCGCTCGTGATACGGCTTACGGTTTGCTGTGCAGCATTACGGAGTACGTTGATCATGAAAGGCGTGCGATGAATACGGACAATCGCCTGAACTCAGCATGGTTCGGTGCTGGGGCTAAGCTTAAGCAAAAAGGTTTAGAGCAATCGCTGCTAATGCTTGCCTAATTATCGACGTTTAAAATCTGACAAAACAATCAACCACGCCTTCAAGCGTGGTTTTTTTATGCCGTTTATTTAACCAATAATAAATCTAACGAAGGAATTCACTATGAACATGATCGCATTAAACACGACGACTCAGCCAAGACACACCAAGCGCACTACTGTTAAGATTAAGACGCCAATAAAGACTAAGCATGGTATCGAAGATATGCCGAAGTCCAAGCTAGAGAGCAAACCCGTTAAGCCGTCTGCTCATCAATCAACCACTGCTAAACGTTTGGTCAATACCAAATCTTTGAGCCATGAGGACTGGCTACAAGTACGCAGACAAGGTATTGGCAGCTCTGATGCTGCTGCCGCTTGTGGTATCCATCCTTATTTGTCTATGCTGGAGCTATGGATGATTAAGACCGGTCGTATCGACTCTGATATCGATGAGAGCATCGAAGGGTACTCGCCATTGTATTGGGGCAATACCTTAGAGCCGATGGTCGCTAAATACTATCAAGAGTATACCGGCAATAAGGTGCGCCGCGTCAATGCCATCTTGCAGCATCCTGAGCAGCCATTTATGCTGGCGAACTTAGACTATGCAATCACTGGTAATGACGAGGTACAGATACTGGAATGTAAAACTGCTGGTGAACATGGTGCCAAGCTATGGAAGCATGGCGTACCGCTCTATGTCACTTGCCAAGTACAACATCAACTGGCGGTCACGGGTAAAGCTGCGGCGCATATTTGCGTTCTGCTTTGTGGACACGAAGCGAAGATTTATAAAGTTGAGCGTGATGAATACTTGATTGCATCCATCATGGAGCATGAGCATCTGTTCTGGCAATACGTAGCAACGGACACGCCTCCAACTCCTGATCATTCGGAATCCGCAGCAAGAGCATTAAAACAGCTTTATCCAACCCCTGAGCCCTCAAGCAAAGTTGATCTAACGGATGATGACGGTGCTAATAAACTGTTTGAGCAATTGCTTAGCTACCGTGACTATATGCAAGAGTTAGAGCAGCGTCATGACCAAGTGAAGCATCAACTGCAAAGCTTAATTCAAGACAATGAGATTGCGGTATTTAAGAAAGGCGCTATCTCTTGGAAGCGCTCTAAAGACAGTGTCAGTCTTGATAGTAAAGCACTAACCAAAGCGCATCCTGAGTTGCTCGAGCAGTTTAGTAAAACCCGTCAAGGCAGTCGTCGCTTTGTCATCCTTAACGATAACTGAGCCAATAATCCGTCATCAATCATAATCCATAAATTAATCCACTCAATCAAATACGCGCATAACCGCCCACCTATCACAGGTGGGCTTTTTTATGGCTAAAATAAAACACAAAAGGAATATCACCATGATTAAAGGTCTCACTATTACCCCGCCAGTTTTAGGTCGTATCAGCATTGGGCGTGTCATTGTAAAAGATGGCAAACGCTTACCTGCTAAAGACGATCAATTTACGATTACCAGCCAAGTTCAAAACAAGGATGGCTGGATCAATCATCCACTCGATGAAAAGCTACGCGCAAATAATGAAGGCAAGCTGCGGCAAATACCAGTTCGCATGCTGTTTAACGATCCTGAGCTTAATCTACGAGCTGAGTACACGCTATTTGATAGACAGACCGGACGCCCACTATGCGTCGGTGACGGTGAGCAGTGTCAGCGGCGCACCAGTAAAGGCGTTGAAAGCCATCCCTGCCCATCGCCTGATCGCTGTCCACTGGCGCAAGGCGGTGCTTGTAAGCCGTATGGCAGACTGTACGCCAATCTCTCTGAGGACGATGAGCTGGGCACATTCATCTTTCGGACAACTGGCTTTAATAGTATTCGCACACTAGCAGCAAGGCTCAGCTACTTTGCAGCAGTATCCGGTAATAAGCTTTCATGCTTGCCACTGCAATTAACCTTGAGAGGCAAAAGCACGACACAAAGCTATCGCACCCCAATTTACTTTGTGGATTTAACCTTGCGTGATGGTGTGACACTTAAGCAAGCGGTGCAGGATGCGCAAGCGATAGATGCAGAGCTTAGTGAACACGGCTTTGATCAGGCTGCATTAGAGCAGGCTGCAAGACAAGGCTATGTGAATTCATGCTTTGAGATTGATGCTGATGATCTAGCAGAAGTCGCTGAAGAGTTTTATCCAGTTGAGACAGATGACGTCAGTAGCAATCAGCAGGGTAGCTATCAGAATGGGTTAGTAACTCATAACGTGAATAGCATTGAACAAGGTCTACGGCAGAGCGTGACTGTTGTGAGCTGAAGTGGTTAAAGCTCATATGCAACATAAGAGGGAGCTGGATGATCCAGCTCTTTTTTTTATTGCTTTAAATAAGGGAAGCGTTAGGACAGCATAGGACGCCGTAAATAAATATGGGACTCCGTAACTGTATGAGAACAGACGCTCTCATTCACTCACAAGGAGATAATCATGGAAAACTTAAATATAGCACAACCATTTATTGAGCAATGCAACCATATTCCTCAGCTACTTAGCCTCAAAGCCGTTAAAGAATATACAGGTATCAGCCGCTCGACTATCTATGCAATGGCCGATGTAAATTCTGCTCAATATGATCCAACGTTCCCTAAAAAGGTGCAACTGACACAAGTGAGGGTAGCTTGGGTAGCAAGTGAGATTGCAGAGTGGATTAATGAAAAAATTGAAGCAAGATCAGCTTAGTTATTAAGTGAACCGTCTTACTTAAAAGTGAGACGGTTATTTTTTTTGTTTAATGCCTAATAATGAGCGTAACGTTACGACTGTGGCATGATTGGTCCCATCAAGCACTGGCTTAGCGAATAAGGGATCATAGCTTTTCGGTAACGCTGGATTATCGGATAATTGTGGATGCAACAGACTCTTACACTTTTGCGCGGTATGAGGAATATTCTGTTTCAGTATGCTAAGCAACATGCCTTCTAGGCATAGTGGTGTTGAGTATAACATGGTGATACCTGAATCTTTAGCTACTTTAATATCTTGTTGCTCAACAGGAACATCACTATCCATCAGAATAAACTTCTGATCATAATCAACGTGACGACTCTTTTTAACTGTGTCCTTGATGATATCGTGTGGAGAGCCACCACTCGAAAAATCAAGCGTAATTTTACTGCCAGAGCGCCTTTCATGATAGATACCTTTCATGTGACTTAAAAATGCCTTGTCATGCTCACCTTCACCCATCACGAGTAGGGTGGTTTTGTTGACTGATCTAGTAGGTTTGCGCTTTGCCATAATCTAACCCCTTATAGATTTGGTATCGCGTCAAATGCGCCAGCCATATATTTTGCATAAAGGTTATCATCATTACGAATCCCTTCCATCTCATCAAGCCGCCAAGATTCTGAAGCTTGCTCGTATTTTTCGACCAAATAAATTTGATGCTTGTTTAATAAGTTGAACACCTCAGGGGTATGGCAACTAAAAATAAGCTGAGCATTATGAGGATTATGATGCGATGAGCGAAACAAATCAAAAATGGCAGGTAACAGTAGGGGGTGTAAGTCATTATCAAGCTCATCAATAATGGCCACACCACCATTCTTAAGCACTGGCAATATGAGCCCAAGCAAGCTATAGGCTGATTGTGTACCATTAGACTCTTCATAAATCATAAGCTCAAATGATTCATCACCCACTTTATGAACACCAAAAGGTAGCAGTACTTCTTGCTGTTTACCCTCGTTTACCATCATCACGCTTTTTATATTAATCTCATCGATGCCCGTATCGAACTGACAAAGTAGCTTTTCAGCGGTTTGTTTTAAACCATCATCTCTAGCAAATAATTCTGTCATTTCAGGTATAGATTGGCTAAGGCTACCAAGCCTACCCATTGAGACTACATTAGTTTTATAGTGATTGAACATATCAAAAATGGCTTCTGCCAATGGCTCATCGAGCAAATTGGCATAGCTGATAAGTGAGGCGTTTTTTTTCACATCATCAGCTAAAGAGGGAATGACAAAGTTACGATGCTTATAGCTAAGCTTGTCACCGTCATGATGACGTATAAATACATAGCTAAATTGGCTACTGGTCTTTTTGTATAATGCCTCTTTAACCACGCTATGCTGTGTCAACGTTAGCTCATAGCGATACTCATCATAAATGCCATCAGCATTTTTAAGTAAAAAACCAAATTCAAATTCAGAAAATTCATCATTACTTAGCGCAAATTGGCTAAAAGAAATAGGTTGCTCTGAGTCAAGGCTGCTAGTAGATTCACACATAAACCAACGAAGAAAAGCAATGGCTTTTAATAGCTGCGTTTTACCGGAGCCATTCGCGCCAAGAACAGCTGTGACTTTATTTAGTCGATACTGGTCTTGCGTGGTATCAACATAAAAATCATAGTCAGTCTTAGTAGGTTGCTTACCCAAAGAGAATGACACCTCAGTAGACTCTGAGTAAGAGTAAAAATTATTAAAGCGAATATAAGTAATCATATTAAGTCACTTTTAACAAAATATTGTGGTTTCCATGATAATATAGCATATTAATGTACATGTAGTATTATTGAGTGTATTAAGGTTCACTTTGTTATAATACTTGCAATAGCTCAATATAATCTTGGAAAGAGTTTTTGTAGGGTGTTTCAGATGTATTAACTTGTAGATAAGAATCTGACAAGTTAATAGTAGAATGCTCGGAGTTAGATAGAAATCCTTAGTATTAGGTCACTAAGCTGACTTTGAGATAGATAACTGTTCACGTGCTGGTTTTTCCAACAACTCAACATGTATTTGATTTGATATAAGATCTAGCGCTGGTCGTTTAATTTTATTGAAGTATGATAAATTTTCAGCTTCTACCTTGGATAACTTTATACGATTGTTTGTACTATTTAAATAGCCCCTATATATATCATTGATGAAAATCCCCTTTATATGAAATTGAATTTGCTGGTAATGAATGTCATATACTTGCAACTGTCATGCTTCTATGATTAATACATTTTGACTAAGAATGTATCGTGTTTTATTTAGGATTAATGCTGTTGCAAAAATAGTCTTTTCATTAAAAAAGACTATTAATGGAATTTTTATCATTAAATATCTATATAAAACAATTACTTAAGTGTCTCCCTAGAGATTAATGAATGGTCTTTATTTTTCCAGTAAATATGTTTTAAGAAGATTATAGAGACTGTATATATAAAGGTTGGAGTGAATAGAAAGACTGAACTAGGCACTAACATTCACACGCATATCTTCCGTATCTTCACAGTGTTTTATCCTAAGCTCTTTAAAGCTAACCTGCCCATTTTCGATTACTTGTTTAATAATCTTCTGCCGTTGGTTTAGCCTAGCATTCCCTGTTTTAACTTCTGCAATAATGAGATGCACGTCCTCGATAGGCACGTTGCCATCGGCGCATTCATGCAAGTTTTGGAAGATGACGTAGTCAATCGGTTCACCCATGAATCGGCAGTCTGAAGGGTTGTAAGGAAAGTCAGTAATAAAGGGCGTGAACTGTTCGCCAATTTGACCTTTTAGCACATTGCGCTGCATATTGTTGGAACGCTTTTGAGCCTCTTTAATGTCTTTTGCTAATTGCTGTTGAAAGCCTGCTTCTCTTTCGAGCATATCGTTCCTAATTTGCGCAACATCTCGTTCACTTTGTAGCAAAGCCTTATTTTGTAATTGTATCCGTTGTATAGCCCATACAAGCATGGCTAATATCAGCAGTATTGTAATTAGTAGCATAGTAGTGAGTGTCATAGTTTTATTCTCCGTATTATCAAATAGAATCATATTTAAGCAGTAGGGGTCATGTCCATTTCTTGCAGTCGCTGAAAGACGGTGTCTGAAAATGGTTTGAAGTAATTCCATGACTTATATTTTTGATTGTACTGACCACCGCCTTCGTTACGCCATTGCTTTAGTATTTCAATAACATCATGGTTGTAGGTCACACACTTAATAGATACCATGCCTGAATTAAAGACTCTGACGTCGACCCAAGCATGATTGATGGTAAAGCGATAGATCGTATAGCCTTTGTCAAAGCTTCCATTGCTATTCTCATCAGTGCTGCTCTGGCAATTATAGAGAGGCTCAGGTAATGGTGTAGGGGCTACTGGTATTGTTAAAGATTTCGGTGCTGGGAATATCCACCGTTTATTACTGGCACAGTCTAAAATATGAACCTTTGCTTCCTCACTCGGCAACTCAATACCTTGTGCGATGATTTCCCTCAAATCGATTTCAACGGTCTTGATACCCAATTGCTTAATAAAATCTGATTTATCAGTATCGATGAAAGAAGTCACAGCAACTTCAATAAACATCATTTCCCCGTCTACCGTTGCGACTATATCCGGTCGAATACAGCTAACAGCTTGCTCTTCGATTAGGTGGTCAAACTCCCAAGTTTTATCCTCGCTATTTTCATCATCAGGTAGGGATGGTAGCGTTAAATACCTCTCTTGCATAATGACTTGCTTAGCAAACTTGTGTAGGATGCTTTCAGGGTGAATAGTGCAGCTTTCTTTATTGTTAAGATGCGCAAAATGATGCTCATTCTTGTCACCTTTACGAGCCACTACAGGCTCACCACATTCAAAGCAAAAACACATACAAGCCAGCCCTCGCTCGACTTGCTTAACATTGACGATTTGCTTTTGCTCATTAACAGCGATTGACATTGACATAGTTACCATCCTCTTGTTAGTTGGTTAAGAGTGAGGTAATTATGAGAAGAATTCTGCCTCTAAAACAGACTGCTATTGGGGGTATAATAGGGTCTTAATCGGTACTTACCTATGAAAAACATACACTTAGATGTCTTTGAGGAGCTCAAGAAACAATTACTTAATTTCCCAAGAAATACTTTTTATGATCATTGTCTAAGAATAATAGTTGACGCACAGCTCAACAAACTGAAATATTCGGACGAAGATTTTGAGCCTGAGAAGTTATCGAGGCAAGTTATTTACGCCAAAGCTAGAGGCGTAAATGAAAATACTGTGAGCAGTGAAATTGCTAAAACCAAAATAAAAACGGATAGATTAAATGTAGAGTTAATAAGGTTTATTGAGTCACAACCAGACTGTGAACAGGCGTTTAATGATATAGGTTATTTGCCAGAAGTGATCTCATCTGTGTCAGAGGGTGGTGCTAAGAACAGAACCCTAGTATGGATGAGCATTAAAGCTATTGAAAATGAGGAAGTAGATGAAGAGCAGATAGCTGGATCTGCTGTCTTTGAGTCTGATAAGAATGATGAGGATGATGAGGATTTAAGTAGTATTACTTATGAGCGCAAAGCGACTTCTGAGATTAAGCCATCTTTATTCACTCGTCTTTTCTTCAAAAAGGGTGAGCTAAAGATCTTAAGCTTTCGAGGCGTTTTGCTAATGATTCTGCTGATGCTGAGTTTTTTAGTAGATATCCTTATTGCTATATTTTCGTTACTCGTTATCTTATTACTAAGCGATTTGCCAAATTTTAAGCTTTGGCAAGCCATAATTTTTGTGGTATTCATTCCTTTGGCTTACCTTAATTGGCGATATTTCTTTGTGCCGTTATATAGACTGCCTTATTACCGTGTTATTAAAGCGCCTATGTTCTTTGCAAATATTAATGTCGTTAATGCGGATATTGAGATGTATTGGGATAAAGATAGGCTGAATGTAGCGAGAGTCACAGAGTTTACTGCAACTTGTCCAATTTGCTCAGGATTGATAGAGCTTGCTAACGGTAAGCCAGATCAAATGCCGCCGTTGGTAGGGCGCTGTAAAGAAGCGCCTCACGCTCATATTTATAGCTTTGATCGGATGACGATGAAGGGATACTTCTTAGGTGTGCCAGATTATTTAGCAGACCAGATATTGGATAGTTGAAAAGGAATAAATATGAATCTACAAACGCTAAGGCAGATGTTTCTTTACAGGTTAATAGTTTTAGGCTTGTTAGTAGGGCTTGAAGTACCTGTTGTTGCAGCAGACTTTACTACGACGAGTGTACAAGCTAATCAAGGGAGGGCATCAGCTCAATTCAACCTTGGTGTGATGTACGACGAAGGTAGTGGTATTGCTCAAGACACTGCTAAAGCATTTGAGTGGTATCAGAAGGCAGCAGAACAAGGCAATGCATCGGCTCAATTTAATATTGGGTGGATGTACGAGCACGCTGACGGCGTTAGTCAAGACTCTGTTAAAGCAGTTGAATGGTACAGGAAAGCTGCTGATCAAGGGTATGGTGATGCGCAGTACAATCTTGGATGGATGTATCATAACGGTAGAGGCATTAAAAAGGATTATGATCAGGCAATGGATTGGTATTTAAAAGCTGCCTATCAAGGAGATGCTGGGGCTCAAAATAATATCGGTGATATGTACGAAAAAGGTGCTGGCGTTAGTAAGGATAACGTAAAAGCAGCCAAATGGTATTTGAAGGCGGCCAATCAAGGATATGCCTTAGCTCAAAATAGTCTTGGTTTAATGTACTTTGAGGGCAGAGGTGTTCTTCAAGATAAAAAGCAGTCAAGAGATTGGTATAGTAAAGCTTGTGATAATGGCGATCAACCTAGCTGTGATCAGTACGCTTATTAAACAGATAACAGAAGAGCCGCCATAAGCGGATCATATTGTTCCGTACCGACAAGCTTGTCTTGATTGGCTTGGTTATGCCAGTTGGATAACGTTTACATGGCTGTGCTTAGCTGTTTTGAAGTCGCTGAAATATTACCGTTATTGTCCACTATCTTCTTAACGGCTTCTGCTTTAAATTCTGTACTATAAGTTCTAATTTTCTTTGTGATGGTAAACTCTTTGTCGAGTTCTTAGTTTACTAAGTTTAGCTCTACAGTTTCTTCAGCATACCTCAATTATATACATAATGTTTAAGCAATATACAGAACCATGTACAATACTGGCCTGCGTTACTTTATAGCAATAAACAATAAGCATTATCAAAAACGTTCAACCTCTAAATGCAGGTTAAGCGTTTTTTTAAGCAGGTTAAAAATAGATGAATAGCCAAAAATACAATATGTCATTTACAGCTGGTGCGCTGCTACAGCCAGAGTCAGTAACGATAGCCAAGTTATATCTTGAATTAGGCGACTGGGGTTTAGTGAAAGATAAAGTGATTGCTGAGAATTTACTTCAATCTAGAGCATTAAGTACACTTAAAAGGCTGAGCCATGAAATTATAGCTCGCTTGAGAACACTTAATATTGATGAGCTTACGTTACTTATAGAGTCTGAGCGCCAAGAACAAGCCTATATACTGTGGATTGCAATTTGTCGTTATTATCACTTCATTGCTGATTTTGCTACTGAAGTGCTACGAGAGCGCTTTATCACTTTCAAACCAGACCTTCAGCACTCAGATTTTGATACGTTTCTGAATAGAAAATGTGACTGGCATAGTGAGCTGGATAGCTTAAGTATAAGTACGAGGAAAAAGCTTAGACAAGTATTATTTAAAATGCTTCGTGATGCCAATTTCTTAGATAGCAAAAACAACATTCAAGCCACTATGTTGAGCTCAAGACTAATAGAAACCATAAAGCATAATGATAGTAGAGATATCAAATACTTCACGATTTCTGAAAATGCAATATAAGGGAGTGCTGTCATGACTATGAGCAACGTACAAGCATGTGATAAAAAAAGTTATGACCATCTTTTTTCTGTTATTTCAAGTGAGCATTTCCTTAAGATGCAAGGTCTAGGTAATGAGGTTCCATTTTTCATTTGTCCTTTTAGGCCTGAAGAATCAAACGAGATGATGCGCCTTGAAGATCAATTAACTAAGCAGTTACAGAAGAATGGTATCAATATCTTGGCTATAAATTTGTACGATCTGTCTATAGAGCTACTTAAAGAACGCGAGATTTTTGATCAGATACTAGAAATGGAACAGGAGATTGACAAAGAACAGCTGAAAGAGCTGCTTCAAGGAGTCTTAGATCCTGAGTCTCATTTGGCACCAGCGATTGCTAACAAGCTAAGTAGTACAGAATACGATGTTCTTTTTCTATCTGGTGTTGGCGAGGTTTTCCCATATATACGTTCACATAACGTTTTAAATAACTTACAAAGTACAGCAAAAGAAAAACCAACCGTTATCTTTTTTCCAGGAGCCTATACTCATTCTTTAGAGTCTGGCGCATCGCTTGATTTATTTGGCAGACTGCATGATGACAAATACTATCGAGCATTCAATATTTATCACTGTGAAGCATAATGAGACAGATATGACTGCCCTTAAAACAATATTTCAAAAACCAGTAAACCGTCCAATTGAAGGTGTAATTAAAGCTGACGATGAAGCCAGCCTACGCCTAGAGTTAGAAGAGTACGTATTAACAGATGAGGTAGAGAATCGTCTAATATCATTTTTTGATGCTTACAATGATTATCAGGTTGCTAATGGTGTCTGGCTTTCTGGGTTTTTTGGTTCGGGAAAATCTCACTTATTAAAAATGTTGGCGCTATTACTTGAGAATCGCCAAATAGATAACACATCAGCACTGGAGTTATTCTTACCTAAATGTGGTGACAATGATGCATTGAGCTCTGGTATCAAAAACGCTGTTGCGATTCCCTCTAAAAGCATTTTGTTTAACATTGATCAAAAAGCAGACGTCATTAGTAAGACACAGGTTGATGCTTTATTGGCAGTATTTGTTAAAGTCTTTGATGAAATGTGTGGCTACTACGGTAAGCAAGGACATATTGCTCAGTTTGAACGTGACCTCGATAGTCGAAAACTTTATGGTAGCTTCAAAGAGGCATATGAACCTATCGCTAAAAAGCCTTGGGAAAAAGGACGTGAGCAGGCAATACTTGAAGCAAAGAATATTGCTCAAGCTTATAGTCAGGTTACTGGAGAAGATCAGGCACTAGCTATGGGTATTTTAGATAAATACCGTAGTCAGTATCATGTATCGATTGAAGATTTTGCTTCTCAAGTTGATGACTATATTGAGCGTCAGATTAAAGAACATGGCTACACTGAGTTTCGTCTAAATTTCTTTGTTGATGAGGTGGGGCAATATATAGCTGAAAACGTCAAGCTTATGACCAACCTTCAGACTATCGCTGAGAGCTTAGCGACCAAGTCTCGTGGGCGTTCTTGGATTATTGTGACCGCCCAAGAAGATATGGGAACTGTTGTTGGTGAGATGGGTAAGCAACAAAGTAATGACTTTTCAAAAATTCAAGCTCGCTTTGCTAACCGTATGAAGCTAACCAGTGCCAACGTAGCAGAGGTTATTCAAAAGCGTCTTCTCGTTAAGACTGATGAAGGCGCTCAGTTGTTATCAGGCATATATGATAATCAGTCAAACAATTTCAAAACGCTATTTGATTTCGCTGATGGATCACAGACATATAGAAATTTTAAAGACAAAGAACACTTTATAAACAGCTATCCATTCATCCCTTACCAGTTCAGCTTGTTTCAGTCTGCGATTGCTGATCTATCATTACATAATGCTTTTGAGGGTAAGCATAGCTCAGTTGGTGAGCGTTCGATGTTGGGTGTGTTTCAACAAGTAGCAATAAAAGTAGGTGATCATGACATAGGTCAGCTAGCAACTTTTGATTTAATGTTTGAAGGTATTCGTACCGCATTGAAGTCCAACATCCAACGAGCTGTCATCAATGCAGAAACCCATTTAGATAATAAATTCGCTGTTCAAGTTTTAAAAGCCTTGTTTTTAGTGAAATATGTTGATGGATTCAAATCCACAATTCGTAATATCTGTGTCTTAATGCTAAGTAGCTTTAGTGAGGATGTAGCTGTACTCCGTCAGCGTGTTGAAGAGGCGCTTAATCTACTAGAGGACGAGACCTATGTACAACGTACAGGAGATATGTACGAGTATTTGACGGACGAAGAAAAAGATATTGAAGAAGAGATAAAAAATACGGAAGTAGAAGCAGCTGATGTGGCTAGTGAGCTTGAAAGCATAATCTTTGATCAAGTGATTAAAAGTCGCAAGATTCGTTACAGTAGCGGCGCATCAGGTAGCCAAGGACAAGACTATTCTTTCTCACGAAAGCTTGATGATAAGTTATACGGTCGTGAATACGAGATAGGTATCAATGTCATTAGCCCGTTTTATGAGCATGCTGAAAATGACGAGATGATGTCTAATAAATCTAACTTCTCTAGCGATGAGTTATTTGTAATCTTGCCAGCCGACTCTCGCTTGATGAGTGATATAACGATGTACAAACGTACAGAGAAATATGTCAGGCAAAACTATTCTATTGCTCAGCAAGAGACGGTAAAACGTATCTTAGGCGAGAAAGGACAACAAAATACTAAGCGCCAGGCCGAGTTGCTACAGCGAATAAAAAGTCTCATGAGTCAGGCAAAACTGCTCGTAGCAGGTACAGAGATCAATGTTAGCTCAGAAGACGCCCAATTACGTATCGAGAAAGGCTTCAATGAGCTTGTTTCTAGATCATACCCTCATCTACGTATGCTACGCGATGCATCTTACACAGAGGCTGATGTTGCTAAGATTCTCGACTCTACCCAACAAGACATGCTGGGTGCCGATATGGCGGCATTAGCCGAGCCAGAGCGTGATGTATTATCTTTTATCCAAAGAAATGCTAGTGCGGCTATACGGACGACAGTAAAAGGATTATTAGAACAGTTTGAAAAAAAACCATACGGATGGTCATACGCTGCTGTACTCAGCACCCTTGCAAAGCTATGTGTAAATGGCAAGGTCGAAGTTCGAATGGATGGCAGCATACTTGAGGATAGAGAGCTTGCGCGTGCCTTAGTAAATAGTCAACGTCAAAGCAATTTGGTATTAGAGCCTCAAGTTGACTTTTCTTCGTCACAAGTTCGTCGTCTCAAAGAGTTTTATGAAGATTTTTTTGCTAAACCTGCTAGTAACAATGAGGCAAAAGCACTAGGCAATGAGACCATTGATGCTTTCAAAGAGATGTTACAAGATTTAGAGGGTTGGTATGCCCAGTCTACAAGATATCCGTTCCTGAGGGCATTAGAACCCGCTATTCAGCGCATCAAAAAACTTTCAAAATCGTCCTATGCATGGTTTTTAACTGATCTTAATGACGATATTGAAGATGATCTTTTGAAGATGAAAGAGCAGCTGATAGATCCTATTTACAATTTTATGAATGGCTCTCAAAGAGAAATATATGATAACGCTCAGAATTTCTTGAAAGATCAGTCTGCTAATTTTGATTACATAGAAAGAGATCAGGTGAGGGTGCTCGAAACGGCCCTAGGTGATAGCTCCGTATATAAAAGTGGTCAAATCCTAAAAATAAAAGCTTTATTAAATGGCATTAAAGCTAAAGTTGATGAGGCTTTGAATCGAGCTCGGGTTGAATCTATTGAATCAGTCAAACAAATGCAGTCACGTATGCAAGAAATGGACGAGTATAAAATACTACCAGATGTTAGAAAGGCAGATCTCGATGCTCCGTATAGTAGAGTTATTGAAAGCATTAATGAGCAAGCATTAATTGCTACGATTAATGAAAGACTACGTTTTTTCAAAGAAACAGGTTATCCAAACCTATTACAAAAAATGGTAGTGATGGCGACACCTAAGCCTAAACCAATGCCAGTAAAGCCAAGTGCTACAGGCGTCACTGAAAATGAGATCTACACACCCGAACCTCCGCAAGTTAGCGAGCCTAAAATTGAGTACGTAGCTGCAAGTCAAATAAATGTACCTTATGACCGAGCGTGGTTAGAAACTGAAGCGGATGTAGAACGCTATTTGCAAGTCATGAGTCAAACGTTGCTAAATGAAATACGTAAAGGCAAAAGGATTCACGTTTAATGGAAACCAATAGACTAAAGAAATTTGCTCAACAGGCTCGCGTCACATTGATTGAACAAGTCGCCACTAAGCTCAGATTTGTACGCGCAGAAGAAAGCCTAGCCAGACGTGAGAATCCTAGCGCCATTAAAAAGCTAGAGGATCTAATTAAGCAACAGTCCGAACAGGAAGTTGTCGAGCGTATCGCATACATCTGGTTTAATCGATTCTGTGCACTTCGCTTCATGGATATGAATCGCTATAATCGAGCCCTTGTGGTTTCTGCTGCTGCCGAAGATACTCAGCCTGAAGTGTTGGCACTTGCAAAAGCTGGAGAAATCGATGAGCGAGTGGTATCAGAAGCAGCCCGTGAGAAAATTCTTAATCTATTAAATGGTAGAGCACCTAGTCAAAATCCTGAAGCAGAGGTATATCGTCTGCTACTGGTCGCTTACTGTAATCAGTGGCATAAGTCCATGCCATTCCTATTTCAGCGTATCGACGACTTTACAGAGCTGCTAATGCCTGATGATTTATTATCTAGTAGCTCGTTATTGACTGAGATGCGTGAGGCCATGCCAGCGAGCGCTTGTAAAGATGTTGAAATAATCGGTTGGTTGTATCAGTTTTATATATCAGATAAAAAAGACGATGTATTTGCAAGACTAAAGAAAAATGAGAAAGTGACACCAGAAAATATTCCAGCGGCTACTCAGCTATTCACGCCGCATTGGATCGTACGTTATCTGGTAGAGAACTCACTTGGACGCTTATGGCTGCTTAATCACCCAGAGTCCAAGTTAGCAGACAGTATGGAGTATTACATAAAGCCTGCTGATGATAATGATGACTCCGATTATCTAAAGGTAGAGCGTCCAGAAGATCTCAAAATTTGTGATCCAGCATGTGGCTCAGGTCACATGCTGACTTATGCCTTTGATTTGCTATACGCCATTTATGAAGAGCAAGGCTATGATGCAGCAGAAATACCTTCGCTTATCTTAACTCACAACCTTTATGGCATTGAGATTGATGAACGAGCAGGTGAGCTAGCGGCGTTTACCTTAACTATGAAGGCAAGAGCTCGCCACCGTCGATTTTTTAGTACGGGTATCCGTCCAAATATCTGTGTGCTTGAGCCTATTAGTTTTGATGATGAGCTTGATGAGTATATGGACTTTATCGGTCGTGATTTATTTACGGCTGACTTAAAGGAAACGTTGCGCCAGTTTGATGAGGTGGATAATTTTGGCTCGTTGATCAGAACAAAGCTAAAAGACGTTGCTAGCATCTTAGATCAGTTAGAAGCGACTGATGTCTCAGGGCAGTTATTCTTAGGTCATACCCATCAAAAGGTGCTTAAGCTTTTAAAGCAGGCAGAATATCTAAGCCCACAGTATCATGTTGTCGTTGCGAATCCGCCCTACATGGGCAGTACTGGCATGAACAAAAGATTAAGAGATTGGGCAAAAAAGTCATACCCTATAAGTAAGCAAGACTTATTTGCAATGTTTATAGAGCGTAATCTTACTCTCGTGAAAAAGAGAGGATTAATAGCAATGATAACTATGCACAGTTGGATGTTTATAGCTGCATACAAAGCCTTACGTGAAAAAATTCTGGAGCAAACTGCCATTACTTCTATGGCTCATCTAGGAGCAAGAGCTTTCGATAGTATTGATGGAGAGGTAGTAAAGACAACAGCATTTATTATAAAAAATTTACAGCATTTAAATTATAGTGGTAGATATTTACGTTTAGTTAAAGGTATGAATGAACATGAAAAAGAGAAGGCTTTACAAAATTGCATTAGCAATGTTGATTACGAATGCGTTTTCAATGCCTCAGCTTTAAATTTTAAAAAAATACCTGGCAACCCTATTGCATATTGGTTGTCTAATAGCGCTTTAGATGTTTTTTATAAGGCATCATTGCTGTATGACATTGCTGAGGTTAAGACTGGAATGACAACTGCAGATAATGAGCGTTTTTTACGTATATGGACTGAAATATCGATAGATAAAGTAGGTTTTAATATAGCTGATAGTTTTGAGGCTGAAACTTCTAAGAAGAAGTGGTTTCCTTATAATAAGGGTGGTGGCTTCAGGAAGTGGTACGGTTTTAATGAGAGCCTAATAAACTGGGAATATAATGGTAGAGAAATAAAAGGGAATATTAACAGTAGAGGAAAATCTAAAGCCTCAGTTCGAGCAGAAGAGTTTTATTTTAAACCAGCAATAACATATTCAGCTATTGGGGACGATAATTTTTCAGCTAGAGTTTCTCGGAAAGGATTTTTATTTGATTCGGGTGGGTCTTCTATATTTTCTGATGCAGAACTAGATATGGAGATCAATACTGGAATATTATGCTCAAAAATATCTGATCTTTTTCTAGCTGCGTATAATGATACGTTAAATTATCAACCTAGAGATGTTGGACGTATCCCAGTAATGCCATTTAGTAAAAGTATTCAACAAGACATATCTTCAAATGTAAAAGTATGTATTTCTCTATCAAAATTTGATTGGGACACTTTCGAAACATCTTGGGAGTTTACAGCTTTACCATTACTTGAAGGGCAGTATCGAAAGCTAGCATTAGCGGATGCTTATGCAGAAGTACGCAAACATAGCAAGGCAATGACAGATAAGATTAAAAGATTAGAAGAGAAAAATAACCATATATTAATAAACGCTTATGGTCTACAAGATGAGTTAACACCAGAAGTGCCTCTTAAAGAAATCACTTTGACTTGTAATCCGTACTATCGTTACGGTGGTGATAAGACATCCGCAGAGCTAGAAGCCTTATTATTAGCTGATACCATGCGTGAGCTGATCTCGTATGCCGTCGGCTGTATGTTTGGTCGCTATAGCTTAGACAAGCCTGGGCTGATACTTGCCAATCAAGGTGACAAAATAGAGCAGTATTTTGAACAGATACCTAATCCAAGCTTCACACCTGATAAAAACAATGTCATTCCTATCTTAGACGATGGTTGGTTCAGTGATGATATTGTTGAACGCTTCCGTAAATTCATCAAAGTGGCTTTTGGTGAAGAGCAGTATGAAAGCAATATGCAATTCATTGAGCAGTCACTTGGTAAGAATGACAAGCCGCGCGATATCCGTGACTATTTCCTAAAAGACTTCTATGACGATCACGTAAAACGCTATAAGAAACGTCCGATATATTGGCTATTCAGCAGTGGCAACTTCAGTGCGCTTATCTACATGCATCGCTATCAGCCAGATACGGTGAGTGTCGTGCTCAATGACTATCTACGTGAGTTCCGTACTAAGCTTAATGCTTATAAAGACCAGCTTAGTGCGATCAATATTAGTGCCAGTCAAAGCCAAAGTGAAAAGACAAAAGCACAAAAGAAACTAGATGTCACTAATAAAATGATCACAGAGATGGAAGATTATGAGCGCGACGTACTGTACCCGTTAGCGACCAAACAGATAGAGATAGACCTAGATGATGGTGTAAAAGTAAACTACCCTAAATTTGGTAAGGCATTAAAGAAAGTAACGGGGCTTAGCTAATGAATGATCGCATCATCAACGCATTACAGCAGCTCTTCAAAAGACATCGTATCGTTTTTTGGTACGATGCCAAGCATGAGCTGCGTGATGACTTTGACAGTCTAGTACTAGAAGATATTGAAAAAATTGTCCTAGATAATAATGAGTTCAGTGTTAAATATAAAATAATACGTGAGCAGCCAAATCAAAAGTTTCTGCTTTATCGTGCAGGTGCTCAGCCTGCGCTATTAGATAATTGGCTATTGGATGTGCAGCTGGCTCACGGCGAATTTCGTACTGACCAAGTTGCTATCTGGCTCTCGGAGCTATCATTAGGTATTGAGTTTGCAGAGGTCTTAAAAGATCATGCAGAGTTCTTTCGCGCTAAAAGCCGTAAAGATGCTCTAGGTAAGCTTATAGAGCCCAGTGATAGCTCAGGTATGGTTCAGCTAAAGATGCTGGCTGTTTGTGCTAAGAGCGAGCCTAAAATGGACACAGTCGTTGAGAGTCTGTTGCAGGACTTGGCCAATGATAAAGGTGAAAAAATGAGCCTGATTAGTCGATCTGCTCTTGATGGCTTTTTCTGGGAGCAAATGAATCGCTACTATGGCTATAACTCTACTGAGCCTAGTATTCATGATTTTGCCATTGAACTCTTTAAATCTAGCTATGCAATGGCAACTGATGGTCAGGTAAAGCTGTCCAATGATGCTTTGGTATTTCTGAAACGTTGGAAAGACAGTAGACAATATAAAGACAGCTTTGAGATGTTATCCGATAAATTTTCTGATGATCTTGATATTAGAGATGATCTTAGTAGTAGAGATTTTAAACAGCTCATCGATATAGACTACTTCCGCTTAATTGATAACAAGATAATTAGCGCGCTAGCTAATGCAGTCTTACAAAGTGACTTTACCGCTGAACAAATGGCTATTTGGATTCGCCAGCGTCGTCAGAGTCACTGGTACGCTGAGTTTGAGCATACCTATCAAGCCCTTGATAATGCAGCGCAGTTTATAGCTACTTTTAATCAAGTCAAAATCGATATGGATAGCCTTGTACAAGGGGTAGAGCGTTATACCCAGTCTTGGTACAAGCTTGATCAACTTTATCGTAAGTTTATCTACCACAAACTTGAGTCTGGAGAAGTATCACTTCTCAACCACCTCAACGATAAAATAGAGAATATATACTCTAATAACTATTTGCTTAAGTTAGGTAATCGCTTTCAGGAATTCGTAGAATCTGAAAGCCAATGGAATGCTGCGCCAATTCTCAGACAGGATAACTTTTTTGGTCATTGGGTGAAACCGTTTCTAGATAACAACAACAAGATATACGTCATTATCTCAGATGCCATGCGCTATGAGATAGCGGATGAACTAGTCAGCTTAATACGTCAAGAAGATCGCTACAGTGCTGATATAGCGCCTATGTTGTCTATGCTACCTAGCTATACTCAGCTTGGTATGGCAGCGCTCCTACCGAACGATACATTATCCATAGCAGACAACACTTCAGGCACAGTGCTTGTGAATGGACAAAGCTCTCAGGGGACATCTAACAGAAGTAAGATACTTAAAGCTGCGTTGCAAGATCGAGGAGATGCGATCACTGCCGATAATTTTATGCAGCTCAATAGAGAGGGTAGTCGAGAGCTGTTAAAAGCTAATGACGTCATTTATATTTATCATAATCGGATTGATCATACTGGCGATAAAATGCACTCTGAAGGGCAAGCGTTTGAAGCGGCAGAAAAGACGCTTAGCGATTTAATGAAAATCATTAAGAAATTAGCAGCAGCTAATGCTAATAACATTTTAATAACGGCTGATCATGGCTTTATATACCAAAACCGTGCCATAGAAGAGAGCGACTTTTCGAGCGCAGAGCCCAAAGGTAAAGAAATACTATATCGAGATCGTCGATTTATACTGGGTAAGGGGCTAGTTGATTCACCAAGCTTGCATAAGTTTAGCTCTGAAGCGCTCGGTTTAATTGGTGATGTTGAAGTGCAGATACCTAAGTCGATTAATCGCTTAAGACTTAGTGGCTCGGGAAGTCGATTTGTACATGGCGGAGCATCATTACAGGAAGTTGTCGTGCCCGTCGTTAGCATTAATAAAAAAAGGCAAAGTGATACTACAGCAGTTGAAGTGGATATTTTACGCGGATCGAACTCTTTAATTACTACAGAGGAGCTTACCGTTAGCTTATACCAAAGTACCCCTGTCACTGAAAAAAATCAGCCTCGCGTACTGAGAGTAGGTGTCTACACTGAATCAGGTGAGTTGATCTCAGATAGCTATGAGATGACATTCGATTTACGCTCAGAAAACCCACGCGCGCGTGAGCAGCAGGTAAACTTGATTTTCACACGTAGGATCGATGAGCTTAACGGTCAAGAGGTTATTTTAAAGCTAGAAGAAAAAGTAGGCGGAACTTCTCACTACAAAGAATACAAATCGCTTAAATATACAGTAAGACGTTCATTTAGTAGTGATTTTGATTTTTAAAATAATCACTGAAATAATTTAATAGCTAAGTAGACAACTATAAAAACAATGGATAAGTTGGATTTGAGGATAGGATCACTATTATGAAAGCAACAGAAGCCAAACTACTCGATTTTTTAAAGAAATCACCACAATTTATTATTCCTATATATCAGCGCACCTACTCGTGGACTGAACAGCAGTGCCGTCAATTGTGGGATGATATCATGCGCGCAGGCAATAATGATGCTGTTGGGGCTCATTTTATTGGCTCTGTAGTTTATATCGAGAAGGGCTTATATCAGGTTTCTAGCCAGTCACCTTTACTGGTAATTGATGGTCAGCAAAGATTAACAACAGCTATGCTTCTTTTAGAAGCTTTATCTCGTCACCTTGGCGATACTGAACCTGTTGAGGGATTCTCTGCTAAAAAACTGCGCAATTACTATCTGCTAAATCCATTAGAAGACGGTGAGCGTGGATATAAACTGATTTTAACGCAGACTGACAAAGATAGTTTCTTATCCCTAGTGACACAAAAGTCACTGCCACAGAAGTTCTCTTTACGAATTAAAGAGAACTTCGATTTCTTTGATACACAGATAGCAAAACTAAATGGCAATTTAGAGCAGCTCTGCCGTGGTCTAGCAAAGGTAATTATTGTTGATATTGCTTTGAGTCGAGATCAAGATAATCCACAGTTGATTTTTGAGAGCATGAACTCTACTGGCAAAGCACTGAGCCAAGCTGATTTAATTCGCAACTTTGTATTGATGGGGTTGGAGCCAGATCATCAAGCTGATCTCTATTATGACCATTGGCGGCCTATGGAGGTCGAGTTTGGTCAGGAGAGCTATGGTGATTACTTCGATAGCTTTATGCGTCACTATTTGACGGTAAAAACAGGTGATATTCCTAGGCTTGATGGTGTATATGAGGCCTTTAAACAGCATGCTCAAAGACTTGAAGCAAAAGGATCAAATGTAGATCAACTGGTTGCCGACATTCACTCTTTCGCTAAATACTTCTGTGCAATGGCACTAGACAAAGAAACTGATAAACAACTAGCAGTGGCATTTAAAGATTTGCGTGAGCTCAAAGTTGATGTTGCTTATCCTTTCTTACTTGAACTTTATCATGACTATAGTCTAGAACAGCTTAGCAAAGATGACTTCTATAATGCGGTACGCCTGATTGAATCGTATGTTTTCCGTCGTGCGGTATGTGCAATCCCTACAAATTCATTAAATAAAACCTTTGCAACTTTTCATAAAGCGCTTGATAAAGATCGTTATTTAGAGAGTATCAAAGCTCACTTGATCGGATTACGTTCTTATAAAAGATTCCCAAATGACGATGAATTTAAGCGTGAACTCGTTATTCGTGACTTATATAACTTCCGTAGCCGCACTTACTGGTTACGTCGTTTCGAGAATTTTGAGCGCAAAGAGCATGTTTTAGTAGATGAATATACTATTGAGCATATCATGCCTCAGAATGAAAGGCTTTCGAAGCAGTGGCAAGAAGAGCTTGGCGCTGACTGGCAACAAGTGCATGCAACCTATTTGCATACACTTGGCAACCTAACACTAACTGGTTATAACTCTGAGTACAGTGACCGCCCATTTATTGAAAAGCGTGATATGACAGGTGGTTTTAAAAATAGTCCACTTGTACTTAACGAAGATCTAAGAAGCTGTAGCGTATGGAATGAAAGCGCAATTAGCGCGAGAGCTAGAAAACTTGCCAATCGCGCTATTGAAGTATGGGTGGCACCTCATTTACCAGAGAGTATATTACAGGCTTATATTGATATACCTTTACAGCATGAAGGCTATACGCTGGCAGACCATGTTCATCTTGCTGAAGATGCGCCAATGTATGATCTCTTTCAGCAGCTTCGTAAAGAAGTAATGGCTCTTGATCCTAGCGTTACTGAAGATATCTTAAAGCTATATGTCGCATTCAAAGCAGAAACTAATTTTGTTGATGTAGTGCCACTAAAAAGCAAATTGAGATTATCTATTAACCTACGTTTTCATGAGCTAAATGATCCTAAAGAAATGGCTAGAGATGTTAGCAGTCTTGGTCGCTGGGGTAATGGTGATGCTGAGATTGGGCTGAGCGATATTTCTGATTTACCCTATGTAATGGGGCTTATTAGACAGGGCTTGGAAAAGCAGATGGGCGAAAGTGTTTATTAATAGTATAGTCTGTACCAAATAAAATCGATACGTTAGTAGCGACGTACTACTGGTATGAATTTTCCTCGTTTGCTGTGCGCTTTGCACTCCAGAGGCTTCAAAAAATTCATTCTAGCAGTACTGTATCGTTTTTAAAGTAACTAGACTATATCGTAATAATGATCTGACATAATTCATCGCTTAAATATTCGTCACTGGTGGTTCTAAATAGAAAATAGCCTTTTCGTATATGATATATAATTCAATACTTTTAAAAGTGAGTGCTTCAAAGAAAGTTTAATATGAGCTATTTATTCTTCTACAATAGCTCTAAAACCTTATCCTTTCCTAGCTGGGCGATCAATGCTTGCAGCTGGGTGGTAGGATTAGCTTTATCTTCTGCATCTGCTTTAAACTTTGCCGTATCTCTACCTTCTCGTAAAGCATCTAGATAGTCTGCCCATTTCTGCATCATGTCGCTACGATCGTCGATGTATTCAAACCGACCGTAAGCAGTTCCATTAGGGTCTTTAGTAGTATGACCTAAAGCCATCTCAACAAGAACAAGCGGATACTTTAACTGCTCTTGTAGGATGGTCTTCGCTGTCGCTCTAAAGCCATGAGCACAATGTATGTCTTTATAGCCTAAATCCTTTAAACGCTTATTAGCAGTAGCGTCAGATATGATCTGATGCTTTTTTGCCGTCTGGCTAAAAAAGACATACTCGGTATGCCCATTAATCTTTTGTTGCTCACGCAATATAGCTACGGCTTGACGAGGTAGGGGAACAACCATGTCCTTGACCATATTTACCTTGCCTTGTCCTTTCAATGGCTTTAACCGCCACCTGCCAGCCTCTAGGTCTAGATCAATCCAGCACATACGTCTTAAATCACCATTGCGAACAAAGAGAAGCGCTAATAGCCTAAGGGAGTTAATGGTGTTTGGATCACCCTCTATCGTTTCAATAGCTCGCAGTAACTTGGCTAAGTCTTTCGGCTTGGTAACAGCTGGACGATGACCGTAACTAGATTTAGCTAATTGGCTTTTAATAAGCGCCGCAGGGTTGCTACTACAAAACCCACGAGCATTAGCATAAACAAATACATCACTAGCGATGCCTGCGCAGCGTTCAGCTTTGTCAGTAGGCTTGTCGTCTTTATTTAAAGACTTGGCTTGAATATCTAAAAGCACTTCAAGCATTCTAGGAGAGCCAATTTCGCTAATTGGCTCATTACCTATGTAGGAGCATATAAGCTCCAAGCGACCCTTCTTACGAATGAGCGTATTACCTTTTTGACTCTGTTCAAGAGTATCGAAGTATTCCCAAGCAAAGTGATTAAAAGAGTTTTTAGTTTTACTAATAAAACTTTTCTTTATATCTTCACGGTGGATTTTAGGATCAATGCCTTTGCTTAAAAGATCTTCATACTCACGCCAAACTTCACAGGCACGAGCATATGAGATACTTGGATATATACCGATGGAGATAATACTTTGTTTGGGGTTTGAAGGTGGGTAATAGCGATACATCCATGATTTGGTTTCAGTAGGACGCACCATTAAGAAGAGTTTGGGATGATTTTTGACAGCAACGAAGTACTTCTTATCTTCAGGTTTATGACTGCTAATGCTTCGGTCTGAACTGATCGCTTTTCTTTCCATATCCTACGTCTCCATGAGTAGACTCAAAACTCGGTATACTTGACAGTATACTCAAAGTGCATGGATTAGGATAGATTCATAGGACAGTATAGAACGCCAGATACAACAAAGCCCCTGATATCAGGGGCTTTAGCTGTTCTATAAGTTAGTATAGGACTATGTAATGGTACCCGGAGCCGGACTTGAACCGGCACGCTATTACTAGCGAGGGATTTTAAATCCCTTGTGTCTACCAATTTCACCACCCGGGCAAAACTTGTATTATCTAATAAGTAAGCTTTCTACTTGTTAGATAGTGGTCGCTATTATAAGCATTTACATTAATAAAGCAAGCTAAAATTAATATAAATCCTAATAAATTTTTAACCTAAATAATTGGAGGCTGAGGTCGGAATCGAACCGGCGTTAACGGAGTTGCAGTCCGCTGCATGACCACTCTGCCACCCAGCCAATCAAGGACGCCTATATTAGCAAATATAATTTAAATTACAAGCCCTTTTTGATATAAAGACCAATTATTTATCAGGTTAGGTCTATTTAGCGTCATATCACGATAAATCCTAGCCTCAATTAAGCCGCTAAACGATACTTTTATTGTTATCTACAGCCTTTTTTACATCTCTATAAGTCGCAGTGCAAATAAGTATCAGTACACCCAGCGTGATTGCTGGCCAGATTAAGATATAAAGCCCATAAAAAAACGTGGTTTCCATATTAACTCCTTTATTTTAGGTATTAAAAATGAATGATGAATACATCAAGCCATTAAAAAACTCATTAAAACGTCGATAAGATATAAATCTAGTTTTGAACGTTGGTTGTCGGCGGTATGTTGGGTTTATTGTCATAGTCGCCAACGCGCTGTTTAATAAGGTCAAAGTCAAAATGCTCGTTGCTCATGAGGCTGATAATGACGCAGACGATTGTACTGGCACCATAAGCGGTCAGTGATGCAAGCAGCACCATATATTGACGTAAGAAACCAGTGGCAAATATCAGCATCAGTATCAGTGTGAGGGCGGCAGCTGCTACAGCCATTTTTCGACCTAAAAAGCCAAATACCATGAGTCCAATCACCACAGCAGCACCAACGCTTGCCAATACTTCAAAAAATAGCGCCGTAACGCCAATGATAGGTATGAGCTCAAAGCGAGCGATACAGAATAATAATAATCCGACGATGACGGCTGAGGTAAAGGCAGTGTTTGTCACGCGATTCCAGAACACACTGGCAATCACTGGGAATACAATCGCACCCCATAATGCACCGACGAAAACCAGCATCACGAGAATATCAAGCTTAAAGCTGGCAAAAATCAATCCGGCAGCCGTAGCGACAATCATGGTTCCGCGACCGACAAGCATCATGGTTTTTGGGTTTACGCCGCCTTTTTTGGCAATATTCTTGCCATAAATGTCAGCCATCATAATGGTAGATAGTGCTGATAAATCTGAATCAGCCGTTGAGGACAGGGCACCAATAACCAAGATAAAGAATAAGGCAATGAATACCGGATGTAGATAAGTGCTGACCATTTGCGGAATCAAATTATTCATATTGCCATTAAGCGGCTCAATACCTATGGTTAATGCCATAAGTCCAATCATGCCGAGACCAATTACAATACCGGCATAGCCGACAGTAGCAGTAATAAAGGTTGCTTTAATTTTGCTTTTATCAATGGCAAATAGACGCTGGGTAATGGTTTGATTGCCAATAGCATAAGCCAATACTGCGACGAAGTAAGGCGCACCTTGCTGAAAAAAGGCTTCAGATGAAAAGAAGTCTTGTTGCTGCAAGGTTAGATTTGAAAGTCCACTGACCATGACAGAAGGACCACCCATGGAAAACAGTACCGCTGGTATAATGATGACACCAATCGCCATTAACGCGACCAATTGGGCAAAATCGGTGAACACTGAAGCACGAAATCCAGAAGTTAAGGTATAGCTTAGCACTCCGACGCCAGCGATAATCACCCCTGTTTGGAATGACAAAGGTGATAATACTGATACCAATGCGCCAGCAGCGGTGAAATTGACCATCAAGCTAATTAAGCTGCCCATAAGGTTAGATATGGCTAAAATTAATTGGCTTGATGAGCCGTGGCGGGCGTGAATAAGTTCACCCAAGGTATGTCCATTAGGGGCAAGTTCACGAAATCGCATCCCAAAAGGGTAGATGAATAAAATCATCAAGGCACCCCAAAAACCATAATGCAATGGTCCTGAGACGCCATATTTATAGCCGGATGTGGCAGCTGCATAAAATGACGCTGCCCAGATCCAAGTAGCGGTCATACTAGCAGCACCCATACCAAAACCGACGTTGTGACCGGCGACCATAAAGCCTGAGGTCGTCTCCTTATCTTTTTTTATTAATAATGACAGCAGATAAGTACCACCATAAAATGCCAGTAATAGCAAAATGATGGTTAATGCTGAAAATTGGAACAATGACTCAGTTTTCAAATTCCTACCTCGCAATTGTTATAAGTAAAATGTAGATTAAAACGTATTCTCCCAAACTATGAGGTATGCAAAAACGACCTATTAAGCCTATAGGTCAATTATCGGTAGCACGCAACGAGATGAAACGTCACAAAAAAAATTGAAAGCGGATGGCTTTTGCCTCTTTATGACTTCATCATAAATTATGAAAGATATGTCAAAAATCATAGGGGCAACGCTCGATATGCGTCTGTAAATGGCTGAACCATTACACTACGAATGATGCATACGTGATATAGCTGGCTGCTGATAAAGGCTTGTACAAGCATCTATAGCAATAATACGGATGAGCGGTAAGTCGCAACTGCTTGACTTATGCTAGGTTTAGATAGCGTGTATCAGATATATATAACCATGGATCGAGTATTGTTTTACTCATCTATGGTCTTATACACATAATCCGTAATCGTGATGGCAGGTGATAAATGTCTAAGCATTTAACCTGACATACGTAGCATTGATAATTAAAACTACAGTAATGTTAAATATTAGTAACATGTTTGTGCCTTAAGACTAACCTATTCTGCTATCAATCACAAATTTTATGGTCAATTATTATAAATAATGATATATAAATCTGACCATTGAAAAGTCTGTTCGACAGATGAGGAAGATATTAAAAAACAAAGTTTGATGGAAGTGGTTAGACAAAGAATGTGTTCAAACATTAGAGTAGAAGAGGGCCTACGTATTTTAAGAGTCGGCATAACCTGCGTAGTAAGTCACGCGGTTATCACGTAAAAATCCTGCTAGGCCTAAGCCATAACGCTCGGCAACACGTACCGCGGTACTGGTCGGTGCAGACATACCAATCAGCCAAGGTATACGACTACGAATGGATTTTTGTACCAGCTCAATCGATAAACGCGAAGTCATTAGCACATAGTCAACCTCTGCCTTATGATGCAACTGCCATCCTATGAGCTTATCGAGGGCGTTATGGCGCCCTACGTCCTCAAATAGGTACAGCTGCTGCTCGTATAGGGTTGCAGCAGCATGGACAGCGCCTGTGAGCTGATGGGTGTGCTGGGCTACATTGATTTGTGCCTGTATACTCAGTAAATCGTCAAGACTAGGCATCGCTCTACTAAGCAATGGCTTGTTTATCTGATATTTACTTAGATCGGGTAGTGCTTGTGTTAAACCCGTTATGCCGCACATACCGCATCCTGTGCGTCCTGCCAGTTGGCGTTTTTGCGCTTGAATACGCTGATGACAGCGCTGGTTTAAGACTAGCTCGACCACGTATATATCATAGTCTTGTAGCTGCTCTGAGAGCTGATCCAAGCTTATAAGCTCATCAGTCAAATTAGAATTAAGAGAATCTTTATTAGAAGAATTTTGAATGAAAGAATCAGGAGTAAAGTCTTGATAACTTTCATCGTCTGTTAATTGAGTAATATCCCAATCTAGTAATTCATGACTATGCTGAATCAATCCTTCACTATATAAAAAGCCGATGGCAAGGTATTCGAGTTGATAAGGACTTGCCATCAAGACAGCGTAGTGAATGCCATTAATCACAATGGCTACAGCTGCCTCAACAGCCAACATTCCTGACTTGGTATCAATATCCAGCGGCGCATTCTTAGCAGCATCTAAAAATGCATCTGATGTATAGCTGTGTTTATATGCCACATGTAGCCGTGACAATGGCGCATCTTTCTTAAAGCTATCTTCTGCAGCCAAGTGAGGTTTGTTTGCCATTGTGAGTGCTTATTAGCCTGTGTTATTAATAAAATAAAAGTCCTGGTGCCGAGACACCCATCATATGGCAGTTGCCATACTGCTTTGTTCAAGACACTTCAATACCACGGTAACAGACTTATAAGCAGGTGTTCTGGATTCCGGCGCATGACTGTCCAAATCAAGCAGGTCATTACATTCAGGATAATAGGTTGCCACTGCATTCGCTGCAATATCCATCTCTGTCAGTATTAAAGGTCCTAACGTGCGCTCAGCATTTTGACTGTCTTGGCGCGATACCATGATTTGATCGCCTTTTTGCCAACCTAAGCGACTGATTTCATCTGGATGCATAAAGAGCACATCACGACGATCAGTCTGTCGGTAGCGATCTTGAAAGCCGAATATCATGGTATTAAATTGGTCATGACTACGGACACTGGTTAGTTGCCAGAAGTTTTGCTCAGCAGACTGGTTCATATCAAAGGTTTGATTGTTTACTGAATTATTTTGATAATCGGATGTCGTTTGTGCCATTTGCGCGGTAACGTAGGTAATCGGATATTGCGGTACTTCAAATTGTGCTTTGCCACTATCCGTATTCCAAATCCGATGGCGCGCCGCATGATACAAGTGAAAACCACGCTCAGCAGCACGAATACGCTGATTGAAATCCTCAAATCCTTCAATCGCTTGCGCAATATAATCACGAATAATATCAAAATCCTTACTCATCGTTTGCCAAGGAATTGAGGATTCAATTCCAAGTACATGAGTTGCCATATCTGCAACGATTTGCGCTTCGGATTTTAGCGCGTCGCTGATAGGATTTATGCGTCCTCTGGTCGCCACAACTTGACACATTGAGTCCTCAATAGTGGCAAACTGCTCACCTTTATCAGTGATGAGGCGCTCGGTACGACCGATGCAAGGCAGGATAAGGTTATTTTTACCCGGATAGAGCATGGTTTCGTTAAGCTTGGTTGCGACAAAGACATTTAACTGAGTGGTAGTCAGCGCCGCTTGAATCGCACTTTTATCTGGCGCGGCAACCGCATAGTTGCCACCCATACTAACAAAGGCTTTGATGTCGCCTTTTATTAGTGCCTTTGCACCGGCGATGACATCAAGCCCATCTTCTTGTGGCATCGGCTGCTTAAAAACGCGCTCAAGACTATCAAGCAAGCTCTGCTTAGGACGTTCATGAATACCCATGGTACGATCACCCTGCACGTTTGAGTGTCCACGTACAGGCGATGCGCCTGCACCATCGATACCAATCATACCCATTAGCAGCAGCAAGTTGGTAATCATGGCAACATTATCCTCGCCTTGGACATGCTGAGTGATGCCCATGCCCCATGTACAAATCGTTGCTGGACTCTCAGCAACCAACTTTGCAAGCGTAATAATCTCTGCTTTACTAATGCCACAGCCAAGCTCTACATCCGTCCAAGATTGCTGACGTAACCAAGCATCCAGAGCGTCATAGCCTGAGGTATGCTGCTCAATAAAACCACTGTTCATTTTACCGTTTTTGGTGAGCCATTTAGCCATGCCGGTTAATAAAGCCGCATCGCCACCGATTTGTATTTGGATAACCTCATCGACCATCTCATCACTTTGACCTGCTGCCATATGGGAGGGTTTTTGTGGGTTTCTAAACTTGCTTAGACCCTGTTCGCGCATGGGGTTGATAGAGACAATGCGGCAGCCTTGCTTATGGGCATGGGCGAGCATTTCAAGCATACGTGGGTGATTGGTTGCAGGATTTTGCCCAAACAATAAGATCAGCTTAGCCTGCTCAAAATCTTCCAATATTACGGTTGCTTTGCCGATGCCTAACTGCTTACCAAGCATCACTGACGTTGGCTCATGACACATGTTTGAGCAATCAGGTAGGTTATTAGTGCCAAAACAGCGCACAAATAGTTGAAACATAAAAGCAGGCTCGTTGGTCACCCGTCCTGAGGTATAAAATAGTGCCTCATCTGGCGAATCAAGCTTTTTTAATTGCTCAGCGATAATCTCATAAGCCGCTTGCCAAGAAATCGGCAGATAGCGGTCTTGAGCAGCATCATAATAGAGTGGTTCTGATAAGCGTCCACTGTGTTCAAGCTCATAGCCTGACCAGCCTTGTAGCGCTGTGACTGTATTATTAGCAAAAAAAGTTGCGTCTGCTCGTCTGTTCATCGTTTCACTGGCGATGACTTTGATACCGTTTTCACAGACATCTATGGCCTTATTTGACTTGTGATCCGGCCATGCGCAGCCCGGACAATCAAAGCCGTCCTTTGGCTGATTGCTATGTAAGACGCTGATACTGCCGCGCAAAAAAGCCTTGTAATCCATTAAGGTACGCGTAGAGGCAATCAGTGCAGGCCAACCCGCTGCAGGGTGTATATAAACAGGAATTTTGCGCATGATAAACCTTATAAGCGAGTGCTGATAGATAACGGTCATTTTACTAAGAGCAGATGTATAAACGCTTACTATATAATGGCTAGTGGCAAAGTGGTGCTATCATTACTTATCAATAACAAAAACCTCAAAGAAAATCAGGCTTGGCTGATGAGTAGAGGGCTTTGGTATATAAAAAGCGAGCTGATTCAAAAGATATAGTCAATGAAAAGTAATATCGACATATTATGTACTGCTGGCATCAATTTTTCTTGCTTGCTGTGCCTACGCAGACAGAGGCTGCAAAAAAATTGTACCCGCAGTACCGTAGCGTTTTTAGGGTATTTTAACTATAGTGACGTTAGATTCTCAATTGGGAATAACGATCAGCTATTATTTTTATCGTAAACCAAAAGCAAAAAACGCCTACTTCATCGTAGGCGTTTTTTATTTATACTCGAAAAAATACGTGTTATCGGTTAGCTCAAAATCAAACTATCATCATCAACTTTCTCGCCGCGCGTTTGCTCAAACATATCGAGTAAATCATGCACAGTCATGCCTTGACGTTTATCACCAGCCACATCTAATACCACTTGACCTTGATGTAGCATCACGGTACGCGTGCCATGCGCCAATGCCTGCTGCATAGAGTGCGTGACCATCATAGTGGTAAGCTGATTATCAGTGACAATTTTATCGGTTAGCTCTAACACAAAAGCGGCAGTTTTAGGATCAAGCGCCGCCGTATGCTCATCCAGTAAAAGAATCTTAGAAGGCTGTAGTGATGCCATCAATAGGCTAACCGCTTGGCGCTGACCACCGGATAACAGACCCATGCGGTCAGTCAAACGATTTTCTAACCCAAGTTTTAAGACCGACAATTTTTCGCGAAATAAGTCACGGTTATTTTGGTTTAGAGCAAAGTTTAAACCACGTTTGCCACCGCGTTTATAGGCAAGCGCCATGTTTTCTTCAATCGTTAACGCTTCACAAGTTCCCGCCATTGGGTCTTGAAATACACGAGCCACCCAATGAGCACGCTGGTGCGCGGTCTTTTTGGTGACATCAATGCCATTTAGTAAGATTGAGCCACTATCGACGCGAGTGGTACCACTGACCGCGTTTAAAAAGGTCGATTTGCCCGCGCCATTGGTACCGATGACAGTGACAAATTCACCATCAGCGATATTTAAATCGATACCACGTAGGGCAGGGTTTTCAATGGGCGTTCCAGGATTAAAGGTCAACCGCAAATCTGTAGCTTGCATCATAATTATTATTCCTTATGGGTGCACATTGACATTAAGCCCGAACTTTACGACTTAAGAATTTATTTTTAGCTTTTGGCAATACCAATGCCAATACCACGAGTAGGGCAGTAATCAAGTTCAAATCTTGCGGCCCAAAGCCGATACTACGTAGCGTATCGCTCGATAGTGCCACTTGAATAAACAGCTTATACAATACCGCACCGACGACCACCGCAAAAGTAATCAGCCAAATGCGTTTAGCTGGAATAATCGTCTCACCGATAATGACCGCTGCCAAACCAATAACGATAGTACCGATACCAATTGAGATATCTGCGCCACCTTGGGTCTGGACAAAAAGCGCGCCAGCTAAAGCAATCAAACCGTTAGAGATTGCCATACCAATGATGGTCATCCATGAGGTATTGATACCTTGTGCTTGCGCCATACGTAGGTTTGAGCCGGTTGCTCGCATAGAGAGACCGGTTTCGGTACTATAAAACCAATTTAAAAATAACATGGCCAATAGCACGACAATACCAATGATCAGACAGCGCATCCAATAGCCATTGCCATCATTGACCAAGGTACTAAAGACAGTCGTTTCACCCAACAGCGGCAAGTTTGGCGCACCCATAATACGTAGGTTGATAGAATAGAGCGCAACCATCACCAAGATACTGGCAAGGAGCTGTAATATGCCAAGCTTAACGTGCAACCAAGCAGTGACGATACCGGCAATTGAGCCGGCTAGCATACCAAAGGCGCAAGCAAGCCATGGATTGACACCAGCGATGATAGAGATGCCAGCGACCGCACCACCTAATGGAAAACTGCCGTCAGCGGTCAAATCAGGGAAGTCGAGGGTACGAAATGAAATAAGGACGCCAAGCGCCACTAGGCCATAAATCAGACCACTTTCAAGTGCACCAAAAAAAGCAATTAAAGACATAAGAGATCAGTAAGTCATAACCAAGTGTTTAGAGAACCATGAGGTTGAGATGAGTGGCATATATCAGCATCATCTACAAGCCAAACACTTAGGCGGTGAATTTAACAGATTGTATAATCTGCAGCTAGGGTAAAGCGCAACCGATCACTGTCATAAATGATCATAATCTTTGCTTATTGAAAGCCTTTAAACAACAAGCCCAGCCTACTGACACATAGCTGGGTTTTGTTTGTAGCAATAATTCGCACCAATAAATAGCAAGGTAAAGCTAATGTAGACGATAATGACAGCTTGCGCAATCAACATTATCATCTACTGTTTGTTTTATACTGATTAGGTAAAAGGCAGTTACTCTACCACTTCTTTCGCTTTATCAATAACCGCTTGTGGCAAAGTGATGCCTTGCTCTTTAGCATGTTTTGGGCTGACATATAAGTCAAGAACTTTTGGCGTGTATACGGGAATTGCGCCTGCTTTTTCACCATTTAGGATACGTACAACGATTTTGCCAGTTTCACGACCAAGATCATAGTAGTTGACGCCCAATGCTGCGATGGCACCGCGCTCAACTGAGCTGGTATCCGAGGCAATTAACGGAATCTTACTTTCTTTAGCGGCTTGATATAGTGACTCATAAGCTGAAACCACGTTATTATCCGTTGAGGTATAGATCATATCGACCTTACCTTCTAGGCTACGTGCTGCCATCGCAATATCAGTACTACGCTGGGCAGGGGCTTCATGTACTTTGATGCCAAGTGGCGTCAGTTTTTCTTTTAGATTTTTTAGGATAATCGTTGAGTTAACTTCACCTGGGCTATAGACGTAGCCGACATTTTTGAGACTAGGAATAATTTGGCGCATCAAGTCAATTTGTGGCTCATAAGGAAGCGCATCAGAACCACCAGTGACGTTGGTGCCAGAACCATCAAGCTTTGAGACCAGTTTGGCTTCAACCGGATCAGTAACTGCTGAAAACACTAACGGGATACTGCTGGTTGCAGCAGCGACTGATTGAGCCGATGGCGTACCAATAGCAATGATAACGTCTGAATTGTCGGCGACGAATTGCTTGGCAATCTGACCAGCAGTGGCAGTATTACCTTGAGCACTTTGGAAGTTAACTTTCAGGTTTTCACCATCTTTAAAGCCGGCATCGTTTAGCTCATCGATTACGCCTTTACGTACGGCATCAAGTGCTGGATGCTCAACGATAGCGGTAATAGCCACCGTTTTCATTTCTGTTGTGGTATCGGTGCCCGCAGTACCATCAGTCGCGGTACCTTCTTTAGCTGGCTGATTACAACCAGTCAAAATAGCGGTACATATACCGCCCCATAAAAGAGCTTTGGCAAAACGATTCTGATACAACATGGGTCTTACTCCTGAAAGTAATAATGTGTCCGTACATTATATAAAAGATAGATAGAAGGTCTTACGTACTGCGGTTATAAACAGTGTTTGTTATAAATTATAAGCTATCTACTGCGTATTCACTCTTATCTAACAGCGATTATTTGCTGGCAGTTTTTACTTTTTCATCGACATTAATAGCATTTTTTAACAGCTCATCTGACAGTACTACACCTTGCGTTTTAGCATGTTTAGGGCTAACGTAGAGCGTCAATTCGTTCATCACTTCAGGCTTAACGGTACTGACCGCCTCACCATTTAAAATGCGATAAACCATCTTACCTGTTGTACGACCAAAGTCATAATCATTGACACCAAGTGCTGCTGTGGCGCCGCGTTGGACACTGAATTCATCAGAGGCAACAATAGGCAGTTTTAGCTCATTGGCAGCTTGTGCCATGGCTTCAAAGGCTGAGGCAACATTATTGTCAAACGAGGTATAAATAATATCTGCGCGACCCTGTAAGCTACGTGTCGCCATACCGATATCTGTTGGACGGTTGGCTGGAATATCTAGTAATGATAAGCCACGTGCTGGCAGCGCTTTTTTAAGCGCATCACGCAATGATACCGAGTTGGCTTCACCAGGACTGTATACATAGCCAATGGTTTTGAGGTCAGGCTTGATTTTTTGTAGCAAATCTATCTGTGGCTCTAATGGCAATTGGCTTGATAATCCGGTCAAATTGCTTTGAAAGGGTTTACCATCTGCAGTGATCAATTTGGCACCCAGTGGGTCTGAGACGGCGGTATATATAATTGGTATGGTCGTGGTTGCAGAGACGATAGATTGTGCCGATGGGGTTGAGATAGCAACGATGGCATCAGGATTGTCGCCGACGAACTGCTTGGCAATTTGTCCTGCGGTTGCCGTATTGCCTTGCGCACTTTGAAAATTAACCTTTAGATTTTGACCTTCGACATAACCGTTATCCGCCAACTCATCAATAATGCCACGACGCATATCATCCAATGAGGGATGCTCAACGATTTGAGTGATTGCCAATGTTTTGGCAGGTTTTTGAGCAGTAGTGGTACTGTCATCGGTAGTCGTTGTAGTATCTGCAGGTTTAGAGCAGGCTGATAATCCAAGCGCGGCGCTCATCGCAGCACCAAGTAGGCTAAAGCGTAAAGTAGTAGCAAAAATCATTTTATAGTGGCTCGTAGGTTAGAAAGTGCAGGTTACCCGAGTCAATGTTATGTGAATGCTGAGATAACGGGCTAACATCAAAGTAATCAATCCATTGATCATTATGTTCATATTATGACAGTAATGTAACTTATCGCAATAAAAAATTAAAGCGTATGCGTCACCAGTGTTATTAAAGCAAGTATTGACTGTTTTATTTGGCAAAATCATCTTTATTCGGCAAAACTCTGCTTAAAAAACGCACAAACCAGCAATTCAGCGATTACAAACGCACTTTATAATTAACGCAAGCTAATTTTTATACGAAAGTTACAGTGAGTCTGAAATCCATATCATTATTAATCATGCTGACATTAATCATGCTGACATTAATCATGCTGACATTAGTGAATGTTCAACAGACTCTACCATCTACTTAATCTTTTTCAAATGAATATTTTAAGGATGACATTATGAACACTACTAATCTTAAGTTATTAACCATCGCTGGCATTACAGCGATCTCATTGATTTCCTTACCTGCTATGGCAAAAGAGGGTCACGGTAATAATCATGGCAAGGGCAAATCTGCGTATGTCGGTAAAGATAAGCATGAACAAGTACAGATCAAGGGGCATCAGTCAGAAAAATATAAATTTAAAAATGGTTATAGCAGCAATGCCCAGCCTAACATTAATGCTTATCGTCATGCTAACTCTAACGCCTCATTCAAGCGTGATCTCGATCAATACGGTTACAGAGTCGTCGGCAAAATTGATAGAGATATTTATGATCGTTCGGTAATTTTAGACCGTTATGATGACCGTTACGTTCGTATTCGCACGCCAGAAAATAAAATTGTGACGGTCGTTAATGATACGTTGCAGATCATTGATATTTTGACCAGATAAACAGCAAGCTTACTTTCTATTCTTTTTAACATAAAAAACGGTCTATTTAGACCGTTTTTTGTTTTGTTCTTTTATTATTACTTAATTAATTTAACGTTTTTAAGCAAGTGAATCACCGATAACGGCTTCATCAGGTAAGGTAATTACCACCAGACCTGTTTTCGGGTCGCCTGACGACAATATCATGCCTTCTGATATGCCAAATTTCATCTTACGCGGTGCCAGATTGGTCACGCAAATGACCTTTTTACCTTGTAGTTGCTCAGGCTCATAGAATTTGCTAATACCGCTAAAGACGTTGCGAGGTTGTACTTCACCAACGTCTAGTGTGAACTGAAGCAGTTTGTCCGCGCCTTCGACATGGTTGCAAGCGATCACATGAGCGACTTTCATCTCGACTTTGGCAAAGTCCTCGATACCAATATAGTCTTCTTGGTCTGTAGTTGCATCGACATCTTTCGCTGATGGTTGCGTGTTCTTGGTCGCTGGTTTTTCGTCTTGGCTAGCGGTTGATGTCGCCATTACGCCTAATGAGGCTTTAGACTCTTCAACCATCGCTGCAATATCTTTTTCTTCAATACGCTGCATCAGTGGTTTAAACTTATTAATTTGATGACCAAGCAACCACTCATTACGGCTGGCAAAACTTAAATCATCAATGTTCAAGAACTCTTTAGCATTGGCAGTCAGCTCAGGTAATACAGGCGCAAGATATACCATCAATTGACGGAAGATATTGATTGCCACAGAGCAGATATCTTGAACTTCTTGCTCTGCGCCTTCAACCTTGGCAAGCGCCCACGGTTTTTTGTCATCGATGTATTCATTGGCTTTATCAGCACACTGCATAATCAGGCGCATGGCACGAGAAAATTCACGGTTTTCATAAGCCGCAGCAATCTCATCGCCCGTCTTGGTGATGTCTTCTAATAGGCTTGGCTCAGCACAGACATCTGTCAGAATACCATCATACTTTTTGACCAAAAACCCAGCGCTGCGACTGGCGATATTGACTACTTTACCAACGAGATCAGAGTTAACCTTTTGCATAAAGTCTTCTAAATCAAGGTTAATGTCCTCGACTTTGTCAGATAACTTACTCGCAAAGTAATAACGCAAGTACTCAGGATGCAAATGCTCAGCATAAGTGTCGGCTTTAATAAAGGTGCCACGCGACTTACTCATTTTTTCGCCATTGACCATCAAGAAGCCATGAGCAAAGACGCCGGTTGGTGTACGGAGTTCACTACCAGCAAGCATGGCAGGCCAAAATAGCGCATGGAAGTAAACAATATCTTTACCGATGAAGTGATACACTTCGGTTTTATGCTCGTTTTCTTGCGCCCAATAATGGTCAAAGTCTAGAGCCTCTTCTGTACCTGCACGTTTATCACACAAGTTCTGAAAGCTTGCCATATAGCCAACAGGCGCATCTAGCCATACATAGAAGTATTTATCTGGCTCATCGCTTGGCGTGTCTGGAATTTGAAAGCCAAAGTAAGGCGCATCACGCGAGATATCCCAACTGGTCAAGCCGGCATCGAACCACTCTTGTAGCTTATTGGCAACTGAGGTTTGCAAGCGATTATCACTGCGCGTCCAATCCTTTAAAAATTGCTCAAACTCTGGTAAATCAAAGAAATAATGCTTTGAAGTCTTTAGAATAGGCGTCGCATTTGATAACGTAGAGTACGGATCTTTAAGTTCTGTCGCATCATAAGTCGTACCACAAACTTCACAATTATCACCATATTGGTCGGTAGCGGCGCACTCAGGGCAGGTACCTTTAACAAAACGATCGGCTAAAAACAGCTGTTTTTCAGGGTCAAATAGCTGCTCCACATCACGAGTAGAGATATGACCTGCATCTCTAAGGCGGCGATAAATTAGCTCAGAAAATTCCCGATTTTCTTCTGAATGCGTTGAATGATAATTGTCAAAATTAATCAAGAATTTAGCAAAATCGGCTTCATGAGCAGCTTGCACATTGGCAATTTGCTGTTCTGGCGTGACGCCATTGTCTTCGGCTTTGAGCATGATGGCAGTACCATGAGCATCATCCGCACAGACATAAGTCACCTTATGACCTTGCGCCTTCATCGATCGCACCCAAATATCAGTTTGGATATACTCTACAAGATGCCCCAAATGGATGTCTCCATTGGCGTAGGGCAGGGCACTGGTTACTAAAATCTCACGCACTTTCATCACCTATATTCTTATATAAACGGGTTGGTTATCAATAGAAATTGAAAAAGTGTGCCTATGATACCGTAATTCGGCTAAATTTGTGATATTGCTTACGAATTAATATGGTAATAAGCGCTATAGTTGATTCACTTTTAGAAGAGTGCAGCGCTACTGGTATTAATTATTCGTAGACTCTGTCTGCGTAGGCACAGCAAGCAAGAAAAGTTTATACCAGTAGTACGTTATGATAAGTGTAATGTATTTATTGATATTTATGATAAAAGTCCAACATAGTAAATCCTTATAAAGCGCTCATAAAACCCCCGCTAAGCTTTTGCTTAGCGGGGGTTTTATGAGCGCTTTACAACAGGGAAGCTGTCCCTTTTTTAGATTGAATCCATTATATGCTTTACTGATTCAACCCAATTAAAATGAACCAAACATCGTGCCCAAGGTAATGACAACGACAACAGCAATCAGTGGAATAATCATGGTGACCATTGCCAAGTTTAAGTAGGACTGTTTATGTGTCAGACCACAAATGGCCAACAAGGTAATGACCGCACCACTGTGTGGTAAGGTATCCAAACCGCCTGCTGCCATTACCGCCACTCGATGCATGAGTTCTGGATCAATACCAGCTGCTACTGCCATTCTTAGATAGTCTTCACCCAAGGTTGAAAGTGCGATACTCAAACCACCAGATGATGAGCCAGTAATGCCAGCCAGCGTGGTCATAGCGACTGCTTCTGAGATGAGTGGATTGTCTGGCGTTAGATTCAAGATACTATCACGAATGAGAAGAAAGCCTGCTAATGACGCGATAACGGCACCATAGCCTACTTCCGACGCGGTATTAAAGATCGGTAACATCGAGTCATAAGTACCGCGGTTGATGGTTTTTTGTAGGTTGGTCCAATGACCGAGACGCATGACGATTAGCACGATACAAGCTACAACCAATGATAGGATGATCGACCATAGCCCAAGTGAACCTGCGATATTCAAATCTGGGAACTGAGTCTGTAGGCTACTAAAATCCATCGATGGGAAGACAAAGTAAGTCAGTAAAGCGTTCAAACTGATGACCAGTATCAGAGGAATCATCGCAACGGTGAATGAGGTATGATGTGTACTAAGCAAGTTGGTCTCTGCTGCGCCTCCACCAACACCGCCTACATCGCTCTCATCGTGCTGACCATACCCTTCACCAGCGGCATTCGCTTTTCTGGCACGCGATTGCAACCACAACCAACCACAGACAAACATGATCGTACCACCAATAAGTCCCAAGACAGGTGCGGCAAATACGTTGGTATTGTAATAAGGAATCGGAATAGCATTCTGAATGGCAGGCGTGCCAGGTAATGCTGTCATGGTAAAGGTAAACGAACCTAGGGCAATCGCTGCTGGAATCAAGCGCTTAGGAATATCAGCAGCTTTAAACAAGTCTTTGGCGATTGGATAAATAGCAAATGCCACGACAAACAGTGACACACCGCCATAGGTCAAAATACCGCAAACTAAGATAACCGCCAAAATCGCTTTACTGGCGCCAAGCTTTTCGACCACCGTTTTGGCAATCGCTGTTGCCGCCCCAGAATCTGCCATCAAACGGCCAAAGAGTGCGCCCAGTAAGAATATAGGAAAGAATTTGAGTAGGAAGCCACTCAATGCGCCCATAAAGACATCAGTATAAGCAGGAATGCTGCTTAAAAAATCACCTGAAAGCAGTACGGCTAAAGCAGCCATAATTGGCGCTAAAATCAGTACGGAATAACCGCGATAAGCAAAGAACATCAAAAGTAGTAAAGTAATAATAATAGCAAGTGTGCTAAACATGACCGCCCTCCTTGGCTAAGTTAAGCCTGAGAGTATGCAGGGCATAGAGAAATAGGTCAATAAAATTAAACGTAACGGGCGATTTAACGTATTTTATCAAACATTATTTTAGACAATTAGAATGGTAACCTTACCCATATTGCTCAAGCTGCGCTGCCTTGTACGCGCTTTATATTATTGTCTAGTCGCTGCTAGAATTATATGTTAAGTTATTACAGCTGTACTCTAGATTTTATAGTGATATAAATTGTATTGCTTTAAATATAAAACTGATTGGTAGTCTAGTGTTCGCTTGAATAAGCAAAACCTATAATGAATCAATGTAAATAATAAAAATGAGACGTGCAAGGAGATAAGCATGAGTCAATCAAAGGTGTATGACAGCGCAGATGCGGCGCTGAGTGGTGTTGTGCGTGACGGACAAACGCTGGCGATCGGTGGTTTTGGTCTATGCGGTATTCCTGAAGCGTTAATCGAAGCATTGCGGGATAGTGGTGTTGAAGATTTGACGTGCATCAGTAACAACGCTGGTGTCGATGACTTTGGCTTGGGATTGTTATTACAGACGCGCCAAATTAAAAAAATGATCTCATCTTATGTGGGTGAAAATAAAGAGTTTGAGCGCCAGTACTTGGCAGGCGAGTTGGAAGTTGAGCTGACTCCGCAAGGGACATTGGCAGAAAAACTGCGTTCAGGTGGTGCAGGTATTCCGGCATTTTATACCGCAACTGGCGTTGGCACCTTAGTTGCTGAAGGTAAAGAAACCCGCGAATTTGACGGTCGTACTTATGTGCTTGAGCATTCATTACGCGCTGATGTGTCATTGATTAAAGCGCAGAAAGCCGATAAGGCAGGCAACTTAATTTTTAATAAAACAGCGCGTAATTTTAACCCAGACTGCGCGATGGCGGGCAAGATTACCATTGTTGAAGTTGAAGAAATTGTAGAAACTGGCACTTTAAATCCTGATGAGATTCATCTGCCGGGTATCTTTGTGCAGCGTATCGTATTGAACAGCAGTCCTGAAAAGCGTATCGAAAAAACCACGACTAAAGCGGTTGAAGGTGTTTAGTCATTGCGATTACAGCATGATTAATAAATTATTAAATTTATAGTAATAGAATATTGTAAAAATTAAGGAAGCTACCATGGCATGGACAAGAGAGCAGATGGCACAGCGTGCCGCACAAGAGTTACAAGACGGTTATTATGTTAACTTAGGCATCGGTCTACCGACACTCGTTGCAAACTATATCCCTAAAGACGTCGATGTCTGGCTACAGTCAGAAAACGGCTTATTAGGTATTGGCGAGTTTCCTACTGCAGAAAACGTCGATGCAGATTTGATCAATGCAGGTAAACAAACGGTCACTGCCGAATCAGGTGCGAGTTATTTTAGTAGTTCAGAGTCGTTTGCGATGATTCGTGGCGGTCATGTTAACCTTGCGATATTGGGCGCGATGGAAGTCTCAGAGCAAGGCGATTTGGCAAACTGGATGATTCCCAAAAAAATGGTTAAAGGCATGGGCGGCGCGATGGATTTGGTCGCAGGCGTACAGCGTGTGATTGTGCTCATGGAGCAAGTTAATAAACACGGCGAGCCAAAAATCCTTGCCAATTGCGAATTACCACTGACCGGGAAAGGCGTGGTTGATCGTATTATCACAGAGCTTGCGGTACTTGATGTGACTGATAATGGCCTAAAATTGGTTGAGCTTGCAGATGGTGTTAGCTTCGATGAGCTACAAGAAAAAACACCAGTGAGCATTGCTCAATAGCTTTGATAAACCACTCAATAGTTCAAATACTGATTAGTAAATTGTTTAATAGCCACTATATTTTAGTGGCTTATTTATAGGCTTCATTCATTACTACTCATCACTACACACCATCACCTATTATTAAGGATAATATATGGCGACCCAATTACAACAGGATTTGACCGGCAAAGTAGCATTGGTCACAGGCGCTGCCAGCGGTATCGGACGTGATATTGCCGAAACTTATGCCAAGGCGGGCGCTGCAGTCGGTATTGCTGATATTAATATTGAAGCGGCTCAGAAAACCGTTGATGCTATTGAAGCCGCAGGCGGGCGTGCCGTTGCAATTGCGATGGATGTAACGTCTGAAACTGCTGTTAATGACGGTGTTCAGAAACTGGTCGATACCTTTGGCGGTATTGATATTCTGGTATCTAACGCCGGTATCCAAATCATTGACCCCATCCATAAAATGGCGTTTGAAGATTGGAAAAAAATGCTCGCCATTCATCTAGATGGGGCGTTTTTGACCACCAAAGCTGCCGTACAGCATATGTATAAAGATGACAAAGGTGGCACAGTGATTTATATGGGTTCTGTGCATTCACATGAAGCCTCATTATTTAAAGCGCCTTATGTCACAGCCAAACACGGTTTGCTAGGTCTATGTCGCGTATTGGCAAAAGAGGGCGCTGCCCATAATGTACGCTCGCATGTGATATGCCCAGGGTTTGTTAAAACGCCTTTAGTCGAAAAACAAATCCCTCAACAAGCGGCTGAAAAAGGCATTAGCGAAGAGTCAGTAGTGAACGATATTATGCTCGTTAATACGGTTGATAAAGAATTTACTACGGTTGATGACATTGCTCAACTGGCTTTATTTTTGGCTGCATTTCCAAGCAATGTCTTTACCGGACAATCGATTGTCGCAAGCCACGGCTGGTTTATGAATTAATAGTACGAATTAAGAACTTGTTTGGTCAGTCAGCTTAACTGTATGAGCTTGCTAAAAAAGACCAATCGACTAGGGTTTATCTTTATATTGACCAGAGCCAATGATATTGGCTCTTTTTTATGAGCGCTCGTTGGGCTATCTTGGGCGCAGGGATAAGGTGATGAATAATAAAGACATATCAATAAAGTTAAGCGATACTATTGAAAGACAGGATTTTAAGCGCGCGATTGATGCGGTGCAGACGTTACGTCCTATAGATATCGCTGATATCATCGCGCTGATTAAACCCAAACTTGCTTGGCAGTTATTAGAGCAGCTGCCCAATCGCTCGACGATATTTGTGTATATAAATACCGATATTCAGGGGACGCTTGCTTCGGTATTCCCTCGTGCTGTGTTCGCGGTGATTTCATAGTGTCGCTGGTATTGGTATTGGTAATGAGTATGATGTCTGTGGTGATGATAAGCTGCAAGCTTGTCTTTTTTATTAAACAAATTTATCCTTGTCTCGTGTCATAAAGTAATTCATCTATGTTATTTGATATCGATGATACCGTAGGCTCAAAGCTGTACGCAAAATGCTGTCTTACTGGCATCATGGTTTTTTTATGCTTGCAATTGAGCTACACTGACACGATAAAAGGTTTGGCTAAAAAGCTTATGGCTTCTATCGTTAATTATTCTCGTTATAGTATTAATAATACTTTTTAGCATACCAACCCACTTGTATAGGCAGTCACGGTCGCTATGTTTAATTTTATGAAGAAAAAACCCACCGCACAAAAGGAAACTCCAGAGCATAAAGCTGCGCTTGATAGCGCTGTTGATAAAGTATTGCTGGGTTATCATGTTGGGGATAGCAGTATTGCTACGATGGTCACTGGGCTTGAGCGTAATGGTGGTGAGCTGACATTAGAGTTGCGTCTGCCACATGAAAGCGATCCTGAGGCCATTCAGCAAGCGCTTGGGCAGTTATTACAGCCGCATGGTATTCAAAGCATTCATATGAATGTTCGGATACCAGCGCCGATGAAAGGTGAAGGCTCAAGTTTGCCAAAAGCAATGCCAAAAACCACCAATGCGATGGATAGTCATAGTAAACCTGTTGCCAAAAGCGATGATAGTACGGTAAATGCTGAACCACCTATCACTAAGCAAGCTCCTACCCAAGCGTCGTTGTCCGCTCATCCGCGTATTCGTCATATCATTGTCGTTGCCTCTGGTAAGGGCGGCGTGGGAAAATCAACCACTACTGTCAATATCGCCTTGGCATTACAAAAGCTCGGCAACCGCGTTGGTGTATTAGATGCTGATATTTATGGACCCAGTATGCCAGCGATGCTAGGTGTGAATAGTGTCAGACCTGAGCTTGAAAATGAGCAGTTTGTGCCAATTAATGCGCATGGACTAGCGATGTTATCGATTGGCAGCTTGCTTGATGGTGATAATACGCCTATCGCATGGCGCGGTCCAAAAGCGACCGGCGCGTTGATGCAGCTATATAATCAAACCAATTGGCCACAGTTAGATTACTTAGTCATTGATATGCCACCAGGCACCGGTGATATTCAGCTCACCCTTGCTCAGCGTATTCCGGTGACGGGCGCTGTCATTGTGACTACGCCGCAGCATATTGCGTTACTTGATGCCCAAAAAGGCATTGAGATGTTTAACAAAACCAATATTCCTGTGCTTGGCGTGGTTGAAAATATGGCGCTGCACACTTGTAGTAACTGCAATCATACTGAAGCTATCTTTGGTACGGGCGGCGGCGAAAAGATCGCTGAGCAATATCAAGTGCCGCTATTAGGACAGCTTCCACTGGCAAGTGCTATTCGTGCACAGGTAGATAAAGGTGAGCCAAGCGTATTAGTCAACGATGAGTTTGCGTCTTACTATCTGAGTATTGCCAAAAATATTGAAACCAATATTAATAAGTTTGCCAAACCGGTTAATGATAAGCGTATTTTTTAATGGTTATAGTTTCCTACTAGGAATCACAGCGTTTTTATTTTTAATGGGCTATTGTTTGCTATTATAATAAAGTATTAATTAGCAATAGCCATTACATAACAAACTGCTTAACTCTTGGTATAAATTTGGCTAGGACGCTGCCATTATGACTCAAAACAATCATCATCAACCTTTTGCTGATATCTCTAATAAATTGAAACCAGCGGTGCTCGACCAACTAGTCCAAAACGGTCAGCCTTATTCTGGTATTTTTGCCCAAGTTAAAAACATCAATTATTTAGATTATCACAGTCACCTTATCTCACAAAAACCTCTGCCCAATTGGCGTAAAGATTTAAAAGCCAATCAATTCTGCTTTATTCAAATCATTCAACCACCTTATCGAGTCTGCTTGGCACTGGCGACTATTAAGCTTGCGACGAGTGCTTTTGTTTATCTTTATAATGATGAAACAAACGAGATAGAGGTGTGTGAAGCCTTGCAGCCTTTGACGCTTGATACGCGTTTAGAGGGTAGTTGCTATCAAGGGCAGATGGCATTTAGACATAACAATCTGACATTGACGTTAGATTTTACCCCGCCACAAGTCAACGTTGTGTTAGATAGTCAGTATCTGGCTATTGAAGCAACGTTACAGCGGCAGTCGCAGCCTTTGGCGGTCTGCACACCGACTGGCAGGCGTGGCTGGACTTTTACGCAAAAAGAGCCGCTTACCAAAATCGTAGGTCACTTAGCTATTAAGGCCAATTCAACGTTTAATAATGGACAACAAGTTCAGAAAATATCATTCAATGATGACACTATTGCCAATTTAGATTGGACACTTGGATATATGCGTCATGAGACCAATTGGTTTTGGACATGTATCAATAGCTATTTGCCAGATGGTCGTCATTTCACATTGAACTTATCGATGGGTGTTAATGAAACGGGCACTAGTGAAAATGCGTGCTGGCTAGATGGGCAGATATGTTATTTACCGCCTGTTATGTTTCTTCGTGATGCACTAAATTTGCCATCCAATCAGCAAGACACTGTTGCTAATAGGTTAGATGACACACCGCAGCCTTGGCATATCTATCATCAAAACCTTGGCTGGAGCAATGTTGATATTGATTTAACCTTTACACCTATGACGGTTTATAAGAAGACCGATAACTTTGGTATCGTTGCCAGTATTTTTGAGCAATGGCTTGGTTTTTATAATGGTGAGATTCGAATCAAACAAGAGGTGATTAAGCTTGATAATGTGATGGGACTGGCAGAAGATCATTATGCAAAATGGTAGGCGATTATCATTTTGACCAGAGATTTATTTTAAACGTAGCCAAGCCTATAAATTGAGCGCTCAATTCCGTATAATCGTCGCTATCAAAACACCATTCATATTATAAGTTTTATTTTATATCTGCTAAGGAATAACAATGTCTATCAAGTCTGACCGCTGGATTCGTAAAATGGCTCAAGAACATGGCATGATTGAGCCGTTTGAAGCCGGTCAAGTACGTTTTAATGATGCCGGTGAGCGTTTGGTCAGTTACGGTACCTCAAGCTATGGTTATGATGTACGCTGCGCGCCTGAATTTAAAGTTTTCACCAACGTACATTCAGTAATTGTGGACCCTAAAAACTTTGACGAAAAAAGCTTTATTGATGTCATCGGTGACGAATGTATTATTCCGCCTAATTCTTTTGCATTGGCTCGTACGATGGAATATTTCCGTATTCCACGCGATGTATTGACTATTTGCCTTGGTAAATCAACCTATGCCCGCTGCGGTATCATTGTCAATGTCACACCACTTGAGCCTGAGTGGGAAGGGCATGTGACTTTAGAGTTTAGTAATACCACCAATCTTCCTGCGCGTATCTATGCTGGCGAAGGCGTTGCGCAAATGCTATTTTTCCAAAGTGATGCTGATGATGTCTGTGAGACGAGTTATAAAGATCGCGGCGGTAAATACCAAGGACAGCGCGGTGTGACCTTACCAAGAACCTAATCGTTTAAGGTTATCACCACTTTTGGGCTGGCAATAAAAAAAGCTGAACATATTTAATATGCTCAGCTTTTTTATACGATATATTTTGTTATTTTAATACTTTTAAACCGGCTTTATTATCACGTTTGGGCTTAGGAGCTGCTACGTTTGTTTTAGAGCTGCTACTCGCAACAGCATCGTCTTCAGGCACATAATTGTCATATTCATTGGGGTCAAAAAACATCCCTTGAGAATTCTCTTTTGCATAAATACCCAGCACTGCTGTGAGCGGTACCCAGATCTCTTGTGATACACCGCCAAATCGCGCACTAAAATGAATGTAGTCATTCTCCATACTCATATTACCAGTGGCACGGCTAGCAATATTGAGCACGATACGACCATCTTGCACATGCTCTTTTGGAATTTGAACATTATCGGCGGTTGCATCGACCATCAGATACGGCGTAAGCGCATTGTCTTCTATCCATTGGTACAAGGCACGTATCATATAAGGACGTGTTGGAGTAATAGATGTGGTTTCTTCGCTCATCTTTGGCTTCCTATATTGACGGTATTAAGTAAGGGTTAAAAGGTATCAGCGGCAAAAGATTATTTGCAGAAATTCATTTGCGCTTCATTATTTGTTATTTTAAGGCAGCATTTGACTGTTGTCTAATTAACGCACGCTTTTTTGAAAGCTATCTCGCTCAAAGACCCGTTTTTGATAGTCAAACATAGGGCGACTGATAGCGCGTGGTAGCTCAATGTCCATCTCTTCCAATCGCCATAATAAAGGTGCTAGCAGCACATCACACCAGCCAAACTCATCTGCCATAAAGTAAGACTTGTGCGCAAATAATGGTGATATAGTGATGAGCGAATCGCTCAGCTGTTTTCTAGCCATAACCGCTTGAGCTTTATTAAAGCTGTCTGGATGCATAAGCAATCGCTTACCGAGTGAGAGCCAATCACGCTGAATACGCCATGCTAACTGGCGAAATTGTGCCCGCTCTTGTGGCGTCTCAGGCAAGAGCTTATTGGCATGATAACGCTCTTCAAGGTACTCAAAGATGACGTTAATCTCATAAAGCGCAATCTCACGCTGCTGTAGGACAGGTAAAGTATGATAAGGGTTTAGCTCGGTTAAATCCTCAGGACGCTCAGAATGCAAACGTGATAAATAATAAGCGAGCTTCTTTTCTTCAAGCAATAGGCGCACCACATGACTGTCGTAGCCGTCATCAGCGTATAAAATTAGCTGACTACTTGGAATGTCATTCGCATCAATCATGAAAGCCTAATGTTAATAGTAAAGCCTGCCATCGTAAACAATGTTGCTGTGTTTATCAAGGTAGCGTACGTAAACACTGTCGCTTAAAAAATTGGCGCTTAGCTCGCTTTTGTGGCTGATTTATAAATGTTTAAAGCATAAAAAAGCACTACCGAAGCAGTGCTTTTTTTATACTAATATCTTGCTCGATTATCAATATCGCTTATTTGATATCTTTCCAGAATTCTTTATTAAGCAAGTAAACTGGAATCAATAAGACAAGTAAGAATAAAATCACAAAGAAACCAATCACTTTACGGTCATGACGAACAGGTTCTGCCATCCATGCCATAAAGTTAACCAAGTCACCTACTTCAGATTCGAACTCTTCCTGACTCAGCTCTTCTTGCATGTTATGCAAAACGTGAGGCATTGCCGCATTTGCGAGGACTAAGTTATTAGCACCCCAAGGACGGCTTGGATCTTCGTAAAAAGACAATAGGTAAGTGTAAACCCAATCATCGCCGCGCAGTCTGGTTTCAAGCGACAAATCTGGAGGAGCCGCGCCAAACCATGAGGCTTGTACTTCAGGGTCAATCTCAGCATCGATATGATCACCGATCTGATCGGTCGTCACCATCAAATACTTTTCGACCAGCTCAGGTGGAATCTCTAAATCTTTAGCGATGCGTGAGTGACGAACGTACTTGGCTGAGTGACACCCAGCACAGTAGTTCATAAACGTCTTAGCACCGTTTTGTAGTGAGCCCTTATTGGTAAAATCAATAGGCGCTGTACTACAAGCCAAATGCTCTACAATGCCCTCAGCATTGGTAAACGTACCGCAGCCACTACCTGCTGCTAGAGCGCTACCAGCAGTCAAAGTTAATGCCGCGCCTAAGCCCAAACCTGCTAGGGATTTAATTAGCGTGCTCATTAGTGACCTCCGGTAACGCGTTCTGGTGGCTGTTTACACTTCTCAATGGCAGTGTAAAACGGCATCAATAAGAAGAACAAGAAATACAATATGGTAAAGATACGAGCCATTATAGTTGCTGTTGGGGTGGTAGGTGTCGCACCTAAATAACCCAATACTAAGAAACTAATAGCAAACACGGTTAAAGCGATTTTAGATAAAATGCCTTTATAACGTATCGAGCGTACTGGCGATCTATCAAGCCAAGGTATTAAGAACAATACGGCAATAGCAGCACCCATCGCAATCACACCACCAAGCTTATCAGGAACGGCACGTAAGATGGCATAGAAAGGCGTGTAGTACCATACCGGTGCAATATGCGCTGGTGTTTTTAGTGAGTTTGCAGTTTCAAAGTTTGGTGGCTCAAGGAAGAAGCCGCCGCCTTCTGGGAAGAAGAATACCACAGCAAAGAATAAGATAAAGAAGACAACAATACCAACCATATCGTGTACGGTGTAGTACGGATGGAATTCGATACCATCTAATGGCACACCGTTTTTGTCTTTTAGCTTCTTAATGTCAATACCATCAGGGTTATTAGAACCCACATGATGCAGAGCCACTAAATGCATAAAGACTAAGCCGACAAGTACAAGCGGAATCGCCACAACGTGTAGAGCAAAGAAGCGGTTTAGCGTGATACCTGAAATAATGTAATCGCCACGAACCCATTCAGCAAGACCATCGCCAATGACTGGTAGAGCCGCAGGTAGGTTTAGAATAACCTGAGCACCCCAGAACGACATGTTGCCCCAAGGAAGTAGGTAACCGAAGAAACCTTCTGCCATCAATGCTAAGTAAATACCCATACCGATAAGCCAAATAAGTTCACGCGGTTTTTGGTATGAACCATATAGCAAGGCTCTGAACATATGCAAGTAAACAACTACGAAGAACGCAGATGCGCCAGTCGAGTGCATATAACGGATGAGCCAGCCACCCTTAACATCACGCATGATATATTCAACAGACGCAAATGCCCCTTCGGCACTTGGGTTGTACATCATTGTTAGCCAAATACCAGTCACCAATTGGTTGACCAGCACGACCATTGATAACACGCCAAAGAAGTACCAAAAGTTAAAGTTCTTTGGTGCATAGTACTTTGACATATGATATTCGTAGGTTTCAGTCGCAGGAAAGCGCGCGTCCACCCAATGCATTAACTTTTTACCCATGCTCATATTAAGCCTCCCCAATCGTCAAGATGGTACCATCCATGTTGTACTCTGGGATAGGTAAGTTAAGCGGTGCAGGTACGCCACTATAAACGCGACCCGCTAAATCGTATTTAGAGCCATGACAGGGGCAGAAAAACCCGCCATACCAGTCATTACCACCTAAATCGGCTGCGCCAACATCAGGACGGTAGTTTGGTGCACAGCCTAAATGTGTACAGACGCCTTCTACCACCAATACTTCTGGTGAGATAGAGCGTTCAGGATTTTTACAGTACTCAGGTTGCAAAGAGGCACTAGAATCAGGGTCAGACAATAATGGCTTTACTGACTCAAGCAACGTCAGCATCTCTTCAGTACGCTTAACCACAAAGATGGGTTTGCCACGATATTTGACGACAATCATCTGTCCTGCTTCGATAGAACCAATATCTTGGGTCACTGCTGCACCAGCAGCTTCAGCTTTAGCACTTGGGGTCCAAGAGCGGACAAAAGGTGTTGCCACAGCAGCTACCCCAGCTGCACCAATTACGGCAGTCGAGGCAATCAGAACTCTACGGCGTTGTACGTTAACGCCTTCGGCATGGCTCATTAATACTTCCTCCAGGTGAATGAAATGGGATTATCCCACACTGGGTTTGTGACTTAGAATAGAAACAATTATCAAGCCACGTTAGCTGTGCCTAATTTTGCTAATTGTTGCTATTCTAAGCTATTTTGGTCATAAAATAAATTATTGTGTTAAAAATAAAGCAACCTTGATAGGGCACGCTTCAGCGTTAAACAAAGTAATTAAGACATAACACCTTAATTATCAATGTTTAATAACAGCTTTATATCAACAAAAATGTTATAGATAATGACCTTATAAATGATAAGGGTATTCGGCAATAGCGAATGATACTTGAAATTACGACAATGTTCACTAACTTTCAGCACATCACTACTTTGTAAGTCGCTGTGACGCTATTATCACCACTTTATATTATAAAATGATGATAATTACATGCATAAAGATTTAGATTAGCTCTCAAGCGTATTCCAGCGTTCAAGCTTAATCATCATCTCATCTTCAATGGCAAGCAGTCGCTCACTAGCAGCTGTTGCCGCATCAAAATCTTGATTAAACCAAGTACCGTCGGCTAGCTTTTCTTCTAGTTGCATTTGTTCCGCTTCTAAAGCAGCGATCTCTTTTGGTAACGCATCAAGCTCACGCTGGTCATTAAAGTTAAGCTTTTTAGCAGCAGTATTAGGTTTCGCTACTGCTGCTGATTTATTAACAGATTTGCTGTTGGCAGTAGTATTACTATTAGAAGATTTAGCTGCTTTAGAAGCTTCTTCGCGATTCTTTTGTACCAAATACTCTTGATAGCCGCCGACATACTCGCTGACCGTCCCTTTGCCATCTTCATCAGTATCAAATACCCAAGTAGAAGTGACGACATTGTCCATAAATGAGCGATCATGGCTAATGAGCAAAATCGTACCACCAAAGCTGGCGACTGATTCTTCTAGTAGCTCAAGTGTCGCCATATCCAAGTCGTTGGTTGGCTCATCGAGTACGAGGATATTTGCAGGTTTTAATAATTGCTTAGCAAGTAGCACGCGGTTACGCTCACCACCTGATAATGCTTTAACGGGCGTACGGGCACGCTCTGGCGCAAATAAGAAATCTTGTAGATAGCTCATAATGTGCGTCTTACGACCGCCGACTTCGACGAAGTCAGAACCTTCTGAGACGTTTTGCGCCACACTGGCTTCCAAATCTAACTGATCACGCAGCTGGTCAAAGAAAGCAATTTTTAAGTTAGTACCTAATTCAACGCTGCCTGTTTTGATCACATCATCGTCTGACATATCGAGTAGGGCTTTAATAAGCGTGGTTTTACCTGCGCCATTCGGACCGACGATACCGATTTTGTCACCGCGCATGATGGTAGTGCTAAAATTGTCGACCAATACATGGTCATCATATTGTAGGTGTAGATTTTTGACTTTGCAGACCAGCTTGCCGCTTTTCTCGCCTTGACCCATGGTAATATTGACATTACCGACTTGCTCACGGCGGTCGCTACGCTCTTCACGCAACGCTTTGAGCTCACGGACACGACCTTCGTTACGGGTACGGCGTGCTTTGATACCTTGGCGAATCCAAACTTCTTCTTGTGCCAATTTTTTATCAAAGTTGGCATTGTTCTTCTCTTCAGCTAGTAACTGTAGTTCTTTTAGCTCTTGATAGCGTGCATAACCACCTTCACCTTGAGTGACGTCATAGCTGGTCAATTGACCACGGTCAAGCTCAATGATACGAGTCGATAATTTATTCACGAATGCTCTATCATGGGTAACGAACAATAATGTCAGACCTTGCCAATCTAATAAAAAGCGCTCAAGCCACTCAATGCTATCAACGTCCAAATGGTTGGTCGGTTCATCGAGAAGCAGTACATCAGGTTTAGTTACTAACGAGCGTGCTAATAAAACACGGCGCTTACGACCACCAGATAGTGATGATAAGTCATCGTCTGGATCGAGACCCATTGTCGTGATAAGACGTGTTGCTTCGCGCTCTAAATCCCAACCATGTACCGCATCGATATCATGCTGCAAGTCTGCCATACGCTCGCAGGCATCCATGTCACCATTGGCACATAAATCAGTTTGCACATTATAATTAATCAGCAGCTCGGCAGTGCGTTTGCTGCCACCCATAACGATATCTAAAATTCTACCGCTGGTTTCAGGTACATCCTGCTCGAGCATAGCGACGCGTACACTATTGTTAATAATAACTTCGCCGCTATCAGGCAACAATGTGCCATTAATCAGTTTAAATAAGGTGGATTTGCCTTCGCCATTGCGACCAATTAAACACACGCGCTCGCCTGAATCGATAGCAAAGTCAATACCATCAAGGACAGGAGCGACGCCAAAGGCTAAGTGAATATCTTTTAAATGTATCAGTGCCATAGAGTATCTTAAGCTTATATAATAGTGAGGTAGGGGTTGTTGCAAAATTTGTAGCAGTATAACATGCTGCCACGTAACTGTAGCGTGCGTAAATAGATTTATCAGCACGATTTTATGACGATTAATTTATTAAGCAATGTAGAACATCTTATCAAGGCTTTAGCCATCGTTAGCCATAGCATCTAGTATTGAGAAAAATATGAATGAAGCAAATCCAAAAAATAACAGTGTATCCAAGCCGCAAATCGACAGCTTAGCCACACAAGCTGATTTACAATTACAGTTAGTCGAACTGCAGATGAATATGTCTCATCTTGAGCTGACCGTAGAACGCCTTGACGACGTCATTACTCGTCAAGACAAACATATCCAAACGCTACAACGACAATTACAATTTATTTATAAACAAGTTGAAAGCCAAGATGAAGAAGCAGGCGTGGCACCTTTTGACGTTATGGCAGACAGACCACCCCATTATTAACCATAATATGCCATACATAAACAGCGACTAAACTGAATTATTTTGAATGAATTTATATGTGTATTTTCGAATAAAACTACCTTGCAGTGACTATCCAGTCATATTAGAGAAATAATGTTGTTTTAGTGTATTAAAAACATTAGTATCCTTCCCCTTAAGTACCGTCTACCTAACAAAGTTCGGGATAGCGGTAAACAACGTGGATGTTTGGAGATACACAATGGGCGCAAATTTTAATCTTAAAACCCTCACGGTAGCTATTGCTACTCTTTCTATTGCTAGTGTTGCGAGTGCTGCAGGTCTTGATCGTTCAGGTCAAGATATCACGGCGTTTTTACAAAATGGTGTATATGCTGAAGCGGTTTATACCTATATTGATGGCGATGTCACTGGTAAAGATTCGTCAGGTAAAGAGATTGATGATATTGCTGAGTCTTATGACTTTTTTCGTTATGGTGTAAAAGCGGATATCAACGACACTTTTAGTGTTGGTGTTTTATATGACGAGCCTTTTGGTGCAGCAGCTGACTATAGTGGTAAGAATGACTTTGTAGATCAAAACCCTCTTTCACCTAGAAATGGTGAAGGTACCAATGTTGAAGTTCGTACTGAAAGCATCACTGGCATTGTTGGCGCAAAACTTGGCGAAAATAAGAACTTCCAGGTATATGGTGGTCCAGTAGCTCAACGTGTGAAAGCCAATGTGAAATTGCGTGGAACTGCTTATAGTATCGCTAATGGTTATACTACCAATATCAGTGCTGATCAGGACTATGGTTGGTTAGCTGGCGTCGCTTACAGTAAGCCTGAAATTGCCTTACAAGCTGCTCTAACGTATCGTTCAGAAATTGAGCATAATACACAGGCTGCAGAAATCTATCCTTTCGCTCAGAGAGTTGGTCTTTCGCCAAATAGAATCGATAATATTGAGATCACTACCCCTGAATCAGTGAATTTTGATTTCCAAACGGGTATTAATCCTACGATGCTAGCTACAGCAAAAGTACGCTGGGTACCATGGAGTGATTTTGCGATTACACCATCATTATACAATGAGACTAGCCAAAAATTAGCAGGTCAGCCTGGTATTCCTCCTGAAGGGTTAGATTTGGTTAGCTATGATAAAGATCAGTGGCAGGTTGAATTAGGTCTTGCTAAACGTCTAACACCAGTATTAGCAGTGACCGGTACGGTTGGCTGGGATAGTGGTGCTGGCAATCCAGTTACGTCACTAGGTCCTATTGAAGGTTACTATAGCGCTGGTCTTGGTGCAAAGTATAATTTGACCGATAACTGGGCTATTTCTGCTGGTGGTAAATACCTGTGGTTTGGTGATGCCCAAGGTCAGATACCTAGTAAAACTGTTGTCAGTAACTTTGAAGATAATGATGGCTTTGCTCTTGGTGTAAAATTATCTTATCAAGCCAAGCAAAATTTTAACTAAGCGCTTATGCCTTTACTTTAAATAATACTGTTTTAACAATTTTAAAAGCGATCCTTAAGGGGTCGTTTTTTTATGTATTAAATTAAAAATCTAGAATTACTAACTATTAGATTTAAGTTTGCTAAAATTACAATTTATGAATTACTTTATGAATATTTGTTTTGTATTTTTGTTCGTTTGCTTTAGGTCTAGATAAATGTACTGAACAGTCATTATTAAGAAATAAAGTGTTTTAAGTGTTGTTTTAGTGTCAAAAAGTGATTACTATTCATTCAGGACGTCGTTTACATAAGTTTATATTTTAAGCAACAATGCTGAATATGAGTTATGAAAATGATTTAACAACTAGGATGTTTGGAGATACCCAATGCGCGCTACTTTTCATTTAAAAACTCTTGCTGTAGCGATAGCTACTCTTTCTATAGCCAGTATGTCTAACGCTGCAGGTCTTGATCGCTCAGGTCAAGATATCACAGCATTCCTACAAGATGGCACCTACGCTGAAGCAGTCTATACCTATATTGACGCAGACGTTAGTGGCTTTGATAACAGACGTGTTGCTAGTGATGATGCAGGCTATATTCAAGGTAATAGTACAGGTGATATCGCTGAATCTTATGACTTCTTTCGCTATGGTGTAAAAGCAGATGTTAACGATACTTTTAGTGTCGGTATCTTATATGATGAGCCATTTGGTGCTGCTGCTGCTTATACTGGAGATAATAACTTTACTGGTGCGCCAACTGCAGCAATAGATGGTCTTATTGCACAACAGCTAGATGGAAAAGTTCCAGGGCAAACGATTACTAGCGCTGCAGGACTCGACACATACGTTAAAGGTGTGCAGCAACAGTTGGAAGCAGGAAGACAACAAATCAGGCAAGGTGAAGCAGCAATTGCAGCAAACCCAGCTCTTGAACCCGTTTTACGTCCTCAAATCAATGCTGGTAAAGCGCAAGTTGCTGCTGGTGAGGCGCAATTGGCTCCTTTAGTGGGTTTAAATGGTTACGCTGCTGGTCAACTTGCCAATACTGAAGGCACGAATGTTGAAGTTCGTTCTGAGAGTATTACAGCTATCATGGGCATGAAACTTGGCGCCACTAAAAACTTTCAAATCTATGGCGGTCCAGTCGCTCAGCGTGTGCAAGCTGATGTAAAATTACGCGGTAGCGCTTATGGACCTGCTACAGGTTATACTTCACATATCAGTCCAGATCAGGACTATGGTTATATAGTAGGCGCTTCCTATAGTAAACCCGAAATTGCTTTAAAAGCGGCACTTACCTACCGTTCAGAGATTGACCATGATATGAATATTTCTGAAACATATCCATTAGCAGGTCTATTAGCGGGTAATCCGGCTGCTGCAACTCAAACCAATACTATGGAAATCACCACTCCAAAATCGGTAAACTTCGATTTTCAAACAGGTGTTAATCCAACAACTTTAGCCACTGCAAAAGTACGTTGGGTGCCATGGGGCGACTTCAAAATTACTCCACCTTTGTATAATGAAGTAAGCAAAAACAACCCTGCATATGGTCCTGATGGCTTAGCCTTAGTAGAGTATGACGAAGATCAATGGCAAGTAGAGCTTGGTATTGCCAAGCGTTTAGCGCCAGCTTTAGCGGTTAGTGGTACGGTTGGTTGGGATAGCGGTGCTGGTGATCCAACAACGTCACTAGGTCCTGTTGATGGCTACTACAGTGTTGGTTTAGGTGCTAAATACAATGTTACTCCTGAATGGGCGGTATCAGCCGGTGGTAAATACTTATGGTTCGGTGATGCCAAAGGTCAATTACCAACCAAACAAATCGTTGGTGATTTCCAAGATAATGATGGTTACATTCTTGGTATGAAGCTTTCTTATCAAGGAAAGTAAAAAGTTATTATAGACAACTGAGTTAGACATAAGAAAGCGATCCATTAAGGGTCGCTTTCTTATATATATGAATCGAGGAAAAACCTAATAGCTATTTCTATAGCTATAGAAATAGATAGAAACGGTACGTTAATATTGAGATTTGAATGCTATTTATATAAAGATTTACTACTTGCTATTATTAGGTAGTATAGAGATTTGCAAGAAGTAGCCTAGTGATACTGCATCTATTTAAAAATAAATAAGTAGTAACTGTCAGAGTAATAGACGTAGAGGGTTGCTAACTGCCTTTTTATCACGCAAATTGATGATATAGAGGCAGTTAGCATTGAAATAACCCAGTGATATTTAATCAGACAATAAAAAACCTCGTTACTATAACAGTAGCGAGGTTTTCTAATTTAACAGCAGTAATTAAAAAGTGCTTATTGATCTAAGTTCATTTCCATTTCTTTAAACTTCGCTGAGACTGAGGCTTTTGGACCACCTGTCATAATACTTACAGCAAAGATGGCAATAGTACTTAAGATAAAGCCTGGAACGATAGCGTATAACCAGCTATTTAGTGCCATACCATTCATCTGGAAAGGACCATAGATCCATAAGATGACAGTTAATGCACCAACGACCATACCAGCAACCGCACCGTTTCGGTTCATACCGCGCCAGATAAGACTGAAAATAACCAACGGTCCAAATGCCGCACCAAATCCTGCCCAAGCGTTAGAGACCAAACTTAATACAGAGCTTTCAGGATTAGAAGCCAGCAAAATAGCAACGACGGCGACCACGATAACTGAAAGACGACCGACCATTACTTGGCGGGCTTCTGGTGCGTCTCTATCAAAAAATAGCTTGTACACATCTTTGGTTAGTGAGCTTGATACGACCAATAGCTGTGATGAGATTGTACTCATGATCGCGGCTAAAATAGCGGCTAACAAGAAGCCTGAAACTAATGGCGTGAATAAGAACTGGGTGAATACTAAGAAGATAGTTTCAGGATCATCTAAAGTCATTGCTGTTTTTTGTACATAGGCACGACCTGCAAAACCAGTCATCAATGCACCAATTAGACTCACAATCATCCAGCTCATACCAATGTTACGTGCCGTTGGTATATCTTTGACTGAGCGAATAGCCATAAAGCGTACAATAATATGCGGCTGCCCAAAGTACCCCAAACCCCAAGCCATTAACGAAACAATACCAAGGATCGTCATACCACTGGTGACATTAAGTAAGCTTGGATCAATGTTCCTGACCGCCTCAGTTGTGGCTGAAATTCCGCCAAGATCAGTGAAGGCTACAACAGGTACGATAACCATCGCAAATAGCATGATAATGCCCTGTACAAAGTCAGTCATTGACACTGCTAAAAAGCCGCCAAATAGAGTATAGGCGACAACCACACCAGCAGTCACCCACAAACCTGTGGTATAAGATAAGTTGAGTGAGCTTTCAAACAGTTTACCACCACCAACTAAGCTAGCTGCTGTATAAACAGTAAAGAATAAAATAATTACAACTGCTGAGATAACACGCAGCATATGCGACTTATCTTCGAATCGATTTGCAAAGTAGTCAGGTAATGTGATGGCATTATCTGCAATTTCAGTGTAAACACGTAAGCGCGGTGCCACGATGATATAGTTTAAAAATGCACCCAATGTCAAACCGAGGGCAATCCAGATACTCACGACGCCATCGGCATACATATAACCCGGTAAACCAAGTAATAACCAACCGGACATGTCTGATGCGCCAGCGGATAAAGCGGTTACCGCAGGACCGAGACTACGACCACCAAGCATATAGCCTTCGGTATCATTGGCTTGCTTAAAATAAGCATAAACCCCAATCCCGATCATCACTAAGAAATAGGCGCCAAGTGATATCAGCACGCCACTAGAAACTCCGTTCATATAAATAGTCCTTAACCAACGTTGTTGGCTGTCATTATTTTTAACGAGAAAAATTAAGTCTTGCAAGACGATGTTTAGAAACAATATCTAAAGACAAAAAAAGCCATTAAGTAGGACATAATGGCTTTTATTCAATATCTTCTGTTAGTTTTATATGATTGATGCTGTTTTAGGACCAATACTTATCAAACAATGTTGTATAGAAAAGGGCAAATATACTTCTGTGTTGCTATGTTAAATGCCATCATCTCTTCATCACTTGCCAAATATTAGTCGCTTATATAACCAATCATTTAAAACCATTAAACCTACTGTTTACTATCATATATTACTAGAGATGTTCAATATATGATTATCAGTGCCAGTTGGGTAAAATTATGTTATAAAAAACGTCAGAGGCATTATAACGTATGAGCGTCATAAATGCTAACTCAGTATCTTTCAGCGAGTAATATTTTAGAAAGTTATTTTATCTTAGCTATCCAACCACACTAGACTAGGAGTTTTTATTGAATGACCTGTTATTTCATAGCACCGTTATTCAATGGGTGCTAGCAAATCTAATAGTGCAGTTACGCTGTTTGATTGGGTCAGTTTTGGGTTAATTACCACGCCTAAATGACGCTGTAATTCGATATTATCTGCCATATCAATACGCTCTAAGTCTTGGCTAATCATCGTTTGCGGCAATACTGACCAACCAAGTCCTACAGACACTAGCATCCGAATAGATTCAAGTGGGTTGGTGCTCATAGTGGCATAAGGCTTTAGATTGTGTTTGGCAAATTCAGCCAAGGTAATTTGACTGGTAAAGGTATTGGCAGATGGCAAGATAGCAGGGTAACGTGCCAATTGCTCTAGTGTCACATTAGATTTACTGGCCAAAGGTGATAAGGTACCAGTCATAAAGTAAAGTGGATCTGACCACAGGGTATGATAGGTTAAACGCTTGTCATAAACGGGTGGTAGGGTCAAAAAGGCTAGAGATAAGTCACCATCAAGTACCGCTTTATGTGCGGTTTCTGAATCGACGAAATGTACCTCTAGCTGTACGGCAGGATAGGCTTGGATAAAATGCTTAAGAACAGGGGCGAGATGGTGTAAGCCTATATGATGGCTAGTACCAATGACAAGTTTGCCGGATACAATATGCTTAGAGTGCTGTAGATTGATTTTAAAGTTTTCGTAGTCTTCAAGCCATCGTTTGGCATGAGGTAACATCTCACTGGCTGCTTGAGTTGGGACAATACCGCGACCCACCGTATCAAATAACGTGATATTAAACTCATCTTCTAAGTTTTTGATGCGTTTACTGACCGCAGGCTGAGTAATAAAAAGCTTTTCTGCTGCACCCGAAATACTACCTGTATTCATCACAGTCACGAATGTCGTCAAATTTGTGGTATTCACACCGATGTCCTTAGCTACATAACGAGCTATAAATAAAAGTTGGCTGACCCAATCATAATGTATTAGAAATAAAAGTTTGCAACTATGAAAGAATCATCAATTATTATTATAGGATTAGCCTGCTATAATCACAAGACATCGAAACGTATTTTAGACATATTTATTGTATTTACTTGATAATCTGCGCCATAAATCTTATTTTAGGCATCTATTATCGCAACCATTAGTAAGTAACAGATAAAACCATAGCAAACTATGGTCCTAGTACTAGGGTTTTAGTAAATGAGAATAAAGTCATTAGCCACTAAAAAGGATAGCAATATGGCCGGTCAAACGTTATATGACAAACTTTGGAATGCTCACGAAGTCACCAAGCGTGATGATGGTTCGAGCCTGATTTATATCGACCGCCATTTGCTACATGAAGTAACAAGTCCGCAAGCATTTGAGGGTTTGGAGTTGGCTAATAGAGCACCGTGGCGTCTGTCGGCTAATATTGCAAGCCCTGACCATAATGTACCGACAGTCACTAAAGAGCGCTCAGAAGGTGTAGCAGGTATCAAGGATAAGGTCTCGCGCTTACAAGTACTGACCTTAGATGAAAACTGCAGCAAATTTGATATCGCTGAGTTTACGATTAATGATGCTCGTCAAGGGATCTTGCATGTCGTCGGTCCTGAGCAAGGCTTGGTATTGCCTGGTATGACAGTTGTTTGCGGCGACTCGCATACTGCCACGCACGGAGCACTTGGCTGCTTAGCACATGGTATCGGTACCTCTGAGGTTGAGCACGTATTAGCAACCCAGTGTTTGATTCAAAAGAAATCAAAGAATATGCAAATCCGCGTCACGGGTGAGCTTGGCGCTGGCGTAACCTCAAAAGATGTGGTGCTTGCTATCATTGCAAAAATCGGTACTGCTGGCGGAACAGGGCATGCGATTGAATTTGCTGGTCAAGTATTTGAAGACATGAGCATGGAAGGTCGTATGACCGTCTGTAATATGGCGATTGAAGCGGGCGCACGCGTGGGTATGGTTGCAGTCGATGATACGACGATTGACTATGTTAAAGGTCGTCCATATGCGCCGAACGAGTCACAATGGCAGCAAGCAGAAGCTTACTGGCGTACTTTTTACTCAGATGATGACGCTGTGTTTGATAGCGTGATTGAGATTGATGGTAGCCAAATTGCACCGCAAGTATCTTGGGGTACCTCGCCTGAGATGGTGGTTGATATCACACAGTCAGTGCCAACGCCTGATCAAGCGATAGATGAAGCACAAGAAGAAGGATGGTTGCGTGCTTATACCTATATGGGTTTGGAGGCGGGTCAAAAAATTACCGATATTCAGCTGGACCGTATCTTTATTGGCTCTTGTACCAACTCACGTATCGAAGATTTGCGTGATGCCGCAGCCGTGATCAAAGGTCGTAAAGTGGCTGATACTATTAAAGAAGCCATCGTCGTTGCGGGCTCTGGACAAGTTAAATTACAAGCAGAAGCAGAAGGCCTAGATGCTTTGTTTACGGATGCAGGCTTTGAATGGCGTGAGCCTGGCTGCTCGATGTGCCTTGCGATGAATGCTGATAAGCTTGAACCACAAGAGCATTGTGCTTCGACATCCAATCGTAACTTTGAAGGTCGACAAGGCAATGGTGGTCGTACGCATTTGGTCAGTCCAGCAATGGCTGCGGCAGCGGCATTGGCGGGTCATTTTGTGGATGTGCGAACTTTTTAGTTATTACGCGTCATTTAATAATAAGCACAATATTGATAGGAAATACTATGCAAGCTTATAACACCCAAACAGGTATCGTTTGCCCACTTGATCGCGCAAACGTTGATACCGACCAGATTATCGCAAAACAGTTTTTGAAGTCTATTAAGCGTACCGGTTTCGGCGTCAATTTATTTGATGATTGGCGTTATCTGGATGAAGGCTATCCGGGTCAAGACAATAGCACACGTGTTATTAATCCTGACTTTATTTTAAATAAACCACGATATCAAGGCGCTAGTATCTTACTGGCGCGCCGTAACTTTGGCTGTGGCTCTAGCCGTGAACACGCGCCTTGGGCGCTTTCAGAGTATGGCTTTCGTACAGTCATTGCACCAAGCTTTGCCGATATTTTTTATAACAACTGTTTTAAAAATGGCATGCTACCGATTGTATTGGATGAAGAAATCGTTGATAGCCTAATGAAAGCCACGTTTGCCAACGAAGGCTATGAATTGACTGCAGATCTTGAGCGTCAGGTGGTCATCACCCCAACTGGCGAAGAGTATGCGTTTGAAGTCGATGACTTCCGTAAGCATTGCCTATTAAATGGTCTTGATGATATTGGACTGACGTTGCAGCAAAGCGATGCTATTAAAGAATACGAGCAAAAAATGATGCAAAAAACGCCTTGGATATTTAATGAAGTCAGAGCCTAGTGTTTAAGCATGAAATAAAACCGCTAATGGCAAACGATTAATAACGAATATGAATCGCCATAAAAACGAGCTTAGCGCTAATACAGCGTTGAGTTATGGCGACTAAGTGGCTAAAATGAACGGTAATCTATTCTTATATTATATATTTCCATCTGATAAATAGTAGCCACCATTATGAATAAAATACGTTTTGCGGTATGGACAAGTACAGCTATTGCCATAACCTTATTATCTGGTTGTCAGGCATTGACAGGCTATCAACAGATAGATAAAGCAGAAAGCGCAAAGGTATGGACGGGTACTATTAAGCCCATTGCTGGCGAGGTAAATATTGCCTGTGTCGGCACCTACCACTGTGAGATTGTAAAGATAGATCGCACGATGGTGATATCGCCTGAAAATCATAAACCTGTGAATGCCACCATGGTGGTTGCGATGAATGCTGTGAGCCAAAACAATAAAACTCGTACAGGAAGTAAGCATTCTCAAGCTGCTATGACGATGGATATGACGCCGCTTATTCATAATAATGCCATTAAGATTGTGCCATTATCAGCGTCTGCTATGCCAAATCTTATTAACTATTATGCTCGGGTCAAACCCGCTAAACGTGAAGTGCACGTTAATTTTTATCCAGAAAATAATCTAGGTTATGTCGAGCGTTTTGCTATGATTCATGACTTTGCTGGCCCCGGCACTTATCAGCTGCGTGCTTATCAAAAAAAGTCTGGCCAGAGCTCCGGTAGCTTGTTAGATACAGCATCGCCAGAGCCTTTATGTGTTGAGCTTTATCAAGGCAATACCGTGCAGCGCCGCTTTTGCAAGCAGATTGGCACTGAGCATCAAGGAGAGTTTGTAGAAGCCAGTATCGTTAAGGCGGCATCAGTGCCATCAAAAGTAAAGGTAAAAGCCAAAGTATAATTATTAAAAGCCTGTCGTTATTAGCTAAAAACAAAAGCAAGCATAAAATAAGTTATAGAAATATAAATTTACTCAACCTCAAGGACCAGTATGGCAACGATTTTAACATTAGCGGGCGATGGTATTGGCCCTGAAATCATGACTCAGGCCATTGATGTGCTGAACGCTGTCAATGATAAGTTTGCGTTAGGTTTTACCCTTGAGTCTGGATTGATCGGCGGTGTGGCAGTTGATGCAACAGGTGAACCTTTGCCAGAAGAGACGCTACAACGTGCACGCGCAGCAGATGCAGTGTTATTAGGTGCAGTTGGTGGTCCTAAGTGGGATGGTATCGAACGTAGCAAACGTCCTGAGCGCGGTTTGCTAAAAATCCGTAGTGAGCTTGGTTTGTTTGCCAATCTGCGTGTAGCCAAACTTTATCCGCAGCTTGTGAATGCTTCAAGCATTAAATCTGAGATTATTTCAGGCTTAGATTTGCTGATCGTGCGTGAACTGACTGGTGGTATTTATTTTGGTGAGCCGCGCGGTATTCGTACACTAGAAAATGGTGAGCAGCAAGGCTATAACACTATGGTGTATAGCACCAGCGAAATCAATCGTATCGGCAAAGTTGCTTTTGAATTGGCGCAAACACGCGCGCAAGCAGCAGGAACCGCTGCCAAAGTTTGCTCTATCGACAAAGCCAATGTATTGGAAGTTACTGAGCTTTGGAAACAGACGATGATTGAATTACAGCAGTCAGAGTATAGCGATGTGGCGTTATCTCATATGTATGCTGACAATGCTTGTATGCAGCTGATTAAAGACCCTAAACAGTTCGATGTTATGGTCACTGGTAATCTGTTTGGTGATATCTTATCTGATGAAGCAGCGATGCTGACGGGTTCTATTGGCATGCTGCCATCAGCCAGCCTTGATGAAGCGGGCAAAGGCATGTATGAGCCTTGTCATGGTTCAGCGCCTGATATCGCAGGACAAGATATAGCCAATCCACTAGCGACCATTTTATCAGTCGCTATGATGTTACGTTATACTTTTAAACAAGAAGCAGCAGCACAAGCGATTGAACAAGCGGTCAGTGATGTGCTTGATGATGGTTTACGTACGGTCGATATCTTGGATCGTAATGAAGCTGGACTTATACAAGTCGGTTGTCAGCAAATGGGGCAAGCCGTATTGGCAAAACTGATTTAATAGAGATTACTTTATCCTAATCTGAATTTTTGAAAATTTATAATAATGAACCCATAATTTGCTAAGCAAGTTGTGGGTTTTTTACTGTTCGCTTTTAATGTTAACGTCTTTAAACAGAAAGCTGCATAAAAGCATTTGTTTTAACACAGATACTGCAGTCTAATGCGCTTATTAACACAATGCTGTTATATGCTCACATGGGAATATGTCACCATAGCTTATCTATAACTGGTTTAGATAAATTAATATCTACTGGCTCAATCCACATTGTAAAATCAGTCCTATACTAGTCACAGGCTTTTTGACATGGACATATGGTATGTTGAACTAATTATATAATCCTAATTGGGCATTAATGGTAATAATTTTATAATTACTTATAAGTTGTTTGTAATAAAAAATATAACTTAACAAATTGGAGTAATACATGTATCAATTGACCAAAATCAGCACGGCAATCGCAGCGCTTGGTCTATCGACCATTTTATTTATGGGGCAAAGTATTGCAGTAACGAGCGATGTCAAAAATGACACGGTCGAAGGAAGTGCAAAAGGTACTGCCACTAAGAGCATAGAGTCCAATAATACAAATCAAGTAACTAGTAATAACAACGATGTCAGCCCAGTAACCAATGGCGTAAGTCAAAAAGTTGCTGGTAAAAGTAAGACAGCAGTATCGTTGAATAAGTATTTACCGACCATAAAATATACCACTGAAAATCTACCAATGGAGGCGCAAAAGGTAAATAGTGCTACTTGGAAACAAGGTATGAAGAGAAATCGTGATACTACCACTAAGCTGCAAGCTCTATTAAACTGGCATCAAAATGGTGTTGGTGCAGTTGATGGCTATTGGGGAAAGAACTCTCGTAAGGCGATGCAGGCTTTTCAGATGGCAAATGGGTTGGCAGTGACCGATACATTGAATATTGAGACGTGGCAGGCATTGACCAAGAATGATAAGCTTATGGCACAACCGGTATTGGTCAACTATCAGCTCACTGATGCAGATATCAATATAAAAACCACGGTTATTCCAGCAGGAGCAGAAGCCAAATCCAAGCTTGAAGGGATGTACTATGAAACTGTCATTGAAGGTTTAGCGGAAAAGTTTCATATCAGTGAAAGTTATCTTAAGGCGCTCAATCCTAATGCTAAATTTGCAGTAGGCGAAACCATTACTGTCTACAATCCAGGCAATCCTAATATCAAACCTGTTAGTCGAGTGGTTGCTGATAAGACTACCGAAACATTGTATGCATATGATGATAAAGGCATCTTGGTTGCTAGCTATCCAACCACAGTAGGAAGTACAGCGACGCCATCACCAACAGGTACGCATACAGTTGCAGTTAAGGTACACGAGCCCAATTATACTTATACAGCAGAGAACGGCAGCAAGTCTATTTTACCACCCGGTCCTAACAACCCTGTAGGTTCGGTATGGATTGGACTCAGTAAGCCGTCTTATGGGATTCATGGTTCGCCTGATCCTGCTCGTATCAGTCGTCAGGCATCAGCGGGATGTATACGTCTAACCAATTGGGATGCGCTTGCATTACTTGGGGTGATACAAAGTGGTGCAACTGTTGAATTTAAATAACGGCTAAATTTTAGACAAAAAAATACCGCTGATATCTAGCGGTATTTTTTATGGTAAAAAACATATTAACTTACTAAAATATGATAGGCAATAATGAGTAGGTTAGCAGTATCATTATTATTATCAGTTAAACCACTCAAGCATTATACATATGCTCTTATAACTATCTTAGTAGATAAGAATTTAGTTTTTACCACGGTAAGTAATGCGACCTTTAGACAAATCATAAGGTGTCATCTCAACCTTAACTTTATCACCAGTCAAAATTCGGATGTAATGCTTACGCATCTTACCTGAGATGTGCGCAATAATTTCGTGTCCGTTTTCTAAACGAACTTTAAACAAAGTATTTGGAAGGGTGTCAATGACTTCGCCTTCAAATTCAATAATCTCGTCTTTTGCCATAATTTGTATCATCAATCAATTTAAAATAAGCCCATATTATACGTAAGTTAGCAGATTAAAGCAATACGGAACCTGATTTTTACTTGACAGCCTGTAAGTGATATGTATGTCAGATTATATGAATTTAATCGGGAAGGTTGAGCCAAATAGGCGTGAGCGGCGCATCGGGCAGTAAGTTTTGAAAATGCTCAGGATAATAGGCATTAATGAAATACAAGCCATCACCTGAAGCAGTTGGTGGTGCGAGCGTCCGATTCTTTTTAGCCAAAATCTTTAAGAAGTCAGCCGGTTCTAACTCGTGTCTGCCGATAGCATATAACGTGCCCATCAGGTTTCGCACCATATGGTGCAAAAATCCATCAGCTTGAATATCGAAGACGATAAACTGACCATGAGTAAAAAGATTGGCATGGCTAATATGGCGCACGGGCTGATTAGATTGACAAGCGGCAGCACGGTAGCTACTAAAATCATGTGTACCAACGATATCAGATGCTGCAAGCTGCATGGCTTTTAGGTCAAGCGGCTCGTGAATATGTGTCACTTGATGGTTGAGGATGGCAGGACGCTGAGTTTGATTGAGAGTAACATAACGATAACGACGAGCAATTGCGGCAAAACGCGCATGAAAGTCAGCAGGCATCGGCTGAACCCAGCGTAAAGCGATATCATCAGGCAAAAGACTATTTACACCACGTAGCCAATTGTGCGAGGGTCGATAAGCATGAGTAACAAAATGGGCAATCATATTACCAGCATGAACACTTGAGTCTGTGCGCCCTGCAGCAATCACTTCTACTGGTTCATTGGCAACAGTACTAATGGCGGTCTCTAACGCTTCTTGTACGCCAAGTACCTCTCTTTGGCGTTGCCAACCATGATAGTGAGTACCCAAAAATTCAATAGCAATGGCTAAGGTATAGGTTGGACGCTTTGCTTCGTTACTTGCGTTTACGGATATGGTCATTTTGGAGTTTATACAAAGTTTATGAGTGATGGTTTAGCGTTTTTTGATACTGGTGCTCGTTTGCTGGACGTTATTTAACCAGCGTTGTCGACGCCTTGCTGGGCTATCGTAGCGTAGCAGTAACCATAGCAAGCGTGCATAAATGGCCGGAATGGTTAAACGACCGCCTGCAACCACTTGATAATCGTATTGCCAACTGCCCGCAGCATAAGTGTCACTTACGCCGCCAAACGGCGATTGGCTAGCGCATACGACCATATGACCTTTTTCATAAGCCAGTTGCAAGGCTTCTGCCAACTCTACTGAGTAAGGAACGTTGCCAGCACCATAGCCTAATAAAATAATGCCACAAGGCGGCTGTGATAATAAGGCGCGCAGCTGTTGGTTTAATGCGTCGGTTGCATTGGGCAAGCAGTACAATGCATGAACGTAAGCGTGCTCGGCACGAACTGCAATCTCAGCACTAATATCTTGTTGGTCATCAAGCCAATGCTGCCGATGAGTATCTGGCAAGCTTTTGACATAACTATTGGCAGGATAAGCCGCTCTAGAGTGACCAGTAAATGCCATAAAGTCATGGCTATGTATTTTTTGTACTGTTTGCGCTGGCCATGATTCGCCGCCGAAGGCAATCTTCACCCCAGATTCACCTGCACTTGCTAGCTTTAACGAGTCAGTAAGGTTGTTCCAAGCATCACTCTGTGCATCTACTTTATAAGAGTGCAGTTCCTCACTATCTAGGAGCGGACGCATACTACCAGTAACGACAATACAAATATCGCTACCTGCAAAGGCTTCTGCTAAGAACGCTCCCAAATAACTGAGTGTATCCGTGCCCGTAATTAACACAAAACGTCTACTGCCTTGTTGATATGCCGACAGTAAAAGCTGGTAAAAATGCACAAAATCACTGGGTGTAAACTGACTGCTGTCCTTAATTAGAGTATTGTGAAGCCAAGCAATGGGCGATAGATTAAGCGCATTATCCGATTCTGCCAGTAGTTGCTGCAAAGTTGGCAAAAAAACCTCTGCTGATAGCGGCGCTAATGGACGACCATAACTCCCAAAAGTGCCGCCAGCATAAATAAGTTGAATAGGTGCAGGGATTGTATTTGTCATAGATGAGTGCACTGTATTGGTTTTAAATTGAATAGACGATAGAGCAGAATTATTGAAAGAAAAGAGATAGAAAAAGCACCATTATTATAAATGCAGCGAGTATTCTAAGTGGCTAGAATACTCGCTATCACACCAGTCATTTTAAGCAGTGCGATCAAGCAATCGTTGTGCTTGCTGCTGCTGTTCACTATTGCCTTTAGCAATGACTTCATTGAGTAGGCGTTTGGCACTATCGTATTCGCCAAGTTGCACGTATTGACCTGCTAAATCTAGCGTGACTTGATTGCTATCTAAGGATTTAACAAAATCAAAATCTGCTGCGAACCGTGACGAAAAATCTTCAGTACTGCTAGTGTCAGCTGCAGGAGCTATATCAATAGCATTGTCGAGATGAGTATTGGCATATTCGCTATCAACTTCAACTGGCGTGCTTGCTGTTGTAGACTCTGATAAAGATAAAGAATCAAAGTCAAAATCATCGTCTATTACCGTATCATCATCGAACATCAGAGTAGTAGGGGCACTGCTAGAAGCGTCGGACTCATTTTTTATGATATCTATTTCTTCAGCGCTTGTATCTTCAATATTTGCATCTTCAATACTGATATCTTCGAAACTAAAATCTTCAAAATTATCTTCGACAATAGAATGCTGAATTTCTATTTGATCTGGCGTCTCATTCGACACATCATCACTGTGTAAAGATAAGGTCAGATGGTCATCATCTAAATAAATTGTCTCTGTTGTGGCAGGTGCATTATTGATAACGTTATTGGTATCGGCGTCACTGTTTAAATCTAAGACAAAGTCATCTTCTAATGATAGCTCATTTAAGCTGCTGTTAAAACTATCATCGGTAGCGTCATCGGTAGCGTCATCGGTAGCGTCATTGGTGGGAGCCTCTATAGATGCAAGACTGTGCTCAGATAACTCAAAATCAAAATCGCTGTCAGTACTAGGGCTATTATCAGTGTCGCTGTCAGTGTCTATAACCACAGTTGCAGGCGCAAAAATATCTTCATCTACTACATCAAGCGTGGTGACAGATACCGAGTTATTACTAGTATGGACAGGTTTATTAGTGCCATCTTCTAAATCACTCAGACTAAGATCAAACGCTTGCTCAATATCATCGAAATTATTATCATCAAAAGCATTCGAAGCTGCTAAGGTTTCATTAGTAGCCTCTGACAAGTCGTTTTTGTATTCAACATTTTGAACCGTATTAGTATCAAGGACGGGACTATTGCTGCTCGCTTTATTGGTCGGTAAATCGAAATCTAAACTTTCAAATCCAGCGTTTTGATTATTATTTGCTAATATACGTTTTTCAAATTTAGCGCTTTGACTATTATCTGCTGGCAATGTTCGCTTATCGACTTGGTTTTGTTCTTCAGTCAGCAAAGCTTTTAACTCATCAGCTTGTGCGATACTTTTGTCATCATTATTTGCTTTAATAGCATCATAGACTTTATTAAAATTCTCAGACTCATCTATCGTGGCATATACCGCAAGGAGCTTGAGAGATAATTGGCTATCATTTGGCTTTTCGCTTAAGCCGCGATTGAGCGTTTCAATCGCTTTATCATAGCGCTGTTGGTCCATAAAACGTTGAGCAATCTCAATATGATCAAACCTTTTCTCATGATTGATAGCTGTTTGAGTAGGCGTACTTCTAGAAGCAGCATGCTTCGATAAGGGCTCAATTTTGCCAGTATTTGTACTCAAATGCTCTGATGGCTTTTGCGCTTTGTTTTTGCGCATGACCAAGACCGCAACGAGTAAAATAACCACCAATCCGGCGATGATATATAGCATATTGTCCATAGTTACTCCCACGCCTACGATCAGAGCTGCTTGCATTGATCTGTTAGGCAGTTATTGATTGCGTAATTTTTTGAGACGAGCTTGCAGCTCAGCCAGTTTTCGATTTTGTAATTGTAATTTGCGAGTATAGCTCTCAAGCGTACCACTAGTTTTTGATAACTGCTGCGCTTGTGAAGCGGTACTTTGTCTTGATGATTTAAGCAGGCTTAACACTTCCATGCTAAGTCCGTTACCTGTTGCCATGCCTGCTTTGGTTTTAGTGCCATCTGCGCTGCCTTCATGACCGGGAGCAAGGACAGAAAACTGCGCCTTTGGTAAAATTTGAGTCTTAGTGGTCGCCGGCTTTTCAGTATGTTTTGTTGCTTGCGTATTGTCACCTTTGGACACAGGATTTGATGCAGTTGGTTTTTTTGCGACAGGTGTATTGGCGCCTCTATATTGCCTTTGAGCACTGATAGCAGCTTCAAGTTTTTGCTGGGAAGGTAGCGCATCATAATTAGGTAAACTCAACTGTGCATCTGCTTTTAATTGATTGGCGTTTCTATTGATAAAAGCGTCAGGATTTTGCGTCTGAATTTCTTTCATAACGGTTTGAACGTCGATATTGTTCTTCTCTGCGATTTGCTGTGCAATCACCCACAAGTTGTCGTTACGCTGCACGGTATAATTGATCTCGCTACTAGCTGACTCATCTGATACTTGGCTTGAAGTGTTTTTTGCTGCGGCCGACGTTTTAGGCGTCACTGCTTTCTGCCAAACATTCGAGTTAGGGGGAATATTGTTGAGTGGGGCTGTAGCGACCATATTATTACTATCATTTGGGATAATAGCTTTATTTTTATTGGTGAAAGCTGCTTCATTCGGCGTCAGGGTTTTGAGCGCCATAGGACTAGCAACCATCATATCTGTATTGTTTTGACTCTTCGGCTGTATCTGACGAGTAATTTGTATATTTAAAATATCGAACTGTTTATCAATCTCGCTAGTAGCAGAAAGCGTACTATTTGATGAAACGGTTAAAGCTGTATTATTGTCATTATTTGCGCCCGCCATGACACTATCGTTTTTTATATCAATAGGATTATTTAATCGACCGTTTTCTAAACGGCTAGGCGCATAGGTTGTGATATTGCTTTGTGTCGTTGTTGCAACTGCTGTTGGTAAGCCAGAGGGTATAGCTGTTGCTTGAAGGCTTGGTATTTGTGAGCTTGACGCTTGGATACTTGGCGTTTGAATAACAGGTACTCGTATATTCGGCGATTGAACATTGCGCTCGGGTAATGTTTCAGCCTTTAGTGTAGGTTTCGATGAACCAGATGATAATAAAGGTGGCGGTGCACCATTTCTAACCGTCAATGGCTGCGCGTTAGTTGTAGAAACCACGGGTAAATTAGGCTTTTTTGCGCCTGTTACGATATTTTTAGAAGTCGCAATCGGCAAGCTATCATTAAGCGGCATCAGTAATGTTTTTGGAATAACATTACGCTGATTGCCATCATTAATTGCTAGAACCACATCAGCAAAGGGTTTGGACATAGGCTTGGTGGTGGTAATAAAAACTTGACCACTTGTAGCTGAAGTCGGATGAAAGCGTACGATCATGGAATCAGTTGGGGTTAGACCCATTTGCTGATAAATGGCAGAATTTGCCAAACTGGCTGAAAAATCCGTGTTTTCAATATCAGTGACCATAATACTGGCAACTAAAGGTTCGTGCTGAGCTGAAATAACAACTGTTTTGCCAATGTTTGCTGCTTGGGCGCTAGATACTAAGGCTGCATAACTTATTGAATAAAACAATGCCATCGATACTGCGCGATGTATGCTAGTCAAGCGATAAGATAAATGACAAGACATATGCAGCCCTTTGGAGTAGAAGTTGTCTGTGTTGTTATAACAAAATACTGTTTAGTTTACCAGTTTATTCCACTGCTGTTGTGACCAATAGTTCAATTGCATGTTTAATATTTACACACATCAGTCAACTTTTTTATCAAGCAGCATGGCATCACCATAACTAAAAAATCGATACTCGGATTCGATGGCATGTTGATAAGCTTCTTCAATAGATTTTTTTGTCGCAAATGCGGATACTAGCATCAGCAACGTAGACTTTGGCAAGTGAAAATTGGTCAGTAGCTTATCTACGACGCCAAACTCAAAACCGGGATATATAAAAATCTCGGTATCACCTGCCCAGCCAGAGAGCGGCTGTCCATCGACTGCAGTTTGTTGGTAGGCCGTTTCAAGGACACGTGTGACAGTAGTCCCAATAGCAATGACTTGCTTGCCATTGGCATGGGTCTGATTGATAAGGTCGGCAGTGGCTTGAGGCAGGTGTGCATATTCGCTATGCATCGTATGATTCAGCAGGTTCTCTGTTTTTACCGGAGCAAAAGTACCTGCGCCGACATGCAGTGTAACAAAAGCGGTTTGAATACCTTTTGCCGCCAGCTTTTCTAATACAATATCGTCAAAATGTAAGCTTGCTGTCGGGGCAGCGACGCTGGCAAGCTTAGCAGGGTCATGAAAAACAGTCTGATAGCGAGTATTGTCGGTCGCATCGGCATGGCGTTCGAAATAGGGTGGAATAGGCAGCTCACCATAACGCTCTAAGTCAGGCAAAATGGGCGTATCAAAAGCCAAGATAAATAAGTTCTCTTGGCGTCCAATCATGACACCAGTCATATGACTATCAGCAAGTACAAGACCTTGTCCAAGCTTCAACGCTTTACTGGCTTTAACATGACAAAGAGCGATATGCTTTTTTGCAATAACCTTCATGTCTATGATGTCAGAGTTTGACGTTATTGTGTCTAGATCCGCGCTATTTAAGTCGGATAGAGCGACCAAACGCTCTATTAATACTTCAATCTTTCCACCGGTATCTTTTTGACCAAATAAGCGCGCTTTCATCACCTTGGTATCGTTAAAAACAATCAAGTCGCCTGCATTAAGTAATTCTGGCAACTCAGAAAACAGCTTATCTTCAACTTCAACCTGACGATTAGCATTGTTAGCAGGCAAATAAAGTAGCTTTGACGCGGAGCGCTGTGCCAATGGATAACGGGCAATCAGCTGGTCTGGTAGTTCATAATCATAATCATCAACACTTAGATACTCTAAAATATCGTCATTATGACTGGCAGTAATTTCAGAGTTATTATTTAAGGTTTGAGGTTCAGAATCAGTCATAAGAAAGTCTTTCGATAGGTGGGAATTTTGAAGGCAATTGTAGCAGAAATGAGGATATGAAAGAATGTTTTACTAAGTAGGACTTTTTTATTTACCTCTAAATATAAATAAAATAGCCTAAGTAAAAAATTGAGATATTTATTTAGGAAAACTCTCTAAAGAATTCAGGCGAAAAATCATTCAAATAAATTTAATTGTGGCGTGACTTGCGTTGCAGATGTCAGTGAGGAAAATGTCACACCAACCAATCGAATAGGAAGAGTACGCGGAATGTCCAAAAATAGCTTATCTAAGCAAAAGTGAGCGGATTCTGCGCTATCAAATGCCTTCGATAAGGTATGCGAGCGCGTGACTTGAGTAAAATCTGCGTATTTGACCTTTAGAGTAATAGTATAGGCAATGAGCTGTTTTTTGTGCAGCTGACTAAAGGCATCAGCATTTTGTTCATAGACTTGTATTTTTAGTTCATTATCATCCGTTAAGTTTTCTCTAAACGTAGTCTCAGAGCCAACCGATTTGTGTGTACGCTCAGACTTGACCGCACGCTCGTCACGTCCATGAGCGATATCATGATAAAACTGTCCACGCTTACCGAACTCATTGACTAGTATGGCAGCTGGCGTACGCCGAAGGTCAGCGCCGTTACTAACACCCATTGCATGCAGGCGTTTGGCCGTTGCCTTACCAATACCGTGGAAGCGTTCAATAGGCAAAGTGCTGATAAAGGCATCAGCATCCGCTGGCGTGATGACCGCTGTGCCATTAGGTTTATTAATATCAGAGGCAATTTTCGCCAGCATTTTATTAAATGAGACACCGGCAGAGGCGTTTAGACCCGTTTGTTCTAAAATCTGCGCTCGTAACCAATTTGCCATTAACGTGGCTGAGCCTTGATGAACAGACAATCCAGTAACATCCAAATAGGCTTCATCTAATGATAACGGCTCAACATGTGGGGTCAGACTGTGCATGATACGACGTATCTCAACACTAACAGCACGGTAAACATCAAAGCGCGGCGATACAAATATCACGTCAGGACAGCGCTTTCTGGCTTCATAGCATGACATGGCGGAGCGTACGCCAAACTTACGAACTTCATAGCTGGCTGCCGCAACCACACCGCGACCATTGGGATCGCCGCCAACCACCAATGGCTTGCCACGTAGCTCAGGGAAATCGCGCTGTTCTACACTGGCATAAAAAGCATCCATATCGATATGAATGATTTTGCGAAGGTTAGATTGGCTAACGGCAGGCTTAGTGTTTGTTGTTGTAACATGTATTGTCATAAAACTATTTTACCTGATTTTTCGCACCGATTTTGGTCTCTAATACTCACTCAAAAATTGAGAAATGTTACATAGGTTAATAAAAAACAAGATTTTCATTAGGGTTTTTAACTACTGAAAACTATTCTAAAAATTTAATATCGATAGTGCATCATCATCGTTCATTTAATCGATAATATTCAAAGAACTATTAGGTTATAAGGTGCCAAATCTGATAAATATGCATGCCACTTAGTAATATTTTTAAATGTACTGACCGTTCATATTCATATCTTGACCATTCATCGGAAATACTATATCTGGTTGTTACACTTTTGCTTGCATAGCGTTACAATAAGACAGCTAGGATACAAAGCGTTTATAGAATAGAGCAAGAAAGGTAAATCATCGTTAAATATAGGCATAATTTTTGATGGGTACAGATGAGTAGCAAATGGATTTGCATCGCTTATATTAAGCTCATCGCTTTAGCAACGATAAAGATCATTAATAAATATCAGTATAGAAAACCCTATATTTCATGACGAATAGCTCAAACTATGGTGAGAGAAGTTAAGGAGCTGGGTATGAATAATGAGTTGAGAGGAAGCGATTTAACACGCGCATTGCTTGCACGAGGTGACAAACAAATATGGTGCGCAGTCGATGATGACAGTGACGAACAAGCGATGATGGATCATTGTGGTAACGATTTTACCGCTTATATTGTCGAATTTAAAGATGGCTGTTTTTACTGTAATTGTGGTACGGCTTGGCTGTTCGCAGTACCCATAAAAACAGTGGCTGCAACACAATATGATATGAATATTTGAATAGCCTATTTTCCATACTTTAAGTTAGAGAGTATAAATGGCAATAGCACCACTATATTTTCAGAAAAAAGCCTCCGATTTAGGAGGCTTTTTTGCAGCTTATATCAAGCATTTGGTGCATCAGGCTGCACCATAGGGTCGGCGTCGGCAAAAGCCTTTAATGTTCGACAGTGGGCGTCGATCGCAACGATATTTGGATAAGCACTGAGATCTACCTTGAAGCGTTCGGCAGAAGAGACCTGCGGAATCAGATAACAATCTGCAAAAGTAGGGCTGTCGCCATAGCAGAATTTACCGCGTGTTTTGTCTTGTGCCAAGCGTTTTTCGAGAGCGTCAAAACCTTCACTCATCCAGCGATGGCACCAAGCCATGACTTGATCTTCATCTACTGACAGCTCATTACGTAGATACTGCAAAACACGTCGGTTATTTAGCGGATGGATATCACAGCCAATCATAGCGCTCAAAGCCCTTACTTGCATGCGACCTGCTGCGTCTTTGGGCAACAGAGGATGCTCAGGGTAGACCTCTTCTAACCACTCCAAAATAGCAGGACTTTGATACAACCATAAATCATTTACTTGTACGACGGGTACCAAGCCTTGAGGATTAATAGATTGAAAGACGGCTTCTAATTGCTCATCTTTTGCTAAATTAACCGCAATGTAATCGTAATCTAACTGCTTTAAATTCATTGCGATACGTGTACGGTAAGAGGTACTACTGCGAAAGTAGCCATAAAGTGTCATCATATGCATTCCTTTTATTATGCTGTGTTGTGAGTAAGATAAAGGGTTATAATTACTGAGCTTACTAATGTCTTAAAGAGTAAAAGATACCTATTATGACATTAAGTCTTTATTTCAATTTTCTAATATTGTATTGATAACGCATTCAGTTAATCATTCACAGAGTAAACCATGCCAGCAGCTGAAAACCTGATAGAAAATCTTCCTACGATGAATAAAAACCAAGGCGGCGTACAATCGCTTGAGATTGGGCTGTCGATATTAGACGTGCTCATCGATTGTAATGAGCCGATGATGCTAAAGGATATTGCACAAGCCATGCAAATGCATCCAGCAAAGTGCCACCGTTATTTGGTCAGTCTTATTCGTAAACACTATGCTCGCCAGCTCAGTGATGGACGTTATGGACTTGGTGATAGAGTTCATGCAATGGGCGCGCTAGGAGCAGTAGGTCATAGTGGGTTTAATCAAAATAATATCTTGGATCGTCTGACGCATATTGCTAATGAGATCAAAGACACGCTTAATTGTGGTGTACAAATCGCTAAATGGTTTAGCGAAGGTCCTATTATCATTCAATCTGTTGAACCAGATAGCGCTATTAGTATTATTACTCGTATCGGATCGCGTATGCCCTTGACCACGTCGGCTACAGGCCATTTGTTCGCAAGCTATCAGCCAGATACCATTATCAAACCCTTGGTCATCGCAGAATGGCAGGCGAAGCAAGAGCAAGCAATAACGGAGAAATGGCAGCACTTTAACCAGTTGCGAGCGAAAGTTCGTACCCAAGGCTATGCGACTGTTACTGGTGATATGTTAATGGGGATTAATGCGATTACTATTCCCGTTATCATACCGCAGCGTGATAACAATATAAGTCCATCAAGTAATAGCAAGCTATCAACCGATAGCGTGCCATTAGAGTATGCCATTACTATTATTGGTACCACAGAGCAGTTGCCCATGAGTGATCAGCGTAATGTGGTCGAGCAAATATTAGCAATTGCACAACGTTATCAAATAGTGTAGCTCGTAAAATAGCTAAAAATTATCTTAGCTATTTTATAAAGAATAATCTAAACGCTAAAAAATATTACTCACCGGCAGGCGCGACTTCTCGTGCTTCAGCCAGCTCCTCTGCATGTAAAAACTGAGTATGTGCTGGCGCACGTTTGGTACGTGACCATTCGTCCAGCATCTCATATTTCATCTCTTCAGTAATCATCGAAACTTTTTCTTCTGAGGTAATATCATCGTAAGTAAGCTCCATACGATGTCCATTAGGATCGAAGAAATAGATAGAATGGAAGATGCCATGATTCGTCACACCGACCACGTCGATGCCGTTTTCTTCCAAATGCTTTTTAGCTGCCATTAAGGCATCACGGTCTTTTACCTTCATCGCTAGATGTTGTACCCAGCTTGGCGTATTAGGGTCAAAGCCCATTTCAGGCTGATTAGGCACTTCAAAAAATGCCAATACATTGCCATTGCCCGCATCTAAAAACACATGCATATAAGGGTCAAAGGCTTTGGTCGAAGGTACATGATCCTCAGCGAATGCTAGGATGAAATCCATATTCAGATATTTTTTATACCATTCAACGGTTTCTTTAGCGTCTTTGCAGCGATAGGCCACATGATGGATTTTTTCAATTTTAAAACTCATATCAAACTCCTTTTGATAGGGCGTACAATTTGTATCAATCGGTTGGCTGTTAGTAATTATGAATATAAATCATTGACACCTAACAGCGTAACGCTATCGTTTGCACGCCTTTTTATACATAAACGTTTACTATATAAAGGTCGACAAATAAGTACTATTTGTCAAAATCGAAGGTAAGGGCAGGCAATACTTTGCCGCGTACTTCACCAAAGCCAACACGAATACCATCTTTTTCGCTATAGCCTTTCATGATGACCGTGTCACCATCTTCGATAAAGCTGCGTGTCTTACCGCCTTGGAGGGTGACAGGTTTGGTTGCATTCCACGCAATCTCTAACATCGAGCCATAAGAATCAGGCGTCGGTCCTGAGATAGTCCCTGAACCCATCATATCGCCCACTTCTACTTTACAGCCAGTAATAGTATGGTGAGTCAACTGCTGCGCCATTGACCAGTACATATATTTAAAATTGGTTTCGCAAACCACCGTTGCTTCTTCAGCATTTTCAGGCAATAGTTCTACTGATAAATGGATATCATAACTATTATTGCTGTCTTTTTCGTTTAGATAAGCAAGCGGCTTTGGTTCTTGCGTTGGGCATGGCATCTTGAACGGTGCTAAGGCTTCCATCGTCACAATCCAAGGAGACACTTCAGAGGCAAAAGTTTTGGCGTTAAATGGACCTAACGGCACATATTCCCATTTTTGAATGTCACGAGCTGACCAATCGTTTAGCAAAACCATACCAAAAATATGATCAATAGCATTATCTACGGCAATTGGTTGACCAATATTATTACCTTTGCCAACGACAAATGCCGTTTCAAGCTCAAAGTCCAGACGCTTACAAGGTGAGAAAATAGGGCGGTCATCGGCATTGGGTTTTAGCTGACCCGATGGACGTATCACATCTGTACCACTGACGATGACGGTGCTGGCGCGTCCGTTATAACCTACTGGCATCTCAGTCCAGTTAGGCAATAAGGCGTTACTTGGGTCACGGAACATAGTACCGACGTTGGTTGCGTGTTCTTTAGACGAATAGAAATCGGTAAAGCCGGGCACTTGAACCGGCAAATGCATAGTGACATCTGATTGTTGAAATAGGGCTTTTTGCTGCAAATCTGTGTTGTCACGTAAAGTATCGCAATCACTAGAGAGTAGCGTTTGAATCGTTTTACGCGCTTTGCTCCAATTGTCTCGACCAGAATTAATAAAGGCGTTTAACGTGTTTTGATCGAAATATGAACCACCGTCTAAACTCAATAGCCCTTCAGCTTCAAGTACCGATAAGTCTAATACTTGCTCACCAATAGCCACGCCAGCGCGACGTTTGCCGTCAGTACTTTCACTAAAAATGCCATAAGGCAGATTATGAATAGAGAAGTCAGAATCGGTTGCAATATCGAGGAAAGATGAGAGGTTTTTGTCAATCGTTGACATGATCGGCTCCTTGCTAAAGCGAATATTAAATTACGTTATAATTAACTACTTACGTATAATGTAATTTATAGCGTAATCGATTGCAAGTTTTTTTATGTGCTCGTTCTATAAATTGATTGAGTTTTGACCGAGACTAAAAGCTATTTGGTTATTGTTTTTGCTAAAAATATCACCACTACGAAATCCAACGCATGAAAAAAGGCTAAGTAATGATACTTAGCCTTTGTTTATATTTTAATAAAAGCGATGAGGGAATTAATCTTTTAAAACGTCAACCATCGCATTGGCAACATAGTCGATATTGGTACTGTTTAAGCCGGCAACACACATACGCGAGTTCGATACCATGTAGATACCATACTTGCTTTGTAGTTGTGCAACTTGTTCAGGCGTTAGACCTGTAAAGCTAAACATACCGTTCTGGGCGGTCAAGTAATCAAAGCTACGACCTGGGATTTTTTCTTCTAATACTGATTTGAGTTTGGTACGCATAGATTTGATACGGTCACGCATCGCATATACTTCGCCAACCCATTGCTCATGTAGCGCTTCGTCGTTCATAACGATATCAACCACGCGACCACCATGTGATGGCGGGCTTGAGTAGATACGACGTACCGTAGAGTTCAGCTGACCAAAGACGCGATCAGTTTCATCTACCGTTGGGCAAACAACTGATAGACCACCGACACGCTCGCCATATAGCGATAAGTTTTTAGAGAATGAGTTACTCACAAACAATGGCAGACCCATATCGACGGCTTTACGAATCGCGTAAGCATCGCTGTCCATATCTTCACCAAAGCCTTGATAAGCGATGTCCATAAACGGAATCAGCTCGCGTGCTTGAATGACGTTTAGGACTTGATCCCATTGCTCGCGAGTCAAATCAACGCCCGTAGGGTTATGACAGCAAGGATGAAGCAGCAGAACATCATCTTTATTCAATGTCTCAAAAAACGCGATCATCTCATCAAATTTGATGCCACCAGTAGCAGTATCGTAGTACGGGTATTTACCGACTTCGACGTCAGACCCTTCAAAAATAGCAATGTGATTGCCCCATGTAGGGTCGCTCACGTAACACTTAGACTGCGGGAACCATTCGTGGATGAATTCTGCGCCGACTTTTAGTGCACCAGAGCCACCGATGGTCGCGATAGTAGCCACTAAGCCATCTTGTAAAATCTGAGCGTCTTTACCAAACAGCAATTCTTGACAGCCTTTGCGATGTCCTGGTAAACCTGCCATTGGTAAGTACGGACGCGGCGAGATAGGGTCAGCAATACGTTGTTCAGCGGTTTTCACACACTCAAGTACTGGCATTTTGCCATCTTCGTCATAATAGACACCGACACCCAAATTGACTTTATCTGGGTTGTTATCGGCTGCAAATTTGTCCATCAATCCTAAGATTGGGTCGCCGGCATAGTAATCGATACGTTCAAACATGTGTTTTCCTTACAAGGGATATAAGTACAAAGGTATAAGTTGAGGCGCTAAAAAGCATAAACCAGTTTGGGCATTAACTCAATGTTAGATTCCATTATCCTCACCAATTCATGCATTTTTTGCCTAGTGATATCATTTTTTCTTGAATCATGGTTTAAATTGCTTTGATAAGGGGTATAAAGCTGGCTGTTAAATATTTTGCAAATCATCAAAATGGGTCGCAAAGTAGCCCTGCAAAAAATGCTTAAAAGCGATACTCGCCGGCGATAAAGCTCGCGATGAACGTTGGTAAATAAAGAATCGGCGCATTTTGACAGGTTGCGTCAAAGGTCGCATCTGCAAACCATTAGCGCTGACCCAGTCTATCACCTCAGGCATATAAGGCAGACACAAGGTAATACCAAAGCCTTGACGGGTCATCTCGAGCGCTGTCGACATAAAATTTACTTTATAGCGTGCTTGTTGTATGTGGTTTGCGATACGCTCATCAAGCTCTGCGGTCACTTGCTCAATAAATGGACCTTGCAGGGTAATGAGCGGCGTATCAATCAAATCTTGCCAAACAATCTCAGATTTACGTGCCAGAGCATGACTATCAGGCATGACCACACAGAATGGCAGCTGATATAACAAATCGGCGCTGATGTCATCTTCAGCGTCCATAAATTCAAGCTCAGTGCCCACGCCCAAATCCACCTCAATGTTTTGAATGTGTTCTAAGACATTTTCTGCTGAGCAATCGAGCAAAGACACGCTAATCTCAGGATATTCTTTGGCAAACTGAGCGATAACCGCTGGCATAGAGGAGGCCGCAAACTGTGATACAGCGAGCCTGACCTGACCTTGCGCTAAGCTCGTTAAGCTACTGGCTTCATTTTCAAACAGCTGCATCTCATTCAGAATGCGCCGCGCTTGCGGCAACAGATGACGTCCGACTGCCGACAAAGACAGCTGGCGTGTGGTGCGATCAAATAATACGATGCCAAGGCTAGATTCGAGCTCTTTTATCAATCCACTGACCGCAGATTGGGTCAAATGCATTTGGTCACTGGCACGAGTAAAACTGCCATTATCAGCGACACTGATAAAAGCGGTGAGTTGGCGAATGCTAATATTCATAAGTAAACCTGATAAATAAATCAAAAAATACGATTAGTCTTATAAATCAAGCTAATCTAATATAAATGCATCGTCAATAAGAATGATTGATGAAATCTATTTTTAGCTGATTTTTAGCGCTTTATACCACCAATTGCAATTAAGGATGATGACAATGGCAGATTTATTTGACAACCCTATGGGCCTACAAGGCTTCGATTTTGTTGAGTTCGTCTCACAAGAGCCTGAGCTTGTCGAAGAGCTGTTTCGCAACCTTGGCTTTACCCATGTCGCCAATCACCGCTCAAAAGATGTTGCCTTGTTTCGCCAAGGAGACATCAACCTCATATTAAACCGTGAGCCAAAAAGCCATGGCAGCTACTTTTTAGGTGAGCATGGCGCCGGTGCTTGTAGCATGGGTTTTCGTGTAAAAAATGCCCAACAAGCTTATGATTTGGCGATCGAAAACGGTGCTGAACCAGTCGATGTAAAAACAGGGGTGATGGAGTTACGTCTACCAGCAATCAAAGGTATCGGTGGCTCGCTCATTTATCTTATCGACCGCTTTACCGCTGGTAATTCTATCTATGACATCGATTTTGAATATCTGCCTGATGTTGATAAGCATCCAAAAGGCTTTGGCTTCAAAGTCATCGACCATCTAACGCATAACGTCTACCGTGGGCGCATGGCTTACTGGGCTGACTTCTACGAGCGTATCTTTAACTTCCGTGAAATCCGTTATTTCGATATTAAGGGTGAATACACTGGCTTGACCAGTAAAGCCATGACGGCGCCTGATGGCAAAATTCGTATCCCATTGAACGAAGAGTCGAAGCAGGGCGGCGGTCAGATCGAAGAGTACTTAATGCAATTTAATGGCGAAGGTATCCAGCATATCGCGCTATTGAGTGATGATTTATTGTCTAGCATCGACAAATTGCGAGAGATGGGCATTCCACTCATGACGGCACCAAATGATACTTATTATAAGATGCTTGATGAGCGTCTACCAGGTCATGGCGAGAATATCTCTGAGCTACAGATGCGCGGTATCTTGTTAGATGGCACGACCGAGGGCGATGTTCCGCGTCTGCTACTACAGATTTTCTCTGAAACTATCTTAGGTAGCCCAGTATTCTTTGAGTTTATCCAGCGTAAAGGCGACTACGAAGAAGGCTTCGGCGAAGGTAACTTTAAAGCATTGTTTGAATCAATCGAGCGCGACCAAGTACGCCGCGGTATGGTTGGTCAGACAGAGATAGAGACAGAAGCGCCATAATTTTCAGAGATTTCTTAAAAGTGCCTTTAAAAAAGCATTTTTAAACAAGTATCAAAAGGGCAAGATGAAAGGGGTTTATCTTGTCCTTACTACCTTTGTTACTCTGCTATTAATAATAAACGTTAAAAGCGAGGCAGACAAAGTAGATAAAGCAAATGACTGATACCAAGGTATTGGACTCATTGCAATATAAGGAAACTAGGCATGGAAAGCCGTCACCAGACAACTGCGTACATAAAGCCTCTCAGTAGCAATTCTTTAAGCACTGAAGCTTCTACTCATCATTTAACTCAGAAGAAGCAACCTTACGTATCACGTCAGCCAGATGGTCATATTCATTATAGTGACGATGAAAACGCGATGTGGCAAGCACTGCTTGAACGTCAAGCCAAGCAAATACCCAATCGTGCCAGTTTAGCCTATCTTGAGGGTTTAGAGAAACTCAAGCTATCGCGTACGCATATTCCGCAACTACAAGATATTGATGAAGTATTGCAAGCGACGACTGGTTGGCAAACCGCTGCTGTACCAGCGTTAATCAGCTTCGGTAAATTCTTCAAACTCTTAGCTGATAAACGCTTTCCGGTTGCGACCTTTATCCGTCGCTTTGATGATATGGATTATATCGAAGAGCCAGATATTTTTCATGAAATCGTCGGACATTGTCCGCTGCTGACCCATCCTGCGTTTGCAACTTTTAATGAGACTTATGGCAAGCTTGGTCTCAATGCGACTAAGCAAGAGCGTCTTTATTTAGCACGCCTGTATTGGTTCACTATCGAATTTGGTCTAATGGGCGCGACCAAAGAAACCCGCAAGATTTATGGTGGCGGCATTTTAAGCTCGCCGTCTGAAACCATCTATGCCCTAAGCGATGAACCGGACTGTCGTGCGTTTGATTTGATTGACGTATTGCGCACTCCTTACCGTATTGATCAAATTCAGCCTATCTATTATGCAATTAACGATTTGGATACGTTATTTGATATCGTGAATAGCGACATTATGGGCGCTGTAAAAAAGGCGATGAGTTTAGGACTGTTTGAGCCAACATATGCTATCAAAACCGCTTAATAGATAGTGCATTTTTTATAAGTAAAAAAGGAACCAACGTCAACACGGACGTACATTTATTAAAAAACCAATAGTTAATATAAAAGGATATTATCATGACGACATTATCACAAGCCAGCTGTGAAGCCTGCCGTATTGGCGCACCAACAGTCAGCGACAGCGAAGCAACAGAGTTATTACAACAAATTCCAGAGTGGACGTTGATTGAAATCGATGGCATCAAGCAATTACAGCGTCAATATAAATTTAAGAACTTTGTCTTAGCAATGGCATTTGCCAATGAGCTTGCTGAGATTTCTGAGGCAGAAGGGCATCATCCGGGCATATTGGTAGAGTGGGGCAAGGCGACAGTCACTTGGTGGTCGCACAGTATTAAAGGTTTGCATCGCAATGATTTTGTCATGGCAGCCAAGACCGACAGCTTACTCACCAAATAATCAGAGTAGCAATACTGCTAGCAACTGATTAAACTTGTCACCCTAAAATCAAACCCTGTTGCCAGACTCTACTGGCACTCTAAGGATGTGTGATGCCTCCAAAAATTCTAACCCAAATCTCACCGCAATTGGCATTTATGATTTCAGCCATTGTCATTGCTATCATGGGCGTTACCATGATTGGCTTTGGCTGGGTACCGCATTTATCATTAATCCTCGCTATCTGTGTCCTGCTAGGCATTGGTATATTTAAAGGATTAAGTTTTGATGACATGCAAGCGCAAATGGCATCCGGCGTTATGCGCGGTATTGGTGCGATCTATTTATTCTTCTTTATCGGTTTGATGGTCGCCGCCTTAATGATGTCTGGTGCTATTCCAACCTTGATGTATTTTGGTTTTGAGCTGATATCTCCGCAATATTATTATATCTCCGCCTTTGTGTTGACCTCTATTATCGGTATTGCTCTAGGCAGTAGTTTGACGACTGCTGCGACGCTTGGCGTGGCTTTCATTGGTATGAGTGATGCCTTTGATGCTAATGTTGCGATAGCGGCAGGCGCTGTAGTATCAGGGGCGTTTTTTGGTGATAAAATGTCGCCATTATCGGATACTTGTACCATTGCTTCAGCCGTTGTAGGCATCGATTTGTTCGAGCATATACGCAATATGATGTATACCACAGTGCCGGCATGGATATTAACGGTTATATTATTTTGGTTTTTCTCTGGACAGACGGCTGGCTCAGATTTAAGTCAAGTAACGGTGCTAAAAGGACAATTGATTGACAGTGGTTTGGTACATGGTTATGCGGTATTGCCATTTGTGGTCTTGATTGCGCTGGCTCTATTTCGAGTTAATGCCATTTACACCATTATTTGTACCATTGCTGTGGCAATTATCATTACTTATATGCATAGCACGCCAAACGTTGGGCAGTTGGGCGGTTATTTCTTTGCAGGTTATACACCCGCAGAGTCATTGGAGCTTGGTGAAGTGGGCGGTATGCTGTCGCGTGGCGGTGTGCAAAGTATGTTCTTTACTCAAGCCATCGTAATATTGGCGCTGAGTTTAGGCGGATTGCTGACGGCGTTGGGTATCTTGCCAGCATTGTTATCTGGTATTAAAGACAGTTTAACGACAGCAGGACGTGCTATTTTTGCTGCTGCCATGTCAGCACTCAGTATCAATGTCCTCATCGGTGAGCAGTATTTGAGTATTCTTTTATCGGGTACAGCATTTCGTCCGACGTTTGAGCGCTTGAACTTGCATCCAAAAAATCTGTCGCGCACCATTGAAGATGCCGGTACAGTGATCAATCCACTTGTACCATGGAGTGTGTGCGGTGTGTTTATCAGCCAAGCGTTAGGTGTGCCAGTGCTTGATTATCTACCTTATGCGTTCTTCTGCTATTTATCACTGCTACTGACGATATTGTTTGGCTTTACAGGGATAACGATTACGCGCAAAGATGGGTCTAGCGTCCGTAAGCATCAAAAAGCGCAAGCAGTTAATTAAATAACGGCTACATAAACCCCTTTAAAGAATATTCATTCTTTAAAGGGGTTTTTTCGTAATAGGCTAATCATCTGCTCTAAAAAATCAGCGACGTGCTTATGTAAGTTTTCTCGATAGGCCCAATGATGCTTGACCTCGTAACTTGCCTCATTGGGCAGTAGTATTTTCATCATCCCCATCTCTTCATAACGCTTTGCCAAATCATTGGGCAAGTAGCCGACATGATGACCTGCCAAAATTAATTGCGCGGTCGCCTCCATATGGTAAGTGGTGGCGCTTAAAGTTTTTGGGCGGACATGATTGATACTCAAATCAGTAATATAGCCTCGTTTTATCCATGGATAGTTTTGTTCCAAACCCTCAAAGGTTAACCCTTCCGCCTCATAAAATAGCTGATGCTCACGTCCACAGCAAACCACTTGCTTTTCGATAAATGCTGGCTGGAAAGTTAATAGGGGTGGGAAGCTGCCAAAATATCCCACGCCAATATCACTTTCATTACTTAAAAGCTTATCAAGCATACTCTCAGGGCTTTGCACATCGATAGAAAAATGTATCAATGGATTATTACGATAGCTCGCAGCCAAGCACTGACGTAACGCATCATAAAAAACCGTTGGCATCTGATCGATCAAACATAATCGAATATGACCGCCACGCACCGAATCCAGTTGCCGAATATAATGCAGTTGATGCTGAAAGCTTGCCACCGCTTCGGTAAAACTTAAGCAAGCCTCGTAAACCGCTGCCCCATCTTCGGTGAGCTTAAAACCCGCGCGCCCACGATGACAAAGTGTCATTCCCAAGCGGTCTTCTAAATGAGTCAAATGACCACTAATAACAGAGGTCGTCACATTTAAGCGAGACTGTGCGGCTGTCACGCCCTGACACTCCACGATGGCCATAAAGCTCCGCAGGGTTTTGATGTCTATTTTTATCAATTCATCTAGCATCGAAAGTCATGTCCCCGTATCTATTGTCTTAACCAATTTTCTGTAAAACTTCTATAAATAACGAATAAATCAAAGTTACTACGAAAAATCAGAAGTTTACTTCTAAATTTTACCATGGTCTACCTGTTGATATTTAGGTATTGTCAGAAGTATATAAAAAGTGGCATAGATAAAAGTAATATAGACAAATTGTCTGTTTTGACCAATCGATACAAGGATGTGAGTGATGAAATTCAATCAACCATTAAGCGGCAACGACATGCCAAGATTTGGCGGCTTTGCGTCTATGATGCGCCTGCCAACCCAAGCCGATGCTGAAGGGCTGGATGTGGCTTTCGTTGGGGTGCCTTTAGATATTGGCGCATCAAACCGTAGCGGTGCAAGATTGGGTCCGAGACAGATTCGCGATGAATCACGCATGATTCGTCCTTATAACGTCGCCACTCGTGCCGCTCCCTTTGAGTCTTTGCAAGTCGCTGACATTGGCGACGTTCCTATCAATACCTTTAACCTGCTAAAAAGCGTCGATATTATTGAGAAATTCTATACCGATAAAATCGTCAGTCATGGCGCTATTCCTTTAACGTTAGGCGGTGATCATACGATTGCACTGCCTATTTTGCGTGCGCTCGCCAAAAAACATGGCCCTGTCGGCATGGTGCATATCGATGCGCATGCTGATATCAATGATGAGATGTTTGGCGAAAAAATTGCCCATGGTACGCCGTTCCGCCGCGCAGTTGAAGAGAACCTCATCGATGGTAATCGTGTGGTACAAATTGGTTTACGTGGTACGGGTTATAGTGCTGAAGAGTTTGATTGGTCAACCGAGCAAGGCTTTCGCGTAGTGCCTGCTGAGGAATGCTGGTACAAGTCGCTGACGCCATTGATGGCAGAAGTGCGCGAAAAATTAGGCGCTGGCCCTGTTTATTTAAGTTTTGATATTGATGGGATTGATCCTGCTTTTGCACCGGGTACGGGAACCGCTGAAATCGGTGGCTTGACGTCAACTCAAGGTATCGAAATCATTCGCGGTATGCGTGGCCTTGATGTGGTCGGTGGCGATTTAGTAGAAGTGTCACCGCCGTATGACCCGTTTGGTAACACCTCGGTACTAGCCGCGAACCTGCTATTTGAGATGCTATGTATCCTACCGGGCGTGCGCTATGACGATAAGGTCAAAGCCATTTATTGAGCATAACTTATAATCTTAAATTGCCTTTTATAAGGAATTAAAGGTCAGTTTGGGTTTAGCTTGGATTTGATACTGAACGACTTATTTAATTGCTATTGAATTTTTTAGGATGATTAACTCATGACGCATTTTCCACAAACGCCTTCTTCATTGCCAAAATCTGCGCTAGTTACCTCATCTCTAACTTGCGGTGAGCTACTCGTACAGTGGCTAGAGTATTATGGGGTGGAGACGGTATTTGGTATTCCGGGCGTACATACGGTCGAGCTATATCGTGGCCTGCCCAATACCGATATCCGCCACGTGACACCGCGTCATGAGCAAGGCGCAGGCTTTATGGCGGATGGTTATTACCGCGCTTCTGGTAAAGTTGGGGTATGCTTTATTATCACCGGTCCCGGCATGACCAACATCATGACGGCGATGGCGCAAGCATTGGCAGATTCTATACCGATGCTGGTGATATCTAGTGTCAATAAAGTGCAGCATACCGGTAGCGGTGAAGGGCACTTGCATGAGCTGCATGATCAGCAAGGTATGGTCAGTAAGGTTGCGCTTATGAGCAAAACCATCTGGCAGCCTGAGTCATTACCCAAAGTCATCGCTGAAGCTTTTGCGTTATTTAATGGCACGCGTCCGGGACCGGTGCATATCCAGCTGCCTATTGATGTGATTACTGCTGATGCCAGTCATGTCGCCAAGCCGCCTAAGCTAAATAAGATAGATGCTTCTCTAAACAGCCAATCTGCTAGTAATATTTTGGCGCAATTACAAGCAAACAAACCGCTACCTCATCCTGCGCAATTGGATTTGATTATTGAGCAGCTTAAAAGCGCAAAAAATCCAGTATTGCTCTATGGCGGTGGCTGCGTTGATGTTAATCATGACGCGCAAAAACTGGCAGAACTTATCGATGCACCGACGTTTTTGACCATCAATGCCAAAGGTTTACTGCCGCCTGCTCATCCGCTGAGTTTGGGTAGCAATCAGTCATTGGATGTTGGTCGCGCTGTCATTAGCGAGGCCGACTTAGTATTGGCGATTGGTACGGAGCTTGGCGAGACTGATTATGACGTTTTCTTTAATGGTGGGTTCCAAATCAATGGTACGCTGATTCGTATCGATTGCGATGCTCAGCAATTACAGCGTCCTTTTCGAGCAGATATTGCGCTATTGTCTGATGCGCAAATGGCTATCAGCGGTTTATGTACGCGCTTAGAAAATCAACCGCTGAATCATCAAGCCGCACCGCGAGTAGCAAAGGTAAAGCAGGCGTTGATAGAAAAAATGACGCCAGACTTTGCTGGTCAAAATGCATTACTAAAGCTGATCAGAGACGAAGTGAAAGACGTCATTTTCGTTGGCGATTCAACCCAGCCTGTCTATAGTGGCAACCTTGGTTTTGAGGCTTTAGCCACGCGCCGATGGTTTAACTCGTCGACTGGCTTTGGCACCTTGGGTTATGGTTTGCCTGCTGCGATTGGTGCCATGATTGGCTCAAAATCGCCGGTTGTGAGTCTGATTGGCGATGGTGGCATTCAGTTTACCATCGCAGAATTAATCTGCGCCGCCGAGCTTGAGCTACCGTTGATTGTACTGTTATGGAACAACCAAGGTTACGGTGAGATTCGCCGCTATATGGAAGAGAGCGGCTTACCATTGATTGGGGTCAATATTAAAACCCCGAACTTTGAGCCATTAGCCGCAGGATTTGGCGCAGGCTATCGCAGAATCACAGCCAAACAGCAACTGCTCGACGCTTTAAAAAAAGACATTAAAGGCACACAACCGATGATTTATGAAATTGATGAAGCTGATGAATTTCTTCTTGAAATGGGTAAGACGTTTACCTGCTTTAGCTGAATATTGATTTGTACTAAAAATAATTAATAAAATTAGATCCGACCAATTCACTCAATCCGAGCATTGGTCAGACCGCCAAAGGGAAAAATTGGCGATCGTCGCTTATCAAGGAGGAATCAGATGTCAAATGTTATTGATCAATCGCAGCAGCCCATATTGGGCAATCATGTTAATGTGTCAGAGACCCCGCAAGGCGCACAGTGGCGCGCCGCAATGTGAAAGTTCTTGCTGTTTTCAGCATTGGGTATTGCGTTATTTATCATCCCGTTTCAATGGGACGGCAAGGTAACTATTTTATTGGGCGTACTGACCGATACCTTGCAAGCATTGATCGGAGGTCATGTTGTTTATGCTGCATTAGCGATTGTTACAGTCTCCTTTTTAGGGGCATTAGCGGTCAAAGTTTTGAAGCCTAATATGCCAGCAGATTCTATGCGCGCAAAGTTGTTTGATGTTGATTTGTTTTGGCTAGCCGCGCGGTTTTTAGGGGCGCTGTTTGTTTGGATGATTTACCTACAAATCGGACCTGAGTTTATTATCAACCGCAATACTGGCGGCGTGATTTTTGAAGACCTGACTCCTATTTTGATTCCTTTGTTCTTTTTTGCCATTTTATCATTGCCGTTTTTGACCGATTTTGGTTTGATGGAATTTTTGGGTACCTTGTCGAGTAAGGTGTTTGTCAAACTGTTCCGGTTGCCGGGTCGCTCAGCTGTCGATGCTATGTCTTCTTGGTTTGGCGCCGCATCTATCGGTTTGCTTGTCACCATGCAAGAGTACGATAAAAGCTACTACAGTCAGCGCGAAGCAGCCATTATCGCAACGACTTTTTCGGTCACCTCCATCGCTTTTACCTATGTGGTAGCCAAAACCATCGGCGTTGACAATAACTTTGTATATTTTTATCTGACCATTGCCTTAACGGGCTTTATTGCTGCCATTATCATGCCGCGCCTACCACCACTGTCGCTAAAGCCTGATACTTATCACTCTGGCAAAAGCATGCTTGATGAGGAGATTCCGGCTCAGTACACCACCTATCAATGGGCGCTCAACCGTGCAATTACGCGCGCGCACTCTATGCCAAGCTTGGGTAAAGTTTTTAAACACAGCTTAAAGAACTTGTTTGATATCTATTTTGGCTTAATTCCGGTGGTTTTTGCTATCGGTACCATCGGTCTTGGCTTAGCCGAGTACACGCCGGTATTTAATTGGTTGTCGTCACCGCTCGTACCAGTGCTTGAATTGCTGCAAATTCCAGAGGCTACTGAAGCGGCTCCAGCGATGATTATGGGCTTTGCCGATATGTATCTGCCTGCTTTGGTCGGTAAAAGTATTGAGAGTGAGATGACAAGATTTATCGTTGGTGCAGCTTCTATTACCCAGATTATCTATATGTCTGAAGTAGGGGCGCTGATTCTAAAATCAAACATTAAGCTGAATGTGCTAGAGCTATTTATGATTTTTATTCTGCGCACGCTGATCAGTTTGGTGGTCATTACCACTGTGGCGCATCTGTTGTATTAAAAAATGTGCTTGTGCGTAATGCTATGCCAGCAGTCGGTTGTGCCTGATTAAAGGTAGCTATTGAAGCGGTAGACCGAGATGATGAGAAAGATACTTATGCATTATATTACCCAAATTCAGGAGAGGTGATTACTACGACCAGACTGAGCACAAAAACCCGCGTAGATATAGCAGTAGATGTCGCTACTCAAGCCTATCGACCTTACACCCGTTGATATCTGTATGCTTATTGTCCCGTGGAATTTTCCAATGGTAGCCACTCTTGGAAATTAGCCTTTGCATTGGCTGCAGGCTGTACCGTACTGTTAAAACCTTCTGAGGTGACATTAATCCAAGCAGGTCGTATTTAGATAAATGAGCAACAAATAGTATTGGCAGAAGCAGGCTGGGGCGGGTTTAAGCAAAGTGGTATTGGTCGAGAGTTGGGCGCAGGTGGTCTATCAGCTTATCAAAAGAGCAAGCATGTCTTGTTACCGCAATAATGCTCAAAATCTGTACACAGAAAAGCCTCCAATAAGGAGGCTTTTTTAAGCCAATAAAGAATGTCAAAACAATAAAACCGCTAAGATATTTCGATAGCGGTTTTATTGTCTATATTGTGAGCAGCTTAGTATTGAAAACTATGCGATATTAACCGAATACTTTCATGCGCTCTTCAACAGGCTTAAACGTTTTGTCGCCTGCAGGCTGCTCGATAGCACCAAATACCATTTGAGCGTTTAGCGTCCAGTCTTTGTCAATATTCCATGCTTCAGCAACTTTGTCATCGATAATAGGATTATAGTGTTGCAGATTTGCGCCAACGTCGATACTGGCCAAAGCCGTCCAAATAACATACTGATGCATCGCGTTGGTTTGATGTGCCCAAATGGGGAACTTATCTGCATATAACGGCGCGTTTTCTTGCATGCTTTTCACGACACTTTGATTTTCAAAGAACATGATTGTACCTGCACCCGCCTTAAAGCCCGCGATTTTGTCTTTTGTTGATTTAAACTTCTCTTCATCACCAACGATTGCATGTAACGTCTCTTCAGTGATATTCCACAGTTTCTGATGCTCTTCACCAAACAATACGACAACACGCGTCGATTGTGAGTTGAACGACGACGGCGTATGCAAGATTGCATGCTCAACCAACTTAACGACTTCGTCATTCGATACGGGTAATTGATTGCTCAACGCATAGATAGAACGGCGTTTTTCAGCAAGTTGTTGTAAGGTATTTAGGTCTGACATAGTATTTCTCCACATGGTTAATATAAATTGATTCGAACTAATAAATGATCGGTACTATTAATGGTTATATCCAGTATCTACACTTCCAATAATTATCTTTTAGTATAGATAAATTAAAATGCGTTGAAGCGTCCATTAGCTCATTGGTACTTCCATTAGCAATACTTTAGCATCATCGATGACGTCCATCGTAAAGTTCTTAGTATCCCAAACACCAAGGCCATCGCGTGTATCCAAAGTGTTACCGTTTACGACAACTTTACCGCTAATGACAAAGACATAAACACCATTGTTAGGATCTTTTAGCTGATAGGTATGGGTAACACCTTTATCGAAATCACCCATGCTAAACCAAGCATCTTGATGAATCCATACGCCTGCATCGTCAGCATTGGGTGACAATACTTGATTGAACTCATTTGGCTTTAGGATATCGTCCATACGAACTTGCTGATAACGAGGCTCAACGTTCATTTTATTTGGAATAACCCAAATCTGTAGGAACTTCACCTCTTCTTTGTCATCGCCATTCATTTCGCTGTGCGTGATACCAGTACCCGCTGACATGACTTGGATTTCACCGGTTTCGATGATGCCATTATTACCGATGTTATCGCCGTGACCGAGCTTACCTGATAAAGGAATACTGATAATTTCCATATCGCGGTGTGAGTGCTTACCAAAGCCTTGACCACCAATGACGAAGTCATCATTGATGACGCGTAGCGCACCAAAACCCATACGTTCTGGATTATGATAGTTAGCAAAGCTAAAAGTGTGCTTGCTTTTTAGCCAGCCATGGTTGGCATCGCCACGAGAGTCTGCTGCATGATAGATCGTTTTCATAATTTATCCTTAGATATTAATAGGTTAAATGTCTATAAATTTATTATTAATTAACTTGTTTAAACAATGGGTCTATTATAATTGTTGTCCTCTAATAGATAAACAACGTTAACTGCAATTAACTATTCTTTTTTTTATAACAATTGGATGGCAGAGATAGCGCCACATATTCATAGTAGAATCATGAAATCTATAACAGGGTCAGTTGCATAAACGGTTGTTATTAAGCCCAAAAATCCATTACGCAATATGTTGTAAAAAGTCTTTATCACGCGCCCTAACTGATAGATACAGCACGGGCAAAACAAATAAGCCTACTGCCCAAAAACTTAGCTGCATATATAACAACGCACCCACTAATGCGCCTACTAAAAAGCTAGATACCAATACTGAGCTGTGTGCCAGTTTTTTGCGATTGTCCGCTGTGCGATTGACCAAGTAATCGGTCAGATTGATACCCAGTTGCGTAGTATTACCTGTCATCAATACTGTCGGACTCATATGCTTAATCACCGTTTTACTAGCGGTATTACGAATCGCCAGCGCAATTAAACCTAATCCACCCGTTATCGCCACGGTTATATCACCAGCATCGACAAAAGGCTGATAGTACAAACCGGCAATCATAAAAGTGGTCAGAAAAAATGCTTCCGCTAAGAATAAATGGCTCAGCGTTAGCTGTTTATTTTTACTATGGTCAATAAATATCTTGGTCACCATGACCGTCAAAATAAATAACGGTAAGGCGGCAAGTTTAATCCATAGACCGGCTTCACCTTTAACCAAGCCACTGCCCGCGATTACCAAGTTACCCGTGACATGTGCGGTGAAGAAACCAAATAAGGTGATAAAACCAATGGTATCAATGGCACCGCCAACCACTGTCAATAACACAGGCGTTTGATGACGCTGCCAAAAACTTGGTAAGTTATCATTAGATGGGCTGTGAGCGTTAGTTGTCATGATAAGGAGCTGTCATAAGTATAAGTGAGTATAAATACACGTTTAACCATTGTTTTCTTATTTTTAGTTATAGGCAATTATCTACGCGTGTTGCTGTGATCAATCGAATAAGCGCCTGCACCATGAGCAAAAATCATCAAGAAACCACCTGCTATCGCGATGTTTTTCATAAACGGGTTCATTTGTGATTCATCAATCCAGAACTGATGGAAAAGCAGTGCTGATATAATGTTAAAACCCACGAACAATAACGCAATCAGGCGTGCTTTAAAACCAAGCAAAATAGCAATGCCACCAAATAACTCAAGGGCAATCACCAACGGTAATAGCATACCCGGTACGCCCATCGACTCCATATAACCTTGAGTAGCAGCGTAGCCTGTGATTTTGGTAAAGCCTGAAAAGATAAAAATCATTGATAAAAATAGGCGACCAATTGGGGCGCTAAGCTCTTGTAATTTATCCATAGTGATTCTCCAAAAATGTCACAATGTGGATCTAAATCGTGTATATGTCGCTAAGTAATGATTATATTTTAATTGTTGACCACGTATAGATAAACCGTAATAATCGCAAATAACAGTTCTTATTTAGAGAACAGTTAAGGAGCATTTTATATGGGACAATTAGAAGACATGGCAATGTTTGTACGCATTGTTGAAGCTGGCAGCATTACCAAGGCTGCCGAACAACTAAATATTGCCAAATCAGCGGTTAGCCGTCGTCTCAAGGATTTAGAGACGCGCTTGGGCAGTCAACTTATTAGCCGCACCACGCGCCAATCCAACTTAACCCAAGCCGGTGAGCAGTATTACCAAAAGGTGAACAATATACTGAGCGAAGTTGACGCCCTAAACGAAGAAACCAGTGGTGCGCCCACGCGTATCGAGGGCACCTTAAAAGTAACCGCGCCATTGTCATTTGGCTTGATGCATCTAAATGATGTCATTGATGAATATGCCAATCAGCATCCCAATTTGAACTTTGAGCTCGATTTCTCTGATCGGCATACAGATTTGGTTGAAGAAGGGTTTGAGTTGGGGATTCGTATTAGAGAACTGCAGGACTCAAGCTATCAAGCCAAACGTCTGGCGCTGATTCGCTATACCTTATGTGCCAGCCCTGAATATTTGAGTAAAATGGGCACACCAACTACTCTAGAAGATTTTGCCAAGCATGAGTTTTTACAATACGGTCTAAACAAATCTAGCACGATAGAGCTCATAGATGAGCAAAGTAAAAAGCACCAAGTCGCTATCAACTCAAAAATAAAGGTCAATAATGGCGACTTTTTACGAGAAATGGCGGTAAAAGGTCATGGAATCGCTTTTTTGCCCAATTTTATTACTTACAAAACCTTAGCCAGTGGTGCACTTGTGCCCATCATGCAGCAGTATCAATTGCCGACTTTAAATGCTTATGCTGTTTATCCCAAAAACCGTTTCTTATCGCAGCGCTGCCGTTATCTAATCGATTTTATCGCTGAGCGTTTTGGCGATGATCCTTATTGGGATCGTTTTTAACTTTGTTTATGCGTTGGTATTTGTTTTGCTTAAGTTTGTAATGCCTGTATAGATTCGCTTAGAGCAACTTAATAGGTATTAAATACTTGCCCATGGTACTGACAACGACTGCTTTTAACTAAATGAGTAATTATTAGTGGTTATTTTGATGTCTCAAAATGCCTGAATAAAGATAATTAAAAACAACAATGCAAATAATGTTTTAGGTTAACGTGCGGTGTCTCATTGCTATCACCGCGATAACTATTACATCCCGTCAAATCTTCTTTGCAAAATTGCAAGCCTTCCTCGTTAGTCAGACTTAGATCTGCTTTAACGACAAAGATTTTATATAGCCTTTTGTGTCCATCGTGTCGATACTGCTGCTGCTGATATTTTTAATGTTGGTATCATGAACGATTTTTTGCAGCCTAAACCTTCTTTTGTTTTTGACGATTAACTTTAAAACAGCGTCCTTAGTATATCATTTTACTGCCAGCCTAATGTTGCACCATGCTCATCTTGGTGCGTAAATAAAGGGTGCGCGCGCGCTTCCTCTAGCGTCAGGACTGGCGTAACACACACATCTGCCGATTCAAAAACCTGCTGCCAGTGAGCAAGACCATAACTGGCAAAGGTATCAGCGACCAATTGCGCCGCTTCTTGGCTGTCTCTGGTATTAGGCATGACACCCATTTGCCAATGCTTAGTTTTGAGCTCAGGTAATTCTAATACGTCACATAAACCTTGCCAAAACTTTAGCTCTAAAGAGCCGACTGCCATATGACGATCATCTGCTGTTTTGTACAAACGATAGCAGGGTAGTAGACCACCTAAAAAATCATGCTCCGGCTTTGGGTTTTTACTAGAAAAGCTTGCAACCAACTTACCAGTCGCTTTTGGCATGACCAGATGTTGATACAAGCTATGGGTCATACTGACCGCAACGTGACGACCTTTACCCGTGCGCTGTGCTGACAACACGGCAGCCAAAAGGGTAATGACTGCCGTATCACTGCCGCCTGCCAAATCTGCAAACTGGATATTAGGCATTGCTTGATCACCATCTGCGGTTTTGAGCTGATCAAGCACGCCGCTCATCGCCATAAAGTTGATGTCATGACCAGCTTTATTAGCCCAATCATGGATAATGCTCTCGCCATCAACAACGCCATAACCCGTAATCGATACCATGACCAGCTTTGGATTAATAGCATGCAGGGTCTTAGCGTCCAGCCCCATACCTTCAAGCACTTCTGGGCGAAAACTATCAAGCATCACATCGGCATCTTTAAGATGCGTTTTGATTGTTTCAATACCTGCTGGATCACGAAAATCAACTTTTTGAGTCTCTTTACCATGGTTTAACGCGGTGAACAGCTCGCCAAAGGCACGGGCAGGATCACCATTCTTTGGCTCGATTTTGATGATTTCTGCACCTAAGTCTGCAAGCAGTCGCGTGGCAAAAGGCCCTGGTAGGTTGCGCGTCAAATCAACAACGCGCAGCCCCTGTAGGCAGTTTTTCATAGTATCAACTTGATTAGCCATCAACAAACTCCTCACCACTTGAAGCCATATCCACTAATATTTGAGCCGGTTCAAACCGTTTACCATATTTGCTAGCAAGCTCGCGGCTACGTTCAACAAATTTATCAACGCCTACTGAGTTGATAAACTGAAGCGTACCACCTTGGTTCGGTGCAAAGCCCCAACCGAAGATTGAACCTACGTTTGCATCAGCTACCGTACGTACGACGTTTTCCTCGAAACACTTCGCGGTCTCATTGGCTTGCACGTAAAGTAGGCGGTCTACCAAGTCTTGCTGAGACGGCTGCTCATCTGTCGCTGGATATAACTCAGTGAGCTTAGGCCATAGATGCTTTTCACCATTTTCTGGATACTCATAGAAGCCTTTAGCAACCTTTTTACCTTCACGGCCAAGTTCTTTGACCATTTTTTCTACCACTGGCATGGCTGGATGCGGTGTAAAGGTTTTGCCTTGCGCTTCTAAGGCACGCTTGGTTTGCTGCATGACATGTAATGACAGGCTCAGTGACACCTCATCTTGCAGTGCGAGTGGTGGCATCGGCATACCTGATTTCATACCAGCCACTTCGATGCTGCGTGGGTGAATACCTTCACTTAACATGGCAATACCTTCTGAGACATAAGTGCCAAAGACGCGAGAAGTGTAGAAGCCGCGGCTGTCATTGACAACGATAGGTGTCTTACCGATTTGACCGACATAATCAAAGCCTTTGGCTAACGTTGCATTGTCCGTTTCTTCACCCACGATAATCTCAACCAATGGCATTTTATCTACTGGCGAGAAGAAATGTAGACCGATAAACTGGTCTGGACGCTTGCTGGCTTTGGCAAGTTCAGTAATAGGTAATGTAGACGTGTTTGACGCATAAACGGTATTTTCTGGAATTACTGCTTCAGCATTACGCGTGCATTCAGCTTTGATGTCTACATCTTCAAATACCGCTTCGATAATTAAATCACAGCTTTCTAAATCGTTATAAGACGTTGTGGTTTTAATAAGGTCTAACAGTGCTTGTTTTTTCTCTGATGTTGAATGACCACGGCTGATCGCCTTGTCTAGCAACTTAGTAGAATAGTTTTTGCCTTTTTCAGCGCCTTCGATAGCCGTATCTAATAATACTACGTCCATACCCGCTTTAGCTGAGACGTAAGCGATACCAGCACCCATCATGCCAGCACCAAGGATACCGACTTTGCTTACTTTAGAACGCTCAAACCCTTCTGGGCGTGACTGACCTTTTTTAATACTATTTAACTGTGTCCAAAGCGTATTGATCATATTTTTGGACACGTCTGATAATACACAAGCGACAAAAAAGCGTGATTCGATTTTAAGACCGTTATCGATATCAGTTAGGCAGCCTTCAAAGACACTAGATAAGATATGGGTGATTGCCGGATAATTGCCGTGCGACTTTTGATTTGCCATCGCAGGCGCAACCGAAAATACTTGTACTACTTTAGGATGTTTGCTGTCGCCACCTGGGATTTTAAAGCCTTTTTTGTCCCAAGGTTGCTGAGCTTTTGGATTGTCATTAATCCACGCTTTAGCCTTACTGATAAGCTCATCACTGTCATGAGCCACATCATGGATAAGACCAATGTCAACGGCTTGCTGTGGGCTAAGCGCTTTGCCTTGCGTCATCATCTCAAGTGCTTTTTGAATACCAATCAGACGTGGCAGACGCTGAGTACCGCCGCCACCAGGCAATAGGCCTAGTTTAACTTCAGGTAAACCCAGCTGGGTTTTAGACGCGGTCTTTGGAGAGTCAATGGCGATGCGATAATGACAGGCTAACGCAAGCTCTAAACCACCACCTAATGCCGTACCAGTAATAGCAGAAACCACTGGCTTACCTGACGTTTCAAGTGTACGTAGGCTAGTTTTTAAGTCCTCAACCAAGTTAAACGCTTGCTCAGCAGTTTCAATAGTGGCTAGTTGGTCGATATCTGCGCCAACTACAAAGGTTGATTTACCAGACGTGAGGATCAAACCTTTTGCTTCTTGGTCATTGACAAAAGCATCCGTCAATTTGGCAAAGGCGTCATTAAAGCCATCACCGATGACATTCATCTTACGATCTGCTTGATCGATAGTAACCGTGATAATACCGTTGTCTGATTCTGCTGAAAAACTGTTTAATTCATTAATGGCATTTACGCTGTTTGTGTTCATTCGATATCCTTATTTTCTATGCGTAGGTTTGTCCATATATAGGTAATATTTGAGGCTTAAACACGCTCAATAATGGTAGCAATACCCATACCACCGCCGACACACAGTGTGATCATTGCTGTTTTTAAATCGCGGCGCTCAAGCTCATCAAGCACCGTGGTCAGCAGCATTGCGCCTGTCGCACCCAGTGGGTGACCCATAGCGATAGCGCCACCATTAACATTGACGATATCAAGCGAGAGACCAAAGTCATCAGCGGTATTAAGCGGCACAGCAGCAAATGCTTCGTTGATTTCCCAAAGGTCGATATCAGCAGCAGTCATACCGGCTTTAGCCAGTGCTTTTTTGCAGGCAGGGGTAGGGCCAGTCAACATGATGGTTGGCTCTGAACCAATCACAGATGCCATCGTTATTTTAGCGCGTGGTTTTAGACCTGCTTTTTTGCCAGCAGCTTTACTACCCACAAGACACAATGCTGAACCATCAACGATACCCGATGAGTTACCCGCATGATGAACATGGTTGACGTTTTCAATAGTGGTGTATTTATCAAGAATAACGCCATCGAAGCCCATTTTACCGGACATCATAAATGAAGGTTTTAAGCCAGCCAAAGTTTCTACTGACGTGTTTGGGCGAATGGTTTCGTCCTTATCTAATAGCAATAAACCGTTTAAATCTTTGACTGGAACCACTGATTTATCGTAGTAGCCTTTTTCCCATGCCGCCGCGGCTCTTCTGTGTGATTCTGATGCAAACTCGTCAACGTCTTTACGACTAAAGCCTTTTAGCGTTGCGATGGTATCAGCGCCAACGCCTTGAGGTACGAACTGAACGGCATCGTTTACTCGTGGATCCATATACCAAGCGCCGCCATCCATACCCATTGGTACACGGCTCATTGACTCAACACCACCGGCAACGACTAAGTCTTCCATACCAGACATGACTTTGGTTGCCGCAAGGTTAATTGACTCGAGACCAGACGCACAAAAGCGTGACAGCGTTAACCCTGCCACACTCTCATGCCAATCGGCGTCGATAACGGCGATGCGTGCGATATCAGAACCCTGCTCACCGACTGGTGTCACACAGCCTAAAATGATGTCGTCTACCAAACTGGTATCTAAATTATGGCGTTGTTGCATCTCTTTTAGTAGCGTGCGTACAAGCCAGATAGGTGACGCCTGATGGAGGGAGCCATCTTTTTTACCTTTGCCGCGTGGGGTGCGGATAGCATCATAAATATAAGCGATCTCAGTCATAATAAATCCCTTTAATATTTCATTGGATATTCGTTAAATAAAGTTTTGAGGAGAACGTACTCTCCTCAATTCAATACTTAATAACATTCATATAATGCTTAATAACATTCATATATCGATTTGGTTTCACCCAGTCCTATTACATAAAGCGTGAGGCAAGCTCCTTCATAATCTCATTAGTGCCGCCGTAGATTTTTTGGACACGAGCATCAGCATACATACGAGCGATTGGGTACTCTGTCATATAGCCGTAACCACCGAATAACTGTAAGCATTCATCCATGACATTGCACTGTTTTTCGGTCACCCAATACTTGATTAATGACGCTTGCGGTGCAGTTAAAGTGCCATTAATCATCGCTTCAACAGCAGAGTCACACAAAGCCTTTACGGCTAGGTAATCAGCTTGAACTTCAGCCAGCTTAAAGCGCGTGTTTTGGAACTTCCAAATTGACTTTCCAAAAGCTTCACGCTCTTTTACGTACTCAAGCGTCAACTCTAAAGCCAGTTTGATAGCACCGCAACCACTTAGCGCAATAATCAGGCGCTCTTGCGGCAACTCTTGCATCATTTGGATAAAGCCAAGACCTTCAACACCGCCTAATACATTTTTCTGTGGGACACGGACGTTACTAAAGAATAGCTCTGAGGTATCTTGAGAAGATAGACCGGTCTTTTTGAGGTTGCGACCACGTGAGAAACCTTCTAGAGCGTCAGTTTCGACCACAATCAGGGAAACACCCTGATCGCGATCCGTTTTGCAAGCTAAAACGATAAGGTTGGTATGCTGACCGTTAGTAATAAACGTTTTTGAACCATTGATAATGTAGTCGTTACCATCTTTCACCGCGTAGGTTTTGACTGCCTGTAAGTCAGAGCCTGTCGTTGGTTCTGTCATTGCGATAGCGCCAACAGATTCGCCAGTAGCCAGTTTAGGTAGCCATGCTTTTTTCTGCTCTTCAGTACCGTGCTTTAAAATATATGGCGCTACAATACCTGAGTGGACCATACCACCAAAACCAGCTTGGTTAGCCTGTGCCTGAGCTAACAAAATAGCGGCTTCGTGACCAAAATCACCACCGCCACCGCCATATTCTTCAGGCATTGACGCACATAAAAACCCCATATCGCCTGCCTCGTTCCAAGCTTTACGGTCAATCATGCCGTTTTCACGCCACTGCTCATCTTTATCCTCCCAACTTTTAAACATCTTCAAAGCACTGTCATATACCATGCTGTGTTCTTCGGTCATCCAGTTTGAGGTAAATGCTTCAATACTCATGTTGTCCATCCTTGACAGTAATTATATAGAAATTGAATTTAGGGTAATTTATATTACCCTTTAGTTAGGTATTAAAAACTCTTTAAAATAAAAACTTGTAGAAGATATACTAGATGACCAAACTGCTTTATTCAATACGTTTAAAATAAATGGTAATACATCTTACCTTAGATAAAAGTGGCTTATTGAGTGAAGAGATTGACTCTAGTCTAAGTAGATTACAAGGGAGTAAATAGTAATGACAATGAGGACAGTCAAGCGAAAGGATGGTATTGAGACCTCTCAACATTTAGCGCCCTTATCAGATATGCGACCTGCCACCTTGGATAAGATTGAGCAAGCGGTTCGTAAAGTGTTCGCAGGCTTCGACCCTAGTGAAGTAACGATGGCTCAAATTGCAAAGTCTGCCAACGTTTCATTGCAAACGCTCTATAAATACTTTGGTGATAAGCAAACCCTGTTTAATACAATTATGGATATCGTGCTTGGTAGGCTGGCTGAGCGAATCATGGATCACTTACAAGGGATTGATAGCGTAAAAGATCGATTGCGCAAGACACTCTGGGTATGTTTTGATTTTGTCGACAGCCATCCAGATGCAGTGATGGTGCTGTCCTCGATATCGGTATCCCGCATTCGCAGTATTGCTATTTATGAGAATAAAGAGCTGATTGGTGCATTTTTGGATGTATTAGAAGATGGGCAAAAACGGGGTGTATTGAATGACAGTGTGCCGCTATATATTTTGTTTGATGTGTTTATGGGTTTTATCAGCCGTCTAGGTTTTATGCATATTATGCGGCAGACCAATACGCCGATAAACACAGAATTTGACGCGCTATTTGTGATTTTATGGCGAGCGATATCTAAGCCTGAAACAGAGAAAGTGTAATGGTTTATCGCCTAGACCATATTAGAACCTGACTTTCTAACAGCGTCTCCAATCTTAACTTTTATCGTTAGACAGTCATTTTAACTAATGAAAACAGTAAAAAGGGTCATTACTGTTAAGTTTATTGTTATTAATCTCAGTTTTATACAGATAACTACAGACACAAAAAAGCCCAAACGCTTTAAACGTATGGGCTAATTGGTCATTCTCGAACTTACTTGTACTGCTAATTGGTACCGGTGGTCGGACTCGAACCGACACGCTTTTAAAGGCAACGGATTTTGAATCCGTCATGTCTACCAATTCCATCACACCGGCGTGTTAGGTGATAAAGTTTATATACTGCAAACATTATCGAATTGGGCTACAGGGTTATCTCTGTATAGGCTGCGTATTATAGCAGCCTATTTTTGAGCGTCAAGAATTATTTATTGTATTTTGAATAAAAGTTTAGATTTTAACCAACGAAGGCGCGTTCAACCGCATAATCTGCCTGAACACCCATACGCGGTGATACTGTTAGACCAAAATCATTCAAAATAGCTGAGACTTCAGCATTAAATGGCATACTACCGCAGATTAGGACGCGATCATCTTCCTTGTTCATCGGAGGCAGTCCGATATCTTCAAAAAATTTGCCAGATTTCATTAAGTCGGTAATACGACCAGTGTTTCTAAATTCTTCGCGAGTGACCGTTGGGTAGTAGATGAATTTCTTACGGAAATCTTCACCAAAAATTTCATCATTCGGCAGCTCGTTTTCGAACATGTCACGATAAGCCAAGTCACTAATACCGCGCACACCATGCACTAATATGACCTTTTCGAAACGCTCGTAGACTTCAGGGTCACGTGCTAATGCTAAAAATGGTGCAACACCTGTACCAGTTGAGAGCATATAAAGGTTTTTACCCGGTAATAGATCATCTAATACCAAAGTGCCCGTTGGTTTTTTACTGACCAATAGCTCATCACCAACTTTGATATGTTGCAGACGAGACGTTAAAGGACCGTCTTGCACTTTAATGGAGAAAAACTCCAAATGCTCTTCATAGTTAGGACTGGCAATCGAGTAAGCGCGCAGCAACGGCTTGCCATCAACGACCAAACCAATCATCGCAAACTCGCCATTGCGAAAGCGCAAGCCGTCGTCGCGTGTGGTTTTGATGCTAAATAGTGCATCATTCCAATGATGAACCTCTGTAACCGTTTCGGTGCGAAGTTTTGACATAAATTCCTCGTTAGTAAGTGGTAATCTGTATCAATCTAAATAAATGCTGAATACCCATTTTTCATGATAAAGTCAAAATGGTGCAAAATTTTAATAGAAGATGAATGCTATCAATGCTAATTAAGCCATCACTCTGTTATTTTAACATTATTATTCGGCGTTATAAGGTGATGCGGCGCGCATGACCGCGATTTTTAAGCCATTAATGATGAATGCAAGCCATTCTCAATAAATTTCTCGCTCATCATAACAAACTTTAAAATAAAAATCCGTCAAGCGGCTTTGGTATAGCATGATAAAATGGAATATCGTTAGTGAGTTATTATCTATAATTAGTCACAGATGGCTTGTATAGCGCTTATGTGGAACTATAAAACCTTGTTTTTTGGATTTGATTTATGTCTTGTCAGACTGCTTCTTCATTGAGTAATCATATAGCACCAATTATCGGCTACCATCGTGCGCCGCTTTCACAGAAGTTTGGCGCGCCAAGACAGCCAAATCTGGTTGCATTGACCAGCGTGATTGAGATGATTGCGCCTTATGATACGCCAGCTGCGTTTGTTGGTTTGGAAGATTTTAGCCATATTTGGGTCAGCTGGCAGTTTCATCACAACTATTTGTATAAAGATAAACAGGCTAATAAAGCGGATAGCAGCTTTCGTGCGCAAGTGCGACCGCCGCGTTTGGGCGGCAATCAAAAGATAGGCGTGTTTGCCAGTCGCAGTATGTATCGACCCTCAGCGCTTGGATTGTCTGTGGTTAAGCTTGAAGCTATTGAGATTGTAGAAGGACGGGTGCTACTTATCATTAGCGGTGCTGATATGATAGATGGTACGCCAATCATCGATATCAAGCCTTATGTGGCTTATAGTGATGCGTTACCTGATGCACAAAGCGGCTTTGCGCCCTCTGCGCCGCATTTGTTGGATGTGACTGTCACTAAAGTTGCCTATGAGCAGTTTGTGCAAATTATAGACAAGCAACATACTCATAATGAAGCAGAAAAAACCGCTCACAATGAAAAAGCAACGATAAAAGCGGTCATTGATAAAATACAGAAACAGTTACTTATATCTGATCTCGATAATATCAAAGCATTGATAGCCCAAGACCCACGCCCTGCCTATCGTCGTAAAGAGACACATACACCATTTATCATGCGCTATAAATCTGTTGATGTAAGTTTTCGGTTGATAGATCCAGGTGAATTACAGATAACGGATATCGACACAATATAGTCTAAGAGGTAAGATGAATATCGACATTGCACAAATGCTTTAAACCATAAAAGAAGAAAAAATATGCCTGCTCAACAGTATTCGATAGTAATTGATTTGCGTTGGTGCCTTGATGAGTTGCTGGCAGATCGAGTGATAGACCAACGGGGTTATAATCTCGTCATTACCAGCCGCCGCACTAAGGGTCAGCATCCGCTATTGACTATAAGTGAGTTTGGTCTGCCTAATAGTCATGCACTTGATAATAATACTGAAAATAAATTAACTTTGGCATGGCTCAATCAATGGTTGGCTGCCAAAGCAGATATGCCGCTTGTCCGTATTGACCCGTTAAAAGTCGATGTACCGGCAGTGACGCAGCTGATGTCGTTTGAGTATGCACGATCGCAGCATATTTTGCCGATTGAAGTAACGCTTGATGAGGTGGTTATAGGTACCGATCAGCCATTTTATACCGATTGGCATGGCAATATTGAAAAGCTCATTAAGTCAAAAAGCTATCGTACAGTCTTTATTAATCCTGAACAAATCAATCGCTATCGGCAAGAATTTTACCAAGTCACGCAAGCGATTGCAGGGGCGAACTCACTACATAAACGTGCCGCATCTGATATCACTAATGTTGAAGCACTATTACAGCTAGGGGACAATACCAACCCCGATGCCAATGACCAACATATTGTCAAAGTCGTCGATTGGTTGTTGCAATATGCCTTTGAGCAGCGCGCCAGTGATATCCATTTAGAGCCACGTCGTGAGACGGGCAAGGTGCGTTTTCGCATTGATGGGGTGCTGCATAGTGTTTATGAGATGCCACTCGCTATTATAGTGGCGGTAACGGCACGTATTAAAATCTTGGGACGGCTCAATGTTGCAGAAAAACGCAAACCACAAGACGGGCGACTAAAAACACGTACACCAAAAGGCTTAGAGACGGAGCTGCGTTTATCCACGATGCCGACTGCCTTTGGTGAAAAGTTGGTTATGCGGGTATTTGACCCTGAGGTACTAGTACGCTCATTTGCTCAGCTTGGTTTGTCAGGTAAGCAGCTGGAGACTTGGCACGAGCTGACCGCGCATCCAAATGGCATTATATTGGTTACCGGTCCGACGGGTTCAGGTAAAACGACCACTTTATATAGTACGCTCAAGCAGCTCGCCACTGAGCAAGTCAATGTCTGTACTATTGAGGATCCGATTGAGATGATTGAGCCAGCTTTTAACCAAATGCAGGTCAATCCAGGGGTTGATTTACATTTTGCTGATGGTATTCGCTCTTTAATGCGTCAAGACCCTGATATTATTATGGTTGGTGAGATTCGTGATGCTGAGACCGCCAATATGGCAGTCCAAGCGTCTTTGACAGGGCATTTGGTGCTCTCAACCTTACATACCAATGATGCGCCAAGTTCAATTACTCGACTGCACGATTTGGGTATTCAGCCTTTTTTGACCTCAGCGACTATCTTGGGCATCATGGCACAGCGTCTGTTACGGACATTATGTCCACATTGTAAGCAAGCCGTGGATGTTACGGCAGATAGCGAGATTGCCATTCAATGGGAAGAATTAGTACAGCCGTGGCGCGCGTCCGTGCCAGCGCAGATTTATAAGGCACAGGGTTGCGAGCATTGCCGTCATACTGGCTATCAAGGTCGTATTGGTCTTTATGAGATTATGCCATTATCAAATGAGTTGAAAAAACTGGTCGCTGCTGATGCCAATTTAGATGCGCTTAAGCAGCAAGCATACCGTGAAGGTGTACAGCCATTACGCTTATCGGGTGCGAAGCGTATTAGTGAAGGGGTAACGACCATGGAAGAGGTGATGCGCGTGGTACCTTTGCATTAGTAGTGCCGCTATATTAAAAGATGCCATTGCCTTAAAAGTAAGTTTGTTAAGCAGCGCTTGAAAAGTGCCCGCTTCAAAACAATAAATACCATACAAATTGAAATTTTTATCCCAATAATTTTTAAAAATGACTATAACGAGATTGTTTATGTTTACCGATAGCCACTGCCATCTTAACCGTTTAGATTTGACCAAATACGATGGTCAATTGTCTGGCGCAATTGCCGCGATGAAAGAAGCCAATGTCACTCGCGCGATGGCAATTATGTGTGATTTTGCTGAATATGATGAGATTGCCAATATCGTCAAGATTTATGGCGATGAAACGCTCAATCTTGGCATGAGCGTTGGTATTCACCCTTGTGAAGATATCAGCGTTTTACAATCTGCAACCGTTGAACGTTTGATAGAAACGGCTAGCGCTGACCATGTGTGGGCAATAGGGGAGACGGGACTTGATTATTACTGGTCGACAGAAAATAAAAAAGCGCAACAAGCCAGCCTTGCCCGTCATATTCATGCCAGCCAAAGTCTAAAAAAACCGCTTGTCATCCATATGCGTGATGCTAAAGAAGATACGATTGATATTTTAAAAGCAGAAGGTGCTGAGCATGGCATTATTCATTGTTTCACCGAAGATTGGGAAACCGCAAAACATGCCTTAGACTTAGGGTTTTACATCTCATTTTCAGGCATTGTCAGCTTTAAAAGCGCGCAAAATATCAAAGATGCGGCAAAAAATATGCCAAGAGACAGGATATTGATCGAAACGGATAGCCCTTATCTAGCGCCTGTCCCCAAACGTGGTCGCCCGAATGAACCAGCTTACGTGCCTTATGTCGCCAGTTGTATTGCAGAGATGTATGGCTGCAGTAGCGCAGAGGTCGGTACACTAACTGCAAAAAACTTTGAGAATTTACTAGCACAGTATCATTAAAATGGTTATGCTATGACCACTCAGTCATTTCTTGCAAGTGGCAGCTGTTTTATGCATGCCGTCTTGCAACGTTAAATATAAGTACATGATTATAAATGATTATTTAGCAAACATACGCATATTTCTTTATTGTGTTCGTCAAGCAGTCTTTGAAGTATTTGATACTCCGAATGCCGATATGCCAATACGAACTGTGGTCATATGCATGATATTGTCAAGTTTTAGGAGAAGTTATGAGTCGTCAGCATCAATTCAAGGTACGAGAAGAGAATATCTTAGCAATGGCAGAGCAATTGCTACTTGAGTCAGGCGATGGCGACATCACTTTAGACAGCTTGGCAGACCAGCTTGATTTGGCTAAAGGCACATTGTATAAGCATTTCTCTAGTAAAGATGAGCTCTATCTGCGTATTATCATTCGTTATGAAGAGCAGCTGTTTGAGATTAATCGTATTGACGATTGCCCATCAGCAGGCGTCGCTCGTATGATTTTCCAGCAATTATTTAATCCACAAAAGGCCATGCTACTTAATCAAATCGAAGAGCGTTTGGCGGCATCAGTGACAGGTCTTAATCGCTTATTTGGTGAGCTCTATGATATTCGCCGTCAGCGCATGAAGCGCTTGATTGATATCATCAGTGCTTATCTGAAGGATGAGCACAGTAGCTTAAGCACGCGTGATTATCTATCTTCTATCTGGGCGATGGGTCAGGGCGGTGCAGGGCTGTTGAACTCAAGTTTTTATCAGCGTTATTTGGGACGCCGCGACACTCTGCGTTATGCCTTTGTCCAACAAATGCTAGAGCTGCCAAGCCATTACCCGGCGGCTGAGGATGAAGTGATGGATGAGGACATGCAGGAATTGGTCGAACAGATTGATACTGAGTCAGAGGAACATCGCAACACCAATTATTAGGTTTTTACTGTAACGTGAAAACCATGAGTCGTTATTTTATAAAAATCTGTGTTGTTATATGCTATATAGCAGCACATTAACTTTTACTTGATACGATCAATCCTCTCTCCTGTTTTATATCTCACCCAATATAACGTCATTTTTAAAAGAATGACGCCATTCAAGATGACTTTTGTATGTCAAAACTCTCATCACCAATGAAACATCATCATACCCAAGCTGGCTTTACACTGGTTGAAATCGTCGTCGTCGTGGTTATTTTGTCTATATTCGCTGGCATAATGAGCTTATCAGTAGGTAGTAGTGAATCGCGTAAAAATCGCGCTTTTTATGAGCATCTGACGGATTCATTAAGCTATGTTAGGCTGTTATCGGCTGAACGTATGCAGCCGATGGGTTTGAGTCTGCAAGCCAATAAGCAAGGTCAAGTAACTCCGGTTATAGTCACTTTATCTAATCCTTATGTGGCTTATCAAACTGACGCTTCTATATCTTCTAATACAAATGGCACGCCTAAAAATTCAATGGAGCTATCTGCCGATTTATCCAGTATGTCTAGTGGGATTAAAGATAAATTACCAACACCAAGCTGGGAGCTTGAGTCCGAAGTCACTTTACTTGAGCTGCCTGCTGGGGTGAGCTTAGCCATACAAAGCCTAGATGCTGGTAATATGTCAAATAGAGGACAAATCCAAGCACTGCAACCTTGGTTTACAGATCAAACAGTGCCGCAAGTATTATGGTTTGGCACAGGGCAAGCAGCACCGGTGACCATTGAAGTGCGCCATAATTCGCGTCTGGTAGGTGAGGTCATTACGATTATGCCCGATGGCAGTATATCGATAGGTCAAGGGCAATAACTGATGATAAATAATGACAGAGCCAAACCTAACCATGTAAACCGAAAGCCAAACCTACCAAAGCATGAGAGCGGATTTACCTTGATTGAGGTGATGGTTGCTCTAGCGATTTTAGCGGTTGTGGCAGTGGCTGCGAGCCGTGCCAGTAGTGCTTATTTAAGCTCAGTCGATGTATTACGGACACGTACGCTTGCGCATTTTGTTGCCCAAAACGCTGCTGCTGACTTACGTATTCAAGACACCTGGCTAACTGCTAATAGTGCCCAGACAATCAATGCCCAAGGTCGCGACTGGCAAATTACGATGACTGTGAGTCAGGGTATAACGCCAGCATTAAAAGAGGTGAATATCGCCGTTGCACCTATCATAGATGGTCAAACGCGTACCGCAGTCAATGATATCAATGTGATACTGAGCAACTCAAAGCAAGATATAGGTAGTTTGGACTTGACTGGCTCAAACCCAAATGGAGGTAGTCTGTGAAATCGCAGCATGGATTTACCTTACTTGAGCTGATGGTCGCCATGGCAATATTTGCGATGCTAGCAGTGGCAGGCTGGCAGGTGTTTGATAGCGTCAACCGTGCTCGAGAACGTGCCCAGTTCCATGCAGATAATTTAGCCGTTTTGCAATATGCTTATCTGCAGCTACAGCAAGATATGGGGCAAATCGTTCCTTATCAAGCAGTAGATACTCAAATTGCCAGTGCTTTAAATATTGATAATGCAAATAATAGCAATCAAGAAAATGCACTACAGCCTGCGCCTGAACCTTTTATGAATCTGGATAGGGCACGTGTCAGCTTTGTCCGTTTTGCTGATCCTGATCCTCGATATCAAAGCAGTCCTAGTATGCAGCATGTCGAATATATTTTTGCTGATGAGCGTTTGATTCGCCGTCAATATGCCAGTATAGGCGGAGGTAGTGATAGCACCAGTTTGGATAGTGTCTTGCTGGAAGGAGTGACAGCAGGGCAATGGCAAGCGTATTTGCCAGAAATAAGTACAAAGTTTCCTAATGAAGACAGTAATAGTAACAGTGCCAGCTTGAATAGCCAATTTGGACAAGGGGCGGCGTCAATCACTGCTCAGCCTGAGAGTGTGCTGCTACCGAAAGGAGTTGCTATCACTTTCACTTATCAAGATATGCCGATCACTTGGCAATGGGCGCTTGCTCCTCAGCCAATACCAAATAATAGTGCCAATAAAAATAATACTCCTGATAATTCTAACGGCAATGGCAATGGCAATGGCAATGGCAATGGCAATAGTAATGGCGCAAGTAACAATGATGCTGCCAATGGCAATGTAGATAATAATTCAGGGAATGGAATTTAATATATGCCAAGCATGCCAGTTATGCCTATGAAAGCCGACTCTCAGCGTGGTGTCGCGCTACTTACCATTTTGTTATTAGTGGTTAGTATTACGGTGGTTGCAGGGGCGATGCTTGCCAGCCAAAAAATTGCGATTAGACGCAGCGGTTTGTTGTTTGATCAAAACCAGCTCTTACAAGATATCGATGCTGGTCAGCAACTAGCGGTTACGATGATTCGTGCCGATGCTAATCTAAATGACACTGATAGTACGCAAGATATCTGGGCAAAGCCTGTACCCCCTTATACCTTGGGCACACATAGTATTGGCATTGAAATACGTGATGAAGCCAGTCGCTTTAATATCAATAATTTATATCAAAACGGCGCAGTTGATAGTAATGCTTTGGCAGTGTTTCAACGGCTATTAACCCAATTGAATTTGGCGCCAGATATTGCTATTGCTGTTCTTGATTATCAAGATGCAGACAGTGAGGTTTATCAAGATGGCGGCGATGAAAGTACGGTTTATAACCAGCAGTCTAATAGCTCAGCAGATAGCGACGTGCCCAATCAACGATTGGTCAATATTGATCAGCTGCAAAATGTGAAAGGCATCAATGTGGAAGTATTGGCAGTGCTACGACCTTACATCACAGTAGTGCCACATTATTTACCTATTAATATGAATACAGCCAGTCCGGTGATACTTGCTGCTCTAATCGACGGCGCGACTAGCCAGCAAATGCAAACCATCGTTGACCTGCGGGAAAAGCAAGTAGTCGAGTCTATTGATGAGATATGGCAGCTGCCAATATTAGGTAGTTTAAATGAGAAGCAACGAAAAGCACTAGCGCCACTCCTGGCAGTTGATAGCCAAGCTTTTACCGCACTGATCACTGCTACGGATAATGCAACTGTTGGTCAAGCAAGACAACGCTATGCAACCATCATGATTAGCAAGACTGCTCCTGATGTTACGGAAAATAGCAATAATGCTGATAACAAAAAGCCCAAAGAGGTCCGCGTGGTGACGCAACGACTTTGGGCATTTCGACCGAATTTTTGATGATTACCACTAAACGATAATCATCAAAAACAACCAAATATATGTCTTATTAATCACTTAAATGAGTTTCTTCAGTAGATTTCCAATTATAAGCGCCATAAAACAACATCTGTGCTTGGCGTGTACAATTATGTAGCATCAGTTGCTTTCGTTGTTCAATTTCAGCCAAGTCGACTTCATCATCATGATCTTCAGTATAAGTCAGCTCTAGCCAATCAATAATCCAAGAAAAAAACATATTGACCCCAGCCTCAGCCAGCAGTCTACGATCATAAGTATTAATGTGTGTAAAAGCAGGCTGTAACGCCAAATCGTCTGCTAAGCTTCCCCCATGCTGTTTAATAAGCTCATTGATGGCTTTACGGACGGCGTCCGAGCCACCATAGCGCTCACTGACCAAAAACTGCCAATAGTAGGGTTGCTCACTGACCATATGCAAGAATAGCTGAATACTTTTGGCGATTTGACGCTCAAAGCTTCGTTTACGTCCAATATGCAAACTCTCACTCAAAGTGGCTAATGTACCACCTAACTCTTCAATCACCAAAGCGCGACCGAGCGATTCCATATCATCAAAATGGCGATAAAATGCGGTCGGCACGACACCAACCTCGCGCGTGACTTGTCTGAGGCTAATAGAGCTAAAAGATTGTCCTGTCATACATAAATCAAGCACTGCATTAAAAAAGGCGTGCCGAGTTTGAAGTTTTTTTTGTTCGCGACTGCTCATAATATTTCAAAATTAACTGATAGATGTCTATCATACTCATTTCATTGCAAAAATACGAATGAAATACGCTTAAATGTCGCTTTTAAACAACAGTCCCCCAATGTCCTTGTAGCTCTTGAGCCAGTCGATAAGCTTCATGGTCGTTCATGCCCGTTATAAAGTCTAAGACATTGAGCATATTTTGATAAATATTATCTGTTAAAACACGGTGATGCTCATCAAGATGTGGCTTTAGCAACATGAGCAAACGCTGTTGTTCAAAGGACATCGGTGTGCTTGTCTCATTTGTCCAAGCTAACGGCATAAAAGCATCCAACAGGCGATGTAGACATTGATTGGCCATTAGTTCCATGCGCACTTTACTTGGGTGGTTAAAAATTTTTTCACGTGCTAACTCTTTGGCTTGGGTAATACCATGCCGAACGGTCGCATCACAATGGGTAAATAGACTGCCTTGCAGTGTACCCGCTAGCATCGCATCACTATTATCAACAAACGCATCGGTGACGGTATTGACCAATCGCATCATTGCCCGTGCACGTAGTGATGCCAGATGCTGCCTGACGGACATATGTGTAGGCAGGCTGATAGTGCTAGGACGCTCGCCAATCAGCTCATAGAAGATAGCAGCCACCTCATTGTAGGTAAGCATATTTAGATTGATACCATCTTCTAAGTCTATCAGCGCATAACAAATATCGTCAGCAGCTTCCAACAAATAGGCGAGGGGATGGCGAGCATAACCGTCATGCTGCTCTGAGCGAGGTAGATTCAAGCATGCTGCTAACTCGTCTAACTGTACGACTTCGCTATAAAAGCAGCCAAATTTTTGTGCCTTAGCTGATATCCTGCTGTGCGGAGTACTTTGATGAATGCTTTGAGTGTCATTATTACTATGCGTCGCAAGCCAAGGATATTTCATAAACGCGCCTAGCGTGGCACAAGTCAAGCGCATACCACCTGCATCAGGGTGATGCTCATTACGGATGAGTATGCGAAATCCTTGCGCATTACCCTCATAAGCCAACAAGTCTAATTGCTCATTATTATTCAGATTTTGCAAAATAGCCTGACGGTCAGGATGCATAAACCAATCGCGAATGGCGTATTCTCCTGCATGCCCAAAGGGTGGATTGCCGATATCATGGGCGAGGCACGCTGCTTGTACAATCACACCCACATCAGCTGGCGTGACACCATCAGGTAAACCACTTTCTAGTTTGTCATGTAGCTTCTCGGCTGCCATGATCCCTAAAGAGCGCCCAATGCAAGAAACCTCTAGTGAATGTGTAAGTCGGGTATGAATGCCCAATTGATTGGTCAATGGATGGACTTGGGTCTTTTGATTGAGTTGACGAAAGGAATGCGAAAACACCAATCGGTCATAATCTTTGTGAAAAGAAGAGCGCGCAGTATCTTGAGCAGGGGCTTTTTTATGACTGCCTAAACGCTGGGCACTAAATAGTTTTGCCCAATGGCTACGGCTATTAAGTGGTTTATTGATAGGAGTGAGCATAGTTTATAGTCCGTTATTTTTATTATTTAACTGTTGTCGCTCCCAGTATAATAAAAAAAGCCAGCATCAAGGCTGGCTTTTGGTTGTTCTATGCTAAGACTGTGTAAACATGCTGTCTAGTATTAAAGGTTAAGCTTTAAACATTAAAACGGAAATGCATCACATCGCCATCTTGTACGATATAAGTCTTGCCTTCTAAGCGTGATTTACCGGCAGCAGCAGCACCTTTTTCGCCGTTATGTTCGATAAAGTCGTCATAAGCAATGACTTCAGCACGAATAAAGCCACGCTCAAAATCAGTATGAATCACGCCAGCTGCCTGAGGTGCGGTTGCGCCAACGGCTACTGTCCATGCACGCACCTCTTTCACACCAGCGGTAAAGTAAGTCTGCATATCAAGCAAATCATAACCACCGCGAATGACTTGGTCAAGACCGGCCTCGAGCATGTCCATTTCAGCCAAGAAGTCTTTTTTATCATCTTCATCAAGCTGGGCAATTTCAGATTCGATTTGGTTACACAATGCGATAACGATAGAATCTTCGCCAGTCGCATAGTTACGTACGGCATCTAAGTAAGGATTATTCTCAAAGCCGTCCTCAGAGACGTTAGCGATATACATGGTAGGCTTCAGAGTAATTAAACCATAGCTCCTGATGAGTTTTTTCTCATCAGCATCAAGATTGGCGGCGCGTGCGGCTTGACCTTCTGCTAATAATGGCTCAATTTTTTTGAAGATATCAAGCATAGCGCCAGCGTCTTTATCACCGCCTTTGGCTTTTTTGGTCAAGTTAAAGATCGCGCGCTCAACCGCTTCTAAATCGGCTAATGCCAATTCAGTATTGATGGTCTCGATGTCGTCGATAGGGCTAACGCGACCATCAACGTGTACGACATTGTCATCATCAAAACAGCGTACCACGTGCGCAATCGCATCGGTCTCACGAATATTGGCTAAGAATTGGTTACCCATGCCTTCGCCTTTTGACGCACCAGCGACCAAACCTGCGATATCAACAAATTCCATCGTCGTTGGTAGTACGCGCTCAGGGTTAACGATATCCGCCAGTTTCTTTAGACGTGGGTCAGGCACTGGAACGATACCCGTATTGGGATCTTTGGTACAAAATGGAAAGTTTTCAGCGGCGATACCCGCTTTGGTCAAGGCGTTAAACAGGGTGGATTTACCCACGTTTGGTAGACCGACGATGCCGCAATTAAAACCCATAACATGCTCTCAATATATTGATAAAATCAGTTGATATAAGACTTAGTAAAATAGTAAATCAAAATTGGGCGTATTGTAGCAAATTTAACCGAATATGGGTGAGGTTGTTATACTGGTTAATTGGAATTTCATCGAGCAGTATTAGCTGCCTTTTTGGTTCTCATTATTATGCTAAGCTACTGTAGTTAAAGCACTTCAAAATAGACAACGATAGGGTGCTTTTGTTGACAGAATAGCATTCATTAACTTCTATTTCTCTCTTTAGACTCCTGATGGTTTTTATACATAAATAGTCTAAGTCGATAAAAGCAGTGGATTTCTACTGCTTTTGTGAGAGCGGATAATAACTGATTCGATAAGCTTGGGGCGTTATTCCACATTCAATCCATTTCTTTTTATAAAGCGATTTTAAATCACTTTACTTATCTAGCACAGCCCTTAGAATAAATGAATAAACCATTAAAAATAGGAGCACTTTAAGGTGCGATTGACCAATTACAGTGATTATGCACTGCGCTCGTTAATATATTTGGCGACTAAGCCCGAGCCGACGCTATTGGCAAATATCAGTGATATTGCCAATAGCTATCATATATCTAAAAGTCATTTGACCAAGATTATCCAGCAGCTCGGACAGCTTGGTTATATCGATAGTGTGCGCGGTAAGAATGGCGGTATTCGCTTAGCGCACGCGCCAAAAGACATTAATTTGGGTGAATTGATTAAACAGATAGAGCCGGATTTTGCTTTGGTTGAGTGCTTTTCTACAAACTCATCGGACAGCTCGATCGCTGATATTAATAGTGCTGTAATAAATGATGAAAAGAACGCTAGCGTCAACGATATGTCATTAAAACTGATTGATGAAACTGTAAGTCACATAGCTTCAGGCTGTATTATCAGTCCGGTCTGTCAGCTAAAACAGGTGCTTGCTGAAGCGTTGACAGCATTTATTGCCGTGCTTGAACGTTATACATTGGCAGACATTATCGAGAATAAGGATGAGCTTGCAGCGTTATTATCATAATTTTCATAACATATTTTCTCTATTTTGAAAGGCAATTTAAATAAGACAGGATGTTGTGATCTACTTAGCATCATTGTTAATTTACGATTAATATTATGCTGTTCTAGTGAAAACTATTTAAATTAACTTCAAGATTATTAAAGAGTCATATTATAAAATGCGTTTGCAAAATGAGCGCATCAGCTGTTATGGCAGTTATGTTATTAACAGGTTGCTCAAGTTTAGATATGGTTAGCAACGCCACTCAAGACAGTACCATATAAGTTACCCGACGTTGCAAACAGGGTTTCGCAATAAAAAAGGCTACCTATTTTAGTAGCCTTTTTTATCGTTTATCCAATCAACCATTACGCGTTTTCAAGCTTAGGTCGTGCTTTTGCAATCGCTTTTAATAATGCTTTCTCAAACTCACCGTTTTTAAACTTTACTAAATAAGAATGTGCTGCGCAAAAGTTGCGTACATCGCGCCAGTCATCTGCCAAGTTGCTCGCCCAATCACAATACTATTTGCCAGCATTTGACTCATTTTTTAGTGCTTTTTTGGTAGTAGGATGTAGCAATAATTCAGGTAACACTGTTTCTAATAGCTTTGTAGGCGGACTCATAAAAGTATCATCGACGTGTAAGCTTTTGCTAGCAGGATGGAATGCCAGCAGCGAACCTGCATGAATCATCTCATTAGGTGCGATATAGTGAACCCCTTGTGACAATGAGAACTTAAGCTCAGGATAACGCTCAGCGACCGCATCACTTTCGACCAAATCGTCTGCCCACTGTACTTCAGGTACTTTTTTCTGATGCCGACTACTGCCATAAAAAGTCGCTTGCGGAAAGTCTTTTGCCATTTGCGCGCAATGGACAGTATGAAAGGGGTGCAAATTAAGTACCGCTTCGACATCTTGTCCATTATTAGTCAGTGCCATCACTTGCGCTCGCACGTCATCAGTCAAGGTATAGCTGTCTAAAAAAACAAATCGTCCAGAGGCAAGCTTAACCAATGAGCATTGTGTACCGATATTCAGCACACCGCCTAAACGAAACGTACCACGAATGTTCCAAAATCCTGCACCCAAATCTATGATTTTATCGCTCATTAATACTCGTCCTTATGGTTTATTTTTTTAACTATTTTAGTGGTTATACGGCTGCTGATATATAAACGCTTATGCCTATGTATAGGTATACAAAGTTTGCCATAAAAAAGATAGCAGGATGTGTATCAATATACGAATGTAGAAATGTATTGATTTGATGTTGTGTTGGCACCGGATCGAAAGTTTGAGTTGTTTACTCTGCTAACAATTTGGTAAGTAATTCATCTATTTCCGCTTTAAACTCTTTATCTTCGATTTTATTGGCGGTAATTTTTGCGTTCTGCAGGCTGGTAATTGCAGCTTCTTTTTGCCCCAATTCAACTTGGATAACTGCCATAGAAAACGCAATGGATGACAGATGGTCTTTTGAGTTGATGGCTTTGGCTTTTTCAAGTGCCTTATCATAAATGACCAACGCTTCATCTAACTCTGCAGTGAAGTCGGCTAGCGTTTCCCATTGCTCTGGATGGTCTTTATCGGTATTTTCATTATCGACACAAATCGCTTTTAACTCGCTATATAGCCAATTAAAGGCTTCTTGATGTCCTTTTCTATCGGCTTCTAGTAGCTTTTCAGCCAAGGTATAAACGGACTTGTATATTTTGGTGTTAATCATGACTTACATCCTTTTTAAAATTAAGCATAGCGTTTTAGGCAACATATGGCTGAAATTACGGGCAACACTGTAGGTAAAATACGGACAAATCGTTATTTTAACATCATTTGTGTTACTGCTGAACGCCATACATTGGAAGGGACTGTAAAATAGCACCCTACCTGCGCTGACTCAAGAGACGATTGAGTTTATTCACGGTTTACTATTGAGCACTTTATAAGCCCTTTTTATAGTTATAGGCTTATATTTGCAGGCTACTGCCATTATGGTGTTGAATGCTGTTTTGTAACATAGCGCAACCTGTGTTTGTTATGTGCTGTGATAAAATGCAACTTAACTTCTTTGAGAATTATTGGCTTTGAAATCCAGCTGCTTTAATGAATAAGACTTTAATAGACAATATTGTGATTAAAGTCTTATTCATTAAATTTTTTTGATGTTGAGTCATGATTTTTACAGTTATTAGGTTAGATATTTTGTGTACTATTGCCATATTTCTATCACCCACGCCCAATTAGCCTAAGCTAAATGAGCCTTTTTATAGTCAGTACTCTTTTGAATAATCATATAAATAATAACACGACAAAGATACCCTTTGATTCGCCCTCATGGGTGCTGAAGTTAACTATTGGTCTGATTGGGATGTTCGCCTTTTTGCAGGTGTATTCTATTCAAGCGGTATTGCCAGTATTGATGGTAGATTTTTCAGCGACTGAAGTGCAGGCAGGGATGGTTGTTGGCGCAACAGTGATGGCGATTGCCATTATGTCACCGTTTTTAGGGATGCTATCTGATGCGGTCGGGCGCAAATCTTTTATCGTTGGGGCACTGTTGTTTTTAGCGATACCTACTGCTTTAATCGCCCAAAGTCCTAGTATTGGCTGGCTTGGTATGTGGCGCTTTATGCAAGGATTGTCTGTCCCAGGCATTACGGTTGTGACCATTGCCTATATCGGTGAGGAGTTCGAGGGGCGAGCTGTCACAGAGCTGATGTCATTCTATGTCTCAGGCTCGGTACTTGGCGGCTTTATGGGGCGGTTCTTACTGGGGCATCTGCACGAGTTTATTGGCTGGCGTGCAGGCTATTATGTGATGTCAGCGATGACGCTTATCGGTGCACTATGGGTTGGCAAGATGTTGCCATCGTCGCGGCATTTTGTAGCCAATCCAAATTTCCGCTCAGCGATGCAGACGCTTGGTGAGCATTTGACCAATCGTTATGTGGTAACCGCATGTTTGCTCGGTGCTTGTGTGCTTTTTTCGCTCGTTGGTTGCTTTACCTTTATCAATCTACATCTTGCTGGCACGCCTTACGAGCTTAGCACTGGCGCGCTTGCCAATATTTTTGCGGTGTATTTAATCGGAGTGATTATCACGCCATTGTCGACGACATTATTACGTCGATTTGGGGCAGCCCGCACCGTTCGAGTGGCAGTGATTTTTTCGATGCTTGGAGCGTTATTAACGCTGGTCACGCCATTATGGGGCATTATTATTGGGCTTGCCATTATGTCGTCAGGTGTTTTTGTTACCCAAGCAGCAACCATTAGCTATATCGCCGTCAATGTCAAAAACGGACGTTCATTAGCCTCAGGTTTATATTACATGGCTTATTATGCGGGCGGCACGATGGGTGCATGGCTGTGCGGTATCGTTTATGCACGTGGACAATGGTCATTAACCGTTTGGCTATTATTATTCGTACAAGTATTGGCAATTTTGGTCGCAAGTTTTGGCATGATAAAAACAAAACCGCGTCCTGCTTAATGCCAGACAAGCTAACACCAGACAAACCAACATAAGAGATAAAATAAGCTATCACAAGCTAAGCAATCGAGAAACGATTATTTTCGAACAATGAGTATTGTGCCACTTATGTGTCATGCCTTTACATGAAGCTGGTTTTTTCTTACTATCAAGAGGTTATTGATAAAAACATCACTATGTAATCACGACTGATATCCAATCAATTGGTTTTTATCTGCACTCAAAAATACTATAAACAAGGACGTCAAACTTATGTCAAATATCTATCACAGTGCGCCATCCGCCTATGATTTTCCGCTATTGGTTAAGCAGTTATTAAACCGCGCCAAAACCGTATCACAAGATCAAGAAATCGTTTATGCAGATAAAAAACGTTTTACTTATAAAGACTTATTTAACCGTATCAATCGTTTGGCGAATGTTTTAGACGGCTTAAATCTGGATGCTGGTGATGTGGTCGCTGTGATGGATTGGGACAGTCATCGCTATCTTGAATCCTACTTTGCGGTGCCGATGTCAGAGTATATTTTGCAAACGGTCAATATTCGTCTATCACCTGACAAAATCCTTTATACCATTAATCATGCGAAACCAAAGGTGCTGCTACTCAACTCTGAATTTGCGCCGTTGGTCAAAGATTATCAGTTTGAAAACTCCAGCATTGAGCATATTATTTGGTTAGATGATAATGGTGTGACCTCTGAGGGCGTATTCGGGGGTAACCAGAACCGTGTCAAAGGTGAATATGAGGCGCTACTTGATGCTGCTGATGACCATTTTGATTTCCCAGATTTTGATGAAAATACCATTGCTACAACTTTTTATACCTCAGGTACGACAGGTGATCCGAAAGGCGTGTTCTTTAGCCATCGTCAGTTAGTACTGCATACTCTGACGGAAGCAGCGTCGATTGGTATGTTGCCAAATAAACAAGGCGTCAGCTATGGTGATGTCTATATGCCAATGACCCCGATGTTCCATGTCCATGCGTGGGGCTTTCCGTTTACAGCTACTATGACAGGTCTAAAGCAAGTATATCCTGGTCGTTATGCACCCGATTTGTTGATGGATTTGATTATCAATGAAAAGGTCAGCATCACCCACTGTGTACCGACAATTTTGCAAATGGTACTCAAAGAAGCGCAAGACCGCGGTACCAGCTTTAATGGTCTAAAAATGATTATTGGTGGTTCACGATTGACAGAAGGCTTGGCAAAAGCGGCGATGGATCAGGGTATTGAAGTTTATACCGGTTATGGCATGTCGGAGACCGCACCTCTAATCAGTCTGACTGACTTTAGCCTCAATGAGCCCCAGCTGAGTGAAGAAGAGGATATTGCTCGCCGCTGTATGACGGGTAAGCCTGTACTTATGGTTGATGCTCAAGTATGGGGAGAGAACAATCAGCCAGTTGGTACAGGTCAGGACAATACTGGCGAGCTGGTATTACGCGCACCGTGGTTGACCCAAAGCTATTTAAAAAATGATGACGCTGGCAAAGAGCTATGGGAAAACGGCTACATGCATACCCAAGACATCGCCTACATACGCCCTGATGGCTATATCAAAATCACCGATCGCTTAAAAGATGTGATTAAGTCAGGTGGCGAGTGGATATCTTCACTAGAGATTGAGACGATTCTATCGCTACATCCTTCGGTGGCGGATGTGTCTGTGATTGGGGTACGTGATAAGCAATGGGGCGAACGTCCATTAGCATTAGTAGTACTCAAACCAAATTGCCAAGATACCAAAGTTGATGACATCAAAGCGCTGGCAGAGCAGGCAGTAGCCCGTGGTATCATTCCAAAATACGGTATACCTAGTCAGTTTAAGTTTGTCGATGAACTACCAAAGACCTCTGTTGGTAAACACGATAAAAAAGTGATGCGTGAGATGTATGCCAATCAGAGCGAGGTATAGTTTTTTTAAACTAATTCAACTATTAAGCAGATAACAGGCTTAATAGTTGACCTTTATGATTGGCTCTGCTACATTTTAAACCGATACACACTAAATCGATACGTAGTGTATCGGTTTTTTTGATTTAGTAAGGATAGCTGGCCGGGATAGCCAGTCTTATATTATGATATTATCGGACAAATCACATCGCATTACCCATCATTTATGCTAAGGACAGCTATTATGAGCGCGCAAACCGCCACCGCAGTGACCAATCAAACGTCAGCCCCAACATTTCAAGCACTAAATACGACTCAAACCTTTGCTGAGATTTATCAGTCTTCTATTGAAAATAAAGAAGAGTTTTGGGCTGAGCAAGCCAAGCGTATTTATTGGCATAAAGAGCCTGAACAAATCCTTGATGATAGTAATTTGCCATTTGCGCAGTGGTTTGTTGGCGGCGAAACCAATCTTTGCTATAACTGTGTCGATCGTCATCTTGCAGAACGTGCAGAACAGGATGCTTTTATTTGGCTGTCATCAGAGATTAATCAAGAACTCGTAGAAACCTATCCTGCTGTAGTCGATGCTTTTAAAGACTTGGGTAATAACGTTGAGTTCTATACCGACTATACTAAGCGCCGCCTGACTTATAACGACCTTTATAAAGAAGTGAATTATTTTGCCGATGTATTAAAGCGTCACGGTATTGAGAAGGGCGATCGTGTCATCATTTATATGCCGATGATTTTAGAAGCCGCTTATGCAATGCTGGCATGCGCGCGTATCGGTGCAGTGCATTCAGTGGTGTTTGGTGGCTTTGCTGCCCATAATTTAGCCATTCGTATGGATGATGCTGAAGCAAAAATGGTCATCACAGTGGATGCAGGTTTGCGTGGTGGTAAAGTCGTCAATTATAAAAACCTTGTCAATCAAGGTATTGAGCAAGCAACCACCAAGCCTGAGCATGTAGTAGTGGTTAATCGTGGTATTTTGCCGTTTGACGTAAAAGAGCTAGATGTGGATTATGCCACTGAGCGCCGTATCAGCTGTGAAGCCAATGCTATCGTCGAGCCTGTATGGCTTGAGTCTAATACGCCATCGTATCTGCTTTATACCTCTGGTACGACGGGCACACCAAAAGGCGTGCAGCGTGATACGGGCGGTCATGCAGTAGCACTGACCACATCAATAGACTATATCTACGACGGTAAGGCAGGCGAGACGTTTTGGGCGATATCTGATATCGGTTGGGCCGTTGGGCATTCTTATACCATCTATGCGCCATTGCTCGCTGGCATGACCAGTGTTATGTATGAAGGCTTACCGCATCTGCCAAACCCTGGTATCTGGTGGCGAATTGTGGAAGCCAACAAGGTCAATATTTTGTTTACTGCACCGACTGGTGTGCGTATGCTCAAAAAGCAAGATGAGACATGGATGACGCGCTACGATGTCTCAAGCGTCAAATCCTTCTTTTTGGCAGGTGAGCCACTAGATGAGTCTACTGCCAGCTGGCTGACCAAGCATTTGGGCGTACCGATTTTAGACCATTATTGGCAGACAGAATCGGGTTGGCCTATTTTGAGTAATACTCCTAGGTTCGCTGATAAACCGCACAAACAAGGCTCACCTGGCTATCCTATGTATGGCTACGATGCTCAGGTCATCAATGAAGAAACTGGCGAGCCGTGTAAAGCAGGCGAAAAAGGTTTACTGGCGATTCGTGCGCCCTTACCACCGGGTTGTTTGACCACAGTTTGGGGTAATGATAAGCGCTTTATTGATAGCTACTTTAGCTTAGCGGATAGCAATCAATATTCGACGTCAGACTATGCAGTCGTTGACGAGGACGGTTATTTTCATATTCTTGGGCGTACCGATGATGTCATTAACGTCGCCGGTCATAGACTGGGCACCCAAGAGATTGAAGAGGCGATCAGTATGCATGCAGAGGTCGCAGAGTGTGCGGTCGTGGGTATTCAAGATGAGCTAAAAGGCGAGCTGCCGATTGCTTTTTGTGTGTTAAAAGATCATGAACTGGTGGCAACCACTGAAAACCGCTTCCGCCTTGAGCAGCAAGTAATTGGCGCGGTAGTAAAATCTTTGGGTGGTATCGCACGACCTGCTGCGATCTATTTCCCGCAAGCATTGCCAAAGACGCGCTCTGGTAAGATATTGCGCCGTGCCATTCGGGCGTTAGCAGAGGATAAACCCACTGGTGATATGTCTACCCTTGATAATCCAACGGCTATTGATGCGGTCAAGCAATCTATGAAAGATTACTAGGCGCATTTTCAGGCACGTTTTAAAATTACCTTTATCTAAAAAAGCTCATGAATGCTCATGGGCTTTTTTATTGTCGTTAATAGCTTATGGGTTATGGTAGATAAATCGGACATTAACGTTAACTTTACTAAAAGCAGCATAAAGGGCTTGACCCTAAAATTGTTTTATTGTTATAGTCAATAATGATACGAAATAAATCATTTTAAAATTATATGACAGAATGATAAATTCTAAGTTTTTAAATTTAAAGTTTTAAAACTCAAAGCCTTCAAAATTCTAAGCCGTCACCTAATGGCGGTCTTACAAACAAGATAAGGATATCTTATGCACCACGTCAAGCAGCTCATCAATGGTCAATTTGTTGATTCTAATACTAGCGAATGGATTGATATTACCGATCCTGCCACTCAAGAAGTCATTGCCAAGGTACCGCAAACGACAGACGATGAAATCAATCAAGCAGTCGCTGCCGCTCAAACGGCTTTTCAAACGTGGCGCAAAACACCAATTACCACTCGTGCCCGTATCTTTTTAAAGTATCAAGCACTGATTCGCGACCATATGGATGAATTAGCAGAGATCTTGACTGCAGAGCAGGGCAAGACTATTGCTGATGCGCGCGGTGATGTGTTCCGTGGTTTAGAAGTGGTTGAGCATGCAGCAGGTATTGCAAACCTGCAGATTGGCGACTTCGTTGAAAACGTTGCCTCAGGCGTTGATACCTATAGCATTTGGCAGCCGCTTGGCGTTTGTGCTGGCATCACACCATTTAACTTCCCAGCGATGATTCCACTGTGGATGTTTCCAATGGCGATTGCCACGGGTAATACTTTTATCTTAAAACCTTCTGAACAAGATCCGATGGTGACCATGCGTTTGGTTGAGCTTGCTATTGAAGCGGGCGTACCTGAAGGCGTGCTAAACGTCGTACATGGCGGCAAAGCCACTGTCGATGCCATTTGTGATCATCCCGATATCAAAGCAGTTTCTTTTGTAGGTTCGACCAACGTTGGTAAACACGTTTATGAGCGTGCCAGTCAATCAGGTAAACGTGCTCAGTGTATGATGGGCGCAAAAAACCATGGCGTTATCCTGCCAGATGCCAATAAAGAGCAGACTCTTAATCAGCTAGCAGGTGCCGCATTTGGTGCTGCTGGTCAACGTTGTATGGCATTGTCTGTCGTTGTCCTTGTCGGTGCTGCTGGTGAGTGGATTGATGACATCAAGGCCAAAGCAGAAGGTTTAATCGTCTCAGCCGGTAAGCACGATAAAGATTTGGGTCCACTGATTTCTCCTGCAGCAAAAGCGCGTGTTGAGCATTTGATTGGTACTGGTGTAGAAGAGGGAGCCAGTCTATTGCTTGATGGTCGTGGTATTACGGTTGAAGGGTATGAGAAAGGCAACTTCGTTGGTCCAACTATCTTTGATAACGTCACAAGCGACATGCAAATTTACAAAGAAGAAATCTTTGGACCTGTACTGTGCATCATGCGTGCCAATAGCTTAGATGAGGCAATTGAGCTGCTCAATGCCAACCCGCATGGTAATGGTACCGCTATCTTTACTCAGTCAGGGGCTGCCGCGCATAAGTTCCAGCAAGATATCCAAGTCGGTCAAATCGGTATTAACTTGCCAATTCCTGTGCCACTACCGATGTTCTCGTTTTCAGGTTCACGTGCTAGTAAGCTTGGTGATTTAGGTCCTTATGGTAAGCAAGCGGTGCAATTTTATACCCAAACTAAAACCGTGACGGCGCGCTGGTTTGATGATGAAGCAAGTCGCGGCGTCAATACAACTATTTCAATTTAATAATCAATCCACTATATTTGCGGTCTAACGTCAATCTTGCTTAATAGATTTTTTGCTAGAAAAGTATGATTTTATGATTGTCGTTATACCGCTGCTATACTGTATAAAATACACGGTATGAATAATATTAAACTGATGATTTATTCAGTTCTCTCCACCATATTTGTTTTGCATGCAAAAGGATGACCCCATGGATTTTTCATTAACCGATGACCAAATTGCCTTTCGCCAAACCGCCAGACAGTTTGCCCAAAAAGAGCTAAAGCCCAATGCTGCTGAATGGGATCGCACCTCGCATTTCCCGATTGATGTCATCAAAAAATCAGGCGAGCTTGGCTTTTTAGGGTTATACACCAACCCTGAGTATGATGGCTTGGGCTTGCCGCGTTTAGATTCTGCCATGGTTTTTGAAGAGCTAGCATGGGGTGATACCGCAGTAGCTGCTTATATGAGTATTCATAATATGGCAGGCTGGATGATTGGTGAGTTTGGTAGCGATGTGTTGTGCAAGAAATATTTGCCCAATATGGTTAGTGGTGAATGGCTAGGCAGTTACTGTTTGACGGAGCCTAATGCCGGTTCTGATGCCGCATCATTACGTACTAAAGCGGAGAAGCAAGGCGAGTATTATGTCCTTAACGGTGAAAAAACCTTTATTTCAGGGGCAGGTTCAACTGATGTGTTGGTAGTGATGGCACGTACGGGCGCTGCAGGACCAAAGGGGATTTCAGCATTTGTGGTTGATGCCGATAGTGCTGGTATTGAATACGGCAAAAACGAGCATAAAATGGGCTGGAAAGCGCAGCCGACGCGTACCATTAGCTTTAAAGACGTCAAAGTGCCAGTAGAGAACCTCATTGGCGAGGAAGGTCAAGGCTTTCGTATCGCCATGAAAGGGCTTGATGGTGGCCGGATTAATATCGGTATCTGTGCGGTAGGTACGGCGCAAGCGGCGCTTGAAACAGCGACCAATTATGTACAAGAGCGCAGTCAGTTTGGCAGCCCGATTGCCAGCTTACAGTCGGTACAGTTTAAGCTTGCCGATATGTTGACTCAAACCATCACGGCACGGCAAATGCTGTATTTAGCGGCGAGCAAAGTCGACCATAAGGATGCGCAAGCCTCTACTTATTGTGCGATGGCAAAGCGTTTATCGACCGATCTTTGTTTTGATGTAGCCAATGAAGCTCTACAATTACATGGTGGCTATGGCTATCTCAATGAGTATCCGCTTGAGCGTCATGTGCGAGATTTGCGTGTGCATCAGATTTTGGAAGGTACCAATGAAATTATGCGCGTGATTGTCTCGCGCCAGCTATTACAAGATGATGCATTGAGCCAACTGCGCTAACTATTTATATGAATAAAATGATTTTATGATAAGGATGTTTGCTCATGACGGATTATACCAACTTAAAACTATCGATTGATGGTCATACTGCGACATTAACCCTAAACAACCCACCTGCTCATACGTGGACGATGGACAGTCTTAAGGCGCTTAAGCAATTGGTCACTGACCTCAATGCTAATGATGAGGTATATGCACTAATCGTTCATGGTGATGGTGAGAAATTCTTTTCAGCGGGCGCCGATCTAAATAATTTTGCAGATGGCGATAAAGGTCGCGCAATCAGTATGGCGATAGCGTTTGGTGAAGCGTTCGAAGCACTGTCAGCTTATCGTGGCGTGAGCATCGCTGCCATCAATGGCTATGCGATGGGCGGTGGTCTTGAGTGTGCGCTCGCTTGTGATATCCGTATCGCAGAAGATCATGCTCAAATGGCCTTACCTGAGACAGGTGTTGGCTTGTTGCCGTGTGCCGGTGGCACTCAAAATCTAACAGCTTTAGTAGGCGAGGGTTGGGCAAAGCGCATGATATTATGCGGCGAGCGTGTCGATGCCGAGACTGCACTACGCATTGGCTTAGTCGAAGAAGTTGCTGCAAAAGGTGAGGGGTTGCAAGCAGCTCAGGCATTAGCGAAAAAAGTCGCTAAACAATCACCAGTTGCAGTCAGTTATTCCAAAACACTTATTCAAGCAGCAAGACACACGCCGCCTGCGCAAAACCTTATCCATGAGCGTGAAGCCTTTATTAAATTGTTCGATACTGAAGATCAGCGCGAAGGTGTGCAAGCATTTTTAGAGAAGCTTAAGCCTGTTTGGCAAAATAAATAAACGCCATAAAATCAAACTTAATGATACTATTTTTCTTTTAATATTTGTAGGTCACATTTATGACAGCAGCTATAGAAGGCATATCAGACGCGCCGGTATTATTCAGCACCGAGCCGACAGATTGTGATCACCTTATTGGGATAATGACGTTAAATATGCCCAAATCTCTTAATGCCTTGAGCGTTGAGATGTGTCAATTGTTATCGCAACAACTAGAGCAGTGGCAAGGTGATGAGCAAGTGGTGGCATTGCTATTAAAAGGCGCAGGCGACAAAGCGTTTTGTGCAGGCGGTGATATTCGTAGGTTATATGACAGTATGTCAGCAACAGCGCCTATGCCAAATCCTTATGCGACAGATTTTTTTGGTCATGAATATAGTCTTTATCGACAAATGCACTTTTATCCTAAACCGTTAATCTTGTGGGGTGACGGCATCATTATGGGCGGCGGTATGGGTTTGATGGCAGGCTGTAGCCATCGCTTGGTCACTGAGCGTACCCGTTTTGCTATGCCTGAGATTACCATTGGTCTATTCCCTGATGCCTCTGGCAGTTGGTTTTTGCAACGCATGCCGGCCAAAACTGGTTTATTCTTAGGGCTGACAGGTGCAATGTGTAATGGTAGCGACGCAATGTTGGCTAACCTTGCAGAGTATGCTGTCGCCAGTAGTGATTATGATGCCGTCATACAAAGTTTAAAACAGAGCGATTGGCAGGTTGCAGCTAATAGTACGGATAAATGTGACAACAATAGCGCCTATAGTATCGTGAGTCGAGCATTGGCGGCGCAGCCTGTTGCTGAATTGCCTGCTAGTAAGCTTGCGCAGCATTGGTGTGCTATTCAGCAACTAATGAACAGAGGCGGTTTGGGTGATATCGATGCGCTATTACAAAGTGATGAGGCGCTCACACAGCTTGATACAGATTTTGCTGCCGACAGTTGGGCACAACGAGCCATTGCAACCTATCGACATGGCTGTCCAGTGACTGCGGCATTGACCTATGCGCTATATCATAAGGTGACGGATTTATCGCTAGAGCAAGTCTTGTACCTAGAGACCAATGTCGCTGTACATTGTGCGGCTAACCCTGATTTTAAGGAAGGCGTACGTGCGTTATTGATTGATAAAGATCGCACGCCAAACTGGTCTCGTACGTTAGCGGACTGCTTGAGCGCAGAGGGACAAGATTATATCCAGCAGCATTTTACCAATCCATATGCTAAAGGCGAGCATCCTTTAGACGATTGGCTTAGCGCTGCTGCATTGGGTAATGAAGCGGTTCGCTAACCAGATATTTAGCATCTGATTTAAGCCAACTTAACTGGATTAAGTGACTAGATTAAGTGAAATTTGAAAAATTAAAACTAATTGCATAATCAATCATCAAGGAGCGATGAGATGGCTACAAAGGATACAGGTTCAAGTAGTACAACTACGACTGATAATGATGGTAATACAGCAAAGCCAAATATTGCCTTTATTGGACTAGGTAACATGGGCGGTCCAATGGCAGAAAACTTGTTAAAGGCAGGTTATACGCTTTCGGTTTATGATTTATCTGTAGAGGCGACCGCGCGCTTGCAACAAGCGGGTGCCAATATAGCAGAGAGTCCGAAAGATGCTGCTCAAAATGCCCAAGTAATTATCAGTATGTTACCTGCTGGCAAGCACGTGCATTCTGTCTATCTAGGAGAAGGTAGCTCTGACGGTCTACTTATAGACTTACCAAAAGGTACTTTGGTTATCGATAGCAGTACCATAGCAGCAGCTGATGCTAGGAAAGTAGCAGAAGTTGCAAGTAAGCTTGGTATTGATTTTTTAGATGCGCCAGTCTCTGGCGGTACAGGTGGCGCTATCGCTGGCACATTGACCTTTATCGTTGGTGGAGACGATGCAGCCTTCGCCAAAGCTGAGCCGATACTGGCTGTGATGGGTAAAAACATCTTCCACGCAGGCGAGCATGGCGCAGGACAAGTGGCTAAAATCTGTAATAACATGCTGCTTGGAATTCTGATGGCAGGAACGGCAGAGGCGATTAATCTGGGTGTCAAAAATGGTCTCGATCCAAAGGTACTATCCGATATCATGCTACAAAGCTCCGGTCGTAACTGGACGCTAGAGGTCTACAATCCTTATCCGCAAGTGATGGAAAATGTCCCATCGAGCAATGGCTATCAAGGCGGCTTTATGAGTAAGCTGATGCAAAAGGATCTTAACCTTGCCATGCAAACCGCTCAAGATACGCATGTAGAGACACCAATGGGCGCTAAAGCAACTGAGCTTTATGCCGCGCATACGATCGAGAATGGCGATAGAGATTTTTCTAGCATTATGGCGCGTCACGACAGCTCTGTATTGTCTTAAATTATCAAGCACACAAATAAAAAAGGTCTGCATTGTGGTAATAGTGCAGACCTTTTTTTTGACTTATTTCTAGTTTATATCAAGGCATTTAACTTGGCAGCTCATAGACCAGAGACTGAATATCTTGCGCCGCTTTTTGCAGTCGTGGCACATAGGTTAAAAGATCATCTAAAGACACCCGTATGGTCGGTGCATGCAGATATAGCGAAGCAAGGTAGCGTGATTTCCTATCCCGTATCGGTACGGCGATTGCCACCATCTCAGAGATAAACTCTTCGTTATCGATACCTATGCCTGTTTCAGCGATACGATCAAGCTCAGCGTTTAATTTGTCGATATCAGTGATGGTGTTTTTAGTGAACTTATCTAGTGACAAATTTTGTAGTATTTTTTCGCGGCTTGCACTCGGCAACTGACTTAAATACAGCTTCCCAGTTGCTGTACACCACATTGGCGACTTTGCGCCCACTGGTAAATAAATCTGTATCGGCAAGGTCGTTTGTGCGCGGTTGGTATAGATCATATTCATGTGATAAGGAACACCGATACCGCAGGTTTCTTTTAGCTCATCGACCAGTTTTTGCAAAATCATTTGACGTTCATTAAAGAACAGTCGCTGCTGCCAAAGCTCAACACCCAAATTGCGTACGCGTTTACCCGGTATAATACCGCCGCCAATATCAATTGTCACAAACCCTTCATCAACCAGATTTTGAATCAATCGATGAATGGTTGGCTTCGGAATATCAAGCTCCTGCGATAGCTCCAGTGGCGAAATCGGCTTTGAGGCATAAGATACCGCCTCAATAATCTCTAGCACACGAGTAATCGATGATACTTTAGGCATATAAATGACTCAGTAATAATAAAAAAACAAAGCAAGTAGTTATATCATTATAGATATAATCGCCTCTAAAAATAGAGCAGAACAGTCAAGGCGATAAGGCTAAAAATGAATAAGCGCAAAGGCATACAGTAATTGGCTTACTGACTCTAATTTAGCACAATATAACCCTTAGACAACCCTACCTCTCATTATATAGTAACGTATTTACATTGCGTGGATTTATAACAAAATTATCTGAGAATTTTTCGGTTTTCTTAGCAAGATTAGATACGTTCAGTCACAAAGTACAACAATCTGTAGTAATTAACTCTATAACTGTTATTGCGTTATTTCTCAAGATGCTTCATCATGTAGACATATTTTGTAATACCTTTACATGAGCATTAAGCATTCCAATAATCATGTGTAGGCTGCGCGGTGGCTTTAATAGCATTGTGTAACAAAAGGGCGAAGTATTGCGGGCTGGTGTAGTAATTATTACAATATCTATGCAATCTTTACATAATGGTAAATAAAAAGTGCATCTTTAGGGGTGACTTTTTGAGCCAAAATTGTTTTAATCCTCGCATCAAAATGATTGTTTAAAAAGTTAGATTTTCATTTTTTTATGGGCGCGTTATTTCATACTTTAGGAGAGTAATTATGAAACTTATTCAATTAACAGCAATCACTGCTGCCGTTTTAGCCTCAACTGCTGCTCTTGCAGCTGATCCAGTTATTGTTATTGATGGCAATGACGCTGTTGTATACGAAGCTGAGCCAGTAGCAGTTGCTTATCAAGCAGACGCTGGTTATGCCTATAATGCAGATGCTGGTGTGTTACGTAACACCACTGGTGCAGTTGTTGGCGGTACTAAGACTTTCTTCCAAACTGTTACTCATCCAGCAGCGATCAGTGCTGAAGCTGGTACTTTAGGTTATGGTGCTAACATCGCTTGGGGCTTAAACGACAAAACTGAAATTCAAGCTGGTTGGGCAGGTGGCGATGCTGCTGAATTATTCGGCGGTGACTTTGATGCTAACGATGTAAACTACGATGTAGATACTGACTTTAGCAACCCGTACCTAGGCGTCCAATTACGTCCTATGGCGAACTGGTTCACTATGGGTGCTGGTATCATCGTTCCTGATAACGAAATCACTGCCACAGCTAATGCAAGAGATGCTGGTCCTAATGGATATTATCCTGTAGATGGCAAAAAATATTTTGTTGGCACTCCTACAAATGGTGACTATGATGCTTCACGTGGTGACCAATTAAATGTTGGTAGTGTTTCAGCTGATTTAGAGCATCGTAATAAATTAGCTCCTTATGCTACTATTGGCTTCCGTCCTAATATCACTAATAACTTTGGTTTATTCGGTGAGCTAGGTGCAGCTTATATGGGTAAAACGACTGCTACTGTTAATGCCACTGGCGCAAACGGTGCAGCTGCTGAAGCTCAAATTAAGAAAGAATTGGAAGACGAAAAATTTCTTGAGTGGTTGCCAATTGTTAAAGTTGGTGCAACTTACCGCTTCTAATTTAATGACAGTCTGAGTGCTGTTGTTAACAGAAGAATAAGTATAAAAAGACGATCCTTTTGAGGGTCGTTTTTTTATGTCTAAAATAAAGTAATAAATATCATTTATTATCATGTATTTGAGATTTATCAATAAACAATAACAGTTTGCTGTGAGGAAATAACAGAGATGCGATAATTAGTCTTATCGTCAGTCAGAGTAAGCAAGGGTAGGGTTTCTATAGGCTGATTGAGTAAATCGTAAATGATGGCGGAATAATCCATGCCTAAACCTTGGGCAAGCGTATATTGATGTATCTTAATAAAGCTCTCTTTTATTTGCCACAGCCATCTTATGGCAGAGTTACGCTGTATCATTGGCAATGCTTGCAAGATAGCCAGCTCTTTTGGATGATAGAACCGCTTTGCTACCTGCCATTTCACGGCATTGACTTCGATATCAATACCCGAGGGACGATGGCGACTGATAACGACAGCGACCTTGACGTATGGTATGTCTGAGTTTTCTATATCATTTTGTATTCGAGTAGCATTTTTATTATTGCCATTGGTATGGCTAAAACACACATAATATTGGCTATGAGTGAGTCGATAAGGAAAATTTGATTCATCTAAACAATCGACGATATCCAGTCTTTTGAGCAATGCCTGCAATAATAGCCTTACACCTGCACGTTGCTGCTGGCGCTGATGACGAGCAATCTGAGGAGCAGATAAGTGAGCATCGGCTGCTTGATCATAGTAAGGCTGGATAGGGCGCACTTGAGCAGTCGCACACCATGTCATTGTCATGGGGTCGAGCTGAGTATAGAGAATATCGTGTAGCATTAAGTTTTGCATAGTCTGTATATTGTAGAAACTTATGGTTTATATCGTGATTTATCTTAGCCTAACAAAAAGCCCAACAATAGGCTTGTTGGGCTTTTGAATGCTTATAATGTCTTATGCTATATGCTTAGTAAGACAGTTCAGCACGGCGGTTTTGGGCATAGGCATCTTCGTTCGTACCGGCAGCAGCAGGACGCTCTTCGCCATAGCTGATGACACGGATATTATTTGCTGCAACGCCTTGTGCTGCAAGATAATCACGTGCTGCTTGGGCACGGCGCTCACCCAATGCGATGTTATATTCACGGCTACCGCGCTCATCGGTGTGACCCGCGATAACTACGCCTGCATTTGGGTTAGATTTTAACAGACCCGCGTGTTGGTTTAAGACACCTGCAGATTGTGAAGTGATCGCACTGCTGTCAAAGGCAAAGTATACAACGGCTTGGATGTTCTCAGCACCGGTAATAACTGCGTTTGAGTTGTCTACGATAACAGCACCATTGTAGCCAACTTGACCGCCTGGGATACCTAGAGGGGCAACGACGACTTCAGAAGTGGCACGCTTAGTGGCACAACCTGATGCTAGAACAACAGCACTTGATAATACAGCGAGGGCAGCGATTTTTGAAAAACTGGTTGACATAATAAGCTCCAAAAATTTTAATGAATTAGATTTGTTGTTGTAAACTGCTTACGATAAAACTTAGGCAATTGCTATCTATAATATACTAAATGTTACTTTATGTAAGTACTATTACTGTAAATAATTCTAGAGTTTACAAATAGATATAATGCGCATTACGCCAATATTTACGCCATTATATAGGGATTCTTACCATCGTTACCTTTCTTATTTTAATTTAGTAGTCACCTTGAAATTTGGCGCTTTAAGTCAATGTATTTAGGTATCTTACATAGGTATTGCGACAGTATCGAAGTGTCGCTTAAGTCTCGCTATAAAGGCTGTTATAAATATAACCATCATAAAAACCAATAGGAATCTATATGTCTACCGCTGAAAACGATGCGCAAATCATCAATGCTGAAATGCCTGATGTACCTCTCCATGCACCCAGTAAAATCAATTTAAAAGACTATCAAAAGCCAAGCTTCGATGTTGAAACTGTCAGCTTAGATATCAAGTTATTTGAAGACCATGCACAGGTAGACAGTACTCTAAAGATGGTACGTCAAAGCGCAGGCGATATCGTTTTATTTGGTGAAGATTTAGAGCTGTTGGCTCTTATGATGAATGGTGAGGCATTGAGTGCTGAACGCTATGAGCTGTCAGCAGGTAAGCTTACGATTAGTGATGCTCCTGATGAGTTGACATTGGCGCTACAAGTGCGTATCTGTCCACAGACCAATACTGCCCTTGAGGGGTTTTATATGGCGGGCAGTGGTGATGAGACGATGTTTGTCACCCAGTGCGAGCCGGAAGGTTTCCGTAAAATTACCTTTTATCCAGACCGCCCTGACGTACTCGCGATATTTACCACTCGCCTTGAAGCAGACAAGCGCTATCCAACACTACTAGCCAATGGTAATTTGGTTGAAGCGGGGGAGATGATCGATGCGCCAAACCGCCATTATGCGATTTGGCATGATCCGACCAATAAGCCAAGCTATCTATTTGCTTGTGTGGTCGCTGACTTGGATGTATTAGCGGATAGTTATACGACCAGTGAAGGTCGAGAAGTCTTGCTTGAAGTGTATGCAAAGTCAGCTGATATCGATAAGTGTGATGTTGGTATGCAAGCACTCAAAGATTCGATGCAATGGGATGAAGTCAATTACGGTCGTGCTTATGACTTAGACCGTTATATGATCGTTGCGGTCAGTCAATTTAATATGGGTGCGATGGAAAATAAAGGGCTAAATATCTTTAATACTGCCTGTGTATTATCGAGCCCCGAAACCACTACTGATACCCGTAGCTTTAGCGTAAAAGCTATTATCGCCCATGAGTATTTCCATAATTGGACAGGCAATCGGATTACTTGTCGTGACTGGTTTCAGTTATGTTTAAAAGAAGGCTTTACCGTCTACCGCGATCAATCGTTTTCAGCGGATCAGCAATCAAGCGCGGTGCAACGTATCGATGATGTCGCGACTTTGCGTGCCCATCAGTTTGCAGAGGATGCAGGACCACTTGCCCATCCTGTACGTCCTGAGAGTTTTGTTGAGATTAATAATTTTTATACCACCACCGTCTATGAAAAAGGCGCTGAAATTGTACGTATGATAGCCAATACCTTGGGCGCTGATGATTTCCGAAAAGGGACGGACGAGTATTTCCGTCGTTATGATGGTCAAGCGGTGACGGTTGAAGACTTTTTATCTGCGCTTAGTATTACTAACGGTAAAGTAGAAGAATTTATCGATTGGTATCGCCAGCCAGGTACGCCAGTGGTGTCCGGTCATCAAAACTATGACAGTGCTGCGCAAACGTTAACTATTACATTAAATCAGAAAACTCGCCATGTCAGCGGCTTTGATACGCCAAAACCCTTGCCAATTCCAGTTGCAACGGCATTATTTGATAAAGAAAGCGGCAAAATTATTGCTGAGCGTATGTTGCTATTAGACCAAGCTATACAAACCTTTACTTTTGAAGGCGTAAGTGCTGAGCCTGTGGTGTCTTTGCTACGTGATTTTAGTGCGCCTGTACAGCTGAATTATGATTATCAAGATGAAGATTTGGCATTTTTACTTAAACATGAAACCAATGGCTTCAATCGTTGGCAAGTGACGCAGATGCTGGTCAACCGTATTTTGTTGCCCACCCAAGGCACAAAGAGCAATCCTGATGTTTATCTAGCGGCATTGGCGCAGACATTGCCAGTGCTCGCAGGTGAAGATGCAATGCTAGCAGCGCGTTTACTTGATATTCCATCAGCTCAAGAGTTGGCGGCTGCTATTCCTGAAGATTATGATCCAGAAGTGGTCAAAGCGCAGCGTGAAGGTTTGTATCAGCAGCTAGCAGAGGCGTTAAAAGATCAATGGGAAATGCTTTACAAGCAACTGCCATTGCACTCCTATGAAGATAGTGCAGAAGCCCGTGGTGAACGGGCACTACGTAATGTGGTGCTAGATATGGCATTGAGCGCGAACGTGGAAGGCGCTGTAGAGTGGGCACAGCAGCAGTATGATAATGCCAGCTGTATGACGGAACGTTTTGGGGCACTAAAGGCCATGGTCAATCATCAAGTGGCAAATGCTGATGCGTACTTGGCAGATTTTTATCAGCGTTTTCAAGCCGATGATTTGGTGATTGATTTATGGTTTAGTGTCCAAGCATCTGCTGACAACGTCAATGCTGATGTTATTAAATCACTATTAGCACATGAAGATTTCGATTGGAATACGCCCAATCGCGTACGTTCAGTTATCAGCGCTTTTACCTCGCAGCCAACTGCATTATGGACGCAACAAGGTTTGGATATCTATACAGACGTGATTAAGAAACTAGATGATTCTAACCCGATGATAGCCTCGCGCCTACTACAAGTATTGGCACGTTGGAATACGTTAGCTGAGCCACGCCGTCAAATGGCTCATTCGCAGCTGCTCGATGTGCAGCAGCAAGTATCCTCTAAGCATGTGCATGAGAGTCTAAGCAGTGTGCTGGGTACAGCGACTGCATAGAGCTGTCTTAGAAAACTAAAGTCATAATCTTAAACATGAAAAAAGCCCGTCTGACAATTTAGTGTCAAACGGGCTTTTTTAATAAGCAGCTATTATTGGATAAGCAGTTATTAACGGTTAGGTAGGATGTCTTTGACCATATCACGTAAGTTATGTAGTGCTGTGACCGTGCTGTCCCAATCTAGGCAACCATCAGTAATTGACATGCCGTATTCGAGCGCATCCAAATCAGCAGTCAGCTCTTGGCGACCGCCTTTTAAGTGACTCTCAATCATCATACCAATGATGGACTTGTTACCATTTCTGATTTGCTCTGCGACGTTTTGGATCACCATCGGTTGCAAGTAAGGGTCTTTACCAGAGTTGGCATGACTTGAGTCAATCATAATCTTGCTACTGGTTTTACCTTTGGCAAGCGCGTCTTCTACTTGAGCGACTGCTGTTTCATCGTAGTTAGGCTTACCATTGCCACCGCGTAATACCACGTGAGCATAAGGATTGCCTTTAGATTTGATGATAGACACTTTACCATCTGAAGAAAGACCTAAAAAGCTATGACCCGCTTTTACCGCTTGCATGGCGTTAACCGCAACAGTCATGCCACCATCAGTACCATTCTTAAAGCCGACTGGGCATGATAAGCCTGAGCTCATCTCACGGTGCGTTTGGCTCTCGGTCGTACGTGCGCCAATCGCTGACCAGCTGATCAAGTCCTGCATATACTGCGGTGTATTCGGGTCAAGCGCTTCAGTAGCACAAGGTAGTCCTTTTTCATTGAGATCAAGCAGTAGCTTACGGGCTGTACGCAGACCTTTTTCGATATCAAAGCTGTCATTCATATCAGGGTCATTAATCATGCCTTTCCAGCCAACGGTCGTGCGCGGCTTCTCAAAATAGACACGCATCACAACGAATACGCTGTCTTCAATCTCTTTCGCCAATATGGCTAAGCGATCAGCATATTCATGAGCGGCTTTGATGTCATGAATAGAGCATGGACCAATAACCACAAACAAACGCTTGTCTTTGCCATCCAAGATGTTTTGGATAGTGTGACGACCATTTAAAACGGTTTTATAGGCTTCGTTTGATAAAGGAAGTTCGGTTTTTAGCTCATTGGGTGTGATTAATGGAATAAATTTTTCAATATTCACGTCGTCAATTTCTGCATTATGGGTAGCGGTTGTTATCATGATTATATATCGTCTAGCTGATTTATAGGGACTTTCATTATGCGGACAAAAGTACCAGTTGACAAGGGCAGTCAAGCAGTTAATTGACTGATAACTGGAATGCTGATGCGAAAACTTGGTTATACTTGATGATTATAGGTAGGATAAAGAGACGTTTATGCCACTGTATTTCTTCGGGCAGCTTCGCTATTTTTATCATCGTCACGTATGATGGCAGTATAAATAGCTGAATTTGAGCACCACAAACGCCGCTGATTATGATGGTGCGTATCCTATAATAGATACCCCATGTTATATTTTATAATATCCATGTTTTTCCCCTTGTACGACTTTCACTGTAACACTTTATTATTAAGAGCTTTTCATGACCGATAACCATACGCTTCAGACTGATATAACTGTGCCATTTGATACTCACGAGATGGCTAATGTAGCGCGTGAGCCGCTCGTTATCGGTATCGTCGCTGGTGAAATATCAGGAGACAGTCTGGGTGCAGATTTTATGCAGCAGATGAACAATATACGTGATGACATCGTTTGGGTCGGAGTGGGCGGTACCAAAATGCAGGAACAAGGGCTTAATAGTATTTTTCCATTGTCCCGTTTGGCAGTGATGGGTCTGGTAGAAGTCATGGGGCAATTGCCTGATTTGCTTAAGGCGCGTCGTGAGTTGCTGGCTGCTTTTAAAAAGGCGGATATTGATTGGTTTATTGGCATAGATGCCCCTGATTTTAATCTACGAGTGTCTAAAAAATTAAAGCCTAAAGGCGTGTTTTGCGTGCAGTATGTTAGTCCTTCTATCTGGGCTTGGCGCGAGTCACGTATTCATAATATTAAAGCGGCAACCCACTTGGTATTGTGCCTGTTTCCGTTTGAGCTGCCTGTTTACGAGCGTTATAAGCATCCGGCGATATGCGTTGGGCATCCACTGATGCATACCATTGACCAGTCACTGCTCGACATACCAATCAATCAGCGCCGTAGTGAGCTGGTCTGGCACAACGATGGCTTACAGCAGTTTTTTATCGAACGCTTTGATGAGGTCAGTCAGCTTATTTGTGTGATGCCGGGCTCACGCCGCGGTGAAATAACGGCTATTTTACCCTTGATGCTGGACGGTATCCAAAAGCTGCTTTTATTGGACCCAAAGCTTTGCTTTATCATCCCAACTGTCGATCAAAACCATCAATATATCGTCCAAGATGTGATTGATCAGCGCTCAGAGCAGCTGCGTGCCGCCATCGTGGTGGTCTATGATGATAGCCAGCCAACCTTTAGTCAGCAGGCGATGGCGGCATCAGATATTGTGATGTTAGCCTCAGGTACCGCAACGCTTGAGGCGATGCTACTTGAGCGTCCGATGGTCGTCGTCTATCAGCTGAATCAGCTAACCTATCAGATTGCTAAACGTCTAGTCAAAGTGCCCTATGTGGGTTTGCCAAATATTTTGGCAGCTACCGCGATCGTACCGGAGCTTATTCAAGAGCAGGCAAGTGGTGACAATATCTGCCGTACCGTCATGCGCCTTTTGCAGCCACGTGCTTATGCGGAGCAATTGAATGCGCTGATTCAGACCAAGCATCTTTTGCAACAGCAAAGCAATCATCAACCTGCCAATAGCGTGATTGAACAATGGTATCTGCAAAATTATCTGTCGAAAACGCCGCAGATCTAGTAAGAAAATTCATTACATACCTTTTCATTTCATAAAATAAGACAATAAAATTAATGAATAGCATGCTACATATAGAGAGTAACCTTTTAAAAATTGAACGCAGTATCGAACAGATTGATATAAAAGGACAATATATTAATTTGGCATCTCCCATTTATTTATCTGGTCAACTTAATATCAACGAATTACTTGCGCAATATTCGAACACTATTGCACAGAGTGATACGAGCTCAGTGCTTCAGATTGGTGTCGATGAAGCAGGGCGTGGACCGTTATTGGGTAGTGTGAATGTTGCGTCGGCAATATTACCACGTGTTTGGTCAGGACTGATTGAAGGGCAGCCTCTCAAAGATACGCCCTTATCGATACTGACGGACTCCAAGCAGTTGAGCGAAAAAAAGCGCGATATGCTGTATCCCTTGGTTCAGCAATATGCCATTGGTTATGTCATTGCTGATATTCCAGCGGCAGTGATTGACCAATTGAATATCTTACAAGCTACCATGCTTGGGATGCGTTTATGTACTGAGATAATGTTAGAGGTCATTGCTTATCATTTGAATGACATGGCACAAGACATACATCAGCTGCATGCTGAAGTTTTATTCGATGGGAATCGCTGTCCTGAATTGAATTATGCAAGGCTCGTAGAACTTGGTGTCGAAGAAGAAGTAGTTGACTGTCAAGCATGGGTCAAGGGTGATGCTCGTCATACCAGTATTGCCGCTGCCAGTATTTTGGCAAAAGTTAGCCGTGACAAAACCATGTACGCGCTTGACGCTAAGCATCCTGAATATGGCATTGCCAAGCATAAAGGCTATCCAACACGCGCACATATGGAGGCAATCGAAACTTATGGTGTATTAGCCGCGCACAGACGCAGCTTTGCACCAGTGAGAAAGGCGTTAGAGAGTTAAGAGTGGATAGAGAGTGGCTGATTTATCTAAATAAATAGCCTAAGTAAAAACATCTATTAATTTTATAATAAACGTATTTTGGTCAAATATAGTAATTTCCTAAAGCTTTATACTTTTTATTAAATGACATTCGATAATATCCGTTATACCCGAATGATTGTTCATAATAACCACGGCACTATCTTACAGGATAAGAGATGACCCTTAAATTGCCAGAAAAAAACCTCGCTGCAATCATATTATTAACGGCTTTTTTAACGGCCTGTGGCGGTGGCGGAGACTCAGATAATAGCGCTAACGACGTTACGCCAGAGCCAACAGCACCTGCTGCTAGCCCTGATGATACCTCGACTGATAAGCCTGATAATGTGGCAAGCGACAATGAGGCACAAGCAGCATTAATCGCAAGTAATACCTTTAGTCTAGCGCGTACCAGCTGTGGTCTTGGTGGCTTGTCCGCTGACACCGCACTGGATAATATTGCGATTCAACATGCCAAATACATCAAGCACGTATTTGCTAACAGTACACCGACTACTTTTAGTCCACATTATGAAAATAAGATTGCGGATATCGCAAACGTCACAGGTGATAATAACCCGTTCTTTAGGGGCGTTAGCTTCACAGACCGGTTATTACAGGCAAAATATGGCAACGCCCGATATGGGGTGACTGAGAATATTGCCCAATCGGTTTACTATAGCTCGGTAGGCAATATTATAGGCTCTGATATAATGGCAGGCTCAATGGCTAAGTCGTTATTGGCAGCGCCTTATCATCTGCGTTCTTTGATGCTACCAGGTTCAAGTTTGACAGGGACGGGCATGGTCACCTATAAGCCTTTTGGTAAGGATACGGCTAATAATCAAGGTTATATATTAGTCAACCATGCCTCAGCGACGCAGGCGACCGAAGATAATACGGTAGCAGGAATATTCACTTATCCATGCCAAGGGGTCAGCGGTACCGTCACTGCGTTGTATAACGAAACGCCAAGTCCGGTCAAAGGAACAGGTCGTGACTTACAAACTGATCCTATCGGACAGCCTATTTATGTCAGTATGCCGTCTGCTCAAACGATTGATATCAGCAATGTTAAATTCCATGATATACAGCGTAATATGGATGTGCCCATTGAGATATTAGATTATCGCCAAGATCCCCATAAAAACACCATATATGAGCTACCAGCGAACGAAGCGTTCATCTTGCCCATTACGGACAATTTGAAAAGCTGTACAAGCACCAGTAAAAAAGACGCAAATTGTGGTTTACATGGCAATAGTGATTACCGTGTCAGCTTTGATATCTTAGTCGATAGCAAAGCCACAGAGCGTGAGAGCTTTACCTTTAAAACTGGTGCTGTGAACAATTAATTGCGTGATCTAAAAGACTTATTATAGAATAAGTTATAAAACAAGGGCTGAACCAGTTATCTGATTCAGCCCTTGTTTTATATAATGGCCAATCCACTATAAAAGCGTTACCGCGTCAAAACGACGAGTTCCACTGCTGCAAAAAGGCTTCTTCTTCATCTGTTGACTCGCGATCTAACGTGTTATTGCGATGTGGGTAACGCCCAAACTGCTCGATAATCTCTTTGTGCTGCTGCTCAAAATCTAACGTAATGGCATCATCGAGCTGCTCAAATAATGGCAGATAGCGACTATGAATCCTTAAAGATTCTGAATGCATAAACGGCATAATAGCAAATTTGCGCCATGTCATTGGTAAGGTAGAAAAATGTGGCTGCAATATGACTTCTTGAGCCAACACCAGCGCCATACCATCTTGCGCAAACGCCTCCGCTTTATTGCGGCATAAATTGCGTGAAAATTGATCTAAAACGATGATCTCTGCCAGACGCCCAGCCAAAGCGGTAATGGAGCTATTGCAGTCGGTTGCTGCTTCTGAAATGCGCCAAGTGACGCATTCCCCTTGCTTTGCTGCTTGCCAAATTTTACCAAACCGCTCTTTTATTTGCTGATCAAATTCATGGCTTTGCTCGAACCAATACTGTTCATTGTCCTTATCAAACCAAAAATCCAATACGGCACACGCCTCTGAATCGAGATACTCTAAACTTATGTTTTTTGGATCAAGTGACGATAAATTGGCATGGCTTTTTGAGGTGGAATAATCGGTTGAGAGAGACATAAGCTATTCTAATTATGATAGATTTAGTCTACTATAGCGCAAATATTTATGTCTGTCATGATACGAGCAGCAGCTATTAGGTAAACCTTATGAATACAAAAAATTCGCTACAAAACACTCAGTCATCATTACCACCAACGCCATATTACTTGCTTGATGAAGCCGCAATCGTCGCCAATATGCAGATTATCGCTCGCCTATGCGAGTTGTCTGGCGCAAAAGCACTGCTTGCGCTCAAATGTTTTGCGACTTGGGGCGTTTTTGATATCATGCAGCCTTATCTGCATGGTACAACGTCATCTTCGCTAAATGAAGTCAGATTGGGTTATGAGACTTTTGGTAATAATAGCGACGCTAGTAGCAAAGATAAAAAAGAAACTCACGCCTATAGCGTGGCGTACAGCGCGGATGAGATGCCTGAAGTGCTCAGCTACGCCGATAAGATTATCTTTAACTCAATCGCGCAGTTAAATGCTTTTAAAGGTGAAGCATCAGCAAAAAACATCCCAGTCGGACTACGCTTAAATCCAAAGACCAGTAATTCGTCATTTATCATTGCCGATCCTGCGCGTCCGTTTAGTCGTCTTGGCGAGCATGATAAAGATAAAATTGCAGCCGTGTTGAGTGATATTAGCGGTGTCATGATTCATAACAACTGTGAAAATGACAGCTTTGAGGCGTTTAGTGACAGCTTAGCTGATATCGAAACCAGATTTGGTGATGTTTTGCAGCAGCTTGAATGGGTCAGTTTGGGCGGTGGTATTCATTTTATTGCTCCTGATTATCCACTAGAGAAACTGGCTGACAGGTTAAAAGGCTTTAGTGAAAAATATGGCGTACAAGTTTATCTAGAGCCGGGTGAGGCAAGTATTCATGGTGCTGGTACGCTAGTCACAAGCGTTTTAGATACGATGCACAATGAAAAAAACCTAGCAGTAGTAGATTCATCCATTGAAGCACATATGCTTGATTTGCTGATTTACCGTGAGTCAGCGCCGATAGCGGCTGTTAATAGTGATTTAATTAATATCGCCTCTCTTGATATCGACCCTACCAACATTGCACCCATAAGCGAGAACGCTAAATCAGCTAATAATACGATTATCTATGGTCGTTCTTGTTTGGCAGGCGATATCTTTGGTGAATATGCCTTGCCAAATAAGCTAAAAGTAGGTGACACCGTTACCTTTGGTAACGCAGCAGGCTATACCATGGTGAAGAAAAACTGGTTTAATGGCGTGAATATGCCAGCGATTGTCATTCGCCGCTTAGATGGCAGTATCGATATCCAACGCGAGTTTGATTATCAAGATTATAAGGCAAGCTTGTCATAACGCTATTAGACGCATATTTGGCATGACCAAATGGTAATGCCAAACAACTATCTATAAATCTTTATTCGCTTTGACGTTTTTAAGTTATGTTGTAATTTTTGCCGAAAAGTCAGTAAAAATTGTTATAATTGCTACTGGCAAACACAGTAGGATTTGTCTAACGGGTGCGTGGGTTTTCCTCGGTCTTCCTTTTTAATTCACGCATATCATTCACTCGTTTCTGTTTTGCATAGCCAATATCAATGGTATCGACAGGGACACAAAGGAGGATTGTTCTTTGAACACAAACCAACAAGTTAAGCCTAGTAAAAAAGATGTACTTATTATCGGTGCTGGCGGCGTCGCTCAAGTAGTCGCGCATAAATGTGCGATGCATAATGACGTACTTGGCGAGATTCATATCGCTTCACGTACCCAAGATAAATGCGATGCCATCGCTCAGAGCGTTATAGAAAAGAACAGCTTTAAGCAACCAGCGGTACTACATACGCATGAAGTCGATGCCATGGATACCCAAGCGCTGATACAGCTGATTGAAGATACGGGTATTCAAATCCTTATCAATGTCGGTTCGGCATTTGTGAATATGACCGTATTGGAAGCTTGTATTGAGACTGGCGTAGCATATATTGATACCGCTATTCATGAAGATCCTCGCAAGATTTGCGAGACGCCGCCATGGTATGACAACTATGAATGGAAGCGTAAACAGCGTTGTGCCGATAATAATGTCACTGCGATCTTAGGTGCAGGTTTTGATCCTGGTATGGTCAATGCCTATGCACGTCTTGGTTATGACATGATGGATGTAGGTTCAGTGACTGATATTGATATTATTGATATTAATGCTGGTAGTCATGGTAAATACTTCGCCACCAACTTTGATCCTGAGATTAACTTCCGTGAATTTACTGGTACGGTTTATTCTTGGCAGGACAGTAAGTGGCAGTCTAACAAGATGTTTGAAGTAAAGCGTACAGATGACTTGCCTGTTGTTGGTGTGCAAAACAGTTACTTAAGTGGTCATGACGAAGTGCATTCTTTATCAGCCAACTTAGACGTGCCAAATATTCGCTTTTGGATGGGCTTTGGTGAGCACTATATCAATGTCTTTACCGTTCTACAAAACTTGGGCTTATTGTCTGAGCAGCCAGTGATGACTGCTGAAGGACAAGAAGTTATCCCATTAAAAGTAGTAAAAGCGGTCCTACCAGATCCAAGTTCACTTGCGCCAAATTACACCGGTAAAACCTGTATCGGTGACAAGGTCAAAGGCAAGATTAATGGCGTCGATAGTGAGATATTTATCTATAATATCGCAGATCATAAAGATGCCTATAATGAAGTTGGTAGTCAAGGTATCTCTTATACTGCAGGCGTGCCACCAGTCGCCGCGGCGATGCTAGTTGCTACAGGCGAGTGGGATGCAGGCAAAATGGTCAACGTTGAAGAGCTTGATGCCAAGCCATTTATCAATCTATTGAATAAAATTGGTCTGCCTACGCGCATCAAAGATAGCGAGGGCGATAGAGCGCTTGAGTTTGATATCTAAATTCTCGTGTTGGCTTTTATTGTTCGTTAAATAAAAAGCACCCTATTGAGGCAGACTCGATAGGGTGCTTTTTTACGTATCTGCTTCTATAATAAAAACGAATATCATAAAACTGATAGCTATCAATGGCATAAGGAGAATGGCTATGTCTTTAGAAAAATATAAAGTATTTAACTTGATTGAGGATGTGAAAAAGTTAAAAGTGTTATTTATTCTAGAATCTCCCTATATCAATGAATATCTCCATCAGCATCCAGCGGCAGGCGAGTCGGCGCTTGAGCTCACTCAATTTTTGATGACTCAAGGGTATTTAAAGGATTTTGATGCCCAATTTCCATTAGGCTGTAATATCAAAGCACTAAATTATCAGCCACTGGGTATTTTGAACTGCTCTACATTGCCACTAAATAAAGCGTTTTACCCTTGCGCTCTAAATAGTGAAGACTTAGCAAAAGTGAATGAATTGGCAGCTATCAAACAAAATTTAAATCAAAGTAATCCGAATAAAGTACCTGTGGATTTGAAGAAAAACGGTGTTTTTAAAGACTTTGTGAGCCGATTAACTGAAGTACTTGAGCAAGCGCCACCTGATATTATCATCGTACCTTGCGGCGATACCGCAATTGGGTTTATGGATGCTTTTAAAATAATTTATCAGAAGCCTTTGACGGTTTTAGATAGTTTACCGCATCCAACTGAGTCAGATTGGGCTGAGAAAATAGCCACTATTAATTTGACCGATTATATCGCGCCTCAGATATTGCCTTAGCTATGATTGTACTCTGTCTATAATCGCCAAATAGTAAATGCAAATCTTTCAAAGATGTATACTGATGTGCAAAAGATAAGCTCGAGAGTCTGTAGGAAAATACAGAGGATGATAAATACCAAGTTATTTTCTACAAATATAAGCTCTTCAAACCGATGCGACAATCCTTTAGATAGAGCCTTATAAAGGCTGTGAAATTTCATTCTACTTCTATTAACAGTAGTGTGTTTTTTACCGTAAATCAGCGATATCCCTATCATAAAAATAAGAGCGTAATATGCAATTAGAAATCAATGTTATCGATGCCTTTACTAATACTGTGTTTAAAGGCAATTCAGCGGCAGTGATTATCACAGAAAGTTGGTTGTCTGAGAAACTCATGCAATCTATTGCTTTTGAAAATAATTTATCAGAGACGGCTTTTATAGTCTTGGATAATAAAGGCACTTGTCATATTCGATGGTTTTCACCGCTTACGGAGATTGATTTTTGTGGTCATGCGACCTTGGCTTCTGCCTTTGTACTGTTTAAGAAAAACCCTACTTTGACGTCTATTAAGTTTTCAGCTGAAGCAGTTGGGGTTTTAGCGGTCAAGCAAACCGATCATGATAAAATACAGATGGATTTTCCCAATACTAAGCCTGAGAAAGTCAGTGATATCCCTGATAGTTTGCTGGCAGGATTGTCTATTGTCCCTATTGAAGTCTATAAAAACTCACAGGCATATTTTGTGATTTATGACTCGGAATCTGACGTGTTAAATGTAGAGCGTGATAATGACGCGCTAAAACAACTTGCGCCTCTCGATGTGGTTGTCACTTGTCAGGCTAAATCTGCTGACTACAAAGACTACGATTTTATTTCACGTTATTTCTGGCCTGCCAATGGTGGTGATGAAGATCCAGTTACGGGTTCGGCTCATACTGGACTAGCGCCATTATGGGCACAGCGACTGGGTAAAAATACATTGGTTGCTTATCAAGCGTCAAAACGTGGCGGGGTACTAGACTGTGTGGTTGCAGGAGATAGAGTGCTTATCTCCGGTCATGCTGTGCATTATTTGACGGGATTTATCACGGTCGAGGAGTAAGTTTTGTCTGAATTAAAAACAGTGGGGCTTTTTGCTCTTACTGCATTGGCTGAAATCGCAGGTTGTTATCTGCCTTATCTGTGGCTACGAGAGGGTAAGTCAGTTTGGTTGCTCATACCTGGTGCCCTGAGTTTGATAGCTTTTGTATGGCTGCTGTCATTACATCCAGCTGCTGCCGGTAGGGTCTATGCCGCTTATGGCGGTGTTTATATTTCGATGGCGATTTTATGGTTGTGGACAGTGAACGGGATACGTCCAACGACTTGGGATATTGTAGGTTCTGCTATTGCTTTACTGGGCATGGCAATTATTATGTTTGCGCCGCGCAGTGCCTAGATTATGAGTCAAAGTGCGCAAATTAAAGCTTATTAATTCAAGATTTAGTAAATTCAATATACAGTCAAAATACCCTAAAAACGCTACAGTACTGCTGGTATGAATTTTTTGCAGTCTCTGTCTGCGTAGGCACAGTAAGCAAGAAAAATTCATACCAGCAGTACAATAAGGTATCGATATTGCTTCTCACTAATCATATAAATAAAGAAATGCCAATCAAACCATTAAGCTTGATTGGCATGTTAAGGCATTTACTATTAATGCTTTCCTAAGATGCTACCATTATCATCTTTCTTTGATTGTTTAGCCGCTTTTTTCTCTTTTGCCGTTAACAGCGGCTTCTTTTTGACATTCTTCTTACTATCTTGACCTTTACTCATGATGTTGTCCTTTTATGTGACCGATTAATACTTATTAAAATCAGTATAGCCCTAAGGGTGATTAATAGCTAGCTTCAAGCAAATGGACGCTGGCGTTAATAAGTGCTTACTTACGAATACATCACGATTTGCTATAATGAGCCCCAAGCCGATAAATCGCGGCAAACCTTTATCCTATTATTATTTAGCACAATGATGCTTACTGTTTTGGTTGATTAATTATTATGCGTATCCGTAAACTGTTTAAATTTGAAAACGCCCATATTGTGCGTAACTGTAGCTCTGAGCGCTGCAAACACTCGATTCATGGTCATAGCTATCAGATTGAGCTGATACTTGAGGCCAAGCGTTTAGATCATGGGCAGATGGTCTATGATTTTGGCTTATTAAAATCCTCTATTAAAGACATTATCGACAGCTTTGATCATGCGATTTGTTTTTGGAGTAAAGACGATCCTGAGTACATCGCTGCCTGTAAGAAATTCAGTGCACGCTGGATCAGCTTGCCGGTATCGCCATCAGCAGAGCAGTTCTCGCGGGTGATATTCTTTTGGGCGCAAGAGATTTTGCAACAGACACAAATGCAAAATGGCGAAGCGGATGTCAGCGTGTATTCGGTGATTGCCCATGAAACTGCAACTGGTTACGCGCAGTGTTTTGCTGATGATGTGAGCAATGAGCAAATGGGTAAGTTGGTTTTAGAAGAGTTTGAATTTAGCGAGCAAGTATGTGCAGAGTGGCATGACCCTGAGCTATATGCCAAACTGATACGTGGTGAGAGTTTCGTTAATCCAGCAGTCACAATGCAAGTACAGGTAGATTGAGTTTAATGAATAATAATCAAACGATTGAAGACGCAGCTATAAGTGGTGGTAAGAACTTGCAGACTTTGACGCTGCATTCAGAAAAAGATACTCAGCGTTTGGCTGAGCAATTGGCAGCTTTGCTGCTGACAGGTAGTGTGTGGCTGGCAGGAGATTTGGGTGCAGGTAAAACCACATTAACACGCTATTGGTTGCAAGCGCTAGGGCATAAAGGATCGGTGAAAAGTCCGACTTATACCTTGGTTGAGCCTTATAGTATTACCCAAAATGACGGCTCAATTAAATCTGTTTATCATGCTGATTTATATCGTTTGCAAGATCCAGAAGAGCTGTCTTTTATTGGCTTTGATGAGTATTTGGATGAGCCAAATGCGTTGGTTATCATTGAATGGGCGAGCCGTGCGCACAGCTATTTGCCGCTGCCTACTATGTTTATTGATATGACTCAAAGTAATAGCAATGATGATAAAGAATCTCGCCAAGTTGCAATACGATTGTCAAAGGCAGGACAAGTACAAGGTTTTGACTTATCCAGTCTAAATCTTTAGTCCAAATCGTGCTACAGATGTTTAAAGCCTTAAAATTTGCCTCTATTATTTTCAATATATGATACCCATCGATGCTACATAGCCACACCAATACTCGTATCAAAAAACTATCGCCGCTGCTTATTAATCAATTAGCAGCGGGTGAGGTCGTGACGCGTCCGTCAGCAGTGGTTAAAGAGCTCCTCGAGAATGCAATTGATGCTCATGCCACAGATATTGAGGTGCGCATTACCCAAGGTGGCATGGGTATGATTGAGGTGATTGATAATGGCGTTGGGATTCATCCCGATGATATGGTCATGGCAGTCACACGTCATGCCACTAGCAAAGTCGCTGATGTGGCACACTTGCATGGTATTACAACGTTGGGTTTTCGCGGGGAAGCACTGGCAGCGACGGCTGCTGTTTCCCGTTTGACCTTAACCAGTAGTCATGATAGCAGCGGGATTGGGCGTCAGTTGCAAGTTGCCGGTATATTGGGCGATACGCCAAAACTAATACCCGTTGTGCATCATCGCGGTACTACTATTACAGTCAAAGATTTATATTTCAACGTACCAGCACGCCGCGGTAATTTGAAATCTATCGCGACTGAGTTTGGTCATATCGAAACGATTGTCCGTGAAGTGGCTTTAGCACGCGCTGATGTGGCGCTGACGCTTTTTCATGATAATAAAAAACGGCTATCACTGTCGGTAAACACTATAAATAAAGATACTGAAAATTATCTGCCGCTATCACGTTTGGAGCAAGCGACTGGATTGGCACTTATAGAGCAGGCCATTGAAGTCGCGGTTGATTTATCTAGCCTAACGCAGCAATTTGGAAGTTCTTCTGCTACTCATGCTAATGGTGAATATGCTGATAATGTACGCACTATGCAACCGGCAAGTATTGGCGGTTGGTTGTGGGCAAGTTATGATGCCAACCATAGTTTACCCAAGCTTATTTATGTAAATGGCAGATTGGTAAAAGAGGCATTAATTAGCAATCAGCTTCGTCAAATGGTTCAAAGTGTACAGCTAGCAGGTATGGGTTATGCGCTTTATTTTGAGTTACCAACTCAGTGGCTCAATGTTAATGTTCATCCTTCCAAGCAGCGTATCAAGATTAGCCCACTGAACAATATCATGGCGCATTTAAGTCATGCGATTCGTGCGAAGTTAAGAGGGCTTAATACCGCGAAAATTGTTCGCTCTAAAGAGCGAGCACCAAATGATAATATCTCCACAAGAAAGTCGTTTAATGCGTTAGACGCAATAGCATCATATACCAACAATGCAACGGCAAGTCAGCAAGTTCAAGCTCCTAAGCAACCATATCAGCTGTCAGAAAATGAGTCGTTATCCGAAAGTATTAAAGACTTACATATTGATGAGCCTGTAGAAGACAGTCGTCATGCTGTTAACAGTTACCCTGTAAACACACCACCTTTACCAGTTTGCTTACAAGTTATAGATAGTATTACTGGTCTGGTAGCTTCTTCAGTTATATATAGCAATGACGATAAAGCGCTGCCTTGGCTACTATTTTATTATCAAGGGCAGTGTGCGCTAATTAGTGCTGAGAGATGGCAGTCAAGATTAAAAGTATTGTTTGAGTCAAGTGTCTTTAGCAGCACTATGTATAACAACGCCAAATTATTAAATAGTACTACTACCAATCAACAATTGGCGAAGATAACCATGCAAATGTCTGAACAAGATGCACGAGCTTTTGTAGCAGATATGGAAGCTATACTGAGCAAATATGCTATCCACTCTATAGATAGTCAACAATTAGTCACATTGATGTTATCATCTGCGCTTAAATAGCGGTATTGTGAAAATAGGGTATTTTCTATAGTTAAGACATATCGCTGAGCTATCAATAATTTACCTTATTGTTCTTAAAACCATGACCATCAAAGGCAAGTATATGCGACTTTCGTCTGATAGCCTATCTTCTTACTTGATTCCCAATTTGGCGGACAATAGCGTGGTGTGCTTGATGGCACCAACCGCGAGTGGTAAGACCGCTTTGGCTTATGAGCTTTATGATAGCGGTCGTTATGAGCTGATTTCGGTAGATTCAGCATTGGTGTATCGTGACATGACGGTCGGTACAGCAAAGCCAAATGCTGCTGAGCTGGCACGATACCCCCATTATTTGGTCGATATCATTGATCCTATGCAAAGCTATAGTGTCGCTGAGTTTGTCAATGATATAGCAAGACTGATTGATAGCTGTCATCAGAATGGCAAAATACCCTTGTTGGTCGGCGGTACGATGATGTATTACATGGCATTACTCGACGGACTCTCACCAGTGCCTGATAGTGATGACAGTGTTCGCGCGCGCGTTGAGCAGTGGCGCCAAGATGAGGGTATCAGTGCGCTATATGATTATCTTGGTAAAGTTGATGCTATCAGCCATGAGCGTCTTAATGCAACTGATACCCAGCGTATTACCCGTGCTGTTGAAGTATATTTGCAAACTGATATTCCTATTAGTGACTGGCAGCGTCAGCCCAAGCAAGCATTGGCTCATAATCCCAATCAGCAGTGGCATGCTTTGGCGGTTATGCCAGACCGTCCATGGTTGCATACGCGTATTGAGCAGCGATTAGATATCATGTGGCGTGAAGGATTGGTAGCAGAGGTTATCAGTTTGCTTGAGCACTATCCTCTGATCCCAAGCTTACCTTCGATGCGCTGTGTTGGTTATCGACAAGTATTACAGTATCTGGTACAGATTAATCACCCTGTATTTGAACAGCCCCATTTGGATAAAGCGCAGTTTTATGATGCTTTTGCTCAATTGGAACCATCAAGTAACGAAAGTAAAGAGCAAGATACTACGATTCAAAGTAGCATAACTCAGACGCATCTACCAATGGCAACTGACCAAACCGAAGCGCTTGCTTGTCAGCAAATGCAAAATAAGGCATTATATGCTACAAGGCAGTTAGCAAAGCGCCAATACACGTGGCTGCGAAAAGTGATGCAATTATCTAATACGGCAGCAGTGCCTACAACAGAATCAATGACAGCGTCGTCGACAACCATTGTTGGCTCTGATGATGTAACAGATCTTCAAAAAAATAAGTTAATATTGCACTCATTTAGCACTATGGAGCAGGCAAGAGCGTATTTGGTTTAATGAGTGATATCAGTCGTTTGCCTATATCTAGATTTGTCAGACCATTAGTGTTCTGTAATATTAATGGTCGAGCTGTAGTAATAAAAACACAGCATGACCGTATAACATCATACAAAGATACGAAAGTAATGACAATTAGTTTCAAAGTATAATGTATATAACTGTTATAATTTGATTATATGAAAGTGTTAACTGTTGCAAACGTTAACTGTTTTTTAGTGATTATTCATCAACATTTGGTGATAGAGGTGACCCATGCAACACTTGGTTACTTAATCTATGAAAATAATGACATATTCACGATAAAGTAGAATGACTTAACAAGCTTTAGCACTTATTTAGATACGTTTTATAAATAAAACTTATTATTGTATCTACCCTTAGCCATTATAATTGCAGTAACCCTTAGAATAATTGGCGCTAACAATAATTATATAATATTTAGGAGAGATTTCATGTCAAAAGGACAAACTTTACAAGATCCGTTCTTGAACTCACTACGCAAAGATCGCATTCCTGTTTCTATTTTTTTAGTGAACGGTATTAAGCTGCAAGGTCAAATAGAATCATTCGATCAGTATGTGGTTTTGCTGAAAAATACCGTCAGTCAGATGGTATATAAGCATGCTATCTCAACAGTCGTCCCAGCACGTAATCCTCGTAGCAGCACAACGCCAAGCGCGACTACTCAAAGTCAAGGCGCAGCACCAATGGGCTATCCAAGTCAAAGTGGCGGCGTGAGCGGTGGTTTTGAGCGCGGCAGTAGCGCAAATCCAGCTACTGGCGGCGGCTTTGAAGAACGTGGTTTTGCCAATCGTAGTGGCTTTAATCGTGGTGGCTTTAGTCAAGGCCAAGAGCGCGGCTTTGAGCGCGGTAGCTTTGGTCAAGGTCAAGATCGCGGTTTTGAGCGTGGTGGTTTTGGTCAAGATCGTGGTTTTGAAGCGCCGTCAGAGAATGTGGGTTATGACAACAAACCTAATGACGAGTCTGATGATAGCAACTCTTAGACCCTCCTACTAAGACATGAGATATCATATTGAGACCTACTATTATAGTGGGTTTTTTTGTATTGATACTCTTATAAGTAATAACATTTTAATGCACCCACGATAGCCTTATGGCTGTATTCCTACAGCATCATATTAATATTGACCATAATTATTAATATGGTTCATAGTATTATAAAATGTATAGTAAAATGATTCATCAAATTATAAGAATATAGCCAAAAATATAGAGTCATTGAAAACAAAAAAATTAATAAAATATAGAGCCACTGTATGAATAGTCCTGAACGCAATCTAACCCATGAGCAATTTATTAGTACCGCTATTGATGCCATCAATACTGAAAAGGCGGCACTAGCATTACTGACCGAGCAAATAGATGATAGATTCGCTCAGGCTTGTGACATCATTTTGGCATGTCAAGGTCGTGTGGTTGTGACAGGGATGGGTAAGTCGGGATTGATTGGTCGTAAGATAGCGGCGACATTTGCGTCCACTGGTACGCCATCGTTCTTTATGCATCCTGGTGAAGCAGGGCATGGTGACCTCGGAATGTTGGTCAAAGGGGATGTGTTGCTTGCCATCTCTAACTCTGGCGAGTCAGATGAGATAAAAATGCTCTTGCCTGTGGTCAAGCACTTAGATATTCCGCTGATTAGTATCAGTCGAGATAAACGAGGTATGCTGCCACATGCTGCGGATATTATCTTGACTCTTGGTAAGTCGCAAGAAGCTTGCCCGCTCAATCTGGCTCCTACCTCAAGTACCACAGCAACTCTAGCACTCGGTGACGCATTGGCAGTTGCCTTAGTGCATGCCCGCAATTTTACCTCAGAAGATTTTGCGTTATCACATCCTGCAGGTGCATTGGGTCGTCAATTACTGACCCGCGTAGAAGATTTGATGCATACTAAGACAGAGGAATTGCCACTCATTAATCAGCAGGCACCGTTACAAGAAGCACTATTTATCATGTCAGCTGGGCGATTGGGCATGACGGTGGTCACAGATGCTGAGAAAAAAGTAGTGGGTATATTTACCGATGGTGATTTAAGGCGAGGATTGGAAAAAGGCATTGATTTGCAGACCCCGATGCGTGAGCTGATGGTGAGTAGCCCTCGTCGTATCAGTAAATCCATGCGAGCATCAGATGCGCTTAGCGTGATGAATGAGAATGCTATCAGTCAATTGCTTATTATCGATGATGACCAGCGCCTAGAAGCAATTATTACGGTACATGATTTACTACAAGCTGGTGTAAAATAAACGTTATATTAGAATATCTATTAATAAAAGAGATGACTGATGCAAGACTTAATCAAGAAAGCCGGACAAGTGAAGTTATTGGTCATGGACGTTGATGGTATTTTATCAAATGGTCAAATTATCTATGATGCCAATGGTGTTGAGACCAAAGCGTTTTCTGTCTATGATGGTGTAGGCATCAAGTCATTAGCCCGTTATGGTATTTTGACTGCGATTATTACCGGTCGTAGCAGTTCTATGGTCGATAAACGCGCCACTGAAATTGGTGTAGATTATATTGTCCAAGGACGTGATGATAAGTTAGTAGCATTAAACGAGCTGCTTGCAAGCCTTGATCCGGCACTTAATATCACGGCTGCTGATTGCGCTTATATGGGTGATGATTTGCCAGATATCAAAGCCATGCAAACAGTAGGATTTGCTGCTACTGTGCCAAATGCCCAAGCAGAGGTTATCAATCGCAGTGATATGGTAACCACGCGAGCCGGCGGTACAGGCGCCGTACGTGAAGTATGTGATCTCATTTTAAAGGGTCATGGACATTACCAAGACTTTATCGCGCACTATACGCTTGATGAAGTAAAAAATCAGGATGACTTATCGTGAATACTCGTGTTTTAATAGTCATTACCTTGATCATCGCTGGTCTTGCTGGTTGGTTTTTTAAGCAGCAAGGGGAAATCACGCCGCCAGTCAATATTGAAACCTCTGATGTCGATTATGAAGCAACAGATATTAAAGCGGTACAAACCAATGAGCAAGGTGAGACCGAATATGAGCTGAGCGCTGAGTCATTGACGCACAATCCGGTGACCAATAAAGATGAGATGAAAGGCATTACCATGAACTGGGAGCCTTCGGATGAGCAGCGTTATCGTATTGAAGCGGGTACAGCGGCTATCAGTCAGCAGACGGGCGAGCTGAGCTTATCGGGCGGTTTCTCTTTAATCAGTGAGGGTAAGACGGCCAATGCCAATGTTGAACCTATTAAAGTCACTGGTGCCACATTGAAAGGCAATACCAAGTCAGGTCAAGTGTATAGTAATGAGCCAGTTAAGGTTGAACAAGGTATGAACCGTTTTGAGGCATCGAGTATGAAAGCCAATCTTGAAACGGGCGACTATGAATTTGGTCAAGTGGCTGTCTCTTTTACGCCCGCTGATCGTCAAGACAAAGCCCTGTTTTAATTAGCATATTATTCAGTGAAGCATCTAGCAGGAAGTTTGCAAACTCTACTACCCATTATAAAACGAGTAATTTTCATGAAATCTAATTCTTTGCCTACTTTACGCTTGCTATCGACACGCTCTATTCAAGTGTCGCATAGATTGCGTGCACTGCCAGTGGTTATGCTGTTGGCGCTGCCACTATACAGCCATGCTCTGCCATCAGATGCCAATCAGCCTATTAAATTATTGGCAGACAAAGCCACTTATAGTGAGCGTAGCGGTATCACAAGTTATTCTGGTACAGTAGTTATTACTCAAGGTACGTTTAAGATGACCGCTGATAATATCACGGTCAATTTATCACAAGGTCGGAGTATCAATTCTGCAGTAGCAACAGGGCGTCCAGCGACGATGCAGCAAGTTGTGACGCAAGAAAAAGGTCTGGCAAAAGGTCAGGCAAATAAGATTGACTATAATGCTGTGACGGGTATCGTGACGCTAACGGGCAATGCAAAATTGGTACAAAATGGTGCAAGCTTCGCAGGTAATGTCATTCGTTATAGCCTAAAAGCTGGTGATGTGGAAGCGACTGCTGGCGGCAATCAGCGCGTCGAATTGGTATTCCCGCCTAACAATAGTACCAGCCAGAGTGGTATACGTTAGGCTATATGACGACTTAAGTCATAACACCTGCGATAAATATAAACAAACGACTAAACATTTCAGTGGTTGCTATCCATTTAAATGCGACCACCTTATGAGTAAGTTATGAATGATAATAAAAATAATGCCAGTTTAGTAGAAAACCAAACCATAACAGCGCATGCTGCTGTTGAGCCGGTCGCTCGTTTGTCGATGCAAAACTTGGGTAAACGCTATGGTAAGCGCTGGGTCGTCAAAGATGTCTCATTCTCTGTTGAGCAAGGGCAAGTCGTTGGATTGTTAGGTCCAAATGGAGCCGGTAAAACGACCAGCTTTTATATGGTAGTCGGACTGGTCAATATGGATAAAGGCCGTGTCACCTTGGGAAATATGGACTTATCTAAATATGCTATGCATGAGCGTGCGCGTGCCGGTATTGGTTATTTACCGCAAGAAGCCTCTATTTTTCGTAAGCTATCCATTGAAGACAATATTTTAGCCATTTTACAAACTCGTAAAGATTTGAATGGTAACCAGCAGCGTCAAGAGCTTGAAAAGCTCATTAATGATTTTCACTTAGAACATGTACGAAAATCTCTAGGCATGAGCGTATCAGGCGGTGAGCGTCGTCGTTGTGAGATTGCTCGCGCTCTAGCAGCTGACCCCAAGTTTATCTTATTAGATGAGCCTTTTGCCGGTGTAGATCCTATCTCTGTCGGTGATATCAAAGATGTCATTTTAGCGCTCAAACGACGTGGTATCGGTGTGTTAATCACTGATCACAATGTTCGTGAGACCTTAGCGATTTGTGAAAAAGCCTATATTGTTTCAGAAGGCGCTATCATTGCTGAGGGTACCTCAGAAGAAGTTCTGGAAAATGAGCTGGTGAAATCTGTGTATCTTGGTAAAGACTTTCAGGTATAGACTAATTGATTGATTACTGAATTATGCTGACATAAGATTTGTTACTTTGCATTCTTAGTCAGCCATCTCTATATTGTGCCGTTCGCAAAAATCCTTCTATAAAACATTGCTTCTTACAGCAACTGCTTGTTTATCTTAATATTTATACTTTAGTTCTTATCTTCAAAAATACGCTTATAAGCGTCATTCCCTTTCATATACTCTCTCTTTTAAACTTGAACACCTGCATAAGGCTTCTATATTATGGCAAAAAATAAAACCAGTTATGTCTGTCAAGCTTGCGGTGCTCATTTTGGCAAGTGGGCAGGGCAATGCAGTGATTGTGGCGAATGGAATACCTTGACTGAAGCGCCTAACGTCAGTATGCCACATCATAATAAAAACGTAGCAAAGCCCAATGCTGGTCGCGCCATACCTCGTAATGCAAGTGGTGCTGGTACACCGGCGGGCAATTATGCAGGAACGCATAGTGCTGTGATGCCGCTCAATGCGGTGAGCGTAGGTTTAGATACTAGGTTGCCGACTGGTATTAGTGAATTTGATCGTGTGTTGGGCGGTGGATTGGTTGCAGGTTCTGTGGTACTGATTGGCGGTGATCCCGGTATCGGAAAATCGACCATTCTACTGCAAACTGCGACCAATATGGCAAAAGCGGATTCACTGGCAGGAAGCGCTTTGTATGTGACTGGTGAGGAATCATTGGCACAGGTTGCTATGCGGGCAAAGCGCTTGGATTTGCCTGCGGACAGACTTCGTGTGCTCGCTGAAACCAATGTCGAGACTATTTGTGCCGCCTTGACTCAAGAGCAGCCAGCGATTGCTATTATTGATTCCATTCAGACTATTTATACTGATGCGATTAACTCTGCACCAGGCGGGGTCAGTCAAATTCGAGAGTCAGCGGCGATTTTGACGCGTTATGCTAAGCAAACGGGTACGGCACTTTTTTTGGTAGGACATGTCACTAAAGAAGGCACGCTTGCTGGTCCACGCGTTCTTGAGCATATGGTTGATACGGTATTGTACTTTGAGGGTCAATCTGATTCGCGTTTTCGTATGATTCGTGCCGTTAAAAACCGTTTTGGCGCGGTTAATGAGCTAGGTATTTTTGGCATGACGGATATGGGACTAAAAGAGGTTGCCAATCCATCAGCGATATTTTTGAGTCGCTATGACAAGCCCGTGGCGGGTTCTGTGGTTATGGTTAGCCGAGAAGGCACAAGACCGCTATTGGTAGAGGTACAAGCCTTAGTTGATGACTCGCAAGGCTCACCAAGACGTATGGCATTAGGATTAGACTTTCAGCGCTTGTCTATGCTGTTAGCAGTGATGCATCGCCATGGCGGTATCCATACTAGCGGGCAAGATGTGTATGTCAATGTCGTTGGCGGTGTCAAAGTCATAGAAACAGGGTCAGACTTGGCAGTATTATTAGCCTGTGCATCTAGCATTAGAGAAAAAGCCTTGCCATCGTCATTGGCGGTTTTTGGTGAAGTGGGGTTATCAGGAGAAATTCGTCCTGTACCCAATGGACAAGAGCGTTTAAAGGAAGCCATGAAGCATGGTTTTAAACATGCTATTATTCCTAAAGCTAATGCGCCTGCCAAAGATGCGCCGCAGTTTAAAGGTATTAATGTGATCGCAGTTGAACGTCTTGATGATGCCATTGCCAGTGCATTTGAACTATAGTTTTCTGTATTTTGTTAAGTTAATATTTAGAAAAATAAACACTGTAAATTTAAGACATAAAAAGCGCCTAACTATCAATTAGTTAGGCGCTTTTATTTAAATCTAAAAATATTTGTACAAAACCGTTAAAGGCTTAAACCGCGAATGGTCTAAAACGTTAATGGTTTAAGAAGAAGGTCCTGAAACACGTTCAATAGCGACGTTGCCGACACCTTTAGCAGTAATACCAAGTTTTTTGGCAGCACCATAAGATAAATCCATCACACGATTACCATGGAACGGACCACGATCATTTACTTTAACGATGACGCTTTTACCATTGGTTTTGTTGGTCACTCTAACATAGCAGTTTAATGGCAATGAGCGATGTGCCGCCGTTAAACCATTCATATCAAAAGTTTCGCCACTGGCGGTTTTGCGACCATGAAACTGGCGACCATACCAAGAAGCTAAACCGGTTTGCTTGAATTTACTGACAGAGTTAGAGGCAACAGCTGTTAAACGCTCTAACACATCTTCATCATTACTGACTTGGGCAGTATCACTGGCTAACAGTGAGCTGCTAAGCGCTAATGAAGCAGGTTGGCGTGCAGACTTGACTAAGCTTGATGCGCCGTCATGTTGACGACTAAGTTCACCAAGTACACGGTCGATATGGGAGGCGTTATCTTGCGAGATCATAGCAAGGGAGGTTCTTGATTCTACAGCATTTGCATTAGAAGCGATTGCAGAGCCAGCAAATAGTACCGCTGACATTGTAAGTAAACCAGATAAACGCTTATTCATAAATACCTCTATGACTTATACCTTAGAACCTAACTCTAAAAACATCTTAGATTGAGCGAGATAATGTTAGACCAATCTAACAATACCGCAAACTCCAAAACCGATATCAATCTATCTTCTTTATAATGACTGATTTTATCGTTCGGCTTTTATAAGTTCTAACGTATGGTAATTTTTAATTCATGATCATAACTGGATTGATGATTGTAAATAATCCACTTATGACACGCTCAAATGATAGTTAACAATCTTAATTAAAATATTCATCAACAACTAAAATCAGATACTAATATTCGATAAACAGCCTTTTTAACATTGCTAAGTTAATAAAGGGTTTCGAGAGTTTTACGTATGAGTTTGTTATTAAACCGTTAATTAAGTAGTGACTTTGAAAGTCTAAAATCTACAAGTTGCTAACTATACGGATGAGCTACAACGACAATATAATTAAATGCTAACTTTCTTAGTAGGTCTGTACGGGTTATGTATAAATGACACTAAGACGAGATTAACGCAAATAATTGTAAAAGACAAGGAATAAAACAGACTGGTATTCAATCCTAAATACTGAATATTAGGTATAATTTGCAAGGATGGTATTTGAAAATATTATTAATTAAATCATAATCTTATGATAGAATAAGGCGTAATAAAATTATAGTTTTTATAATACTTCATATATAATTGATTACAAATAAAATGGGCAAAAATGAACTTATTTACTAAGATTTTTGCACATTCTATCTTTACGTATAGTTACTTAGTAACTAGATTTTAAGTCAAATTTGTGCGGTTATTTGTTAATCGATTCAATTTTTAAACATGCTATGTTATGTTTTCTTTATGTATTCAGCCATCTATGTATCATCGCCATTTTCACTATTTTAGATACTGACATAAGCTATTGAATATTTAATTTCTGAAAAATTCATTGCACCTTGATAGGGCTTATAAAGGGTATAAAAAAGAGACCGTATTATTAAAATATTGTCTCTTTAGGTATAGAAATGGAGATACTTAGTCTGACTTGTGCGTATGAATGGACATCAGTAAACCAAAACCTGCCATTAAAGTAACAATGGCAGTACCACCATAACTGATAAAAGGCAGAGGTACACCAACGACAGGTAAAATACCGCCGACCATACCAACATTGACAAAAACATACACAAAAAACGACATCGCAATCGCGCCTGCTAATAGTCGGCTATAAGTATCAGGATGAGAAAAGGCAATATATAAGGCGCGGGTCAATAAGCATGCATAAATAAACATCAATAGTATGACACCAAGCAAGCCAAACTCTTCAGAGAAAGCCGCGATAATAAAGTCGGTATGACCTTCTGGTAAGAAATGTAAATGCGACTGTGTACCCTCTAAATAGCCTTTACCCGTTAGACCGCCGGAGCCGATAGCAGTTTTGGACTGAATGATATTCCAGCCAGCACCTTGCACATCTGCCTCAGGATTGAATAGTGTGAGTACACGGGTACGCTGATAGTCGTGTAACAAAAAATTCCAAGCAAAGGCAACAAGCGGGATCGACAAAGCAACCGCACCAGCTATCAGTTGCCACGATAGCCCTGCCAAAAACAGCACAAAGATACCGCTAGCAGCGACTAATAATGAAGTGCCAAGATCTGGCTCTTTAGCGATTAATAAGACTGGCACCACAATTAACGCCAAGGTAATGCCAATACTGGGTAGTGAAGGGGGCAGATCACGCTTAGACAAAAACCACGCACACATCATAGGCATGCCAAGCTTCATAAACTCTGAGGGCTGCACACTACCAAATCCTGGTAGATTAATCCAGCGCTGCGCCCCCATACGTACTTCACCGATAATATCAACCAACACCAGTAGTATCAGACCTAATACATAAAAGATGGGCGTAAAAGTACGATAAAGGCTCGGTGGTATCTGCGCCATGATAAACATAACGGTAAAAGCGACACCATAGCTGACCATTTGTCGTAGCACCATACTCGTATCTTGAGCGGCTGCACTATATAAAATCGTTAGCCCAATACAACAAACGGTCAATAATAAAAGGGTCAACCAAGGGTCAATATGACTACGTTGCCAAAAGGTCGGTGTCTGACCTTGACCGAAATGGTGGCTCTGTCGGGAAAAACGATATTGCGGGTTAGAAGACATAGGCAAAGTGTGACTGGCAGTTGGCGTGGAAGAAGGGCTATATTTAGCAGAAGACTTAAGAAAATCGATAATTATAGGGCATTTAACCGATTAGATGATAAAAAAAGTAACTTGTCGGTAATAAAGTAACGTCAATATAAAAATAATGAGGATAAGTGTTAATAACGAATAAGTCGCTGTCAATTGGTGACGATAGTTTAGCTTGCTTGCTTAAAATTTGATAGTATCGATAAAACGTTTTTAGCGGTGTTTGTTGCAATGATCGAAATAACAAAACAAGTTTACAGGCAAATCCACAAGCCTATTATTGCACTCTGTATTTGTGCCAGTATTATGAGTGCCCATGCCGCTATTATTAGTGATAATAGCGAGCGCCGTATCCAAGTACGTCAGGGTAGCAGCGTGAACAACAGCAACGCTAATACCTATATCACGCCATCTGCACAAAGAGCGCCTTATAATGCAGGTGTCACTATCTTAAGTGGGTCAGGCGGCGATAGTATGCAAGGACTCATTCAGCAAAAGCAGCGTGAGTTTGAATTTGATGCCAGCTTATCCATAGAAGAGAACAAACGTGTCATTACCAATAGAAGTACGCCGCGCTATAACACCACCTATAGCACAGGTAATAACAATTACAATGATTTTATCAGCATGGATTTTAATACTTGGCTCAACAGTAATAGCTATCGCGCAAGCCAAGTAGCAAACTATCAACGCTATTTAAGCGCGCGTGTCGGCGCTCGAAACGTACCGCCTTTGTCACAGCTGCTGACCACCGCTCGCAGTTGGGACAAATGTGGCTATGAGCCGTATCAACTGCCTCCTCAGGAGCTGTGGTCAAACATTGTACCGACATTGCAGCTATATAGTCAGCTGAAAAGCCAAGGGATTCTGCCAGCAAACAGTGAGATACGCTCGGTATATCGTAGTCCCGGATTAAATGACTGCGCGGGCGGCGCGAGTAGTAGTAAGCATATGACAGCTGGCGCGATTGATATTTGGGTGCCAGATTATGAAAGTAGTCCATGGCAGCTGAGCCGAATGCAAGACAGCTTATGTGAGTTTTGGCAATATCAGGGTCAGTCGCACAATTTTGGTCTAGGATTATATTCCACTGGTGCTATACATTTAGATACCGATGGTTATCGTAAATGGGGCTTTAATCATGCCAGTAGCAGCTCTGCCTGCCGCTACTGACGATAATTCTAAGATAGAAAAAAAGCTCAGCCCGTATATATAATGGGCTGAGCTTTTTTATAGCACTATGAAAGATAAATTAACTATTTAGCCGCCTTCTTATCCCAAGGATTGACCTCACCAACGGTCACAATTAAGAAGTCATCAGGCTTTAAGGTATCACGCAGGGTCTGATTCACCTCTGCTAATTTGACTTGTTCGATACGATTGACATAGTTGCTAAGATAGCTTGTTGGTAGCTGATAAAAATTCATCATACCAAGCAAACCATTAATACCAGCGTTACTGGCAAAACCCATTGGGAAGCTGTTTTTTAAATTATCCGTGGTCAGCTTCATCTCAGTACTAGTAATGCCATTTTTTAACGTGTCATTAATAACGTCTAAGCTAGCATCAATCGCAGCACGAGCCTTGTCATTGCGCGTCGAAAAACCTATCTGATATGGTCCGCGTGTCAGCATCGGACTCATTGAGCCTGAAATACCATAAGTATAGCCAAGGTTTTGTCTGATTTCCGTCATCAGTCGTGCATTAAAATCGCCCCCTGCGAGCACCTCGTTGCCAACGGCAAAACTGGTTTGCTTTTGCTGCGCTTGCAGATCCGTTGCACGCTTATCACCAAGTTGCCCCATCAGTACTGTCGTTTGAGTGCTAGGAAAGGGAATATGAATATGCTGAGACTTCGTCAATGGTTTTGGTTCAGGCAGAATAGGCGCTGCTTGACCAGTAGGTAAACCTGCCGTGATGTTTTCTGCCAGTTTTTTGGCTTGCGCTAAAGTGAGATTACCTGTCATAGAAAGGCTAGCGTTGGCGGCAACCAGATAGCGATTTTTAAAGTCTATCAGCTGTTGTCTTGTGATATTAGGTACTGTCTCAAGTGTACCAACAGAAGGATGAGCATAAGGATGGGCGCCATAGAGTGCTTTATCAAAAGCAAGGCTGGCAAGGCTGTTTGGGTCTTGTTTTTGCTGCTGCAAGCCGACCAATAAACGGGCTTTATTGCGGGCTAAAATTTGCTCATCAAAGCTTGGTTCGGTAAGCATTTGGGTCATCAAATCGATGGCAGGTAATAAATGTTTATCGTCAGATAGACTGCGTAATGAGACCGTAAACATATCCTTATAGGCACTGCTACCCAGATTGATGCCTAAGGTTTCAACCGCGCGAGTAAATTCGTTTTCATCTAAACGTTTTGAGCCTTGTTCGAGCATGGTCGCTGTCATATTGGCGATACCAAAACCTGTGCTACTGATACTGCCATCGCGCGCGCTACCAGCATTAAAACGTAAATCGATGTCGACAATGGGTAATGCCGTCGTCGGTACAAAAAGTACTGGCACACCCGCTTTGGTCTTAAACTGTTGAATCTTTGGAACGGTGACTTTTAAAGCCTTGGCATTATCAAGGCTAGTTAACTTAGACAAAGCAGCAATAGGTGCATTAACATCGACTGCAGATGCTTGAGTACGATAATCCTCACCAGTAATGTCATCAGCCTGCGCGGTCATGGTCAAAGTAGTCAGCCCCAAAAATAAGCCCATACTCAAATAGGGTAGTCGCTTAAATGTTGGCTTTATTGATGACACCAGAACAGTATTCTTTTTAGCATGGATAGTAGGATTTTGAGTCATATCTTTCTTCTTATTAATAGCGTTTTAGTCATTGGTATTTTGAGTCATAATATTGGATAACATCATCTGATATTATATTAACCTTATTTTTTCTTAACGACCTTTTTGACCGGTTCTTTAGGTGGGATAATATGCATGACCGTCAAATTGTCTTTGACCAAATACTTTTTACTAGCTGCTTGTATGTCTGCAACCGTTACGGTATCCATTTTGGTGGGTAGCTGAGCAAGTAACCTATCATCGAGACCGATAGATTGTAGTGAGCCAATTATACGCGCTTGACCTTCCATGCTGTCTTGCGCGTATATCAGACCAGTGACCGTATTGGTTTTGGCGCGCTCGATTTCATCGGTGGCAATTGGATCGGTTTTAAGCTTTTCTATTTCAGAGATGATGGCTTGCTGCGCTTGCGCTAAGCTGACGCCTTCACGCGGAGTCGCTTGTATCAAGAACAGCCCATCACCGCGATCTAATAAGTCATATGAGGTACCCACTGTGGTCAGCAGCCCTTGCTCACGTACCAATCGGCTCTCAAGTCGCGCCGATAAACCACCATCCAATACGTCTTGCGCAAGGGATAGCGCGTAGGCTTGTTTTTCGTTACTTGCGCCTGCTGTCACAAGGCTTGGTACGTTATAACCCATCAGCAATACAGGCACTTGTACTGCTTGCTCAGATTCTACTTGCTGATAACCGCGAAAGCCTTTTTGACTCACTTCAGGACGTTTTGGCAGCTTACTCGGTTTTAGCTCATCAAAATAACGCTTTACTTGGGTTAAAACCTCAGCGGGCTCAACGTCGCCAACGATAACCAAGGTGGCATTATTTGGTGCATACCATGTTTTATACCAGTCTTTTAAGTCTGAGAGCGTAATCGATTCAAGCTCACTCATGGGTCCGATAACCGATTCACCCTTAGGGCTATTTGGCAAGGCCAGCAAACGAAATGATTCGTAAGCCTTGGCAAGTGGATTGTCATCGGTACGTTGACGGCGCTCTTCCATGACAACTTGATGCTCTTTGACAAACTCTTTTTCATTAAATACCAAGTTTTTCATCCGATCTGCTTCAAGCTCAAGTGCTAAAGGATAACGGTTAGCAGGGAACAGCTCGTAATAACCCGTATAATCATAGCTAGTAAAGGCATTATTGACGCCGCCAAACTTAGCAATTAGGCGTTCATAATCAGCGCTTGAAACGTTACTAGTGCCTTTAAACATCATATGCTCAAGCACATGCGAGATACCACCTTTATCGAGTGGCTCATCTGCTGAGCCCACCCGATACCAAATCTGAGTCATCACCACAGGCGCACGATGGTCTTCTTTTACCACTATCTTTAAACCGTTTTCCAACTGATATTCATGGCGACCAGACATATCCATAGTCAGAGCTGATGATGGCTGAATGTCCTTGGTAACTATGTTTTCAGGCACTGGATTCTTGACCGCAGTCACGGAATTGGCGTTAATGGTACTGGTTTGACAAGCGGCAAGTGTGGTCGCCATGGCTAAGGCAGATGCAAGACGTAAAGAGAGTGTGGTTCGAGATAAAGGGACAGACATGATATGTTCTACTTATATAAAAGGGAGACTTTTAAACGGGCAGCTTGTAAATGGATGAGAGCGTATAGTAAGTTCAATGTAAAAGAGTTACGTTCAGAATAGCAGTACTGTGTTATTTTTAAATTCAATTGACTACATATCTATTTTCATCATAGTACTGATACTTATACCATCATAAAGATTTGTGCGCACCAACCATGACACTGGCAGTCGGCTTGAATTCTTGAGTCGTGTTACAACCTGTCGCTGATAGTGCCATCGTCGCCAGTAATAAAGCAGCAGTGATATGGGTAATGTTTTTATAATGATTGGATGAAGACAACATAAGACATTCCTAATATAAGTAAGAAGCATGGAGATAAAAGGTATAAACAGGTATTTAATTAACCTTGCTAAGAGTAGGCGAAGTTTGCCATCGCAAAGGTCAGATTTATGTGTCCAAACCTTAAGCGAAACTTGCTCAATGAGCGATCTTATTTATCATCTTTTTCACGCTAAAGGTTTAATAGCGCTTTTGTATCACTTGATGATTTTTGCCATTTATAAGCAATCTAGGATGCGAAAGGCTGAGCTCAACTTGAATTATGCTAAACTAGACTAAAAATAATCTCTGCATTGAATCATAGAAAACGGACAATACAACGATATACAGATCCGGTTTTACCATAAACACATTACTGATACTGATGAACTTTAGGGCAAACTTATGAATAACCCCAATAATAGCAATCGTGTGGTCATTAATCTTGACAGCGGACTTGATGAATTAGATGACGATGATATTACCTTACCCAGTCTGCCAGTGCAATCTGTCCCTATTATCGATGCACCTGAAAAAAATGAGGTAAGTAATAGTGATGAGCCAACGCCTACAGTCAATAAGCAAGTATCAAGCACCGATGCAGCCGAGAGCATTGCCCTAGGCGCGCCTATCCTCATGACGCAAAAGCAGAGTCATACAGACAATACCTCAGAGAGCTTTGCAAATACCAATGAAACAGAGAAGACAACACCAGCTGTCTCTGGATCAAAAATCCCTACTATGCCCTTACAAGCACAATTAGGGGATCTGCCAAGCGTTACGCCTAGCAGTGCAAGTAGCATTAATAGTAGTAGTAATCAAGCGTCTTCTGAGCCACAGCAAACGATTCCAGTAGAGTCGCAAGCAAATAAAGCGTTGCAAGAGGAACAAGAAAGCAGCAAAAAAGGCAGCTGGTTTAACCGGATGAAAACCGGTTTAAGTAAGTCGCGTAAGAACTTAGCCGAAGGGATGGTCAGTATCCTTATTGGAGGCAAAGAGATTGATGATGAGCTATTAGAAGAGGTTGAAGACCAACTGTTGGTGGCTGATATCGGTGTCAATGCGACCAATCGTATTATCAAAAGCCTTACTGAGCAGACAGATCGCGGTGATTTAATCTACGCGCATTCATTATACAAGGCATTACAGACTGAATTGGTCGATATCTTAACGCCGAAAGTTGCGCCGCTTATTATTGATAGCAGTAAAAAACCATTTGTGATTTTAGTCGTAGGAGTGAATGGCGTAGGTAAAACGACGACTATCGGTAAACTTGCCAAACGTTTGCAAGGCGAGGGTAAGTCTGTGATGTTAGCAGCAGGGGACACTTTCCGCGCAGCTGCTACTGAACAGCTGCAAATCTGGGGTGAGCGTAATCATATTCCAGTTGTGGCGCAAGGTCATGGCTCTGATAGTGCATCAGTTATCTTTGATGCCATGCAATCTGCTAAAGCAAAAAATATCGATGTGTTAATTGCCGATACTGCTGGACGTTTACAGAATAAAACCCATCTAATGGCAGAGCTCGAAAAAGTCGTACGTGTGATGCGCAAAGCTGATCCAAGCGCGCCACATGAAGGCATGATTGTGCTTGATGCTGGCACGGGTCAAAATGCCATTAATCAAGTGGAATTATTTAATAAAGTGGTACCATTAACCGGAATCACGATTACTAAACTAGACGGGACTGCCAAAGGCGGTGTGGTCTTTAATATTGCCGAAACGACAGATGTACCTATTCGTTATATTGGCGTAGGTGAGTCGATTGATGATCTGCGTGCCTTTAGTCCAAAACAATTTGTCGCCGCGCTGTTTGAAACTGATGACAAAGAATAGCGCTCAACAGTTTATTTTAGTCAATACTCAAGTCTTGAAAATATAACGATTTGAAAAGGAGTAGTCATGATAGTCACCACAGCCGCTTTTGGATCTAATCAGTTAACATTAATTGCGAGTGCCAATGAGCATAGCAGTCCTAAGCTGGTTGAGGTCAATTGGCTGCTGGCAGGTGATTCTTGGCACAGTTCGAAATCTATTCCCAAGCTTAAAAAGCATTATGGTATTGACGATCAGAGTTTTACATTCATAGATAAAGATAGCCTAAGCAAAAATGAACCTACTCAAGCATTATTAATAGAGGCTATAGCACAATTAACGGAGTATTTTAACGGTGAGCGTCAAGCGTTCGATTTGTCACTAGATATGAGCCTAGGAACTAAATTTCAGCAGCGAGTTTGGCAAGCACTACAAGATATTGGTTATGGCAAGACGATTAGCTATGCAACGCTGGCACAAAATGTCGATAGTCCCAAAGGCTTTCGTGCGGTTGCGAATGCCAATAGTAAAAACCCTTTTAGTATTGTCGTTCCGTGTCATCGTGTTATTGCAAGCGACGGCAAACTTGGTGGTTATACAGGCGGCTTAGATAAGAAAACGCATTTGTTAGCGCTTGAAGGCGTCACGTGCAAAGCTTAGTTTGAAGTAATTGCTCGTCACATGTCACATATTGTTGAACAAAAAAGCCAAACGCTAAAAACGTTTGGCTTTTTTAATACAAAGCACAAAAATTACTGCTCAAGCTGTGCCATGACTTCGTCTGAAAAATTGACGTTGCTATAAACTTCTTGCACATCATCAATATCTTCTAACATATCAATCATCTTCATGACTTTTTCGGCATCTGCAACGTTGTCTATTTCAGCACTGGTGGATGGCGACATAGTTACTTCAGCATTGTCAGAGACTAAACCAGCAGCATTAAGCGCGTCTTTAACATGACCGAAATTTTCCCACTCAGTGATGACCAGCAAGCTTTCGCCATCATTTTCGATATCAAGCGCGCCTGCATCTAATGCCACTAGCATAACTTCATCTTCTAAACTTGTGTCATTAAAGCTTATTTCACCGCGTTTATTGAATAGGTAAGCCACAGAGCCAGTAGTACCCAGATTGCCATCATTTTTGGTAAAAGCATGGCGTACTTCACTGACTGTCCGATTGAGATTGTCAGTCATGGTTTCGACTAATACTGCGACGCCGCCGATGCCATAACCTTCATAGCTAACTTCGTCCATATTGTCATTGTCATCACCGCCTGTACCACGAGCTACCGCACGATTGATGGTGTCTCTTGTCATATTGACGGACAGGGCTTTTTCAATAACCGCACGTAGGCGCGGATTCTTATCAGGGTCAGGATCACCTTGCTTGGCAGCAGAAACAATTTCACGAATAATTTTGGTAAATACTTTACCTTTTACCGCATCCTGACGGGCTTTACGGTGTTTGATATTTGCCCATTTTGAATGGCCTGCCATATGACGTCCTTAAGTATTACGAGTGATGTATTGTACAGCTAAAACATTTATTGGTAAAAATTTTTTATAGCTACAGCAGTTTTATTACCTGATTGCGCTGTTAAGCTCAGGTAAGTGATCTGTCGCTAAGTTAACGATTTGTATGTTGTTAATAGCGCTTTTTTGCTACACTGCTATGTTCTGGCTTTTGAGCCGCTATCGATTATTATCGTAGTGACGGATAGCAGCCGATAACCACATTACTTTCAATATTATAAACCACTTTCACGTATTTTGACCAATCTTAGCTTATGCATATACGCCTAAGTTGTCCGGTTTTAGATATCCATTGATCCTATGATTTGATTGACTTTATGAAGCAGCCGAATACCGAAGCCGTTACTCATTTGCGTAACCGCATTCATATTATTATTGAAGGTACAGATACTCGTTTGGGTAAGCTGTTTGATATTGTATTGTTGATCGCGATTTTGGCCAGTGTGGCGGTCGTGATGCTCGATAGTGTGCTCTATATGCGCTTGCAGTATGGCACGCTGTTTCTATATGCAGAATGGTTTTTTACTATTTTGTTTACGATTGAGTATATGCTCAGGTTGTTCTCAGCGCCCAATCGCTTTCGTTACGTGTTTAGTTTTTTTGGGATAGTGGATTTATTGTCCGTACTACCGAGCTATTTAAGCTTAATGTTTGTGGGCGTACAATACTTACTTGTCATTCGTATCTTACGTATTTTACGTATCTTTCGGGTACTTAAGCTTGAAGCCTATATGCAACAAGCAGGGTTTTTGGCGTCTGCGCTTAGAACCAGTCAGCAAAAAATCACGGTATTTTTCTTGTCACTGGTGTTACTGGTCACCATTTTCGGCTCGATTATCTATGTCGTAGAAGGACCAGAAAACGGCTTTACCAGTATTCCGCTATCTATCTATTGGGCAGTTGTTACTATGACGACGGTTGGTTACGGCGACATGTCACCAAAAACACCATTGGGGCAAGCCATTGCAACCATGGTCATGATTACAGGTTATTCAATCATTGCTGTACCGACAGGGATTTTCACCTCAGAGCTTGCACGTAATATGCGCCCGCAGCTCAATCCTGTCACGTGTCCGAACTGTGGTAAATTTGGTCACGCAGTAGGTGCGGATTTTTGTGACCGCTGTGGACATGCCTTGCATGTATAACCAATACTAAAACTTGTCCTATATATTTATAGCCATTTAACGCTCTAAAAACCTATATATTCATGTACCAGTGGCGACAAATCTATCGTCACTCCTAGATTGACTAGGTTCCAGTATTGTCCTGATATAGTACGGTCGAGCATCATCGTAGAGGCTGATGGTTGAAACTGTCCAAAGTATTTCAAAGAAGTGCGCATTTGGGCGATGGCTTCATGATGGGTTTGACTGCTTGCAAAATCAAAATCACCGTCTTGATAGGGTTTGATAGATAAGGGTTTCAGCCCAATCTCTAACCATTTTCCATAAAACTCACCCGGTACGATTTTATCGTCTTCACGGCGTATATCCAGAGCAACCAAATCTTGCTCAAGGGCAGTGACATCACCTTTTAAGGCATGCTTGGCAAATCGGCGAAATAATTGAACTTCGCTGTCGCTATAGCTACGAATCCCGCCAAAATCATAGGCAACCACACTGCCATCATCACGGAACGCAAAGTTGCCCGGATGAGGGTCGCAGTGCATTCGATATAACCCAAACAGCTGCCCTGCGGTAAAATGAAACAAGCGCACTGCGATTTTCTGCTTAATATCATTATCCCACGTTGCTGCCACTGTTAAGGTTTCGCCGCTCTCTTCTGTCAAGGTCAAGATTCTTTTAGAAGAGTGACTGCTAATCACTTTTGGGATAATGAGACCCGTATCTTCGACATGAAAAGCGCCGAATACCCGCAGATTATGCGCCTCTTTAATATAATCAAGCTCATCATGTAAGCTTTGGCGAATTTCGTGAAATAATTGCTCTTGCAATTGCTTACTCATATTGAGCACGCCAGCGATTTTTAGTGCCATACGGACTTGTTTTAGGTCGCTATCACAATTTTTGTCGACATCAGGGTATTGCACCTTAACCACAACCCTTTGCCCAGATGGCAAAATTGCGCGATGTACCTGTCCGATGGAAGCTGCAGCAAATGGAATTTCTTCGAATTCAGTAAATAATTCATGAATAGGCGCTTTAAGCTCACGTTCAACTTGTACGCGTATCTGCGCATAGGGCATCGCCGGTGCATCTTTTTGCAGTTTCTCTAATGCGGTTGCAACTTCAGGTGGAAACACATCTTTATACTGCGAGGCAATTTGACCTACCTTCATGACCGCACCTTTCATCTCACCTAAAGTTTCAGCGATTTGAATACCGACATCTTGCATCAATTCTGAGCGCGCTTGTAGGCGTTTTTCTTCGTCACTTGAGAGATGCTTTAGGGAGTTTTTAGCTGCTTTTCCAGCAATACTTACTGTCATACCAGCAAGTTTCATAAAGCGCGTTCCGGACGATTTTGCCATGCCTATCACCATCTAGTGGGGTATTTAGTGGGTTATTATCTAACCCCTAATATTATTATTTTAATCGAATGAATGCTGTTTAACTACTGTGCTAAAAAGTATCGCAATAACGGTTTGTGTAGTACTTGTCGCAGTAATTTTTGTCATGTGTTCGGCAGTATTATTTAGATAAAAACCTTAACGCCATTAAACTACTTATTCAGTGTTATTGCATAAGTATGGGTCAGCCAATAATCCAATGCCATATCATAGCCCAAATGCCCCAAACCACAAATCACGCCAACCGCTACATCACATAAATAAGAATGCTCGCGAAACGACTCGCGTGCGTGGACGTTAGATAAATGTACTTCTATAAATGGCTTTTGGGTAGCAAGTAGCGCATCGCGTATCGCAACAGACGTATGAGTAAAAGCAGCAGGATTGATGATTATGGCATCGATCTGTGCGCTTGGCTCTGCCAATAGACCGTAATACTGAATATCATCGACCAGTTTGCCTTCATGATTCGACTGACTACAAATTAGCTCAATACCATGTGCCGCGGCGCGCTTGATTAAAGCACTCTCAATATCAGCAAGCTTCATATGACCATAAATATCAGGCTCACGTTTGCCGAGTAGATTTAGATTGACACCATTAATCAATAATAGCTTATGAGTAAGGGTTTTATTGGCTTTTTTATGGGAAGCAGTGCTGGTCGTTGCTGATTGAGATGAGGCGGTCATAATGGTCTCTATGAGTAGCAATGAATATGTCAAGATAAATTATTGGTGAGTATAAGCGTACTACAATAACAGGTGTTAGGAAACATAGCGCTCTCTATCCTTTTATATTAACAGCTTGCAAGCTAACTTATAAAAAAATAATTCCAAAAAATAGATCGAGGTATAAAAATCATCTTAAAAGCCTTTGTGTTGCTAAAAACCCGTGTTATGATATTTTTTACACAATAAACATTACATGTTTGTTGCTAACTCTAGTTTGGTAGATAATTAACACTTTTTTGATAAAGTAGTTTTAGTTTCCATTAAAGACTAGAGGCATTAAAATGACTAAATACTAAAAGTAAGTATAAGGCTTTCATATTTCGCTAATACTGTATTAGATAGTCACTTTTAAGTTTTGATTTCATCATCTTGGTACCCGTTTATATGCAATGATGCAAAGGAATTTGGGACTAAGTAAACTTTTTAGGAAGTAATATTATGTTAGCTCGCGAGCAAGGTATCGTTAAGTGGTTTAATGACTCAAAAGGCTTTGGTTTCATTCAACGTGATAGCGGAGAAGATATTTTTGTGCATTTCCGCGCGATCCAAGGTGATGGTTATCGCTCTCTAAAAGACGGCGAAAAAGTTGAGTTCAGTGTGGTAGAAGGTGATAAAGGCCTACAAGCTGAAGAAGTCAGAAAAGTAGAAGAGTAATCGTAACAGTCATTCGTGCAGTTTAGCTATAATGTCTGTACAAACTACTGATATACTACTGAGTCAAGCCCGTCCTGTCTTACTTATGTTGATTTTAACGCAGCGTATTTGGTAAGCATCGACATCGGGCTTGGCTTTTTTATGCTTATCAGTTTTATAGGGCTTGCCTGTTGGCTAATGGTTGATATAAATCGTTAAGCCTTATAGCCTCTCATTTATTTATGATACACAAGCGATTTATATAAAAGGATATTTTTTTGAGTAACTTTACGACGTTTACGGATTTGCCACTTTCAGCAGCGACCTTGCGTGCAGTAAGTGACTTAGGTTTTACTGAATTGACGCCGATTCAAGCAAAAATACTGCCGCATACGCTGGCAAACCAAGATGCGATCGGACAGGCGCAGACGGGTACGGGCAAGACGGCTACATTTTTATTGACCATTATGGAGGCGTTACTTAAGCGTCCATTTGCTGCTGATGAAGAACGTCATTTAGGTGAGCCACGTGCTGTCGTTATGGCACCTACCCGTGAGCTTGCTCAGCAAATATTCGATGATTGTATCGCTTTGACCAAATATACTTCTTTGCATAGCGTCTGTATTATGGGTGGTACCAATTATGAAACCCAGCAGCATGAGCTTGAGCGTCAATACGTCGATATATTGATTGCCACACCTGGTCGTTTGATTGATTTGATGCACAAAGGTATAGTCTATTTAGACCGCGTAGAGGTGCTAGTATTAGACGAAGCAGACCGCATGCTCGATATGGGGTTTATACCCGATATCAAACGCTTAGTCGGTCGCATGCCGCCCAATACCGACCGTCAAAGTTTATTGTTTTCTGCTACCTTTAACCAAGATGTGATGGGTTTGGCTTATCGCTGGTTACATGAGCCAGAGTTTGTTGAGATTGAGCCTGAGCATAAAACCAGTGAGCTGGTAGACCAACATTTTTATCTCTTAACCGAAGATCAGAAGCTAGAAGCGGTTGAGCGTATTATCATGGATAGTACGGTAGAAAAGGTCATTATTTTTGCCAATCGTAAAGACCAAGTAAAGCGCCTATATCATAAGCTGCGTCAGGGACATAAAATTGTCATGTTATCAGGCGATGTGATTCAACAAAAACGCGAAAAATATTTACAGCGCTTTAAAGACGGGCATGCCTCTGTTTTGGTCGCGACGGATGTAGCAGGGCGCGGTATTCATGTAGATGATGTCAGTCATGTGATTAATTATACCTTGCCAGACCAGCCAGATGACTATGTACATCGTATTGGTCGTACTGGGCGCGCTGGGCAAACCGGTATTAGTATTAGCTTTGTCAGCGAAGATGATGCCTTTAATATACCGGCATTAGAGAAGCATTTGGATACGAAGTTTAAGCTTGAGCAGTGGCAGCCTTAATCAGATTTTTTTAATTAAGCTCTAAAGTCTTTAAACAGTAAAAAGCCCTTGATAAATGATTAAGGGCTTTTTTTATGCACATAACATTAAGCAATTATCATTGATTAGTAATGCTATTCCATCGTCTCCGAGTCATTATTCATATTGTGCATACTGTGATCCATTTGGCTCATATCATGGTGAGTCGTATTATCCGTATCAGTCATCATCATAGTATCACCATGCGCCATGCCCATGCTATGACCGCCGCCATGGTCACCATGCATACTGGACATGGCGATAGGAACGAAGACCACAGCCAAACCTGATAATACCATCACAGCACCATTAAGCTGTCTTAGGCGGAAACGTCCAATCTTATCCCGTAACCAACCAACGGTCTCATGAGTAGCGACTAACATCGGTACGGTTCCTAAGCCAAAGACGAACATCAAGGCAGCACCGCTGAGAGGATTGTGCGCGACCACAGCGATAAGTAGGGCGCCATAGACTAAGCCACAAGGTAAGAATCCCCATAGAAGACCGGCAGACAATGCTCGCGGAAAAGTATTGAGTGGAAATACTTTTTGACGAATAGGGCTTAGGTATTGCCAAAATCGCATACCAAAACGCTCAAGTCTCTTTAAAAATGGTGCACCAAGCATGGTCATGCCGACGAACACCAATACCAAACCAAGCAAAATACGCGGTGCACTATTGCCTTGCATCAACGGTTGTAATACGGCAGTACCTAACAGTCCTGCGATCAAACCCAAAAATGCGTAGCTGGTTAAGCGACCGAAATGATAGGTCGCCACCAATGCACGGCGCTTGGCGGGGCTGACATCCTTCATCGACAGACCAAAGGCAGTTACTAAGCCGCCACACATACCTAAGCAATGCGGTGAACCAAAAAAACCCATTAATAATGCCGCAACGAGTAAAGCTGTGGTCATGGGAAGGTACTCCTAAAAATGGTAAAAAGCGTACCGACTTACCACTGTCTTATGCAGATAGAATAAGTGGGTAACGCATTAGTAAAATAGCCCAAGGCTATGTTTTTGAGTTCTTGTCTGTATCAGAGAGAGGAGGGGCGACAATATGCGCACTATTTAGCTTATTAGATTCTTTTTCAATCGAAGTAGTATCGCTCACTTCTTTTACTTCTTGAATAGGTGTTACATTTTCTTGAGCTTGTATGACTTGTCGACGTTCTTGACGATCATCTAAAATAATGCGCTGGGAGGCGTTATCCAAATCCTCAAATTGATTGGATTTGACCGCATAACGTACTGCCCAAATCGCGACCACAAACAGCATGAGACTTAATGGAATTAGTAAAAATATACTGAGCATGGCACATCTCTTTAATCGCAGTTTCTTTTACTATTATACACCTGTTGCCAGTGAGATGGTTGACCTGTAAGGACAAAGGGAAAAAGGTAGATAGTTATGAGGGTATGTTTCTAAAATTGAGGTACAGACTCTAGTCGTCAGCAGTTTTGGCAACTTTACCTCTTGGAGTCAACAGCTGCTGCGACGTCACTTCTTTAGCTTGGCGACAATTTGCTTGAGGTCGTATCACATCGCGTAGATAGGCGGCAACTTCATAAACCGCCCGCCTAGAATGGCTTAAGTTTTGTGCTGGCTCCATCCAGTCACGTATAACGGGTAAGGGGGCATTAATCGCTGTGCTATTGATGCCGTTTAAGGCAAATTGTCTGCGAGCACGTGCCATATGGTAGCTGTCGGTGATGAGATAGACATGATGCAGAGGGATACGTTTTGCCGTAAATCGCGCATTCTCGCAAGTATTCATACTGGCGTTTTCGCTGATTAACCCATCAATACCATGCTCAATCAGCCATTGACCAAGCCAAGGCGCTTCAGCACCACTGAGTACAATGGGCAGAGGAAGGTCGTGATAGGCTGTAGCGGCAGCACGGGCACGATTAAGGCTATAGCGATTGAGGATAATTTGGTTGTTATTATCATTGGTCAGACCGCCACCCAATACCACATAAGCGGTAGGCGGCGAGCTCATAGCAGCAGATGGCATTTTTGGTAATGGCAGATGAGCCAATATATAGACTACTGCTTGAGAAAATAGCGGCGTGAATAAACTGATGAGGACTAAAATAACTGTCGTTGCACCCAGCAAAAACGTGGCATTGATAATACGAAACAGCTTGATCATACGCTCAGCTGAACGTAAATAATGTCGCCATAGGCGATTAGACCATGACTGCTTAGACCACATGCTCATCGTATCCAATGGAGCCATCGGCATTTACCCATACTGGCTCACGCGACAGTTGAATCGCAAATTTCTTATAGACAGTATCTATAATATATTTTTGAGCAGCGGCGACATCTTGTTTGGTAGCAATATACGGCGCGTGATTGGTCAGTACTAGCGCTTGCTGCTGATGGGTAAAAATAGGCTCTATACCGCCGCCCTTTAGACCCGCTTGTTCGATAAGCCAGCCGGCTGCCACTTTAGTCATTGCGTCAGGCATTGGGTAGCCAACGATAGCCGGATAAGATGATTGCAGCGTAGCAAATTGATCTTGAGGGACAATAGGATTTTGAAAAAAGCTGCCGCAATTTGGTAATTGCTTCGGGTCAGGCAGCTTTTGCTGACGAATCTCAATGATGGCATGCATTACGTCAGCGGGCATCGGTTTGGTGCGACCTTGCTGTGTCGCATAGCTCTGTGCGACGGTCTGTACATCGCCATAGCTTGCCAGCACCTTTGTCGCATCAGTATGCAATCTAAAACCCACACGGCTGATTAGCCACGTATTCGGCTGACGTTTAAACATACTATCACGATAGCCGAAATCGCAGTCGACCGTGGTCAAATCATGCCACGTTTGACTTGGCAGATGGTAAGCACGTACAGACTGTAAGCAGTCCTCTAGCTGAACACCATAAGCGCCAATATTTTGTATGGGAGCGGCGCCCGTCAGACCAGGTATGAGGGCAAGGTTTTCGAGTCCATACCAGCCTTGAGCGACCGTATGTACCACCAAGTCGTGCCAGTTTTCACCTGCCATTACCTCGATATCGACATGAGAGTCTGTTTGCGCTGTCACCTGTATACCACGCATTTGTGGTCGTAAGACAATCGCATTGAGCTTGGCTGGTAATAACACATTACTACCACCGGACAAGACAAATAATGGCTTTCTATGCTGAGTATCTTGCTCATAATATGCTATAAACTCATCAAGTTGCACCTCATCCGTTAAGGTAACTACAGAGTCAGCCATACATGCCAAAGCCATGGTATTGCTATGAGACAAATCAGCTACGTCATCAGATAGAGTATGTGGTGCACTGGGTTTAGAGCATAAAGCTGAAGTCATAACATAGCCTATGGGGCAAGTAAACAAAAAGTCATATGGTATTTATTATAAAGGATGCTAGGTATAAAGGTAGCAAAAATATAGCGCCTTATGATTACTATATCTTCCAGCTTTCAATCCAAGCTTGTGCACTTGATTCGATACGCTCGATTACCTCTTCAAAAGCATCGCCATCACCAGTGTATGGGTCTGGCACATCATCACCGCCGTAAGTGGGATCTTCCTCACTAAATAAAGCCAATTTGGCTAATTTTGTATCGGTATTTGTTATACCATTTTTAATACTCTGCAAGTCTGCTAAATTTTGTGCATCCATCGCCAAGATTAAATCAAAATCGCGAAAGTCATCAGCACTGACTTGGCGCGCGACCAATTTATTGATGTTGTAACCATGAGCTTTGGCGTGACGCTGCGCGCGCTCATCAGGTGCATGCCCAATATGCCAATTCCCAGTGCCTGCCGAATCTACCTTCATCGACAGCCCTGCGATCGCTGCTTGCTGACGAAAAATCTCTTCGGCGGTCGGTGACCGGCAGATATTCCCCAAACAGACCAATAATACAGATGACGGAGTAGATGCTTTGATGGGCATATGATGACCTTTTGTCGCAATAAAAAAACATGCTATCAAAATCAACACTAGAAATGTGATTTATAAGCATGCTATAGAGTGTAAGTTAATGGGTGATAGCGTAACGGTTAATACCTTGAATGGCAAGGGCAGAGAGTAAACAATAGGGTCAGCAGTTCATACATACTCGCTAGCCGTATTATTAATTAAGATGAGGTGCTGTTATTACTGATCTTACCAACAGAGCTAATCTTGATTGCTCTTAAAGCGATGTAAATCACGGCGCTCTTTTTTATTGGGTTTGTTGTCTGGACGGGCAAGGTTAGCAAGTTTACGCTGCTCGGCATAATAGTCACGGCGAGCGATGCTTTCTTCGGTTTCTGAATACAATACTTCAGCTGCTGTTGCGTTACCGCGTTGCGCCGTTAGTGCTTCAACAACGACTGTCTTTTCAGTCATGGCAGTGGCTGATCCTTGACGAATCTGCAATTCATCGCCAACGGTAATCTCTTTACTGGTCTTTGCGCGGCTACCTGCGTAATGTACGCGCCCGCTTTCGATGGCTTCTTTGGCAAGAGTGCGAGTGCGGTAAAAGCGTGCAGCCCATAACCATTTATCAAGACGCATACGAACAGCATCAGGATTGCTATGACTGGGCTGATTGTGGTTTTTATTATGTTTACTCATCAAAACCTCATAGATATCAATAACGTAAGATTATAATGGTGGTATTTTTAATAATTAAAAGAGCAGTAAGCGATTAACATCGTTTTTGTCATTGAAGTTATTGACACCATTGTTTTTCACAAGGTATGCCATCATTATTGCCATCCATTTTCGTATCAGGGCAATGTTGTATAAAGTAAGTGGCTTCTGCGCAGGATGTCATTTGGGAGCAATGCTTTCGGCCACTGATAAATTGATAGTCTACGTTTAGTTTTATTTTAAAAATAACTGATAACCAACATTATCATTAAGCATGGTGCAATCGTAACCGATATCGAGCAGCGCATCTTGTAGCTGGCGAGAGTTACCCTCAGAGGCTTGTAAACCGACCAATACTCGACCTTCAGCAGCGCCATGATTGCGATAATGAAACAAGGTAATATTAAAATCGTCACCCAATTTTTCTAAAAAGGTTAATAAAGCACCTGGACGTTCTGGGAAAGTGACTTGTAATAACTGCTCATTTTCAACATGAGCATGGCCACCAATCAGATGACGGATATGGGATTTGGCGACATCGTCATCGGTCAAGTCGTGTGCTGTATAGCCATCAGCTACCAATTGCGTACGGATGGTTTGACGCTCTTTGTCACCTTCTTTTAATGCAATCCCAACGAATATTGCTGCAGGTTCCATAGAATCAGGTGATTTCTTACTATCAGCACGGTAATTAAACTCAGTAATATTACGACCGTGTAGGCTACGACAGAAATTTAAGAAAGCGCCAGTCTGCTCAGGGATCGTTACGCCAAAGATGGCTTCTTTTTTCTCACCAATCTCAGTACGCTCAGCGATGTAGCGCAAGCGATCAAAATTCATATTGGCACCGCAAATGATGGCGACGCAGTTTTTGCCTTGTAGGTTATGAGCCTCGATGTATTTTTTCATACCAGCAACTGGCAGCGCGCCAGCAGGCTCAACGATACTACGGTTCTCTTCAAAGATATCTTTGACAGCAGCGCAAACTTCATCGTTGGTACAAGTGACGACTTCAGGATCGACGACAGGACCGGACTTATCGCTCTTCTGCATACGAACAATATCAAACGGTAATTCGCCGATTTGGGCAACTGCCACACCATCGACGAACAGTCCTACTTGTTCAAGTTTGACTCGCTCATTGGCTTCAAGTGCCGCTTTTAGTGACGCTGATTGGTCGGCTTCTACAGCGATGACTTTGACATGCGGGGCAACTTCGCCCAAAAATGCAGCGACGCCAGAAATCAGACCACCACCACCAACTGCTACAAAAACGTAATCCATATTGCGCCATTGCTGGGTGAGCTCAAGCCCGATGGTACCTTGTCCAGCAATCACCAGCTCATCATCATATGGTGGGATAAAAGTCAGACCTTCACGCTCAGCGCGATCAATGGCATAGCGATTGGCTTCATCAAAGCTATCACCGTACAAGTCGACATTGCCGCCAAGTGCTCTGACGGCATCTACTTTGATATCAGGAGTAGTAGTTGGCATAACGATAATGTTATTAAGAGCAAGTTTACGAGCAGAGTAGGCAACCCCTTGGGCATGGTTACCTGCCGATGCGCAAATCACGCCACGTGCTTTTTGCTCATCATTTAATTGGCTAATGCGGTTATAAGCACCGCGCAATTTAAAAGACTTTACCGGTTGCAGGTCTTCACGTTTAAAACGAATGTCATTAGCAAAACGTTGGGTCAGTTTGGGTGCCGCTTCAAGTGGTGTTTGAATAGCAACATCATAGACGGTGGCTTGTAAGATGGCTCGTACCCAATGTGACAGCATAATGATTCCTAAACTTGTGAATGTATGAGTGAAAAAGTGCGGTGAATTATAAGTAAATAAGCGAGTCGCTATTAGCGACAAAAAATGCAGAGAATGATAAAAATCAAATAGATTAGCCTATGCTGATTTTAAACATGTTGCAAGACACAATTACAGTTTTTGCGGTGGTTTAGTCATTGATGTTTATTAAGTCAAATAAAATTATCAACAAAACCAGTTTTTTTGCTTATTTATCCAAAAAAACTTGAGTCATTTCCATATGTCTGTATTATTGGACATATGGAAATGATTGATGCTATGACAAGTTTTGCCGCCCTCTCACAAGAAACCCGCTTAAAGGCATTTCGACTGCTGGTCAGTCACGAGCCTACAGGATTACCTGCGGGTGAAATAGCTCGCCAACTGTCTGTGCCGCATAATACGATGTCCACACATCTATCGGTGCTGGCACGAGCTGGGTGGGTGATATCAGAGCGCCAAAGTCGCCAGATTATCTATCGTGCCTCTTTATCACATATGCAGACCGTCATTGAGTTTTTATTACAAGATTGCTGCGCTGGACATCCAGAGCTGTGTGCGGCTCTTGTTAATAATTTAAATGGCTGTTCAATCGATAGTCGCGGTGGCATTAATGAGCTGGATGATGTTGAAAACCTGCCCCATTGTTAAACTGCTATCAATCAAAAACATCCCAATTCTATATTCATAAAAAATAGGTGAGATTACTATGACATCGTTGATTTTTCACAACCCAAAATGCGGTACTTCTCGTAATACCTTAGCCATTATGCAAGCGTCAGGGGATAATCCAGAGGTGATTGAATACCTTAAAACACCGCCGAGTCGTGAGTATTTGGTTGAGCTATTAGAAAAAATGGCTCTCTCTCCACGAGAGCTGTTACGCAGTAAAGAGTCGATTAATGATGAGCTGGGTCTAGACAACCCTACGCTATCTGATGACGAAATTATCGATGCCATGATTGACCATCCTATCTTAATCAATCGTCCTATCGTAGTCACAGATAAGGGCGCGGCATTGTGCCGACCATCAGAGCGAGTGTTTGAGTTACTAGATAACCCCGTGAATAGCTTCACTAAAGAAGATGGGGAAGTGGTTTATTATGGCAAATAATACAGCAGATTTGAATGTGGTCGATTTGGATAATTTGCCCAATATTGATTCAAGTCTTATTCATCCTATCGATATTGAGTCTTTAATAGGCGCAAATGACCCACGTCATGCGCCAAAAATACTGGTGTTATACGGCTCATTGCGCACGCGTTCCTTTTCAAAGCTAGCAGCCGAGGAGGCGAGTCGTCTATTGCGCTGGTATGGTTGTGAGGTGAAGATGTTTGATCCATCTGGCTTGCCATTACCGGATGCTGTTGATGCAGACCATCCTAAAGTGCAAGAGCTGCGTGAGCTTGCGCAGTGGTCAGAGGGTATGCTGTGGGTCAGTCCCGAACGTCACGGTAGTATGACCAGTATCATGAAAGCGCAAATCGATTGGATCCCGCTGTCATTGGGCGGCGTCCGACCAACCCAAGGCAAGACTTTAGCGATAATGCAAGTCAGTGGAGGTAGTCAAAGCTTTAATACGGTCAATCAGCTGCGTATTCTTGGGCGCTGGATGCGCATGATTACTATCCCAAATCAGTCGTCTATTCCAAAAGCCTTTTTGGAATTTAACGATGATAATCGCATGGATAAGTCGCCTTTATATCTGCGCGTTGTTGATGTTTGTGAGGAGCTGGTAAAGTTTACCTGGCTTACTCGTGGACGCTCAGCCTATCTGACTGATCGCTATTCTGAACGGGTTGAAAGTGCTGAAGAAGTATCAAAACGCGTTAATCAAAAATCGATTTAATTTTTAATTCTAAATTGACCTAATATCGATTGGAGACTTATTCAATAAAATAGGCTAAATCAAGTAGGCTTCATGAAGCCTACTTGAATAAATGTCACTAATTTTTTTAAGTAAGGTTGTTCATGCTCGCATTGATTATTTTTATCGTTACTTTAGGGCTAGTCATATGGCAACCTAGAGGTTTAGGCATTGGTTGGAGTGCGATGGGCGGGGCGTTGGTCGCCCTAGCTTTTGGTGTGGTGCAATTATCTGATGTCGGTGTCGTGTGGGACATAGTGTGGGATGCTACTTTTACCTTTGTCGCACTGATTATCATCTCTCTTATCTTAGATAAGGCTGGGTTTTTTGCTTGGGCAGCCCTGCATGTAGCGAGATTGGGTAATGGACAAGGGCGTCTATTGTTCCCTATGATTGTGATATTAGGCGCTTTTATTTCTGCGTTTTTTGCCAATGATGGGGCGGCATTATTACTGACCCCGATTGTGATTGCGATTTTATTACGGTTAAATTTTTCGCCGCCATCTGCATTGGCATTTATCATAGCGACTGGTTTTATTGCTGATACTGCAAGTTTGCCATTGGTCACATCTAACCTCGTTAATATCGTTAGTGCTAACTACTTTGATATTGGTTTTGGACGTTATGCTTTGGTTATGGTACCAGTCAATATTGTCTCTGTACTAGCGACTCTGGCGGTGCTATGGATATTCTATGTACGCCACATTCCAACACACTACTCGATGGCTAACCTTAGCGCACCTGAGTCAGCGATCGAAGACACTTTGGTTTTTAAAGCTGCCTTTCCGCTACTGGCTTTGCTGCTTGTCGCTTATTTTGCGACAGAGTCGCTTGGTATTCCTATCTCGCTCGTTACTGGCGCGGCTGCAGTACTGCTCATGGCGATTGCAGGGCGATTTTGGCAAGGCGGTCGTGGGGCGGTGATGTCCGTGCCTGATATTGTGCGTAGAGCACCTTGGCAGATTGTTTTATTTTCTATTGGCATGTACTTGGTTGTTTATGGTTTGGGCAATGCCGGATTAACTGCCTACGGCGCTCAGATCTTGAATTGGTTAGGGCAACAAGGCAATCTAATAGCAACCTTGGGCACAGGATTCCTCTCTGCTATCGTGGCATCTATTATGAATAACATGCCCTCTACCTTGATAGGCGCACTAGCGATTGATAGCGCCCAAGTACCGACCGCCACTCGTGAGCTTATGATTTATGCCAACGTTATTGGCAATGATTTAGGACCCAAATTTACGCCTATGGGCAGTCTTGCGACTTTACTATGGCTGCATGTATTGGCAGAAAAAGATTATAAAATCAGCTGGGGGCAGTATATGAAGATTGGTTTGATTATCACCCCGCCAGTGTTATTAGTCACCTTGTTAGCTTTAGTATTTTGGTTGCCCTATTTGTCTTAGTCTTAAAAATTAACGTCATATCTTATTACTAGAGGTGCTATTACGCTGACATCACTCAAAGTCATCGGTTATAATAGCGGCGCATTTTACCTCTTTTACCCTTTACTTTTTTTTAAAGCGATACGTTTATTTTGCCAAGGACTTATGATGAGTGATCAGCAAGCACAAAAGCAAGCCGCCGCCCGCGCCGCCCTACGCTATATCGAAGATGATATGATACTTGGCGTAGGGACAGGAAGTACAGTGAACTGTCTGATTGAGTTATTACCAACAGTAAAGCTCGCTGGCGCAGTTGCAAGCTCGCAGGTGACAGAAGATAGGTTGCGTGCACTTGGTATCGAGATTATTGACTTAAATTTTGCCGGTCAGCTTGATGTGTATATTGACGGTGCTGATGAAGTAAACGCGCATTTGCAACTGATTAAAGGTGGCGGCGGTGCGCTCACGCGTGAAAAAATCGTTGCTGCTGCATCGAACAAATTTGTTTGTATGGTTGACGCTAGTAAAAGTGTTGAGATACTAGGGCGCGAATTCCCAGTGCCGATAGAGGTATTGCCACAAGCCCGCTCATATGTGGCGCGCGAGTTGGCCAAAATGGGCGGTGAGCCTGTTTATCGTGAAGACTTTGTCACCGATTATGGCAATGTGATTTTGGATACTTATGATTTAGATGTCAGTAATCCAATAGCACTTGAACAGCAGCTTAATAATATCGTCGGTGTGGTCTGTAATGGTATCTTTGCTGCCAATCAAGCCGATGTGTTGTTAAAAGCCAGCAGTAATGGGGTTGAAGTGCTGACTCGATAATCAATAAGCGCTTGTCTATTAGACACTAACTTGATTATCACATATTAAAAAAGGCAGAGCACAAGTTATGTGCTCTGCCTTTTTTAATATCTATGATTGTATAAATAACTTTTGAAAATGTGTACCTATATTTTGATTTTGTCTTTTAGCAAAAACTCCATCAAGGCTTTTTGCGCATGTAAGCGGTTTTCAGCTTCATCCCATACCACTGAGCGTGGATCGTCAAGCATATCATGAGAGATCTCCTCACCACGATGCGCTGGCAAACAGTGCATAAAGACCACTTCAGAATCGGCTTTATCTAGCAGTGATGGTGTCACTTGATAAGAGGAAAAACGACGCGCACGCGTGTTTTGTTCAGACTCTTGTCCCATGCTTGCCCACACATCAGTGACAATTAAGTGAGAGTCTTTTGCCGCTTCTTGTACGTTTTCAACGATACTCACGCAATGTGAGAAGCGTTTCATCAGCTCAGGGTCAGGCTCAAAGCCATAAGGCGCGGCTACTCGTAGCTCAAAGCCAAACTGATTGGCAGCTTGCATATAGGATGCACACATATTGTTGCCATCACCGACCCAAGTGACGATTTTATTTTCGATACTACCGCGATGCTCGTAATAAGTTTGCATATCAGCTAACAACTGGCAGGGATGAAATTCATCCGTTAAGGCATTAATGATTGGTACGCTTGAGTACTTTGCAAAGGTTTCGACTTTTTCGTGACCAAAGGTGCGAATCATAATGATATCGACCATGCTAGAGATAACGCGCGCGGAATCCTCAATTGGCTCACCGCGTCCAAGTTGGGTATCATTTGGCGATAAGAAGATAGCGCTACCACCAAACTGTCCCATGCCGGTTTCGAATGAGATGCGTGTACGGGTGGATGACTTCTCAAATATCATACCGAGCGTACGACCAACAAAGGGCTGGTATATCTCGCCTGCATGTTGCATATGACGCAATTCGCTGGCGCGTTTGATGAGATTTTCTAGTTCTTGTTTGGTTAAATCAGATAAGGTCAAAAAATGGCGCAAACTCATAGCAATCCTAGCAGTCGAACAAAGTCAATGAAAATGATACGTTATCAGCCGGCAATGATATCGCGTCAATGCGTATACTGGAATGACAACAAACTTTTAGTATAGCGCAATTACTCTCAATGTAAATATCCAATTTGCCATGATTTATCAGTCATGCAAACCTGCATTCGATGAGACATTATCTGACATGGCGATAACATTTATATACGATTTGGGCGTACGCTTAGACGACATAGTAGCTCATAGCCAATCGTATCAGCATGGGTGGCAACTTCATCAACATGCGGCGCATCACCCCATAGTATGACCTTGCTATTTAAAGCGCTACTCTCTGGTACAGCGCTCACATCGATGACAATCATATCCATTGCGACACGCCCAATCACTGCACATGAGTAGCGTTGCTGATTTACGGCGTCAATGACTGAAACATAAGCATCCTCATTGACAACGCGGGGATATCCATCACCATAACCAATACTAACGAGAGCCGTTTTAACATCTTGCTGGGCTATCCAGCGGCTGCCATAACCGATGGCGTCGCCAGCTTGTACGGTCTGCAAGGCAATAATTTGTGCGCTAAATTCCATGGCTGGCTGCAAATTTAGCGTATACGCGCTTTGGTCGATGACAGGCGCACTGCCATATAACATAATGCCTGGACGTACCCAATCATGATGATGCTCTGGGAAATTAACGATACCAGCAGAGTTGCACAATGATCCTTTAATATTAGTACTGACTGTTTGTCGTAAAGTACTTAGCATGTCATTAAAACGCTGGATTTGTATGGCATTTAATGGGTGATCTTGATTGTCGGCATTGGCAAAATGGGTGGTCAAAATCAGCTGATAGCCAGCATCATGCAGAGATTTTGCGGCTGAAATAAGCGTTTGGTTATTAAAACCTAAACGATTCATACCCGTGTTGTACTTTATCCAAACCACTCTAGTGGCACTATCAACAGGTGGTATTTGCTCTAATGCCCAGTCCAATTGCGGCGCATGATGAATCACGCAACTGATATCGTGTTCAATTGCTTGTCGCCATTCATCAACAGTAAAGGCCCCTTCAATAAGCCCAATAGTTTTATCCCAGCCCAATTGCCGTGCTTCTAACGCTTCTCTTAAAGTAGCGACCCCGATACCATCTGCTTGCTGTAACGCTGGTAGGACGGCGGCGACACCATGTCCATAGGCATTGGCTTTTACCATCGCAAGGACGTTAGATTTTGGTGCTAACGCTTTTACTTGACTAAGATTATGAGTAATGGCGGCAGGCTTGATAGTGATTGTGCGCATAATCGTCTTCTTTTTTAGCAAAGTTATGAAGGAATAAATTTATAAAGCCAGTAATTCATCAATTGAGTTGATGAGTCACTGGCCATTTTTACGAGCAATTTTGATGCGTAATTATCTGTCAGTTTTATTATTCGTCGTTCTCAAAACTGACATTTTGATAGTATTCTGGCGTCAAATTGATAAAGCGGGTAAATTGTCCTTCAAAACCCAAACGTATGGTGCCGATAGGGCCGTTACGCTGCTTACCAATAATGATTTCAGCCACACCTTTGTGATCTGAGTTTTCATTATAAACCTCATCACGATAGATGAACATAATCAAATCGGCATCCTGCTCAATCGCACCAGATTCACGCAGATCCGACATAATAGGACGTTTGTTAGGGCGATTTTCTAGACTACGGTTAAGCTGCGACAAGGCGATAACTGGACATTCAAGCTCACGTGCTAGGGCTTTTAAACTTCGAGAAATCTCAGAGATTTCCCCAACACGGTTGCCATCTAGACCGGGTACTTTCATTAATTGTAGATAATCGACAATGATAGCGCCAAGCTTGCCATCATGATTTTTGGCAATACGGCGGCAGCGTGAACGCAGCTCAGAGGGTGGCAGGGCAGTACTGTCATCAATATATAGATGCTTTGACTGCAAATGCTGAATGGCGTTCATCATTTTTGCCCATTCATCTTCATTCATTTGCCCTGACCGCAGATGTGTTTGGTTGATTGCGCCCCAAGATGATAGCAAACGCATCACGATAGATTCTGCGGGCATCTCCATTGAAAATACCACTACGGGCAAATCTTCATTAAATAAAATCCCTTCTGCTAAGTTCATCGCAAAGGTGGTTTTACCCATTGATGGACGCGCAGCCACAATGACTAAATCGCCTGCTTGCAAGCCTTGGGTTTTATTATTGAGCTCAACAAATGGGGTTTGCAGTCCAATCATGCCATCTGGATTTGATTTGAGCTCTTGGATTTTATCAATGACATTGGTCAATACGGCAGTAATACCGACAGGTCCACGCTGCTCTGCACGTTTATTATGCTGCTCATTGATGCTAAATATCTTTGCTTCTACGTTATCCAAAATATCGCTGACGGTTTGGTCTTTAGGATTATAGGCTAAGGTCAACATATCATTGCCGGTAGTAATCAGCTGACGTAGTGTAGATAGCTCGCGTACACGCTGGGCGTAAGCCGTCAGGTTAAACAAAGTTGCTGGACTTTGGCTCAAGATATCCGCCAAATAGCTGTCGCCGCCTGCGCTTTTTAGCAGCTTTTGTGCCTCTAACCAATCATGTACCATAACCGTGTCATAAGGCTCATTGACTGCAGCTAAATGCGCAATAGCATCAAAAATATACTGATGTCGCCCAGCATAAAAATCGTCTTTGGTGACGATATCTGCAATCTTATCGTATGCCTCTTCGATACTCATCAAAGACGCCAGCAGCGCCTTTTCAATATCGATATTGTGCGGCGGTGTTTGATTGAGTAAGTCGTCGGTTTTTTCAGTATCTGCCATGAGTGCCTAATATTTCAAAAGTCGGTATAGATGGGTATTGTTGTAAGTATTTATTTTAGTCATGATACAGCAAAGCAAGCGCAATGCATCTCGATGAGAGAAGTACCAAAACGTCATCTCACGCGTGCCAGTAAATGCTACAATCAAAAGCGAAAGTTTAACACATTATGTGATTTTTTCAGCTCAGATAAGTAATTATCTATAAAAATGCTTGCTTCTATGAAATGAAGTTCATGGCATATAACACAGCTTCAAATACGCTCATTTATCATAAAAAATACAATAGAATCAGCTTCTTAATATAATAATAGGATGTTAGTGCTATGCAAAAAAAATTGCCATTATTAATCACGACTGGTGAACCTGCGGGTATTGGTATGGATATCGTACTGCTGCTAGCGGCTGAGGGTAAGTTACAGGATTTTGATCGTCCAGTTTGGGTCACGGCAGATAGCAAGGCAATGCAAAAACGTGCCGATGAGCTCATTGCTGCGGGCATATTAAAAAGCTGCCCACCTTGGAAAACGATCAATGCAAATGAGGCAATTATAGAAGACGATGATTTTTTAAATCAAATGTCACAGCAGAGTATTAACAGTGGCACTATTAATAATGATAATGCTTTTATCTTATTCAATATTCCCTGTGCTGCGCCCGTCGCTTGTGGGAAAATTGATATCAATAACTCCGCAATGGTGGTAACGCAGTTGGAAATAGCGCATAAGCTGGCAGCAAACAAAACAGTCGCCGCTATCGTCACCGGACCACTACAAAAATCTGCATTGATAGAGGCTGATATTAAACTGTTAGATGGCACTATGTTCAGCGGTCATACCGAATTTTTTATGCAGCAAAGTGGCTGTGATAAAGTCGTCATGATGCTTGCTAATGAAGCCATGAAAGTGGCACTTGTTACAACGCACTTGGCGTTAAAAGATATCCCTGCAGCCATCACTGCCGATAACGTACGCCAAACAGTGCAAATTGTTATCGATGATATGTGTGAGAAATTTGGCTTGACGCAGCCGCGTATCTTAGTTTGCGGTCTAAATCCGCATGCGGGCGAGGGCGGGCATTTGGGCATTGAGGAGATTGAGATTATCAATCCAGTGCTACAAGAATTTATCAATATTGGGATAGATATATCAGAGGCGATGCCAGCGGATACTTTATTCACGCCGAGACATTTAGCCAACTGCGATGCAGTGATTGCCATGTATCACGACCAAGGGTTGCCTGTACTCAAGTCACATGGCTTTGGTGATACAGTCAATTTGACTTTGGGACTGCCTTATATTCGTACTTCTGTCGATCACGGTACTGCGCTTGATTTAGCAGGACGCGGCGGTGCCAGTGCCACAAGTCTATATCAGGCACTCCTCATGGCAAATGAGATGGCGGATAAATCACTCATAAATAGACCTCTTGCATAAGTCGATGCCTTAGCGAGGTTTATTACGCAATATTGGGCAACTTCTTAATCAACCATGCCTATTTATGAATCATCAAACACTTCCTAATATAAGTGGTTCCATTATACCAGTCTGTTTTAAGTGGTCTGTTAATAGGTTTTTGGGGCTTTTTAGATGGTTCCCTTAGGTTATAGTCTAACCAAACCTATTGAAATAGCTCATCTAGTTTTGCGACAGCATCATCATATTCTTTGCCTGGATCTAGAAATGCTGTTTTAAATGAATAGTAATCTGCCAAAAAATCCAATGAGCATCCGCCTAAAGATTTTGCTTTTTCCATAAGCTTCATTCTAGAATCAAAAGGTATATACCATGAGTCATCTTCTAATAAGCAATTAACTAACATATCAACATCGAAGCATTCTTCTACTGCTTTATCAAATTTACTGAAAACATCTCTCCATGCCCCCATATCTGCATCTACTTTTGCTTCAGACATTTTCCTAATTTGAGTACTAACGCTACAGATATTCACTTATACCTCTACTTAAGTTCCAGAAAATAAATATCCAAACATATCTAGAATATAGCTTAAAGCACCCTCAACATAAGCTACGATGGAGAGATTGCAAAAGCTAACTTAATAGTTTTCAATCAATGACCTCATAGGTATTAAGATTATATCTGAAACCTACTGTTCGATGCCTGTATAGCGCACCGATCAGGATTTAACATTAATAAGCTCTATTACAATTAGTGTATTTACGACTTATTAAATCAAATTCATACCAGAAATCCCACATGATTCTGTCATCTGCATTGAATACTATCCTAACTCCACGTTCAACCTCCCAACACCAGCTAAATATAAGCTTAAGCTTTTGATAATGCATTTCAACCTCGGGAAATGGGATAGTTAATACATAAGTACCTGCTTTATCATATACCTTTGCTACAAAGTCTGTATTTCTAGAGAATCTTTCTTTATTAAAAATCAAAAAGTAATCGAAATTATCCAAAAGCGTAACCTCACCATACTCGAAGTCGATTTCAAAATTATTCAGTAGTGCTAATTTTTCGCGATTATTTAACTCCATTTTCCTTCTCTGTTAGAGCTAGTTCATTAGAATAATATAGTAAAATTTCATAATTTTATGGATAGCTCAAGTGGAAATTAGGTTCGTTATAACAAATCATAGAGATAATTTTTTTCGAAAAGCTCACATGATGTACATTACTAAGTACACTATGTCTCCCTAAATAGTTTGATCAATTATCGTATATAGCCTACAGCCGGACATTCAAGTCCTCACTAGGGAACCGTATTATATCAAATAGTTTAGAACAAAAAGCTACTGTGTTGGTTGCGCCAAGGTATGGGTAGTTTATAGATCAAATATCTCAAAAACACAGTCAAATAATAAGCTGTGATATAATTCATCCCAATAAAACACTCATTTTATCGTCATTGCTCACTTTTACCTCTTACTCATTAAGACTATTCTATGTCAAAAACTACATTTGATGCTCAATCTATTACCAACAGCCTACGTGCTGCCAAACACCAACCGCGTAAACGCTTTGGTCAAAACTTCTTACATGACCGTAGTGTTATCCGTGAGATTGTTGAGAGCATTCGCTTAGAGCGTGATGACAATTTGATTGAGATTGGGCCAGGGATGGGCGCACTGACTGAGCCGCTATTGGCAGAAGTAGATGCGATGACTGTAGTCGAGTTGGATCGTGATTTGGCAGATAGCTTGCGTATCCGTATCGGGGCTAATAGTCATCCAAATTTTGAGATTATCAAAAACAATGCCATGCATGTAGATTATCGGGAGCTTTATAGCGATGAGCGCGGCAAATTACGCGTGGTGGGTAATCTACCGTATAACATCTCAACGCCCATACTCTTTCACTTACTCAGCTATGCCGATGTGATTGAAGACATGCACTTTATGCTGCAAAAAGAAGTGGTTGAACGTATCACCGCTGACGTCGGTAGCAAAACCTATGGTCGCCTATCGGTCATTATGCAGTATCACTGCCATACGGATTATTTGCTCACCGTACCACGCGGTGCTTTTAATCCGCCGCCAAAAGTGACCAGTGCCGTATTTCGTCTGACGCCGCACATTATTAAGCCAGTCGTGGCAGAAGATGAAGAGTATTTCGCATTGGTGGTGCGCGAAACCTTTAATCATCGCCGTAAAACGTTGCGCGCTATATTCAAAAAATCAACTTTATTGCCGACGTTGAGCGAAGACGATTTTGCAGCTTGCGCCATTGATCCACAAGCCCGTCCTGAAACCTTAAGCGTGAAAGATTTTGTCAATTTGAGCAATCAAGCGCGTAAAGTAGAAGGCTGATTTATCAGTGTTATTCATACCGCAGATATCATTGATTGCTAAGTAGTATCTACAATATCCACAAGAAAGATTGAGAGCTTATGAGTTATCGTCATCAGTATGTCATCGGTGATTTGCAAGGCTGCTATGCTGCGTATCTTCAGCTACTTGAAACGTTGGATTTTGATCCTGAGCAAGATAAATTATGGTTTGCAGGCGACTTAGTGGCACGTGGCGAGGACTCTTTAAATACCTTGCGTCATGTCAAAGATTTGTGTGAGCAAGGGGCAGCCGCGACCGTACTTGGCAATCATGATATCAATTTGCTAGCCGTATGGCGTGGGGCGACAAAAATTAAGAAAAAAGATAAGACAGCACCGATTTTTGCGGTCGATGATTGTGATGAGTTGCTAGAGTGGCTACGTCATCAGCCATTATTGGTTTATCCTGATAAGCATACGGTGCTGGTGCATGCCGGTATTCCGCCGCATTGGAGTATTGAAGACGCCGAAAAATATGCACATCAGTTAGAGTCGCAGTTGCGCAGTCATTTAAAACAGCTTGATAGATTGTTGCCAAATCTCTATAGCAAGACGGCAGATAAGTGGCATGCAGACATTCATGGATTTACGAAAATGCGAGCGATTGCCAATTATTTTACTCGCATGCGCTTATGTCAGCAGGATGGGCTGCTTGAATTTAGCTTTACCTCAGGGCTAGATGAGCGCATGCCAGAGGATTTTTTGCCTTGGTTTGAATGGCAAGTGCCGCGCACGCGTAAGGTGTTATTTGGGCATTGGGCCGCGCTCAAAGGTGAGGTTGATCTGCCTTATGCTCGTGCACTAGATGGTGGCTGTGTTTGGGGCAATCATTTGCTAGCCTATCGCTTAAGTGATGGCAAGACCATCACGTCAAGTGCGCAGTGCTTGCCGATATCTTCTTAATTTTTTAGTGATTCCAAAAACCAATCAAGCCATCAAATTAACCCATTAACTGGGTAGATTTGGTGGCTTTTTTGGCTTAGGTAGTGGCGTTTTGGCGTCGCCTGCAACTTTGCTATCAGCAGTGCTGTCTTGACTAATCGCATCAGATACCGTCTGATTATTCTCATCAAACGCAGCATGTGTCTTACCATATTGAATATCCTGACTATAAGGGACGCTGCTAAGTGCTTCCTCTGTCAGACCATCATCAAGCTCAATGGTTTTATTGATGGCTGGTTTATTGACGGTAATATGAGCTTCGCGGTTGTTTAGTTCAGGACTCAGCTGATGTTCTGCTGATGGATTAGCATAATGTATATCAGTGACCGCCTGCTGTCCTTCTGTCTTCTTCTGCAAGGCTTTTGGGAGCACTTTGACATCAGATAAGCGCCTTACCACATAGTTTTTGGGAAGTGGCTGATTGCTATTTTGTGGGGCGGTATCATCGAAAATCATCTGACCTTGGCTATCAATACGTGCATACTTCATCGGTTTGTCGCGTGGCCAAAAAAAGTCAGAAGGATGCGTCATTAAGTGGCTGAAGAGTTGCTTAGTTAAGCGACTCCAATCAACGAATTTCACCTCTTTTGAGCGTAAAGCGACAAGAAGTGCCAGTGAGAAACTGACGATCAAGTTGACCATACCGATAAATAAGACGCCAAAGACAGAAAGCAGCACCACTTGCCACTCTAGCTGATTGGACGACATATTAAATAAGCCATGAGCCAAGTTCGCTGAAGCAAAGGCAATATGGCGAATATCAATTGGTAAGCCAAATAAGAAACCAATCGTTGCAGTACTTCCTAGGAAAACCCCAAAGATAAAGTTGCCCATGATGGCACCAAGATTGGCTTCTATAAAGCCGCCTAAACGTTGTAGCCATGCTTTGGGCAATAAATACTGTAATAGCTTATGACGCTGAATACGGGCGCCTATCTGGTTGTAGACCGCCAAATTATCATAATAGCCAGCAATCAGACCCGATAAGAATAAATACACACCAGCAATAGCAGCATGTGGCAAAGCTAGTGAGCGAAAAGGGTCGAGATCATGAAGTAGGTGAGCGGCCTTATCGGTATCAATCATCGGCGCGCCGGTATATTGCAACCAAGCAAAAGAGATGATCAAGGCGACTGGTATAGCCATCATAATATTACCCATAATGGCAATGAACTGGGTGCGTAAAATATCGACCACCAATTCAGACAGTTTATTTAACTGATGGGACTTTTTACCCGAGCTGTCTGATATGGTTGAGGCGATAGCTGCCGCTGTCATGGCAGGCTGTTTGGTAGCGACTGTACCATGGACGATATGGATGAAAACAAAGCCCAAACCATAAATCATACTATTGACAAAGGCGCGACCCATTGGTGCGAGAGCTAAGTGATATGCCAATATCTTAGTCGTCGCCATAAAAGCAATAATAAAGCCACCGATAGAGGCTTTTTTAAACATCTTCTGATAACCGGATTTATCAGTACTAATATAATGTTCGCCAACGCGGCTGGCGTTTTCAGTGACTTTTCGCGATAGCAGCTTAGTATTATTGTCAATCAAATAGCCAATACTATAACGATGACTGGCAGTCGTAATTAGCGCTTGAATCAATTCAATTATTGCCCGATCACGCTTATCGTAGTTGTTTGCTACCAGCTCAGTCAATATGCGCATGCGCTGTAAGCTTTGATCTAATCGTAGCATCATGTTGGTTAAGCGAATAGAGATACCGGTTTTGTAAATGCGCTTGCGTATGGTGGCAACGATGTCTTCGCATTGCTCAATCATGACCAATAGAGGCGCTGGATCCACGGCTTTTTCAGGAATAATGTCGGTTAAGGTGTCGAGCTCATGTGCTTCTCGGTACTGATTGACGTACAAGACTGCTTCTTGATTTTGTGCCACAAACGACGCTGAATAATTCAGCATTTGCGGGTAAGATTCCATCAAGTCTGGATGCAAGCCAATACCGCTAATACGATACGATAAAATGATAATCGCGTTCAAAATACTGTTTTTTGCCGTCGCGACTAAGTTTAGATGCTGCTCATGGACTTTGAGTAGCCCGACCAGCTCATCCCATTTTTCTTTTTCGATATGGGCAAGCCAGCGCTCATCAGAGCGTTTATCAAATAAATAACCGACCAATTCTACGACAGAATCTTCTTGTGGCAGTAGTGGCAAAAAACGATGACCAATCAAACGGCGCAAACTGTAAAAGAAACCCTGATCTGACATAATGCCAGTATCGGTATAAAGAGCGATCTGGCGGTATTCGATAATAAGTTTTAGGACGAAACTCGACAGCCCATCGCCATATTCTGGATGCTGACGTAAAACCTCAATAAGATTTTGAATATTCTGATTGGCTAAAGTAGGCTCTTTATCACTTACTCGTAGCTCATCGATTAAGCGCTTAAGTACCGCGGGATCTGGTACATCACTTAAGGCAGTAATCTGTTGTAAAATGTGTTTTATCTCTGACACATCGTATCCCTTATGGTAGTTATTTCAATCATCGTTATTATGTAGTATATGAAATAAGACATATTCTTCTTTTAGTGACTGGCTGTAATTATCACTATGGCGGTACATATCTTTATTAATTTACCGCTTGTTAATGTACTGCGCCCTCATTTATAAGTTTTAGTATATTTTTATTAAGTTTAAGGCATCTGGTTTTGCGTTATTTTAATCGTAACGGCTCATCAATAGTCAACTATTTTGTTAGCAGGTATTTTGATGACTATTGTGTCAATTTTATGAAGATATTTTTGGCAAAAAAAGGGACAGTAGCGTGACTGTCCCTTTATCATAGTGCGGCAGGGCTTACTTTATTATAAAAGTAACCAATTAGCTAGCAGGTACGTCAAAGTAATTCAGGTCAAAGTTCATCATCGGATCACTACCAGCTTGAACCATCTGAGCATGGGCATCGATACGTGGCAAGATACGACCAACGAAATAATCAGCAAGCTTGGCTTTATTGGTGTAAAAATCACCTTCTTTACCATCAGCTGCTTCAACCATCAACGCAAACATATACGAGTAGGCTAGGTAACCAAAGGCATGCATGTAGTCAACGGCACAGCCATTAATTTCATTCTTACGCTCACCAATATTATTTAGCACCGTTGTGGTTAGTGCTTCAATTGTATCAGCAGCATCTAGCGTCGCTTGCTTGATACCGTGCTCTGCTTGCATATTATTGACAAAATCACGAATTTCACCTAAGAAATGGGTAACGTATTTGCCGTTATTTTTCGCCACTTTACGACCTAGTAAATCAAGTGCTTGAATACCATTGGTACCTTCATAGATCTGGGCGATACGCGTATCACGAACGATTTGCTCCATACCCCATTCACGTATATAGCCATGACCGCCAAATACTTGCTGGCAATCAATAGTGGCTTCTAATGCTTTGTCAGTCAAGAATGCTTTAGCCACGGGCGTCAATAGTGCAACACGTGCGGCAGCAGCTTGAGCGGCCTCTGGATCGGTACTAAACTTCTCTTCATCAAGGTTTTTGGCAACGTACATCGCAAAGCAGCGTGACGCTTCAGTGTTGGCTTTGGCATTCAATAGCATACGGCGTACATCGGCATGATGAATGATGGCATCCGCTGGTTTTTCTGGGCTTTGCAGTTGGGTATCGCTACGACCTTGACCACGGTCATTGGCATATAACGCCGCATTTTGATAAGCAAGCTCAGAACCACCAAGCCCTTGTAGACCCATGGTGACACGCTCATAGTTCATCATAATGAACATTGATGACAGACCAGTGTTTTCGGCACCAACCATCCAGCCTTTAGCGCTGTCAAAGTTCATGACACAAGTGGCTGAGGCTTTGATACCCATTTTATGCTCGATAGAGCCGACTGCTAAGGTGTTGCGCTCGCCTAAGCTGCCATCTTCATTGACCAAGAATTTCGGTACGACAAATAGTGAGATACCTTTTGAGCCTTCTGGCGCGTTAGGGGTTTTTGCGAGTACCAGATGAATGATATTGTCAGTTAGGTCATGCTCACCGCCAGTGATAAAGATTTTGGTACCAGAGATATCATAGCTGCCATCATCATTAGGAATAGCTTTGGTTTTGATGATACCTAAGTCAGTACCAGCATGTGGCTCTGTCAAGCACATGGTGCCAGCCCATTCGCCGTTGTACATTTTCTCTAAGTAAGTTTGCTTTTGCTCTTCAGAGGCAGCCGCGTTTAGGCACAGTGTTGCGCCAACGGTTAGGTTAGGGTAGAGAGCAAATGATTGGTTGGCGGTAAAAACCATTTCTTCAGTTAGCATGGTCACCATTTTTGGGAAACCTTGACCACCGTATTCAGAATTACCACTTAAGCCGACCCAGCCAGATTCAGCATACTGCTTATAAGCTTCTTTAAAGCCAGTTGGAGTCGTAACAACGCCATCACCTTGGAAGGTTGCGCCTTCTTCATCACCGCTACGGTTGATAGGTAACAAAACGTTTTTTGTCAGTTTTGCCATTTCTTCCAAAATCATATCGACCGTTTCCATATCGACATGAGCAAGATTCTCGTTATTTTGCCAAAATTTAGGCGCGTTAAATACATCATTTAAGATAAAGCGCATGTCATTAAGAGGGGCATTATAAACAGCCATAAACATTCCTTTGGTTCAAATAAATAAAAGTGAGTTGAACAAATTTATAAGAGATCTTTTGAGTTGGGCTTAATATTCATTATTAAAGTTTAGCAAATTAGCTTGCGCACGGGTGTATTTGTTCGTGAATTATGCGTACACCAAAAGTATGGATTATTTTATTTAAAAAATGACTATGGCAGATTTTAAGTGATAGTAAACAAAATCGGCAACACACCTTGGTATGTTGCCGATAAAAAATACATTATTTAGCGCTACAAAAAAATGATCGATCAATGTTTTTTGGTGTTAATTAAAACGCAAATTGATCAACATCCATGCTCATATACGGCTCAACACCAGTGCTGATACGCTGTACGTGAGTGGTGGTACGTGGCAACAGTTTGGCAAAGTAGAACTGCGCAGTTTTGACTTTCGCGTCGTAGAATGCTTGTTCGCTACTACCGTTAGCAAGTTCAGTTTGTGCCACTAATGCCATGCGTGCCCATAAGTAGGCTAGCGTCACATAACCGCTGAAATACATATAATCAACCGCCGCGCCGCCAACTGCATCTGGATTTTCAGTCGCTTGCATACTGATACGTGCAGTCAAATCGCCCCATTCTTTAAGATGTTTGGCAAGTGGGCGAATAAACTGACCCATCTCGTCGTTTTCTTTGTTTTCTTCACAGAATGTCTGAATGATTTTGACGAAGTTTGCTAGCAGCTTGCCTTGTGAACCCAATACTTTACGACCTAATAGATCAAGCGCTTGGATTTCAGTGGTACCTTCGTAAAGACATGCAATACGTGTATCACGCACGTTTTGCTCCATACCCCATTCGCTGATAAAGCCATGACCACCATAAACCTGTACGCCATGGTTAGCCGCTTCTAGACCAGTTTCAGTCAAGAATGCTTTGGCAATAGGCGTCAATAATGACAGCATTTGGTCAGCAAATTTAAGCGCATCGCCTTCGCCTTTTGCGACAGTATCTGCAAAATGTGAGAGGTAATAGACTAAAGCACGGCCACCTTCAGCAAAGGCTTTTTCAGTCAACAGCATGTTACGAACCGCTGGATGTACAATGATAGGGTCAGCTACTTTTTCAGGGGCTTTAACACCAGATAATGAACGCATCGCTAGACGATCTTTGGCATAAGTTAATGAGCCTTGGAACGCATATTCTGCTGCTGTCAAACCTTGAACTGCGGTACCAATACGCGCCACGTTCATAAAGGTAAACATGCACTGTAGACCACGGTTTTCTGGGCCAATTAGATAACCCGTTGCGCCATCAAAATTCATCACGCACGTGGCTGAGGCTTTGATGCCCATTTTGTGTTCGATAGAGCCACAAACGACGTTATTGTTTTCACCTAGGCTGCCATCTTCGTTGACCGTTACCTTAGGAACGATAAACAGTGAGATGCCTTTTGTACCAGCAGGCGCGCCTGGTAGACGAGCCAATACAATGTGAATGATGTTGTCCGTTAAGTCATGCTCACCAGCTGAAATGAAGATTTTTTGACCAGTGATGCTATAGCTGCCATCTTCTTTAGGCTCGGCTTTGGTGCGGATAATACCCAAATCAGAACCTGCATGTGCTTCAGTCAAGCACATGGTGCCTGACCATTCGCCGCTGACCATTTTTTCTAGGTAAGTTTGTTTTTGCTCGTCTGTACCGTGATGCTCGATGGTTTGAATGGCACCATGAGATAAACCAGGGTACATAGAGAATGACCAGTTAGCTGTACCAACCATTTCATTAATGACGGTCGATAATGAAAAGGGCATGTTTTGACCGCCGAAGTCTTCTTCAGCAGATAGGGCTGGGAAGCCAAGCTCACAATACGCTTTGTATGCTTCTTTAAAGCCTTTTGGCGTCGTCACTTGACCATTGTTGAACTGACAGCCTTCAGCATCACCGCTTTGGTTGAGTGGTGATAGCTCATTTTCAGCAAAGCTTGCGGCCATCTCAAACAGACTGTCCATTAGCTCACGATCTGCTTCTTGGAATGCTGGTAAGGTTTTATAATGGCTTTCGCTGTCAAGTAACTCATGCATCACGAATTGGATATCACGTAAGGGTGCTTTGTATTGCATAACTTCCTGTCCTTTTTTGGTGTATGACCGACAGCGATGGGATGACTGTTGTAAGTCTGAGTTGCTAGTATCTTGCTGGCATGGAGTGTGTCTGCATTATTAACAAACAACGATACCGATCATATGAAATAACATTGAGAAAAGAATTAAGACCGTATCTGTAAATTCTTGGTAAAAGATAGGCGTTCACTGGAAAATATACAAGTTTGGAGACAATACTGATAAGTCATCAACCTATCTTGCATCCTATGTACAATATAGCCTACACGCTAAGCACGTTTATCGATATGGTAGAGGAACGATATGAGGATGTTTTATACTCGCTCTCTAGCCATTGTTATTTTTGGACAAATGTTGTTGCATTAACATGTTGGTTGTAACTTCAGCAGACATAGGTTTGCCAAACCAATAGCCTTGACCATACTGGCAACCCATAGCCAAGAGCAAATCGCGCTGTTGCTCGTTTTCGATACCTTCTGCGATGACCTGCATATCCAGTGCTTCTGCTAATGCCAAAATAGCGTTAACAATGGCACGTTGAGTTTTGTCTGCGGTAATCTTAGAGATAAAACTTTTATCGATTTTAATGAAGTCAAAGGGATATTCTTGCAGATAACTCAAAGAAGCATAGCCGGTACCAAAGTCATCTAAAGCCAAGCAAACCCCTAGCGCTTTTAACGAATTTAGCTGTTCTTTAACATTAGAGTGGCGCTTCATCAAAGAAGATTCTGTCACCTCAATATGTAATTGGTGCGCTGCAATTTGATGCTGTGCCAGTAAATTACTGACCACATCAAAAAATTCTGGATTGCTGAATTCAGCGGCATCGGCATTGATACAAATATGTTGGTCAAAGCCCAAACCTTGCCAAATCTTTAGCTGCTCAGCGATTTGGGTTGCCACTTGAGAGAACAACTCAAGCGATAACTTGTGAGAGATAATGGCATCAATAAAATCAATAGGTTGCAGCAATCCGCGAATGGGATGCTGCCAGCGTACCAAAGCTTCAAAGCCTGAAATATCACCTGTATCTAGGGCGAATTTGGGTTGATAATAGGCGACAAACTGACCTTCGTTAGTGGCTCTTTTAAGCTCATATTCTAATTGCAAATGATCAGCATTGAGCTCAATAAGGGATTTGTTATACCAACAGACATCGTCGCCACCTTGCTGCTTGACATAATTTAATGCTCTTTCAGCTTTGGTTAATAAGCCGATAAACTCATTATCATTTTCAGGATAGTAACTGACCCCAACAGAGACATGACAATACACCTCGGTATTTGTGGCTCCATTATCACTAATAAAGAAAGGACGCTCACACATTTGCATCAAAATATCTAGTTGATGGCGCACCATATTGGCGTCACTACACTCAAACAATAAAGCAAAGTCATCACCGCCAAAATGTGAAAAACAGCGCAAATGATCAAGTGCCAGTGCTTTAATCCGCAATACAAAATCCTCAACCAAAGTGTTGATGTATTCAGGTCCTAACAATGTGGCAAGGTTGCGATAACGATCGATATTGACACGGACAATCACCACTTCTTGATAGCTCTCTAACAGCAGCTCACTGGTCTGACTCAAAAACACCTTACGGTTTGGCAGTCCAGTCACCTCATCATGATTGAGCAAATGCACCATTTTCTTTTTATTTTTTACAACGATCGAGGTATCTCGAATCGTGCCGACATAGTACGGCGTATCATCTAGGTAGATTCTGCGGTAAGTGATATGGCAATCAACATTGTGCCCGTAACGGTTTGCCATGGAAAAATCAATTTCACAGAACCCTGTGCTGTCCAAACTGCTAATCAGATTTTTTAATACCAATTGTTCATCTTCTGATAACAATTCAGCTGCGTATATGCCAAGCGGACGCCCAAGCAAAAAATCTTCTGTGTAACCGATCATTTGCTCATAAGTTGCATTGACCGATAAATAATACAAATTTGCATCTAGGATAAAGATAGCATCTTCATATTGCTCACAGAGTTTGACCAATAGTTGCTGTTTATCCGCCAGTGGCATTGGTGTAAAAGCAGTCATAAATGAACTCATAAAATAGAGGTAAATCGATAAAGAGAGCTTTTCGTATTGGCAATTAGCGCTGTTTTAATGTAATTAGTGCAGTTTAAAAAGATACAGTGCTACTAGGACAAATTTTTGAAGAATCTGGTGCTCATACGCATAGTGAACAGCAAGCGAAATTTGTCTCAGTAAAATGCTATTTCATTTGTATTTTTTATTGTGAACTGACTATATGACTCTTTGTACTACTACTAAGGATTGACACATGGCAACAGTGCTTGCAATGTTGCCAAGGCGACCACTGGGGCAGTTTCTGTACGTAACACCCTCGCACCAATTTGCCAAGGCTCAAAACCAACGTCTGCTGCTTGAGCGCATTCGTCAGTACTTAGGCCACCTTCAGGACCAATCAACAATTCAATATAAGGCACTGGTTGCTGTAATACAGTCAGTAGCGAATCAGGCATAGCAGGTTGTCCTGCCGCTGGTACACTAAGCTGTAGACGCAAATCAGCGGGTCGTTGTAATACTTGATAATAAGCATCCTGACTAAGGGTGGTAACCATAGAGCTGATAGTCGCTTCTATCTTCACAGGCGTGGTCGTTGTGATAGGCTTAAGCCAATCGTTAATAGGAATAGGCGCAATAATAAGCGGTGGACGGTTAAGACCGCATTGCTCACAGGCAGCAATCGCAACCTGCTGCCAATGAGCAAGCTTTTTTTCTACTTGGGCAGGCTTCAGATTGACCTCGCCATGATGACTGCTTAGCAATTGGATGGCAGTGACGCCAAGCTCGGTAGATTTTTGAATGGCGTAATCCATCCGTTCGCCACGACTCATTACCAGCCCGATTTTGGTAAATATGGGTGCACTATTATCATTATTTGTGTGAGAAAGCAGGGTCACAGTCGCGTTTTTTTTACTGATGGTCAGTAGCTGTACCTGATATTCACCGCCAAAGCCATCAAACAAAACACCTTGGTCACCAATAGTTGCTCGTAATACACGGCACCAATGATGGACGATACTTTCAGTTAATTCGACGCTGGCACCGATAGGCAAGGTGCCAAGCTGAGGGTAGGTCGCAGCCTTTTCATTGGTAACGTCATTACTAATGTTGCTATTAGTGGCATAAAAGAAACGTCGCAAAATTACTTATTCCTATAATGAGGGTCATGATATTTTTCAATATCTTAGCAGAATATCATTTGAGTGGGTAAAGGGATTGTCACTAATGGAATTCGCATAACTGCAATTCCCATACCAAAAAAGACTGGCGCTCCTAGGAACGCCAGTCATTAAGCAATACATTGGGTAAATATTTAAGCAATCAAACCTAAGGCTTCAATTAAGCGCTTGTTTGGCTCAACCTTATTCATGCTATAAAAATGCATGGCAGGTACGCCCTCGCTAATTAAACGCTCGCATAAACGGTAGACCACTTCAAAGCCAAACTCGCGAATCGCCTTACTATCATCACCAAAGTCAGCCAATTGCTTACGCACATAACGTGGGATATCGGCGCCACAGCTGTCAGCAAAACGCATCAGATTGCTAGAGTTGGTGATTGGCATAATGCCAGCAACCAATGGCTGTGCTACAGTATCAATACCGCGTTTTTCTAAGCTCTCACGAAGATACAAGTAGCTATCAGCGTTGTAGAAAAACTGGGTAATCGAAGCATTGGCGCCAGCTTGATATTTATTGACCAAGTTATCGACATCAAGCTTAAAGCTACGCGCTTGTGGATGCATCTCAGGATAGGCGGCTACTTCGATATGGAAATGATCGCCCGAATGCTCACGGATGAACTTGACCAAATCTAATGCAAACGGCAGCTCACCCATGCCTACTTGACCTGAAGGCAAATCGCCACGTAATGCGACCAAGCGTTTGATGCCCAAGCTTTTGTAATGCTCAAGTAACTCGGCAATTTCACTTTTATCATCGCCAATACAAGACATATGGGGTGCAATATCAGTCTCACCGCGCGCGCATAAGGCTTGGACGATATCTAAAGTGCGGCTACGAGTTGAACCACCAGCACCATAGGTCACCGAAAAGTACGCAGGTGACAGCTTATTCAGCTCATCATAAGTGCTGAGGAGCTTTTCGTGTCCTTGCTCGGTTTTGGCTGGGAAAAACTCAAAGGAGAAAGCAGGCTTAGTCACAGTCTGACTCCTTTTAGTATTTATAAGCGTCAGGCTTAAATGGACCTTCAACAGGTACGCCTAAATACTCAGCTTGCTTGCTAGTTAGCTTAGTTAGCGTACCATTAAAGCCAGCAACCATCGCAGCGGCAACTTCTTCGTCTAGCTTTTTCGGTAAAACTTTGACGTATAAGTTGTCAGTACGTGTATCAGCTGGCAAGTCAGCAAATTTTTCTTCATACAGATACATTTGCGCCAATACTTGGTTAGCAAATGAGCCGTCCATCACGCGCGATGGGTGACCAGTAGCATTACCCAAATTCACCAAACGACCTTCAGCAAGCAAAATCAAGTAATCGTTTTCATCGTCTGAGCGGAAGATTTGATGCACTTGTGGCTTGATTTCAACCCAGCGCCAGTTATCACGCATGAATTGGGTGTCGATTTCGGTGTCAAAATGACCGATGTTACAAACAACCGCACCAGGTTTTAGCGCTGCTAGCATATGTCTGTCACACACATGGTAGTTACCAGTCGTGGTAACAATCATGTCGGTATCTTCTAACAGACGCGTGTTAATGTTTTCTGCGCCGCCAGTGTTATCGCCGTTGATATAAGGTGACAATACTTCAAAGCCGTCCATACAAGCCTGCATGGCACAGATAGGATCGACTTCTGAGACACGGACAATCATACCTTCTTGACGTAAGCTCTGCGTAGAACCTTTACCAACATCACCATAACCGATGACTAAAGCACGGCGACCAGCAAGGAACATGTCAGTTGCACGTTTGATAGCGTCGTTTAAGCTATGACGGCAACCGTATTTGTTGTCATTTTTAGACTTAGTAACCGCGTCATTAACGTTGATCGCTGGTACTTTAAGCGTACCTTTATTTAGCATTTCAACCAAACGATGGACACCTGTTGTCGTCTCTTCTGAAATACCATGAATATTATCCAGCAATTCAGCATAATCATTATGAATCAATGCGGTCAAATCACCGCCGTCATCTAAGATTAAGTTAGCATCCCAAAGCTGACCTGATTCTTCACCGCCAACGTGGATTTGTTGACGTAAGCACCACTCGTACTCTTCTTCGGTTTCGCCTTTCCAAGCATAAACAGAAATACCAGCAGCAGCAATCGCCGCGGCAGCATGGTCTTGAGTTGAGAAGATGTTACATGAGGTCCAACGTACTTCAGCACCTAACGCGACTAGTGTCTCGATAAGTACGGCGGTTTGGATGGTCATGTGGATACAGCCAGCGATTTTTGCGCCTTTAAGCGGTTGATCGGCTTCGTAGCGACGACGCAACCCCATAAGGGCAGGCATTTCAGCTTCGGCAAGCGTGATTTCACGGCGGCCGTAATCAGCAAGGCTGATGTCGGCGACTTTATAGTCGGTGAAAGAGGGATCGATCGTATGGGCAGATGGGGTGTTAGACACTGCGTCCATAATATGCTCCTATCAGTGGTTAAGGTATGATAAAAAGAATAATAACGCAGGTGCCGTTATTTGCGCTGTCGACAATCATGAGAAAGACTGTTCAACAGTTGCCGAGCCTAACATAACCACTGATTAGCACGGCTCTAAAGCCTATTTGCAAGATCAAATATTATGGTGCAACACCTCTCGGAGGGTGATTATTGTAATAGATGATGTGTAATTTGTCACCTATTGACTGATATAAATGGTAAGTAGTGATGACACGCAATATCGTTTTATGTGATTGACATCCATAAAAAAGGCCATCGTTGGATGACCTTTTCTCATTTAAATGAATACCAGTTCAGTGTGATTCTAAATCACCCTAGAACCAATTATAGGTTAAAGAGGTGAAGAAGTTAATACCATCAGTATTATAACCCGGTAGAGTAATATATTTTTTATTCGCAATATTATTTAAACGAGCAGTCATAGATAGATTATCAGTGAGTTTATAGTTACCGCTGATATTCAATAAACCGTAAGAATCGACTAACTGTGAGTCTGTATTAGCGACACCACTATAATAATCACCAACATATTGGTATTCTGCACGAACATCTAAGCTTGGTAAGCGGTAGCCTGCATATACCAGACCTTTATGTTCAGGACGAATGGCAAGGAAATTACCATCGCTCGCACCGCCACTGGCATTTTTTGCTTGCTGATAGTCATAGCTACCACCAAATAAATAGCTATCAACAACCCAATCTGAAGTTAAGGTAATACCTTCAATTTTAGCTCTATCAACGTTTTCACTGCTACCGCCCCAAGGATTGCCAGGTGTAGGTTTTGCAACATAGCCAATTAGATCATCAACTTTGTTGTGATAGCCTGTTAGACGTGTCGACTGTAATACAGTATCGTATTCAACAAAAGCTTCATAGTTATCGCTGGTTTCAGGTTTCAAATTAGTATTACCTGAACCCGGATAGTATAAGTCATTAAAAGTAGGCGCACGAAAGCCTTTGGCGTAGTTGGCACCAGCGCGTAGGTTAGGATTAATGTGATAGGCACCACCTAGGTTGTAAGTCGTCTCACCACCATATTGTGAGTTGTCATCAAAGCGCACGTTGGCTTGAGCATCGAATTGATTTTTGGCCAATAGATAGCCTAAGAATGCGCTTTTCACGTCACGGTCATCAACGGTATAGGCAGTACTATCAAGCCCTTGGTTAAGGTATTCAAGGCCATATATGCCTTGACCAACTTGAAACTTATGCTGACCTACTAGGCTAACTTGATTTTGTTTGGTATCAAAAACACCAGGGAAGCTACCGTAGTTATCACTCTTATCAATAGAATGACCATACTGTAATTTGACAGAAGAACCAGGCATATAACGCCAATCAACAAACGCTTGCGCAGAACCGTTTTCTTGTTTTGAATAGGCGTTTGCTGCACCATCGTCATAATCTGTGGTCGATTTGCTATATAAGGCGCTTGCACCGGTTAACCATTGCTCATTGATACGCTGAGTTAACGCTAAGCTAACGTTATCGCTTTTAAAGCCGTCATCATCGCTATTATAACCATAGGCATTTGGTAAGGTCGCATTGATGCCATCCGTCTCATTATGGCTGGCTGATAAGCTCATTGTCGTGCCATTGCCACTGTTAAGTTGAGCACTAGCGCCATATAGATATTCGTTATGTGAGCCTACACCTGCAGTAATAGAAACCTGACTCTTTTCAATGTTTGAGCCTTTAGTAAACACTTGAATCACGCCGCCGATTGCGTCTGAACCATAAATACTAGAGCCAGAAGCACCATATAATATTTCAATACGATCGATTTGATCAGCAGGCAGTAAGCTTAATGTTGCGCCGCCAGCACTAATTGAGCTATAGCGTACCCCATCAATAAGCACCAATATTTGCTTATTATCATATCCACGCATATAAAAGTTTGAGGTGGTACCAGGCCCGCCATTTGTATAATGACTGATACCTGGCTGACGTTTGATGATATCAAGGGCATTTTGACCTTGGAAGCGTTTCAAGTCTTCTTGATCAATGACGCGAGTCTGAGCAATGACATTGCTGGTTTTAGTCGGTGTACGAGTGGCGGTGACTACAATTTTATCAAGCTCAACTTGTGGTAGCTCGCTATCACTGATGACATTGACGTCAGTAGCGGCGTTAGCGCTCATAGCAAATGCGCCAAATGCGCTTAAAATACACAACCGCAGATAAGTGGTTGAAGATGAACGTGATAAAACCATGTTGAATTCCAAATTAATCAAATAAAGAAGTTACAGAAGTGAAATCTGAGCAGCTAAAAATTACAAAAAGTAATAAATAAAATACATGGCGTTATTATCTATAAAAGCACCTCATTTATAAACCACTTTCACCTAATGTTTATTCATCATAGGGTGAATATTATTCACTATTAGCTATCTTTGATTGTTTTAAGCAAGGGACAAGCTATTTATCATTTTTTTGTTCACTAGTGATATTTTTGACCATCATAATTGTTATTATAGGGCAGATTTTTCCCGTTTTTCGTTATGCCATTCATAAAGCCATGAGGTTTGTTTTGTTTATTAAACATCGTCTGAATACCACTGCCGTGCCATCTTTATCGATGTCATTGATGAAGTTACCATTAATCGTGATAACACTACTCGTTGCTATGGCACTTAGTATCCTCTCGCAGCCTAGTGCGTTGGCAGCTGAGACGAGCATACTGGGTGTGGGTGGGACTAAGACTGAGGAAGGGGATGGCACATCGATACCTGATTCATTCGGACGCGATACGCCTCGGCATACGGTGCAAGGATTTATTGCAGCATTGGGTGAAAATGATTATTTGCTGGCGAGTAATTACTTAAATCTATCTAAATCTGATAATCCCACAACCATTGTACGACAGTTCAAGCAAGCCCTCGATGCAGGTGGTCGTTTTCAGGCTGATCTACAGATTAATAATACGCCTGAAGGCAATTTGACCGATCAGCTACCGCCAAGCCAAGAAAATGTAGGTGTCATCAAAGTCAGTGATGCCAGCATTCCTCTATTACTTGAAAGAGTGGTGTCAAAAGAAGGTGAGCAATATTGGCAGTTTTCTACCGATACACTCAGCTCAATACCAGAGGCGATAGAGAACTATGAGCCGACTTTGGTTTCTCGTTATACCATTGATTCTTTAGAAGGAAAAAAGCTTTTTGGTTATCAGTTGGCTGATTTGGTAGCCGCTTTAATGATGACTATTAGTAGTTTTTTGTTCACCTACATCGCAGTATGGCTACTGTATCATTTATTAGAAATCACTTACCCTCGTGTCCGTGATGTGCCGCTACCATTGCCAGACAAAGTAATATTGCCGCTAGCGGTGGTGATTATGGCGCTGATTTTATCTGAGGTGATGGTTTATGCGGGCGTGTCAGTGACCCTGCGCGAGCCTGTCAACCGTTTCGCTGAGATTGCTTCGTGGGTGGCGATAACGTGGTTGTTATTACGCATTATCGATGCATTATTTACCCGTGCAGTGAACTTAAGCTATAAGAAAAACTATACTGAACGGGTCTCAATTTTGGGGCTACTACGCAAAGTCGTCAAAGCACTGTTATTGATATTTGCAGTCATCGTCACTTTTGGTAACTTGGGCTTTGACTTAACGACGGGTATTGCGGCACTAGGTGTCGGTGGTTTAGCGTTAGCATTAGGTGCGCAAAAAACCATCGAAAACTTAGTCGGTAGTGTGGTAGTAGTGGCAGATTCGCCCGTACGTATCGGTGATTATTGCAAGTTTGGTACCTATGAAGGCACCGTCATCGATATCGGTATTCGCTCATCGCGCGTGCGTACTTTGACTCGCACTATCGTCACAGTACCTAATGGTGATTTTTCATCGATGCAAATTGAAAACTTTACCTCGCGTGATATGTTCCGCTTTTTGCATCAGCTATATATCAAGCGTACCGCTGATATCGATGTTGTGTTTAAAATGGTAAAGCATTTGGATACGTTTTTGGATGAGCATGAATTAACCAATCAAGAATGGAACCAAGTCAATATTTTAGAGTTGCGTCAAGATTGTTATATTATTCAATTGCAAGCCTATATCAATGCCACTGGTATCATCGAATTTTATGAAAAACAAGACGTGTTATTTGTTGATCTATTAATGCAAGTTAGAAAGTATGATGTAGAGCATGCCCTGCCAACACAGCAGCTGATTGTTAAGCAACCAGAGCTTCAGGCTGAATTAGATCATGAAAGTAAAGAAGGCGAGACGGTTGAAAAGAAAGCTGATAAAAAAAATGCTGCTGATGATAAGTCTGAAGCCGTTAATTTAAGCAAAGATGTGAATGCTGTTGATGATGAGCAGACCGCAGATAAACCCAAAGATGGCTTAAAAAAGGATATGATCGACAATAGATACAAACGCATTCATAAAAATCGTGGTTATAATTTAGCAAAACTAAAGTTCAAGCAGGTTAAAAAGAGCTTTAGATTCCCTAAGGTATGAAGCATTTAGTAAGAGAGCCTATTATAAAGGCACTGCTTTTCTATTATTTAGCCAGCCGTAATGTGACCATAGTAGTAAGCTAGCAGCACTCCGATGTGGCGACCAATCTTTGGTCGCCATCTTTAATTGTTTTGGTGTTGGACGTTCTGCTAGACCTAGCAAATCCATCGCTGCGACTTTAATCGCCAAGTCATCGACCGCGAGTACATCAGCTCGTCCTAAAGAGAATAATAAGTACATTTCAGCCGTCCAACAGCCAATACCAACGACGGCAGTGAGTATCTCAAGCACTTCTTTATCACTTATGGTAGTTAATGCTTCAAAGTCGATATCATGCTTAACCAATGAGCGCGTATAACGAATTTTTTGCTTAGATAACCCCTGTGTTCGCAATATATCATCTTCTACCTGAATAATCGTTTGCGGTGAGGTGAGGTTAGCATCAAGCAGTTTTTTCCAAATGCTGGAAGCCGCCGCTACAGATAGCTGTTGACCAACTATCGCTCTCATTAGCTGCTCAAAGCCGCCATTATTACGTCTTAAGTCTGGAGCACCTACTTGCTCATAGATAGGAGCAAATTTTGGTTCAATAGCAATAAGTGCATCGATGTGAAGTTTTAGCTGTTCATTATTTTCAATTGTTTTAACGGTTTCGATGTTTTTAAGACTTTTAACGGTTTTTATTATTTCAGTATTTTGTACGTCCATGAGAGACTTACCCTAAATAATTAAATTTACCTACTGAATATAGGTTAAATACAGCTATAAAAAAAGACTGCTTATTTGCAGTCCTTTTTTGTTCCTAAACCAAAGAGCTTACTCGCTATCAGGCTTATTCTTTTTTAATAATACCAACACCGCGCCATTGCCACCATCTTTTGGCGGGGCTGAGCAAAATGCCAACACTTCTGGTAATTGACGTAACCAACCGTTGACGCAAGTTTTTAGAATCGCTTCACTACCTTTACCATGGACGATTTTTACCGATGTTTCATTGTTTTGCTTTGCTTGGCTGAGTAATTGAGTCATCGCTACACGTGCTTCTTCAATAGTGCAACCATGAATATCTACAGCATCATACCAACGCAATTTACCTTGTTTTAGCTGGGTAAAAATTTTGTTTTGTAAGGTAGGGTTTTTATAAGATAAATAGGCTTCACCAGCAACAGGGTTCAATAAAGCCTGCATATCTGATAAACCAGCGCCCAAGTCGCTTGCTTCGCCACCTTGAGCGGCTGCACGTTTAGACAGTGTCGCTGCATCAGGCTTTTTGGCTTTTGCCGCATTGGCAGGTGAACGTACGTTTTTATCGTCGAGTTGATTGACACCATTCATTGCTTGCATGAACAAGACTTTATCATCATCAATATGTTCGCTATCCATCTGTTTGACGGTTTTTTTAACTTGCTTTTGAGTCAATAGCGAGACAGGCTCAGTGGGCTTACCGTCGTCGCCATCAGGTGACACGGTATCACGACCTTTACTCAATTGACCTTTAAGCTCTTTAAGTTGGTCTTGCATTTCTTTTGAAAATAGAGAGTTTGACATAATAATTAATGTATCGTTGGTTAGTGAATAAATGATTAATTAAGTAAGTAATAAAGATAATGACTATTTTCATATTGGCTTTATCTAAACTATCTCACTTACTTTACGCCTGTGCTGCGACGCTCGCAAGTAAGGATTGTAATGCTTGTCCAGGATGATCGGTTTTCATAAATTGCTCCCCGATTAAAAAGTGCTGAATATTATGGCTTAGCATCATGCGGATATCGTTACTGCTGTGAATGCCACTTTCGGTCACGATAAGCGGTCGTATCAAGCTATCATTGGGATTTGCAGAAAGCGCATCATCAATGGCAAGCTCGCGTAATAGGGCGTTCTTTAAATCAAGTGTCGTCTGCAAATCCACATCAAAGGTGTTTAAGTCACGGTTATTGATACCGTAGATATTGTGCTCTGAATGTGGCAATTGTAGGGCACGTTCAAGCTCTTCTGCCGTATGCACTTCTATTAACACATCCATACCAAGCTCGATGCTTAGCGCATGTAGCTCTTGCGCCTGTGCGTCATCAAGGCACGCCATAATCAGTAATATACAATCTGCACCAAGTAAATATGACTGATAAATCTGATAGACATCAATCATAAAGTCTTTACGTAATATCGGCAGATCACAAGCTTCACGTGCTTGGACCAAGTAGCTATCATCACCTTGGAAGTAATCGCGATCTGTCAATACAGACAGACAGCTTGCGCCTGATTGCTCATACTGCTTAGCAAATAAAGCCGGCGCAAAGTTGTGATTGATAATACCTTTAGAAGGCGAGGCTTTTTTTATCTCAGCAATAATACCGATATTAGCGGCGCGCAATGCACTGGCAAAATCGCGACGAGGTTGTTTATCTGCCGCGACTTTCGCTTGTAAGTCTTCAAGTGATAACAGATTACGAGCAGCAGCAACCTCTTCATGTTTGGTAGCAACGATACGTTGTAATACTGAAGGAATATGTGAGCCAACTGTTTTGTTAGTAGTCATGGCGGGATCCAAATATGGTTAAAGATAAATAGTCTATGATGGCTAGGTTTATGTACTTATAAGTTAAGCATTGGCTGCTAATTGCTGCGTATATTGTGCCAAAGACTCAAGCTTCACTAAAGCCTCGCCATTTTGGATAATTTTTTGTGCTCGGCTCACACCGTTTGGATAGTTGCTTGCAAGTCCTGCAGTATATATTGCTGCGCCTGCATTTAACGCAATCATATCGCGCGCTTTAAGCACTGATCGTTCATGTGTCTCTGTGCCTGACAAAGCGGCACGTATTAGCTCGAGGCTTTGCGCTGGTGAGTCCACATCAAGCCCAATCAAGGTTTGTGAATCAATACCTGCATCCTCTGGCATCATATCATAGACAGAAATTTCACCATCTTTTAATTCAGCCACCGTAGTCGAGGTTGCGAGACTTATTTCATCCAAACCATCTTTTGCACCGACGACCATCACGTGGCGCGCGCCTAGATTTTTCATGACCTTTGCTAAAGGTTCACATAATTGCGCGGTAAATACGCCAATCACCAAATTGGGCGTACCAGCAGGATTGGTGAGTGGACCTAAAATATTAAAAATCGTTCTAGATTTTAGCTCACGGCGTACTGGATTGGCATAACGCATGGCGCTATGGTGGTTTGGCGCAAATAAAAAGCCAATACCTTGGTCTTCGATACAGGCTTGCGCTTGCTCAGGCGTCAGCGATAGACTGATACCAGCTTGCTCAAGCAAGTCCGAGCTACCAGATTTGCTTGAAACACCGCGGTTACCATGTTTGGCAACTTGTGCGCCTGCTGCTGCTGCTACCAACGCTGCCGCTGTAGAGACATTAAATAAGTTGGCACCATCACCCCCTGTACCAACGATATCGACCATATAGTCACAGTCTTTTGGGGCGATATTTGACGCCAATGCACGCATAGCACTTGCTGAGGCGGTAATCTCATCGATTGATTCGCCTTTCATACGCAGACCGGTCAAAATAGCACCCATCATGGCATCACTACATCTGCCTTGCATGATGACTAGCATCACTTGATACATCTCATCAAAGGTCAGATCAATGTGTTGAAAAATCCTACCTAATGCGGTGGTCAGTAGCTCATGGATACTCTCATCTGACAGCTGATGGATATCTTCTGGCGTACGGGTTACGTTTGAAAGTACATTCTGCAAAGGAGCAGTGGTCATCATATTCTCACTTATTATTATTTTAAATTTTTAGATAATTTCTAGCGGCTAGCCTTAGCCCACCTGTGGCAAATTATCGGTGTCTATAACAGCCAAATGATGCGCTCGTAAAAAGTTATTAAGCAGCTGATAGCCGGCCTCGCTTAAAATAGATTCAGGATGAAACTGTACCCCTTCAATGGCAAAGTCACGGTGACGAATACCCATGATTTCTTCTATGCTGCCATCGATATGTTGTGTCCAAGCAGTGATCTCAAAGCCATCAGGTAAGCTTGATTTATCAATAACCAGTGAATGATAGCGGGTAAACTGTGCAGGATTGGGTAAATCCATAAACACACCCTGTCCATTATGGTAAATAGCGGATAAGCGTCCGTGCATCACTTCACTTGCTTTGATTATGTTACCGCCAAACGCCTGTCCAATAGCTTGGTGACCCAAGCAGATACCCAGTATTGGTATCATGCCTTTAAAAGTATCAATCAATTCAAGTGAGATGCCAGCGCTATCAGGGGTGCAAGGTCCAGGACCGATAACGATGACGTCAGGCGCAAGCGCTTTTATTTGCTCAATGCTAATCTCATCATTACGACAAACGGTGATGTCCTGCTGCAATTCACCGAAGTACTGTACAATATTATATGTAAAGCTGTCGTAGTTATCGATCATCAGAATCATGAGGGCTTCAACTTATTGAGATGTTTACTGTTGGCATTGATTAATAAATTTGTATGGCAGTTTGCTATGTCACTTAATGTTAAAGATTTTATGGCATCATTATATTAACATTATTTTGTCGTCTATCAAATGTGATGATTCTATAGATTGAATGTCGCTAGATAAAAGTATGTTTAATCGTTAATGGAACGGCAACTTGGCACCATTACCGCTGCTAAAAAAAATTATATTTTCAAAAAATATTTATAAATGTTCTACTATGGTGCACGTGCACTAAATATATTCTTATCTATGCACTATTATGATGCTAATATTATGATATTGAATCGTTGATATTCATTGTTAGAAGCAAATGTGAGTCAATATTTTTTCTGGAAAATTAGTCTGTACTTTATTTAACCGACTGTATTTATTAGTAATAAACTAAAAATTTGATGATATAGAGTAATGAAACTAGCTAGGTTGGCATGGCTGTTGCATCTCCCTAGCATACAAGTATCTTGTATTGCCTTGCAGCACAAACTATTTATCAATCGGCGTCTGAAGAGTGCAACATTATTAGCGAGATATTGCTAATATAGCAATTGCATTTGTCTGATTGATAAAAATGTGTCATTAATAATAAAGACAGATACTGGCTGTTAGTATGAATAACGAGTAAAAACCGTTATCTTCAACCTCAGCACTGTTTAGTAATACAAAGCCATTACCATAATTTCAGTACCATGATAATCACTAGGGAAACTATCTATGTCAAATAAACTACTTGATCTGATCAAATCATCCAACGCTAAATGGGTTGATTTCCGCTTCACTGATACCCGCGGTAAAGAGCATCATATGAGCTTTCCAGCTCATAGCGTTGATGAAGAATCGATGGAAGATGGCAAAATGTTTGATGGCTCATCGATTGCTGGTTGGAAAGGGATTGAAGCATCAGACATGATATTGCGTCCTGATCCTGATACGGCGTTTATTGACCCATTCTTTGATGCGGTTACGGTTGTTGTGACTTGTGACATCATTGAGCCATCAACCCTACAAGGTTATGACCGTGATCCACGTTCTATTGCGCGCCGTGCTGAAGAGTATTTAAAATCTACCGGTATTGGTGACACTGCCTATTTTGGTCCTGAGCCTGAATTCTTTGTTTTTGATGAAGTAAAATGGTCTGTGGGCATGTCTGGTGTCAGTCATGAAATCGTCGCTGAAGAAGCCGCTTGGTCAACTAATAAAGACTACGAGTGGGGTAACATGGGTCATCGCCCACGTGTCAAAGGCGGTTATGTACCAGTGCCACCAGTTGATAGCGCACAAGATATGCGTACTGTCATGTGTGATCGCATTGAAGATATGATTGGTGAAGGTTGTATCGAAGTCCATCACCATGAAGTTGCGCCTTGTCAGTTAGAGATTGGCGTTGCTTTTAACACTCTAGTACGCAAAGCAGATGAAGTGCAAAAACTCAAATATGCCGTACATAATGTTGCTCATCAGTTTGGAAAAACTGCAACCTTTATGCCAAAGCCTATCGTTGGTGACAATGGTTCTGGTATGCACGTCCATATCTCAATCTCAAAAGATGGCGTCAATACTTTCTCTGGTGATGAATATGCGGGCTTGTCTGAAACGGCATTGTATTTTGTCGGTGGTATTATTAAACACGCCCGTGCACTTAATGCGATTACCAATCCATCGACCAACAGCTATAAGCGCCTTGTGCCACATTATGAAGCGCCTATCAAGCTTGCGTACTCAGCATCTAACCGTTCAGCGTCTATCCGTATTCCGCACGTTAGTAGCCCAAAAGCAGTGCGTGTTGAAGCACGTTTCCCTGATCCAGCAGCCAACCCATACCTAGCGTTTGCGGCGTTGTTGATGGCTGGTATTGACGGTATTCAAAACAAAATGCATCCAGGTGAAGCAGCTGACAAAAATTTATATGATTTGCCACCAGAAGAAGAAGCACTGATCCCAACGGTCGCTGAAAACTTAGAAGTGGCGCTACAAGCACTAAAAGATGATCATGAGTTCTTATTAAAAGGCGATGTATTCACTAAAGAGATGTTAGAGGCTTATATTGCTCTAAAACAAGAAGAGGCACAGCGCGTTAATATCACGGTACATCCAGTTGAATTTGACTTGTATTACAGCTGCTAATTTATAGCTAATACGCTCAATGATTTTAATAAAAAACCAGTTAAGTAGATCTTAGCTGGTTTTTTTTGCTCTTGAATATTTGTGTTGACTGAGCTGACAAAATTTCTGTGCAGACGATACTGCTTTAATATGAAAAGTAACGCATAATAGTTTCATCTGTATATTAATAATAAGTATCTATTAGGCTGACTGACTATGACTCTATCATCAAAAAGTAATCTTTTGAATAAAAGTGTGACTTTAAGCCTGCTGACGGGTTTTATGGTTAGCACGGCTAGTCTTTGGATGCCTGTTGCAAATGCCGCTGCTATTTATAAAGTCATTGATGAAAAAACGGGTCAAGTCACCTTTACCGATCGCCCGCAGAACTACGAAAATAAACCGGGCAAGCAAATTAGTGAAACTTCTGTTATAACGGACACTCGCTCTACGTCCAATAATGCTACTAATAACAGCACCGCAGTAGATAGTAATCCTATTGCACCTGCTAAGCCAATGGTCACTAGCAATGCAACACCTCCAGCGATGGCAAGTGCTTCAAGCGCAATTCAAGCATCACGCGTCAGTTATCAATTAACGATGATTGAGCCTAGCGAAGAGCGCGCCTATCGTCGTCCGGCGCAAAGTATCGTGGTCACTCTACAAACTAAACCTGCACTACAAGTAGGAGATAGTGTGAGTATTACGCTTGATGGTAATGAGGTGGCCCAAGGTCTAAGTGCCTCAATTTCTACGGCTGATATCCTACCGGGCTCTCATGTTATTCATGCTGTGATTAAAAACGCGAAAGGGCAGACGTTAAAGCAGATATCACGAACTATTTATGTGATTCAAAATACGCAGACATTGCAAAATAATAAAAAAATTGCTGAGCAGCTTTTGGCTTATCAGCGCTTGCCTTGGCATCAAAAGGTGTTGTTAAAACTGCGTCAAGATGGCAAACAGCCTAATATGCAAACCTTTAATAAACCACAAGTAGACACACCTATGACTCTTGAGCAACCAGCTATAAAGTAGCCTATGATGAATCATGTTATCTAAAAAATAAAGGCAATCACTGATATCAGCGATTGCCTTTATTCATACTCATCTTTTCATATAACTTTGACGGTATTTTATTTAGTCAACTCAATCGTACCATTGGCAGTGACTGAGATGGTGCTGTTGCCAGATTCAAAGTTTTGGCTTGGTACAGATGCATCAGCACTCTCAGCTTTCATACTCATCGCATTATACATCGGGCGCGGATAATTGCTGCCAGTGTTTAGATTGACATTGACGACACGATAGCCGCGTGCATCCCAAGCACGGGTCATATTTTTAGCTTGCTGCTGAAAAGCGCGTGAAGCCTCAGTCATTAGCTTTTGCTCTAGTGCATTCTTTTTGATATCTGAAACACCAAAGCTAAGATTTTCCATCACTAAGGTTTCTTGTAAATCAGCAATCAGCTGGCTAGTTGCGGTAAAATCCGTACTTTTTAGATCGATATTTGCCTGTCCTGTCCAGCCAACGATTTTATTGCTTTTATCATAGCGTGGGTAGGTACGCTGTTGCCCTGTACTGACGGTGACAGTTGGGTAGCGTTTAGCGATTTTCAAAGCATTATTAATCGAAGTGTTTAATGTGGTTGCTAATGCTTTTGCATCGGTTGCCTGTGCTTTTTTATATAAGCTGGCAGTGACCTCATCGTTTTGAATCTCTTCTTTTACTTCTGCCTGAAAAGTAAGTTGGTCGTAGCCAGTTGGTGCTGCATGAGCGCTTCCCATCATCGCTGTTAATAAAAGTGCTGTACCAGTGCTGAGAGCAGCTTTATTAGTTAATATGTTTTTCATCATAATCTCCTGAATGACGTAATTGTGTTTGAAGAAGTTAATTTGAAAGCCATAAAAATGCATTTTATTTATTTGGCATTTTTTATAGCATTTAAGCTTCTTAGCTAAAATAGCAAAATTTAAAAGTATCGCTGTGAGAATTTTGTCACTCAAGTTACAGGCGCATGTAGTATAAAAAGCGAACAGTTTTACGATTGGGGTTGTAATAATGAAAAATTCTTGTATAATCTGCAGCTGGTGGCCCCATTGGTAGCCTCGCAACATTGTTCTATGAATCCCGCCAGGACCGGAAGGTAGCAACGGTAATAGTTATAATGTGTGCCGAGGATGTGCTGATGGGGTCGCTTTTTTTTGCCCAAAATTTGATAATAAAATATATAAATAAGCCCAAATATTGAATCCTGATAATAAGCCCTTCATTATAAAGGGCTTTTTTTTCGCCTGTCTTTTGTCTTATTTTGAACTTTTAGTAAACTATATAAGTTAAAATACAATACAGTAACTTTTATTAACAATAAGATTAATACAAAGCGTATTGGAGTCTGACGATGAAAGTGTTTGTTTGGTCATTCATTGTAGTGGTTGTATTGGTAATGATTTTTGGTACATCAATATTTAATAAGTTGGTACGCGCCCGTAATCAAGCAAAAAATGGTTTTGCGCAGATAGATGTACAGCTAAAACGTCGTCATGATTTGATTCCAAACCTAGTCGAAACTATACGACGTTACTTGTCTCACGAGGAAGAGACGCTGATACGCGTTATTAGTGCGCGCAACCATGCTCAGAGTCTGCAGGATTCTAGCAAGCATCAGCCAGACTCGCTTGAACACATGGCGCTATTTGCCAAGGCTGAGAGTATGTTGTCCAAAGCATTAGGACAGTTCTCAGCTGTCGTGGAAGCGTACCCTGAGCTAAAAGCAGACAGCATGATTAAAGAGTTAATGGATGAGCTGACCAATACTGAGAACCGCATTGGCTTTGCCCGTCAGCACTATAATGACAGCGTAATGTTCTACAACAATGACCGCGAGGTATTTCCCAATAATCTGATTAGCACGACTTTTGGTTTTCGTCCTCTCAGTCCATTAGTCTTTGAAGATAGAAAAGCGATTGCACAAGCACCTGTCGTCAATATGGGCTGATGTTTCATTACGTTCGTATGCTTAAATGCGTTTAGCTATTTTTAAGTCAGGCAACTAGATGGATTTTTTTGGTGAACAGCGTACCCGTACTCAGCGAAGTCTGTTGCTCTATGGGCTATTTTTTCTCATTGTCTTTGCACATCTGGCAGTAGCGCTGGGTATCATGGCGCTGCTGCTGACGATATTTACTGGTGTCATTTACCATTGGGTGTTGATACTGGTTGTGGTCTGGATAATCGGTAGCTTTGTCATTGGCAGTTTTTTAGAGTACAGACGTTTAGAAGCGGGTGGTCGCGCTATTGCTCAGCGTGTGGGCGGGGTTCGCCTATTTATCGACCACAGCCAAGATGCGTGGGAGCATAGTCAAGGGATTGCCCATCAGCATGAGCCTGCACCAAAGGTTCGCTTCAGTGCACGCCAAATTGCGGTACGTGATGAGCGTGATTTCCCGCCTGTTTATCGTCGCTATTATGAGATTGCCCAGCAGCTAGCGATTGCTTCAGGTTTTAGTATGCCAATATTATATGTGTTGCCTAACGAGCAAGGCATCAATGGATTCGTTGCAGGTCGTCATAGTCAAGATATGGCACTTGTAGTTACTCAAGGCGCGCTTGATAAACTGTCTGATGAGGGGCTATATGGTCTGATAGGGCACGAATATGGTCATTTCTTACATGGTGATGCCAAGTTTAATCTACAACTAATGGTTGTGCTGGCAGGCTTACAATTACTCTATGACTGGAGTGATCCAATTTCCAATCATCGTTCCCTCGATACTGATATCACTTCCCATCAGTCTCTATCACAGAGACAAGTTGATCATTTTGCACGCAGTACAGAGGCGCAAACCGCCCGTTTTACCACTCATAGTGAGTGGGTCACTTACTGGCAGCAGCAATCACAACAACAGCAGTCCTCCGCCAAGCGTCAGTCGAAATGGTTGCAAAATATACCTGTAATAGATCGACAAGCACCGCGTAATATCTGGACATTACTAATACATGGGTTGAGCTTCTCTAGCATGGCAAGTGCTCAACTAATCAAGCACAGCTTTAACCGCGAGCGTGAATTGCTAGCCGATGCGACCAGTATACAGCTCACACGCTCGCCAGCAATTATGGAAACCTTGCAAGCCATTCATCAAGATTCTTTGGGTTCGCGCTTGACAGGTATCGCCGATATTAATGGACTGAGTCATTTTTTCTTTGCCAGTAGCGGCGCCGACCTAGGTGATGTCTCATGGTTTGCCACTCATCCAAGTTTGAGTGAGCGTATGAACGCCATTAATGCTAATACTTATCACGACTTTGCCATACAAGTTGCCAAAGAAAAACGTATTAATCAGAAGAAAGTACAAGAAGTTTATGAGCAGCGCCGGCTGGGTGATTGGGGAGTAATAACAGCAAATAGCCTAAAAAGAAGAAATAATAGCCTAAGTACAGAATCGCCAGAAAAAATCATAATTCAATCTCAGTCATCACCTAGTATTTATAAGAACAATGATACAAAAATAAGTAGTGATTTAGACACGGACTCAGGTCTTGAGTTCGCTGTAGAGAAGGATGTGATAGTTGATGGGCGTTTACAAGTAAAAGCAAAGTCGATTGATAAACATCAGCTGATAAGGCCATGGCAAGCAAAGCATGATAGCGACCTGCTGGCAAAAAAATTAATCAGTACTGCTGCTATAAACAAGGTGTCATTGCCACAATATGTGCTTAATCACAGTTATCATCCGCGGGGTGCGCAAGTTTTGATTGAGGCAGTGATGTTATGCCATCAAGGTTGCATATTATCTACAATTGCCACTTATGATTTATCAGATATCTGGAGTGGTATTCCTAAAGATAGGGTAGTGACTACGACTGATAGTAGCTCTACGTCTAATGTAAAACCTCGAATTGATATAATGAGTGATCAGAAAATATTGTTGCATACCATAGACCAGCAGTTACTAGAGATGGTTGCTGGTATTGATCGGCGGTTAGATAGTGCTTTGATAATATTTGCTATAAAGCAACTATCCCAGCATAATTTATCCGAAAGCGTAATAAATGAATTACGCTTAAAAAGTGAAAGTAGCCATAGCCACCAAAGCCATCTATATTATAAACAGCAAACAAAATCTCGTACCATGCTGATGCGCTATCAGCACGGCATCATTGAGCTGTTTAAAAGTCAGTTAACCGTCGATTTAAGCAGAAATTTTGCTGATGAAATAGCCAATGATGACGTTTACATGGGTGAGCCTAAACCAGTATTCATGCGCTCAGAGAATACAATCTCTCGGTCACCATCAATTTTGTCATTATGGCAGGCGCTGCACTTACAGCAACTACTGCCTATACTGGCTGGTGTTTTAAACCATAAGTTAGCAAATGCTAATGAATCATGGCAACTGGAGTTACGAGCTGGTTTAGATGATATTTATGCCCAGCTTGATCCATCAGGTCAGGTTTTTAAGAGCCTTGGCAACGCTGAAAAAACAATATTAACGCTACTAGCCTACCGATTATCAAAAGATGTCAAAGGTCAGGTAGCATCAGCTCTGAGTGGTAGAAGTTTTAATGTGTCCAATTATGTTGTATATGTGCGCCGTCATGCACGCCTGATTGATATGGATTTAACAGCAGTGAGCAATGCAAATTTACAATGGCTACTATTGACTGCACAAAATTTAAATAGTGTGCAATTATTGGCATTGATAGAAGCAGTGCCTGTTTTTATATCACCAAGCATAGACAGTGAAGAGGCTGGTGATAATTATCAAGACAGGCAGCAGAGTGATGGTCAAATAGAGTATAATAGCGCTATACAAAACAGCCATATTGATGATGTCATTACTGATAATCTATATATAGTTAGCAACTATCGTCAATGGCTAAGTACATTGCATACAGTGATGTTACACGATACGATAGTCAGCCAAGATGAATATGATTGCTTAACGATACTAGCAGAGCACTGGCTTGGTGTTAAACAGCTTTTTTAGGTAGATTGGACGATTTTATAGTTAATGCATCAAGTAATGGTTAGCATCGTTTTTGACAGTAAAAGCCTGTAAACCCATTTTAGATAAGTAGGATAGTAGAGTCGCATGAGTGATATCCAAGACCCGCAGCTGGTATTACAGCACCGTGTACAGCAGCGTCAGATTTTAGCGATGATGGGTATCAATCAGTGGGTGCATCCAAGCTCAGAAACTCTTAATATCAGTGATATTGCAGCATCTACTGTCATGCCCAGTATGACTCAGTCTGATTCTACTACTAGCAACGTCAAGACACAGCCAAATAATGAACAGCCAGTTGTCAGCATCGTAAATCCAGATGAAGAAAACGTTGAAATATTAGATAGCAGTGCTGACCATAATGTCTCTGCTTATCCATATAATGAAGCGGGAACTGACGACCTCCAAGATATAAGCGCGCATACCTTTAACCAGCAAAGCCCAGTTACTTATAATTTTGATGCAGTCAGCCCTGATACCGCAGTTGGTTCTAAGACAGATACGGTCGTTCAACAAGACGTTGCCCTGTTTGATGAGCAGGTATTTTCTAATGACAATCATTATGACCATACCCTTAAGGTAGCAACGTTCGACTTACAAGGTGGTCGTTATGGCGATTGGGTAATCATTGCTGATATTCAAGCGCTTAATAATGACAGCCAAAAACTGTGGCAAAATATCACACAAGCGCTATCAATCTCTTGTGAGACAACATCATTCCCTATCTGTGAAGGCATGGATACGGCTGAGCTTGCCAATGCCAGTTTTGCTGGACATGTCTTTAAAATTGGACGCTGCGAAGAAGAAATAAAGGTGTTGGCGTTGACTGCGTTACCTGAAGGGCTTGAGCATCCCGATTTGACTGCTGCACCAACGTTAGATGAAATGCTTACTGATAGTCGCTTAAAGCGCACGCTTTGGGAGATGATTTCTGGTTCGGCTGATTAATAGTGAAAGTTTTGATCATTTTTTATAAGCAACATAGTCGTTAGCCAATAAAATAAAAATGTAAGAAGTATTTCAATGGTTAACTTTTAAATCCCATAAGTTTTAAATCCCATAAGTTTTAAATCCCAACTAACAACGATGATTTTATCATATTTAGGATAATGATTATGACTACCAAAGCCACTCCTAACCGTGTACCTAATTTTTCAGCAGGCCCTGCTACTATACCGACCGCCGTGTTATCACGTGCTCAAGAAGAGTTGCTAGACTGGCAAGGACGCGGCGTATCGGTGATGGAAATCAGCCATCGTAGTAAAGAATACATCGCGATTACTGAAAAAGCTGAAGCCAAACTGCGCTCATTGATGGATATTCCAGACAATTATAAAGTGCTGTTTTTGCAAGGTGGCGCCAGCTTACAGTTTTCAGCCATTCCATTAAATCTGTTAAATGGTGGACGCGGTGACTACCTCACTACTGGTGCTTGGTCAGGAAAAGCCATTAAAGAAGCGCAGCGTTATGCTAATTTAGGTCTTGGTGAAGTTAATCTGGTGGCAACAGGCAAAGACAGTAACTTTACCGACGTGCCAGACCAAAGTGACTGGAACCTGAGCGAAGATGCGGCGTATTTCCACTACTGTGCCAATGAGACCATTCATGGTTTGCAAGTATTTGAGCCACCGAAAGTTGATGCGCCTATTATCGTTGATATGTCATCTTGCATTTTGTCACAACCGATTGATGTGTCTAAATTTGGGATGATTTATGCTGGTGCGCAAAAGAATATTGGTCCAGCAGGGCTAATTATTGTCATCATTCGCGAAGACTTATTAGGGCAGGCAAGTGAGTGGTGCCCGTTACTCATGAACTATGAACACCAAGCCGAAAAAGAATCTATGTCGAACACGCCAGCGACGTACTCTTGGTACTTGGCAGGGCTGGTCTTTGATTGGTTAGAAGAGCAAGGCGGCGTTGCTGCTATCGGAAAAATCAATCAACAAAAAGCGAATTTGCTCTATAAAACGATTGATGATAGTCGCTTTTATAGCAATCCAGTCGACACTAAGTATCGCTCTATCATGAACGTCCCATTTACCTTGGCTGACAGCAGTCTTGATAAAGTGTTTTTAGAAGAGTCAGAAGCCGCAGGTTTACTGCATCTAAAAGGTCACCGCGATGTTGGCGGTATGCGTGCTAGCATCTACAATGCGGTGTCGCTAGACTGGGTGCAGCAATTGGTCGACTTTATGATTGCGTTTGAAAAGAAGCACGCTTAAGTCAGTACAGTTTTTGGCAAAAAGACGCACTTTTATGAGTTGCGTCTTTTTTTATGAGCATTAATGCTTATCATTGGTGAATAATGTGTCATAGAGTCACTTTCACGCTGCAAACTATTAGGTTAAAAAATCTAAGTTTGTTATGATAAAATTTTGTGGAACTTACTGCTTTTTATTATAGAGCAGAACTTTAGTCAATTATCACCATATTCATTGGGCTAGCACAGGGGTTTGTTATAACTTTATTATGATAAAAAATACCATGCTAAAAACTGTCCTATTAGTGACCATGGCGAGCTGGATACCAGCCAGTATCGCGGTGCCGATCACTACTACTGCGCTTGGTCATAATAGTCCTACTGAATATATCGACGCTCCATTTATGCCGTATGCCAATCCAAATGCGCCCACTGGTGGCACGTTGTCGCTTGATGCGCGCGGTACTTTTAATGCGGCTAATAAATGGATGACGACGGGGGTAGCAATGGCTGGCACCGACTATTTATATGATACCTTGATGACAGGCTCATTAAATGAAGCTTTTACCATGTATCCGCAGCTGGCAAGTAAGGTCACTTATGACCCTGATGATACCAGCTGGATTATTTATCATATCAATCCTGCCGCACGCTTTTGGGATGGATCACCGGTGACCAGTCACGATGTAAAAGCCACTTACGACGCGATACTGAACAAAGGACCGATGTATATTCGCAGTTATTTGGGGGATATTAAAGACATTCAGATTATTAATAAACAACAAGTAAAGTTTGTTTTTGCCTCTGATAAAAATAAAGAGATTTTATTAACGGTTGGTCAATTTCCTATTTTTGCCAAGTCCTCTATCGATGCTGATTTTGAAAAAATTAGCCTAACGCCATTGATGGGTAGCGGTCCTTACAAATTAGGGCGCGTTGATGCGGGGCGTTCGATCAGTTATGTGCGTGATCCCAATTATTGGGGTCGTGATTTGATGGTCAATCGTGGTCGTTATAATTTTGATATGATTAAGTTTGTCTACTATCAAAGTGATGAGATTGCTTTTGAAGGTTTTAAATCGGGTCAATATCGTTTTCGCCCAGAGAATAAAGCGTCTAACTGGGCAACGGGTTATAATTTCCCCGCGGTAAAAGCAGGTCTTATTAATAAAGAATCAATAAGTAGTCAAAATCCAGTGCCGATGCAAGCACTTGTCATGAATATGCGTCGGCCCATCTTTCAAAATATTCGTGTCCGTCAAGCCTTAACCGCAGCTTATGATTTCGAATGGATGAATAAAACCTTATTTCATGGGCAGTATGAGCGTTTGCAAAGCTTTTTTCATGGCTCAGAGCTTGCCGCCACTGGCACGCCGACAGATGCAGAGATGCAGGTGCTAAGCCCATTATTATCTAAACTTGAACCAATGCAGCGCAAAGCGGTATTAATGGAGTGGCAGCTGCCAACCAGTGACGGTAGTGGCTTTAATCGCGAAGGGTTGTTAAAGGCGCGGCAGCTGTTGCTAGATGCTGGATTTTACTATGAAGATATGAAGCTGTATCAGCCGGATGGCAAGCTTGCTCAGATTGAAATTTTAATGACAGGCGAAACCATGGGTCGAGTGTTGTTGCCTTATATTCGTAATCTAAAGCGTTTAGGCTTTGATGTGACGTTACGCCAAGTGGATGGTGCACAATATTATGAGCGTGTGCGTCGTTTTGATTATGACATGGTAGTCGATGTATTCGCTCAGAGCTTATCGCCTGGTGCTGAGCAAGCGGCATTTTGGGGCAGTGCGGCGGCTGATGAGCCTGGTAATCATAATACGGCTGGCATAAAAAATACCGCTATCGATACAGTAACAGCGTTGCTTGCCAATGCTAAAAACCGTGATGAGATTGTACTCTATACTCAGGTGCTCGATCGCCTGCTGCGTGCAGGTCACTATTTGGTGCCGTTATATGGTAAGTCTAGTACCAATGTCGCATATTGGAATCAATACCGTCATACTGAAAAGCTGCCATCTAATGCCATCGGTATTGATTACTGGTGGACGGATAAAAAAGCAGAAGCACGCGTTAATCAATATTTAAAACAGTAATCGACAATGACAGTAAGTGACAGTGACATTAAAAGTAATTTGAAAGAATTTAATAGACATTAGCAATAAATATAACCACTGGTAAGGATTTAGCATGAGTATTCGTATTCACCCAATTAAAGCGTTCAATGACAACTATATTTGGACATTAATCAATGAGAGTAACAAGCAAGCCATTGTTATTGATCCGGGTCAAGCGGCACCAGTCGTTGCTTATTTAGAGGAAAATGGATTAGAGCTGACGTCTATCTGGACGACTCATCATCATCATGACCATATCGGCGGCGTTGCAGAGTTACAAGAATCGTATCCGATGACGCATCTGGTTGCGCATACTGAACATAATGTCGATGAAGATCAGACCATCAAAGATGGCAGTACAGTAAGCGCGTGGGGCTGCTCTGCGCAGGTATGGGATGTGTCCGGTCATACCGCCAGCCATATGGCTTATATATTAGATATCGATGGCCTTAAGCATTGCTTTTGTGGCGATACCTTATTTAGTGCTGGATGCGGACGTGTGTTTACAGGAACGATTGAGCAGTTGCATGACAGCTTTAAGCGTCTAAATGGACTGCCAGCTGATACGCTGTTATATCCTGCACATGAATATACCGCTAACAATCTACGTTTTGGGTTGTCGATTGAGCCTGATAATGAAGCGATGCAGCAAGCTTTGGCACAAGCAGAAGACAAAACCGCCCAAGGCATTCCGACGCTCCCTGTTACTTTAGAACATGAACGTGCGATCAATGTATTTTTACGCACGCAAGAGCCGAGTGTAATTGCAGGTGTAAAGGCTCAGTTTAATATCGATGATGATAAATCTTTGACTGTATTTGCAGCTCTACGTGAGCTTAAAAATAACTTTTAAATTCTAATCAATGCTTCGACTGACGCTTTGAGAGTTATTAGCTGCGCATTCTTTCTATTGCCATATTTCTTACTATTAGGAAGCCGCCATTATGGGTCGTTATATCTTAAAAAGGTTGTTATTGATATTACCGACGCTATTTTTGATATTGCTGGCGAATTTTGTCATTGTACAAGCAGCGCCCGGCGGTCCTGTTGAGCAGCAATTCGCCATGATTGAGCAAGGTGCAAAAGACAATGCCTTGGGCGGTAATATTGGTGCGGGTAGTTCAGGTAATAATAGTACGTATCAAGGCACGCGCGGCCTATCAGAAGAGATGGTGGCGGCGATTAATGCACAATATGGCTTCGACAAATCCGCGCCTGAGCGCTTTTGGCTGATGCTAAAAAATTATGCCCAGCTGGATTTTGGGGAGTCGTTTTTTAAAGGGCAATCGGTTACTAACTTGATTATCGAGAAGCTCCCCGTATCAATCTCGCTTGGGCTTTGGAGCACGCTGCTGATTTATATGATAGCGATTCCACTGGGGGTCTATAAAGCCATGCATCATGGCTCAGGGATTGATAAAGTCACAGCCATGCTACTGGCTATCGGCCATGCAATACCCGTTTTCGTATTTGCCGTTATATTACTGGTGTTTTTTGCCGGTGGTAGCTACTGGAATATTTTTCCGCTACAGGGACTAACGTCCGAAAACTTTGACCAATTAAGCACACTTGGTAAAGTGAAAGATTACTTTTGGCACTTGGCATTACCGCTGTTGGCAAGTACGGTTGGTGGGTTTGCTGGCTTGACGTATCTAACCAAATTTAGTTTTTTAGAAGAGTTGGGCAAGCAATACGTACTTACTGCACGTGCCAAAGGCTTGGGAGAGAGGCAAGTGTTATACGGGCATGTTTTTCGTAATGCCATGCTGATTATTATCGCCGGTATTCCAGCGGCTATCGTTGGCATTTTCTTTGCCGGTAATTTCCTTATTGAGATTATTTTTAAACTTGATGGTTTGGGCTTGTTAGGTTTCGAAGCCATTCAGCAGCGTGATTATCCCGTGATATTTGGCACGCTGTTTATTTTTACCTTGGTCGGACTGTTATTACAGTTAATCAGTGATTTAAGTTATCACTTAATTGATCCCCGTATCGATTTTGAGGGGCGCTAATGTCAAGTCATCCATTACCTTCAATGCACTCAAGCGCATCTGCTATTGCTATAGAAAAAAAACGTCGCCTAAATCCTATCTGGCAGGCACGACTTAATCGCTTTCGTCAAAATCGTCTTGGTGTCATATCGCTGTTTATTTTTGCCTTGATATTTGTCATCTGTATGGCAGCCAATGTGATTGCCAATGACAAGCCGCTGCTGGTGCAATATCAAGGCGATTACTACTTCCCCGTACTAAAAGCCTATCCTGAGACGACTTTTGGCGGAGTGTTTGAGACCGAGACCAATTACAAAGATCCTGCGGTACAAACACTGATTAATGATCAGGGTTATTATGTGATGCCGATCATTCCGTTTGCTGATCAGACGCCAAATGTTGAGCTGGGTATTCCATATCCAGCGGCACCCAATAGCCAGAATTGGCTTGGTACGGATGACTTGGGTCGCGATGTGCTGGCGCGTATACTGTATGGCATGCGAGTATCATTATTATTTGGTCTGGCATTGACACTTGCCGGTGCATTAATTGGTATTATCGTCGGTGCGATACAAGGCTATTACGGTGGTTGGATAGATTTGGCAGGGCAGCGCTTCATGGAGGTTTGGGGCGGTATGCCGCAGCTGTTTATGATTATTATTTTGGTCAGCTTATTTAGCCCTAGTATTTTTATGCTATTTGCGATGATGTTATTGTTTGGCTGGATGGGATTGGTTGGTTTGGTACGGGCAGAGTTTTTGCGCGCGCGCAACTTTGATTATGTGCGTGCGGCGCGTAATCTGGGGGCTTCCGACAGCCAAATCATGCTAAGGCATATCTTGCCCAATGCCTTAGCATCAAGCTTGTCACAGCTGCCGTTCATTTTAACGGCCAATATTATTGCGTTAACAGCGCTAGATTTCTTAGGTTATGGTTTACCGCCTGGGTCACCGTCTCTGGGTGAGCTGATGGTACAAGGGAAAAACAACCTTGATGCGCCTTGGCTGGCCCTATCGGGATTTTTTAGTTTAACCTTTATTTTGTCGTTGCTCATCTTCGTTGGCGAAGCACTGCGTGATGCCTTTGATCCGAGGCGCTCTTAATATGACAACTGAGAATATGACAACTGCTACTGAGCAAAATAGTCTTTTAAATGACAATCATATCAATATATCAAATAAGCTCATGCTGACAGTGGATAAGCTTAACATTGCAACCACTTCGGGTACTGTTTTAGTCGATAAGCTAACGTATGAGCTCAGGCAAGGTCAAACACTAGCCATCGTTGGTGAATCCGGCTCTGGTAAATCGATCGCAAGTCTCGCGCTATTAGGCTTGCTCCCAGATAGCTTGACCGTTACTGGTAAAGTGCAGTTAGCAGATACAGTAGGAATGACTACATTATCGATAGCCAACGATAGAACACGTAATGCAGCTCTACGTGATGTACGTGGTCAGCGCATCGGCATGGTGTTCCAAGAGCCAATGACAGCGCTTAATCCATTGCATACAGTTGCCAAACAAATTGTAGAATCGCTCCGTTTAATCGGAGTATCCAAAAATCAATGGCATGAAAAAAGTATCGCCTTGTTAAATGATGTCAATATCACCGATCCTACTGATAAGCTAAATCGCTATCCGCATGAGTTATCGGGTGGTCAGCGTCAGCGGGTGATGATTGCCATGGCATTAGCGCAGCAACCTGACATCTTAATCGCTGATGAGCCAACCACTGCGCTTGATGTGACCTTGCAACATGAGATTCTCGCTCTATTAGACAATCTTAAACGTCAGCATAATATGGCAATGATATTGATTAGCCATGACCTCAATCTGGTCAGGCGCTACAGTGATGAAGTCATCGTTATGCGTCAAGGGCAGACTATTGAGCAGGGTAGAACTGCAGCGGTATTTAGTCAGCCTAAAGCAGAATATACCCGCTCGCTTATCAAACAAGACTTTGGACACGCATTAGATTTATTTGATACTGAGAATCAGGAACCAACTGTATTGAAAGTAAATAACTTGCAAGTACAGTTCCCAATTGAAAAAAGTCTGTTTGGTGGTACCAAACGTTGGTTCGAGGCTGTTAAAGATGTCGATATGAGCCTGCAAAAAGGTCAGGCATTGGGTATTGTTGGTGAGTCAGGCTCAGGGAAAACTACCATAGCGCTTGCGTTAAGTCAGTTACTTAGCAATCAAGCGCGTGTCAGTGGTCAGATAATGGTGAATAATCAAGATATTGCGGCGTTATCAAAACGTGATTTGCGCACCTTCCGCTCACAGATTCAAATGGTTTTTCAAGATCCATTTGCCAGTATTAACCCTCGTATGACTGTCATGGAAATCGTCGAAGAAGGGTTGTTAGTACAAGGCGTTGTTAAAGTAGCACGTCAGCAGGCAGTAATGAACAGTCTTGCTACCGTGCATTTACCGTTAGAGTTTGCGCAGCGTTATCCGCACGAGCTATCAGGTGGTCAGCGTCAAAGGGTGGCTCTGGCTCGTGCCCTTATTATGCAGCCAAGTCTCTTAATATTGGATGAGCCAACGTCTGCGCTTGATAGCACTACGCAAGTCACTGTAGTGAATTTACTACGTGAGATTCAAGAAAAATTGCAAATCAGCTATGTGTTTATCAGTCATGATTTAAAAGTAGTCCGTGCCTTGTGTCAGCAAATTATAGTGTTAAAAGAAGGCAAGTGCATTGAGTTTGGGCGTACCGAAGATGTGTTTAATAATCCACAACATCCGTATGCAAAGCAATTATTTCAGGCGAGTGTGATATAGCCTAAGTAAATGATATTAAATACTCAGAACATAGCAGTTCATACTAATAGCGACATACCAAAAATCGCAATGGTACAATAAGTTTGGACAGTAGTTTACTTTATATAGAACCTAGTCCTATGTATATTATTTGAACCTTGATTTATTCGGTTAGTTCAAACGGTCATTATTACCATTAAAAGCATCATTAAAAAAGGATTTTTATACCCATGAAAAAACAAAATAGTATTGCTAAATTAGTAAGTAATAAGTTAGTAAGTAGCAAGTTAGTAAGTACCGATGGATTACAGCATGCTGGCTATTTAGCCGTTGCCAAGACACGCGCCAAAGTACTAAAAGCCTTTGCTTATGTTATCCCGATTAGAAGACCGATGTTATTCGTCGGCGAAAGCTCTTGTGATGAGCTATGCGACATGCTTATTAATGAAGGTAGCACCAATGTCTTTATCGTCACTGATGCGGTATTGAATAAGCTTGGTATACCTGCAAAAGTCACTGATTATTTAGATAGCAAAAATATCCGCTATAAAGTCTATGACGGTATTACGCCAGACCCTACTTTTAAAGTGGTTGAAGAAGGGCTACGCATCTCCGTTGATGCTAAATGCGATTCTATTATTGCTATCGGCGGCGGCTCTGTGATTGATGCAGCTAAAATGATTGCTATGTCACAAGGCAACAACTGCAAGCCGCAGCAACTTATCGGCATTCTTAAAGCACGAAAGCCTTCTGTACCGCTGTACTGTGTGCCTACAACTGCGGGTACTGGTTCGGAAGCGACACTTGGTGCAGTTGTATCAGATGATAAAACCCATCAAAAAGCCCTATCTATCGACCCAAGAATGGTGCCATTAGCCGCCGCTATTGACCCAGTTATTATGAAAGGGATGCCGGCTCATATCACAGCGGATACGGGTATCGATGTGTTGACCCACGCCTTAGAAGCTTGGATGAGTGCTAATGCGAGCGTCGAGACCGACTATTATGCGGCTTCTGCGGTGAAGTCAGTTATGCAGAATCTGCCAGTAGTATATAAAGACGGCGGCAATCTCAAAGCCAGAGAAGCAATGGGTATTGCCGCTCATTACGGCGGTATTGCCTTTAATAAAGCGGGCCTTGGCTATGTCCATGCCATTGCTCATCAGCTTGGTGCGTATTATAGTATTCCTCATGGTCGCGCCAATGCCATCGTGTTACCTTATGTACTTGATGTCAATCGTCAAGCAAGCAAAAAAAGACTAGCAGATCTGGCTAGAAAAACAGGTATGCTTAAGGATGGTCAAGCCGGCAAGAGTGATGCTGTGATTGCAGATCATCTGATTGCGCAAGTTCGCGAATTGGTCGCTACTTTAAATATCGATCCAACGGTTAAAGGTATGAAAACCACTGACTTTGATAGTATTGCTAAAGCCGCAGCTAAAGAAGTCAGTGATACCTATGCAGTGCCAACGTATCTGTCAGCATCTGAAATCAAGGGTATTTTAACGAAGATTCAGCAAGCCAGTGATGAGCATGCCGATACTGATGTTAAGAGCGATAAAGTTGCATAGATGATTTGCTAAATGAATAATCTAGTCATGAATTAATAGAAAGCTTATTATCGAAAGGTAATAAGCTTTTTTTATGGCCATTCATTAAATATGGTGTATATAAACAACACTTTAGGAATATTTCTGTGAGACCTAAGGGTTACGATGGTTACATGATATTACCCTTAGGAGCCTTTCATGACACACCGATTATTAGTGAATTATAAATTACCAGCTAAAGTCGTGGGCATGGCGATAGTAGCGAGCAGTGTCTTTTATGTCGGTTGCGCCTCCACTGAAAAACCGCCTACGATAAAAAATGTTTCCATTGACAATCCTTATGCGCCTACTGACCCCAATTTAGCAGTAGCAACGGTCGCTGGTGGCTGCTTTTGGTGTGTCGAGGCGGGTTATGAAAAGATTCCTGGTGTGGTAGAGGTAGTGTCAGGTTATACAGGTGGCGAATCTAAAAATCCAACTTATAGTACTGTTTCAGCTGGTGGTACAGGGCATACTGAAGCAGCCCAAGTTTATTATGATCCGACCAAGATTACCTACAATGGTATTGTTCAAGCCCTATGGCGAATCGCTGATCCTACTGATGATAAAGGTCAGTTTGTAGATAGAGGTGCCCAGTATCGCCCAGCTATTTTTTATAATAGTGAGCAAGAAAAGCAGATAGCCGAAGCTGCTAAGCAATCGCTGCAAGCTTCTGGCGTCTATAAAAAGCCAGTCGTAATCGAGATTGTGCCTGTTAGCGAATTTTATCCAGCAGAAGAGTATCATCAGGATTATTACAAAAAGAATCCACTACGTTATAAAGCTTATACGTTTAACTCTGGTCGCTACCAGTTCATTGAAAGTGTCTATGGTAAAAAATATGAGTTAGATTTCAACCAATTCAAACCGACTGTAACCAGTGCAAAGTCAGCAATGTCGAATACCTCGTCAGCTACAGTAAAGCCGTCGACAGTTAAGACAAGTGCAGGTTTTGACCCAGAGACCTTTGTAAAACCGACAAAAGCTGATCTTAAAAAATCACTAAGTGACATTCAATATAAAGTCTCTCAGGAAGATAGTACTGAGCGCGCTTTTGATAACGAATATTGGGATAATAAAGAACTTGGACTGTATGTCGATGTGGTATCAGGTGAACCATTATATTCGTCTCGTGATCAATACAAGTCCGGTACTGGTTGGCCGAGCTTTACTCGTCCATTGAATGCTAGCTTTGTCGTGGAAAAGGCAGATCGAGGAATATTTGGTACCCGTACCGAGATTCGTAGCCGTTATGCAGATTCACACGTCGGTCATGTATTTGACGATGGCCCGGCACCGACGGGTAAACGCTACTGCATGAACTCAGCAGCAATGCGTTTTATTCCACTGGCGCAGATGGAAGCGGCTGGCTATGGTAAATGGATTAATGACGTAAAATCAGATAGCTAGGGATTGTTTGACAACCTTTAATAGCTTTTCAACATTGTTTAATGACTGAAAATCGTGAATAGTTTGCATTAAAAAAGGATACCTAATTAGGTATCCTTTTTTTAAATTTAACGTTTTTAGTCTATTAGAAAGCAGGTTTACGCTTCGGTACAGCATCTAAGAACTCATTGCGCGCTTGATTGTCATGTACATACTCACCTAACATCGACATTGTGCGCGTAGTAGAGTGTTGCTTATTGACGCCGCGCATCATCATACACATGTGAGCAGCATCCATTACTACTGCCACACCGCGGCAGCCCGTCACATCCATAATCGTCTGCGCTATTTGTTCGCTTAAATTTTCTTGAACTTGCAAGCGACGAGAAAACATATCGACGATACGAGCAAATTTAGACAACCCTAACACTTGACCGTTTGGTAAATAACCAATGTGTGCTACACCATGAAAAGGCAACATATGGTGCTCGCACAATGAATAAAACTCAATATTCTGCACCAATACCAGCTCACGGTTGGTCGATGGAAACAAAGCGTCATTAACGACTTCATCTAAGCTTTGATGATAGCCTTTGGTCAAATGCGCAAATGCTTTGGCAGCACGTGTTGGGGTGTCTTCAAGTCCTGGACGATGCAAGTCCTCACCCGTTGAGGCGATGAGCTGGCGATAGGATTCGATGCTTTCTTGGTAGTCTGATGCTATTGTTGCAGTATTGCTCATAAGTTTGGCAGCCATCCAAAATGTGGGTGTAGCTTAACGCTAAATCCTTAGTTACAAACAATGGTTGTAAAGGATTATTATAAAAATTGTGCAAGCTGGGAGGGCTGTGATTATACTCGAAATCTACTTAACTTCATACTGCTGTAGCCGGTAGTTCACCGTTTTATCAATATTAAATGGTATTATTGAGCGGGATTAGGCATTAATACAGTGTAAGCAAATACAGTTTACGACTGTTTACTTAAATCAATTCGTGTATAATAACTCATCTTTCAATTGGTACTTCCACTCGCTATTTGTTAGCCAACTATTAAAAATAATCGATCATTTAAATGACCTAAATTAACTTAAAAGGAAATATTATGCTATTACAAGGACAGCGTTTTGTCGTTACAGGCATCGCTAGCAAACTATCTATCGCTTGGGCAATCGCTGAAGCACTACATCGTGAAGGCGCGTCGTTAATTTTGACTTATCCTAATGATAAAATCAAAAAACGGGTAGATATGGCGGCTGAAGCATTTGAGGCGGACTTGGTCCTTGAGTGTGACGTGGCATCAGATGCGTCTATTGCGGCTTGTTTTGAGCAAGTCACTGCCCATTGGGGCGATGGCATCAATGGCGTAGTACATGCGATTGGCTTTGCACCGATGGATCAGCTTGATGGTGATTTTGTCAATGCGACAACCCGTGAAGGCAGTCATATCGCCCATGATATCTCAAGCTATAGCTTTGTGGCATTGGCAAAAGCATCGCGTGAGCTACTTGCTATGCGCCACGGCTCAATGTTGACGTTGACTTATGAAGGCAGTATTTCAGTATTGCCGAACTACAACGTCATGGGTATGGCAAAGGCGAGTCTTGAAGCCAGTGTTCGCTACCTTGCAACTTCAATGGGCGGTGAGGGCATTCGCGTCAACGCGATCTCGGCAGGTCCTATTCGTACGCTTGCCGCCAGTGGCATCAAGTCATTCCGTAAAATGCTCGATATCAGTGAAAAAATCGCCCCGTTACAGCGCAACATTACTCAAGCTGAAGTCGGTAATGCCGCACTATTTTTATTGTCGCCTTGGGCATCTGGTATCACTGGCGAGATTATGTTTGTTGATGCAGGCTTCAATACGGTTGCGATCAGCGAGCAGCTAATGATGCTTGATGAGCAGAAATAGTTAAAAGGTAATCCTCAGCGATATATAATGAGAAGTAAGGAAGGCAGCCAATCGGCTGTCTTTTTTGATTATACTATGGGTTTTTTGCTGATAAGCCATTAAGCGACGAATATGATAACCAAATTACCAAGATGGATATTGTGGGGTGGCGCCGTATTGGCATTCAGTGCAGGCTGTGTCAATACGGCCGCATTAATGGGTTTTACCAATTTATCTGTTTCGCATGTGACAGGTAACGTAAGCTTGTTTGCCGCTGCTATCGCTTATCTAGACATTCGAAGCCTTTTATTTATCGGCGCGTTACTGCTGTCTTTTTTGGCAGGGGCTGTATTAAGTGGTTTTGTTATCGGTCAGACGTCATTGAAGCTTGGTCGACGTTATGGCAATGCGCTTTATATTGAAGCGGCATTATTGTTAATAAGCTATTGGTTATACCAGCAGCACGATTATCTAGGACAGCTTGCCGCCGCTATGGCATGTGGCTTACAGAATGCGATGGTTGCAACTTATAGCGGTGCAGTGATTCGTACCACGCATTTAACAGGACTAACCTCAGATATGGGCGCTGCCATCGGTAATTGGCTGGCGGGTCGTCGCATCAGTAAGCCAACATTAGGCTTTCAGGCGATTATTTGGTACTGTTTTTGCACTGGCAGTGCCGTAGGTGCTTTTTTATATGCCAGAGTGGGCTATGGTGCGTTGTTTTTGCCTATTACTATTGTTCTGAGCGCAGCCTTCGTATACAACTATGTATCAGACAATCTACCAGAAAAAAGACAGCCAAGAAAAAAGCGCTCATCAGTTTGATAAGCGCTTTTTCATTTTTAAATTTTATTTCAATCGAATCCATACAGACTACTGATCGTCTTCTTTATGGTCTTCATGTTCGTGCAACCCTTGCATCATATCTAATGCAGAATCGTCAGTACGCTGCTGATCTTCTTTAGCCAATCCATCTTGGTTGATGTCTTTTGGTGCCATTTTCGTCGTTGAGTCAGTTTTGTTGTCATCTGCCATGAGAATCTCCTATTTGTTGTTTTTATTAACGTTCTTCACCAACTCAGTATGTGATACAGCTTATGAGTTGTACAGGGAAGATATGAACATATTTAGTGACGGTATGTAACTTTGTATCAAACTGACTTCTGGTTTTTGAAAATAGACTTAAATCCATACTTATAAAGTCAGTTGGTTTTGGGTAGATGAAATAAAGAGTATATTTCTGACAAGGTTTTCAATATGTCTATATTGATAATATTTTGGTGGATAATATTTCTGCTATGATGGCACCTTATTTTTATAAGTACTGTTATTAAGTACGATTATAAAGGTATGGTTAACGGCTGAAATACGTCTTTATGTTTATAATTTTTAACACCGTCTTTGGGTACAATAAGGACATTATATGTCAGAGAAAAAACTAGATAGCCATCTTCCTAACGATGGCAACGAGTATTTATTTACAGATACCTTCCCAAAAGGTACCGGTAAAGGATTGATAGTTGTCGCTATCGCGGCGGTTATCAGTCTGTTTATCTATAATGTATTGCCGTACGATATCAGTGCCAATAAAGGCCTCGCCATGTTGTTCTTTATCGGCGTTTTATGGTTAACTGAAGCGGTACATGTGACGATTACAGCGATATTGGTGGTGGTCATAGGAGCGCTAATTGGTTTACCGGATTTCGATGCTGAAATTGGCTTACAAAGCTTTGCTAATCCAATTATTTATTTGTTCTTTGGTGGCTTTGCACTAGCGGCGGCATTGCATGTGCAGCAATTAGACAGGAAAATAGCGCTTAAGATTCTATCAATGTCAGGTGGTAATCTGAGGAATGCGGTATTCTTAATATTTGGGGTCACCGCATTTTTATCGATGTGGATATCAAATACGGCTACTGCAGCGATGATGCTGCCACTGGCGCTTGGTATTCTAACGCAGGTTGACCGCGAAAAAGACCGTGGCACTTTTGTGTTCGTACTATTAGGTATTGCCTATTCTGCGAGCCTTGGTGGTTTGGGTACGATCGTTGGTTCACCACCCAATGCTATTGCTGCAAAAGCGCTGGATATTGCGTTTGTCGATTGGATGAAGTTTGGTATTCCGATGATGTTGGTGCTGTTGCCATTATTGCTCGGTGCGATGTATTTATTCCTCAAGCCCAATCTTAATCGTCAGGTCACGCTGAACGAAGATGATGAGGCTATTGCATGGAATAAGCCGCGTGTACTGACGATTATTGTTTTTATCGTCACAGCGCTAAGCTGGATACTCTCGAAACAAATTGGTGCCGCACTCAATATTGATGATGTTGATTCTATTGTGGCACTGTTAGCAGCATCAGCGGTGGTCAGCTTAGGGTTGGTTTCATGGAAGCAAGTTTCTGATAACACCGACTGGGGCGTGCTCATGTTGTTCGGTGGTGGTATTGCGCTATCAACGGTGTTAAAAGTGTCAGGCGCATCGTTGGTTCTTGGTCAAGCAGTTGCTAATGGACTGTCCTCTGCACCGCTTATCGTCGTGGTACTGGCAGTTGCAGCATTCATTATATTCTTGACAGAATTTGCTTCTAATACGGCTTCTGCTGCCTTGTTAGTCCCTGTGTTTGCGGCTATTGCTGAGCAAATGGGTCTGCCACCTGCAGTGTTAGTCATGATTATTGGTATCGGTGCTTCTTGCGCATTTATGCTACCAGTTGCCACGCCACCAAACGCTATTGTCTTTGGGACGGGTCTTATTAAGCAGACAGAGATGATACGTGTTGGTGTCATACTGAATGTTATTTCTACCTTTATCATAGGTTTGTGGGCATATTTTTTCTTACTATAACCTATGAGTGAAGACAGTTATAACCGAACAAACCCAATGTTTAAGTGATTCTTAAACATTGGGTTTTTCATTTACTAGTAGTCATAATGTCGGTATAAAATACTTATCGTTTCTTTCTTGTTATCATTGATGTATTAGCTGCTCAAAGCAGATTGGGATGACTATTAACTGACTAGGTTTATCTAACAAGGAACATATAAGATGTCTAAGGAATCTCTAAAATGCCAACCCTATATATGATTCAATTAGGCGGTCGTCCCAAAGGACGGTTGATTGAACAACACGATATATTTTTTGGCGTGGCCAATCAGGTTAATGAATTAATAGCAGATATCAATAACCATTGGCCTGAAGTGAAAAATAAGTGGCATATTGATTCATACCGCGCTATTAGCAAAGTTGATAATTATGCGATTAAATTAGTGGAATCCAATATTCAAGCAGAGTGCGCCAACGACTTAAAGCTATTCTTTATCAATTTAGGCGGCTATCAGCAGGGCAGTTTTGAAGAGTTTCATTATAAGCTACTTATCGTAGCTGATAGCCAAGCAGATGCAGTTAAACAAGCAAAACAGAGCGAATTTTATAAACAATTTACTTTTAAAGATACAACATCGCCTTTTAACGCTGCCTCACATATTGATGACAAGTTTGAGTTGGATATAGACGACATATATAACGTCAATGATCTTATCTCAAATGTTAAAATCATTATCGAGCCTCTTGCTAGAGCGCTTGATAAAAATATAAATGTCATAGAAGATAAAAAGTACGTAGGATATTTAAGTATTAAAAATCTTAAAAAATTAGCACTGTGATAATATTAATTGTCGCTTATGAGTTTATGAGTTTTAAGAGATACGTCTAATCACTCCTTATCTCTGTGAGATTTTTGGTTATTTTATAAATTTGATACGTTCTATAAGCAACAACTCAAGTCTAGGCCATACACGAGTAACTTGAATCGCAGCTCAATTATCCCCATAATCTAACTACTCCTAAATAATAAATAGCCTAAGTAAATATGCCTGATACTTCAAGAGAAAATCAAGAAAAAAGCCAGCCTGTACAAGCCGAAAATCTAAACGCCGAGACAAAAAATACGCAGAAAGAAAGTGTGGATACTCAACAGGTTATTTCTGTTGCTAATTTACCTGTGCTCGCAAAGGACGAGTATTATCTCAGTCGCCTTGAGCGTGAGCTGGCACGTGCAAAATCGTCTGCTAATAAAAATAGCAATACGGATGACAAACACAAGGTTAAAAATAGCAATGATTTGGATAAAAAACGCGCGCAATATGAGCAATTAAAAGCTCGCTCGCAACAAGCGGTGCAAGCGCGTATAGAGAGCATTCCAGATAGGTTGGCAGAAAAACTGAATCAGGATCTCCCTGTTAGCCAACGTGGTGATGATTTGATTCAGGCAATCATCGATAACCAAGTGATTATCGTTGCAGGTGAGACAGGCTCAGGTAAAACTACGCAGCTGCCTAAGTTAGCAATGTTAGCAGGGCGCGGTATACGTGGGCAAATAGGGCATACACAGCCTCGACGACTGGCGGCACGCAGTGTAGCAAACCGTATCGCTGAAGAATTGGGCGAGCAGCTTGGTAATACGGTCAGCTTCAAGATTCGCTTTAACGAGCAAGGCACAGCGCAATCTGTCGTTAAACTAATGACTGATGGTATTTTGCTTGCTGAACTTGGTCATGATCGTTTTTTGAGTAAATACGATACTATTATTATTGATGAAGCCCATGAGCGTAGTTTAAACATTGACTTTATTATGGGTTATTTAAAAAAACTGCTGCCCAAGCGCCCTGATTTAAAAGTCATTATTACCTCTGCAACCCTCGATACTAAGCGTTTTAGCGAATACTTTAGTCGCTACGATAATAAGCTTAAACGGCAAATTCCTGCGCCTATTTTTAATGTCGAAGGACGAAGCTTCCCGGTCGAAGTGCGTTATCGTCCGTTAACAGATGAGCCAGTAACCAGCTCAGACGATGATAGCTACGACGACTTTGAAGAAAATCTGCCACGTGCGGTGGTTGCTGCAGTGGAAGAATGCTTTAGCGATGCACAAAATAAAGGTCATGCTGATCAAGCAGATATCTTGATATTTGCCGCCACTGAAGCAGAAATTCGTGAGCTCCAAGAGTTGCTTGAGCGTCATGGTCCCAAGCACACCGAAGTATTGCCACTATTTGCACGGCAGACCTATGAAGAGCAACAGCGTATCTTTCAGCCCTCAGATCGCGGTCGGCGTATCGTTATTGCGACCAACGTCGCTGAGACGGCATTGACCGTACCGGGTATCCGCTATGTGATTGATTTGGGTTTTGCGCGTATATCACGCTATTCTTATCGTTCGCGCGTACAGCGTTTACCAATTGAAGCCATCTCACAAGCAGCAGCCAATCAGCGTAAAGGTCGCTGCGGTCGTGTTGCGCCGGGTGTTTGTATTCGTTTATATAGTGAAGAGGACTTTACTGGTCGTCCTGAATTTACGGACCCTGAGATTTTACGCACTAACTTAGCATCCGTTATTTTACAAATGGCAAATCTGCGCCTAGGAAGCGTCGATGATTTCGCCTTTATTGAGCCGCCTGACAGTCGCTTGGTTACTGATGGACATAAATTGCTTGATGAGTTAGGCGCGATTACTGCTAAAAACGACGTACCTTCAGCTAAACAAACTAACAAGCCAAAATCAAACCAGGGTCTGGATCATCTGGTTCTGACACCGACTGGTCAAAAGATGGCACGTATGCCAATCGATCCAAGGCTGGCACGTATGCTGGTAGCTGGTAGCGATTTTGATTGTATCCGAGAAATGCTCATTGTCGTTGCGGCGCTTGCGGTCCAAGATCCACGCGAGCGGCCAGTAAATAAGCGCCAGCAAGCGGATCAGAAGCATGCTGAATTTCGCCAAGATGACTCTGATTTTTTATTCTATTTAAGTCTGTGGAAAGCACTGTTTGAGAAAGACGAAGATGGCAATAAGTTGTCTGGCAATCAGCGTAAGCAGTTTGCGAAGAAAAACTATCTAAGCTTCCCGCGTGTACGTGAGTGGAGTCAAACCCATCGTCAGTTAGTACAAATGGTCACTGAGCTTAAGCTGACTGATGCTAATGAGGCAAAAACTGCTGACAAGAATGCCTCGAAAGAAGTGACTCACAGTGATCCTACCGCGATTGAAGATGAAGCACTCAAAGCGGTTAAATACGCCAATTTACATCGCGCATTGTTAACGGGTTTGTTGTCTACGATTGCTCACAAAACTGAAAATCGCGGTGAATACTTAGCCGCTCGCCAGCAGAAAGCCAAAATATTTCCAGCCAGTACGGTTTTTAAGCAAATACCACCTTGGGTCATGGCTTTTGAAGTGGTTGAGACATCGCAAGTCTTTATGCGTACCGTTGCCAAGATTGAACCAGAATGGATTATCTCAGCCGCCGGTAACTTATTAAAATATCACTACTTTGAGCCACATTGGTCGAAGAAGACGGGGCGTGTCAAAGCTTATGCCCAAATCAGTTTATTTGGTCTGATTATTATCAGTAAGCAACTGACCAACTATGAGCAAGTTAATCTAAGCGAGTCGCGTGAGATATTTATCCGTGACGGTCTGGTTACTGGAAATTTAGGTAGACAAGCACCGTTCTTACAGCATAATATGGATAAAATTGCTGACATTGAACGCATCGAGGATAAATTACGCCGCCGTGATCTATTGGTCGATGAAGAGTCCTTGTATCAGTTTTATGATAAAAAAATCCCCGATCATATTGCGAGCCGCAAAACGTTTGAAGACTGGCGTGCCGAAGTTGAAAAAACCGATAGTAAGTATCTGTTCTTTACCGATGAAGACGTGCTTAATAGCCAAGCGCCGACCACAGGCGATTTCCCAGAAGTGTGGAAGCTTGGTGACTTAAAGCTGCCACTACGCTATATCTTTGATCCAGCAAGCGATGATGATGGGGTGACCATCCGTGTGCCGCTTGTCGCCCTACCGCAGCTTGATGCGATTGAGCTTTTATGGGGTGTACCCGGTTGGCGTTATGAGCTGGTATTACAGTTATTAAAATCATTACCAAAAGACATTCGTCGTCAGATTGTACCTATTCCTGATACTGCCGATAGTTTGTTTGATGAGTTGCAGCCTGCGGGTGGACAGGGGTTATTAAAACAGCTTTGCCAAGCACTCAACCGCCGTGGCATTATGTCAGTTACTACAGAGCATTTTAATCCGTCTAGTATCGATCGTTATTTGCAGCCACAAATCTGCGTGGTCGATGATAAGAACCGTATCATCGAAAAAGGACGCGATCTGCAAACGCTACAGATTCGCCATGCCTCTCAGACGCGCCAAGCGGTGAATGAGCAGCAAGGCGCGCATACAGAATTTCCTGAACACTTTGCCTTTAGTAAAAACCATCATAGCGCAGGCGTGGTTATGAAGCAGTTTGCTGCTTTGGTTGCTGATGAGGCAGGTGAAGCGGTATCTATCCATCAATATACCGATGTTAATGCAGCACTGCAGGCGCACCGTATCGGGGTGTTAACGCTAATCAAAAGCAGACTTGGCTCAAAGAAAAAACAGCTTACCAGTCAAGTCGACAATATATTTAAACTGGCATTCGCACCGCTTGGTGATATGGAAAAGCTTAAAACTATCATCATTGATGCGACTTTAGATGCAACACTCGAAGAGCACTATGTATTGTTTGATCATACGGCAGACCTACCTGAGAGTGCTAATGATGTTGCGGTTGGACTCAGTGAGGAGCTACCCTTTACTCCTGAAGAGTATAGCCAAACGCTCGATGTGATACTAAGTAACTTCTTGCTGATTGGTCAAACAGTCATAAAAACCCTCAAAAATGTTTATACCCGCTGGCAACGTATTCGCCAAAGCATGCTAATGCTTGATCGAGAGATATTTGGCGAGTCTATTGAAGATATTGAAGATCAGTTAGCAGATTTGCATTTGGCTGATTTTGTTTATCGTATGGATTATAGCCACTGGCAGCAGTATCCACGCTATCTGGAAGCGCTAGAGATTCGTATCGACCGCCTTGAGCACAATGTCGAAGCTGACCTCGATGGCGTCTATGCCCTTGACTTACATATGGAAAGACTTGCAGGACGTGCTAATGATAAAGCCATCAGCGATTACCGCTGGATGGTCGAGGAGTACCGCATTCAACTGTTTGCTCAGCCGATGAAAACCCGTATGGCGGTATCGCCCAAGCGTCTAAGTAAGATATGGGATAAAATGAGTTAGCATAAAAGTAAGTACTTCAGTAACCGTTCGCAAATTTTTATGGTCATGCTTTTAGTTGCTAGTTGCTAGTTGCTAGTTGCTAGTTGCTAGTTGCTAGTTGCTAGTTGCTAGTTGCTAGTTGCTAGTTGCTAGCAACTAAAAGCATGACGCTCTTGTCCGTATTATCAAAAAGCTTATTCAACCGCTTATATAGATATCTTAGACATTATCATGACACTGGCTGCTAAGCTCATACCTTACAAGCCTTTCTAGAGGAATAAATATTCAAGCAGTCGCCATGCACCGATTGCTAACCTCTACAGTGTTTCAGTTATCATTTTTATAAAATTGATGCATCTCTTTCACGTTAACAGTCGTATTTGAATCTCTGTCATCTCTTACATTGGCTGGTGCTGTGATCGCATTTGTACAAGGTATTAGTTTGTTATTACCGCAATTATTCCGTACTTTGCCGGATTTTTGCGTGAGTGGTCAAGTAGCTTTCAAGCCGTTTGGCTGATGCTACTTATCACATTGGTGAGCATGCTGATTATTACTATGAAGCTTGCGCCTGAGAGTTATGCAAAGACAATGAATTATTCATAAAATCAAATCAAGGATTGAAGATGGGAATTACAGCTATGGATAGCGTCTCTTGTACTGAGACACAAGATACAAAAATCTCGTTACTTACAGGCGAGATGGCACAAGATATGGTGAATGCTGCATTTATAGAGTCTAAAAGGCATGGTCTAATGGTATCGGTGACGGTGGTTGATCGTTCTGGGCAAATACTGGCCTTTTTAAAGGATCACCGAGCGGGTGTGCACACTATTCGCTCAAGTTATAAAAAAGCCTATACAGCCAATTCGCAAAAAAGAGAAACAGCGGTTATCGCTAGAGGTGTTGCGGACGGTAGTATTGCTGCCGACATCAGGTACCTTGATGAAAACATACTGATAATGCCGGGCGGTATTCCTGTATATATTGATGGTATTGTGGCTGGTGGTATTGGTGTGGGCGGCGCACATGGCAATGAAGACGTAAGTATTGCTCGCGCAGGCTTAAGCGTTTTAGAGTAAATACATAGGGCGAGTTCCACGCACTAATTTTTAATTTTCACAATCTTTAGACAGTGCGTAGATATAGCTTATAGGCTTTCCCCAAATAATGCAGATATCAATAAAATAAAAAAAGGCTGGATTAGCAATCGCTAACCCAGCCTTTTTACGTTAAAAAAGAAAAACTAAGGGGTTAGTTTGACCTTTGGATATACCATATTAGCAGGAGAGAGTAGGTTGTCTAACGTCTCTTTATCCATCAGGTTCTCTTCTAGAACGATGTCATAAACACGACCACCGGTTTCTTGGGCTTTTCTTGCCACATAGGTAGACGACTCATAACCCAAATGTGGGTTTAATGCGGTGACCAGACCAATATTGTTGAATACTTCAGTATTACACGCTTCATTATTCATCATTACGCCATCGATGCAGCGCGTGGCAAATATCTCACAGATATTTGCCATCATGCTCATACCGGTAAATAAGTTGAAAGCAATGACTGGCTCAAAGACATTGAGTTGTAGCTGAGCGTTTTCTGATGCCATGACGATAGCGGTATCAATACCCATTACATGAAAACACGCTTGATTGACCACCTCAGGTATAACAGGGTTTACTTTACCCGGCATGATTGAGCTACCAGGCTGCATCTCAGGCAGGCGATATTGTGCCAAGCCTGCACGAGGACCCGAGGATTGTAAGCGTAAGTCATGAGCAATCTTTGATAGACGAGCAGCAAATAGACGCAGATTGCCAGACAAAGCAACATAAGCACTGGTATCTTGTGTGGCTTCAATCAAATCTTCAGCAATATAATAAGGTCTGCCAGTTAGCTCTTGTAACGTCTCAGCACACAGCTCTGAATACCCAGCAGGTGCATTCAAGCCAGTACCGATAGCAGTACCGCCCATATTAATCTCATGAAACAGCGCACGAGTTGACTCGATACGTGCCATCTCCTTTTTGACCATCGTTGCAAAAGCGTTGAATTCTTGACCTGCAGTCATCGGTACCGCATCTTGTAAATGGGTGCGTCCCATTTTTAATTGATCGGCAAATTCGATGCTTTTGTTAATTAGGCTTTGATTCAGTATGGCCATCTTTTCTAACAAATGGGTGCAATAGTCATCCAATGCGACATTGAGCGCCGTTGGATAGGCATCATTGGTCGACTGCGAAAGGTTGATATGATTGTTTGGATGGACATGCTGATATTGCCCTTTTTCATAGCCTAATATCTCTAAAGCACGATTGGCAATGACCTCATTGACATTCATATTGGTTGAGGTGCCTGCGCCGCCTTGAAACATATCGACGATAAATTGGTCATGATATTTATCAGCGATTAAGTCATCACACGCTGCGACAATCGCATCTTTAACGGTATTATTTAATACTCCAACTTTGTTAAGCGCACACCGCTCATAGTGAGGTTTTCAAAAGCACGTAAGGTTTGGATGCCGTAGTAAGCGTCAGCCGGCACATCGCGATGACCAAGTAAGTCATATTCTTGGCGAGTAGTGGTTGTCATTTAATAGAATTCCTTCAATAAAAAGCCCTGATAAAAACGTCCATCGCCTGCGATATTTATAAAAACCCTGTTATCACTATGGCGATGCCGCCTCAAATGAGCATTATAGACAACATTTCAGCATAAGCGCCTTATATTGTGACTAATATGGCTGTTTATTTAAAATAAAGACCAATACTGCGCTCAAGATGACAGTACTTGCTATCATAAAAGTTAAAGTGATCGGCTCAGACAAAATCACCACGCCCAGTAAAGCTGCAAGCACGGGCACACAAAGCTGTATAACGGCAGCCTGTGTGTTTTTTAATAAAGGCATTGCCATATACCAGATGCTGTAGCCAACACCAGAGGCAATTGCCCCTGATGCACACGCCAACCATATCCCTTCCATGGTGATACTGTCGATATGAATGAGTTGCACATCCATAATGTTTTGATATATAAAACCAGCGACTAATAATATCGGTATCGCTAGCAAACTTCTGATGAAATTAAAACCTGTGGCTCGCAGCGGTGAGAGACAGGTCTTGCCGCGTATGCTATAGATACCCCACGCCACACCGCTGATTGCCATGAGCATGGCAGCGAGTAATGAAGGCATTGAGGCCGATGGTAGCATCAAATATACAAATCCTGTGATGGCAATAATAAAGGCAATCCATTGCAAATGACTCAACGTCTCTTTTTTATAAATCCCCCAACCAATCATAGTGAGCTGAACCGCTGAAAATAAAATCAGCGCCCCAGTGCCAGTCTCAAGCTCTACATAGGCAATCGAAAAACACAGCGCATAAATAACCAAGCTTATGCTACTCAGCCAATTCCCTCTTTCACTTAATATCTCTTCATTGAAAGAATGACTAAGTCTCAATTTGCGATGTCTTAAGTAGTAGGACTGAGCTGCCATGATCATACTCAAGCAGACAGCAGCGCTTAATAGGCGAACAATGGTAAAGCTCCAAGCGTCTATATAACCCTCTGCTAAGGCCATCCTACAAAACAGAGAGTTTGCAGCAAAGGCTATTAACGCAATCAGCGTATACAATGTGACTTTCAAAAATAATTCCTACAATTAATAAGTGAGTTTTTGCATAAAATAGAGCAGCTTTAAATAGAGTGGTTTTGATGCCATCATTAAAAATAATAACAAGGAAAAAAATATGGATTGGGCAAGTATTTTCATTCATGATACAACATGGACATTTGCTGCTGAGATACTGATACGTGTCATTGTCATGTTTGTGCTCATCATTTCATTTTTGCGCTTTACCGGCAAGCGCGGCGTTCGACAGCTCTCCATCTTTGAGCTTACTATCATCTTGTCACTGGGATCTATCGCAGGTGACCCGATGTTTACCGAGGATTTACCGATTATCCAAGCAGTACTAATCATGAGTACGGTAATACTGCTTTACCGGCTCTGTACATGGGGCATGATGAAATATCAGCCTTTTGAAGATTTGTTAGAAGGCAAGTCCTTATATATCGTCGAAGATGGCATGCTGGTACACGACAAAATAGCAGAAGGGAAAATGTCACATGATGAGTTTTTTGCGGAAATGCGCCAACAGGGGGTCGAGCATTTAGGTCAGGTTCGTACCGGTTTGCTTGAAACCGATGGCAATTTTAGTCTTTTATTATACCCACCTGATGACACTGGCTATGGTCTGCCACTTTTCCCGAAACAGTATCAGGCGGTTGAGCAGGTAGAATCAGGAACATATTACGCTTGTATGTACTGTGGATATTTGGACTTTATCTCTGATGTCAATCAGCCTTGCGAGCGCTGTGAAGATAACTGCCGGAATTGGGCAAAAGCCTTAAACACTAAGCTCGTAAGATAGTAATGGGTGCAAGATTTGACAGTGTTTATTAAATAGCCTAAGCATTATTATTTAATTTAAATGCGTCTAGCAATTTTAACACTTGTTGAACCCGCGCCTCTCTATCACCACCAATGACCCGAAAGGATTTGTTGTGAATCGTTAGCTGATCAGCAAAATAAGCGCTTATTTCATCGCGCTGATGTGGGCTATCACGCAAATCGTCAGCGACCCAAGGCGTATCAACGTCGGTTAATAGTATTAAGTCATAATGATGCACCAATGCTGCTTGGGTAAGCGTTTCAGGGCAATCGCCATAATACCAATTAGAGTAGACCATCAGCTCAAACAAGCTGGTATCGCAAAATAAATAATGATGGTCGTTTGACGTTTGTGATACTTGCTTTGCCAACTTATTCTCAAGCAGTATCTGACCTTGTGCAATAGGCAGCAAGTCATCCCACGTACAGGTCAGTTGCTCGTCGTCCCATTTAGCTTGCAAGTAACTGCGCATATATTCTGGCACCCAAGGACAGCCAAAATGGGTAGCTAAATCACGGCATAGGGTGGTTTTTCCCGTACTTTCTGCGCCTAAAACTGCGACCTTGATGACGGATTTAGGCGTATGCTGCGTGAGATTGAAGGCGGTAGCGTCGTTGCCATTCATAATAAGCCCAAATTGCGATAAGAGTGAAAACTACGTATTGTAATGCTGTAAAGGTTAGACCTTTATAAAAATAAAGCGGTACTGAGATAGCATCAGCGACAATCCAGAGTATCCAATGCTCAATCTTACGCCGTGCCATCAGCCACATCGCCATCAAAAACAGGGCAGTGGTCAGCATGTCAGTATAGTCAACCCACGTAAATAGATGCATGCCAAGCTCAGCACCATCGAAGCTGAAGTTGTTATTAATGACTGGTCTAAAATAATAAACCAGACCAACAAAAGCTATAGTTGCCGCGGCTAATAATGCCAATATAGGGACATCATTTTTATCTAAACGTTCTACTTGGATAAGGTTTGGCGCATCAGTAGTTTTAAGCTCTTGGTTATGTTGCTGAGCGGTGGGGTTTATATGGTCTCGATGCTGTGTAAGTTCTTTATTTTTTGACCAATTGATCCAGCCATAAATACTCATAACGGTATAATAAGCATTGATAAACATATCACCAAATAATTGCCATTTCCATAACAGATAGACAAATATAGCGGTGCTGACCAAGCCAATAGGGAATACCAAAATATTGGTTTTGCTGGCGAGTATTACACTGGCTACCCCAAAGATAACCGCAATCAATTCCAACCCGATAAACAAGGTCGGATAGTCGGCATACTGACCAAACAACCAATTCAAAAGTTCCACCATTGTCATTCCAAAATAGATAATAAGTTTGATATTTCTTAATAGAGATGTAGACAATCAAAATGCAGATCAATTATTTATACAAATAACGTGAGTAAGCAAGGCTGATTATAACGCAGCTGCCGCAAAATGAAGCCAATCTTTGCTTATTCTTGGCAAGAAGCTGATTATTTGTAACAAAGTATTAGAAAAATAATAATATTCAGGCATAATAAAGGCACTTATTTTAAGTTTACAGTCATTCACCCAAAATTAGACGACTGTTGTTTTACTTCACCTTATGCTTATTTCAAGCACCATAGTAGTAGACAAGGAAGCGTATCATGACGACTTGTATCACAGGCACCGGCCTGTATATCCCGCCTTTTAGCATCAGTAATGAAGAACTGGTAGAGTCCTTTAATCAGTATGTTGAAAACTATAATGCAAAACACGCGGCTGACATTGAAGCAGGCACACTCACGGCTCTTCAGCCTTCATCAGCGGCTTTTATCGAAAAAGTATCTGGTATCAAATCACGCTATGTGATGGAAAAAGACGGTATCTTAAATCCTGACATCATGGCACCTGTTATCGCTTATCGTAACTTGGGCGAAGAGCTGTCTATCATGGCAGAAATGGGTGTGGCCGCGTTAAATGATGCCTTGGCTGATGCAGGACTTGAAGCCAATGATTTAGATGGTATCATCCTTGCCTGCTCAAACTTTCAGCGTACTTATCCAGCCGTCTCTATCGAGATTCAAAATGCGATCGGTATGGTGGGCGGTTTTGCTTATGATATGAATGTAGCTTGTAGTGCAGCGACTTTTGGTCTATCGCAAGCACATGGTTCTATCGCATCAGGTCTTGCTAAGCGCGTCGCTGTGGTCAACGTTGAAATTACTTCAGCGCATTTAAACTGGCGTAACCGCGACAGTCACTTTATCTTTGGTGATGTCGCAACCGCTTGCATCGTAGAAGAACTCGATACGCCTAAAGGCTATGAGATTCTAAACTCTAAGCTATTTACTCAGTTTTCAACCAATATCAAAAACGAATACGGTTTTATGGATCGCTCAGAGTTTTTGGCAGCGCAAACAGAGATGTATCCGGATCTTAAAGAGCCAGTAACCGATAAATTATTCTTACAAAATGGTCGTAAAGTCTTCCGTGAAGTCTGTCCAAAAGTCTCAGAAGTCATTACTGAGCATCTACAAGAGAATAACATCGCAACCTCTGATGTAAAAATGATGTGGCTCCACCAAGCCAATGCCAACATGCTAGATTTAATCTTGCGTACGGTCATCGGTAAAGAAGCAGACAAAGCCATTGTACCAAGTGTCATTGCTGAATTCGCCAATACCAGCTCAGCCAGCCCGATGATTGTATTCCATCGCTATAAAGATGACCTTGCATCCGGTGATTTGGGTGTTATTTGCTCGTTTGGTGCTGGTTACTCTATTGGGTCGGTAATCGTCCGTAAGGTCTAATTTTTTAAGTCCTGAGTCTTAATTATTAGCAAAATAGTCAAGAATATTCTTGGCTATTTTTTTATTTAAATTTTAAGCAAAGTTGATGCTGCATTCAAATGATCAGAAAAAAGTGTCGATATGGTGCAAGCGGCAGAAAAGTTTGTTCATATATTGACAAGATTGCTGAGAGGTTTTAATTTAAGCGCAAAAATTTGCTATAATCACCGTCTTATTTCAATTATTCAATTAAAAGTCCTTTTATGAAAGAATCCTTACGCCTGCGTTTAGACCAAATGGTAGACCGTTATGAAGAGGTCACTGCCTTATTATCAGACCCGAGTGTCATCAGTGATAACAATAAATTCCGTGAGCTGTCCGTTGAGCATAGTGACTTGATGGATATCACCACTTTATGGCAGAACTATGTTGGTGCAGAAAAGGATCAAGCTGATGCAGAAGCGATGCTAAAAGAAGCATCAGATCCTGACATGAAAGAGATGATGCAAGAAGAGATTGACAGTGCTCGCGATACTATCGTAGAGATGGAAGAAGCACTTAATCTCATGATGCTGCCAAAAGACCCTAACGACAAAGTGCCCGCATTCCTTGAGATTCGTGCAGGGACAGGTGGTGATGAAGCAGCGATTTTCTCTGGTGATTTGTTCCGTATGTACCAAAAATTTGCCCAGAACCAAGGCTGGACTTTAGAGATTTTGTCAGCCAATGAGGGTGAGCATGGGGGTTATAAAGAAATCATTACTCGTGTGTCTGGTAATAGCGTTTATGGTCGTCTAAAGTTTGAGTCTGGTGTACATCGTGTTCAGCGTGTACCTGATACAGAAAGCCAAGGTCGAGTGCATACGTCAGCCTGTACTGTCGCTGTAATGCCTGAAGTTGAAATTGATGATACGGTTGATCTGAATCCAGCTGATATTCGCTTTGATACTTTCCGCTCAAGCGGTGCTGGTGGTCAGCACGTGAATACTACCGACTCTGCTGTACGTTTGACGCATATACCAACGGGTACCGTGGTAGAGTGTCAACAAGAACGCAGTCAACATAAAAACCGTGCGCAAGCAATGAAAATGCTGATATCAAAAATTCAGCAAGTCAAAGTCCAAGCACAGGTAGATGCCGCTGATACGATACGTCGCGATTTGGTCGGTAGTGGCGATCGTTCAGAGCGTATCCGCACCTATAATTTCCCGCAAGGACGTATGACGGATCATCGTATTAATCTGACTTTATATAAGCTTGATTCTATTATGGAAGGTGACTTGGATGAAATCCTTGATGCGCTGTTACGTGAGCATCAAGCGGACTTGATGGCAAGTATTGGCGGTGTTTAATAAAAGATTCATAAGCCTATAAAATAAGAGGCGTATGCTATGCATATGATAACCAACTCATCGCTACTATTACCGTTTAATAAAATCGCGATAAGTATTGTCGCGATATTAATGGCGTTTTGGTTATCTGCTTGTAGCGTCACGCCTTTATCAACGTCAGTCGTACAGCCAGACCAGAGCGATAGTAGTGTAACGACTAATACCGCAACGACTAATAAAAATGACCCGTTTTCTTATCAAGCGTGCATCTATCCGCCTAACGAGATGGTACGAGCGTGCACGGCAAAGGGTGGCGCATTTTCACAGCAAGGTCGCCTTGGTTGCTATCAATGTGTGGTAAATTATATCGATGCAGGAAAAGCTTGCCAAGACAGTACCGAATGCCAAGGTAAGTGCAAAAATACCGGTGAGTTCATTAAGAGTGGTACTAAAAACCAGTCTGGGCAATGCGCTAGTGATAATAGCCCGTTTGGTTGTTATCAAACCATAGAAAAAGGTATGGCACAGCCTGCGATTTGTGTCGACTAATTTGATGGTTGTTTCTAATGCTTAGAAAGCATAATCATTATGCAGCTGCCTAATTTGAATTTTTTGTTTTAATCCCTTAATTTAAGTTTATCGTTTTCGTTTATTCCTTTAATTATCTAATAATTTTGAGAGTGTTATGTCAAAGCCTAATAATCAAAATCAGCAAAATAATCAAGAGCAAGCTCCAGAAGACGCTAATGAGCTGATTGCCCAATTGCAAGCCAAGCTAGACGATATCGTCGCTTCAGGTAAACAGCCTTATCCGAATACGTTTAAGCGCACGGATTATGCCCAAGACTTGCAGGCAGCTTTTGAGGGTATCTCAAAACAAGAAATTGCTGACAATGATGCTAAAGGCGAAAAAACAAAGGTGAATGTCGCCGGTCGCGTCATGCTGAACCGTGGGGCGTTTATTGTTATCCAAGATATGACAGGTCGTATCCAGTTATATGTGGCACGCAAAGAGTTAGATGAAAAGACGTTAGCAGACATCAAATCGCTAGACTTGGGTGATATCGTTGGTGTGTCAGGTTATATCGGTCGTTCAGGCAAAGGCGATTTGTACGTACATATTGAAGAGATTGAGTTATTAACCAAAGCGCTACGTCCAATGCCAAATAAATTTCATGGTCTAGCAGATGTGGAAGCACGCTATCGCAATCGTCATCTTGATTTGATGACCAATGAGACGACCCGTGATACCTTTATGGTGCGCAGTCAAGTCATTAGTGGTATTCGCAAATTTATGCTAAATGAGCGTTTTATGGAAGTTGAAACGCCTATGATGCATCCGATCCCAGGTGGTGCAGTGGCACGTCCGTTTGTGACCCATCATAATGCGTTAGACATGCCATTATATCTGCGTATCGCTCCTGAGCTTTATCTCAAGCGCTTAGTCGTTGGTGGTTTTGAGAAAGTCTTTGAGATTAACCGTAGCTTCCGTAATGAAGGCGTTTCAACCCGTCATAATCCTGAATTTACCATGATTGAGTTTTATCAAGCGTATGCAGATTATCATGATTTGATGGATTTGACTGAGCGCTTATTTAACGAATTGGCGATCGATATCTTAGGTACCACCGAGATTACTTACCAAGAAGAAGCCATTAGCCTAAAAGCGCCATTTATACGTCTATCTATGTCTGATGCGATTGCCAAATATGCAGAAAACTTTGATATGAATCGTATTAACGATCGTGAGTATCTTGCAGAGTACGCATCGACAACGCTAAAGCAACAGGTAAAGGATGTCTTTGGTGTGGGTAAGTTGCAGACCATCATCTTTGAAGAAACCGCTGAGCACCAATTGCGTCAGCCGACGTTTATCACTGAATACCCTGCTGAAACCTCACCGCTAGCACGCCGTAGTGATGATAACCCTGAGATTACGGATCGTTTTGAGCTGTTTGTCGGTGGTCGTGAGTTGGCTAATGGCTTTAGTGAGCTTAATGATCCTGCAGATCAGGCTGAGCGTTTCCTTGGTCAGGTTGCTGAAAAAGATGCTGGCGATGATGAAGCGATGCATTTCGATGCAGAGTATATCGAAGCTTTGTCTTATGGTTTACCGCCAACAGCAGGTGAAGGTATTGGTATCGACCGTTTAGTGATGTTATTGACAGACTCTGCCAGTATTCGTGATGTGATTTTATTCCCACATATGCGCCGTAAGCTTGAGGGTTAAAGATAGTTTGCTTGCCATAAGTCTATGCTAGTACTAAACTGAACATAAGATGGCTTTCTCCGCTTTGATGGAATAGCCTTCTATGGTTTTTTAGTACTTAATTAATAGGGACATTATGCATACTATGGACAATCAGAAAGTAACGCCCTCGATTTGGCAACAGATGATTCAACAGAGTTTTTTGTCTTTGTATAACTTATCAGAAAAGAAAATCACTAGCCCTGAATATTTTCAGGGTTATGATTTTGTTTTCAAGTTTTCTAATGCGACGGTTTATCTTATTGTCAATGATGTCGTGATGCAGGCAAGTAAGCAAGACATTGATACTACTCAAGTTCGTACATGGAGAAAAGAAGTTGTCAATCAGCTTATCAAGCAACATGCACATCTTTATCTCAAAAACGATAAAGCTATCACTCATAAAAATGAAGCGACATCTAATAAACCCGTATATTTTATTGGATTAACATCACTTTCAGTCCAGCATCAAGATTGCGATCATAATGATCTACAAAACCAGTATTCATCATTGCCATCTTATGCGGTTGGTTATGAATATGGCAGTCAGTTCTTTGCTGAAGATTGTGTGTTAGATTTGGACGATGAACACAGCGTTCTACAAGTATTTAGCTACCAGAACTTTGCTGAGATATTAAACCAGTTGGTAACACCAAGTGATTTGACCGCCTATCTAGCGTTTCATCGCAGTAAACTGACTGGGTTTGAGACGTTTGCAGATGAATCGACTTTGCTTGTGCAGTTCTTACAATCGCCAGATTTTCATCATAGAGCGATTGAAGTTCAAGAGCAATTGGTTAGTCATGAATTGATAGCACAGATTGAACCACGATTGATAAAAGCAGCAGAGTCTAACCATACTGAGTTTGCGGCAGCGCTGATGGCAGAGATTCAGAAGAATACTCGAATGTGGTACAAGCTTTTTAATAGTTTAATCAAAAGCTGTTATGAAGCGGGTAACCCATTGCCAAAAGAGCAGGTTGATATTTTGGTCGATGAATCCATGTACACCTATGCGTGTTTAATAGAAAAAATATTGGCCCATAGAACGATCGATCAAGAATCGCGCTGGACAGGTTATGTGCGCCATGAGCACTCTTATAATGTATTTGGTCGCCATTATTTGATGGTATTTTATGCGCAAGATAGCAATAGCTCGTTGAGTGCAGATAAAGTTCGTGCTGGTCATCAAGATTTGCTATTTGAGCTCAACGCCCAAATGCAGCAGCCCGTTATGCAAGAGCTGTTTTTAATTGGTATCGATGTCAGACCTTGTGAAGATAGCGTGGATACCGAAGTACATCTTGATGCTTTCCATCAGCATGGATCGCTTATCGATGCGAATACGCAGCGTTTATATCAACAATTGGCTCAATTGAGAGCTCAATCATAGCCTAGTTTTGAGACTTAAGTTTGATAGCTGGTTTGGATAGTTAGATTCAATAGTTAGGCTCGACACTTATTTTTGACATTTAGCTTCGATAACTGATTTTAAGATAAATTGCTAATTTGATGCTTTACTTATATTTTTACGACTTACCTTGGCATTCATTATGACGCAGCAATATCAAGTTTTAGCCCGCAAATACCGCCCCAAAAACTTTCACGAGTTGATTGGGCAAACGCATGTCTCACAGGCATTGATTAATGCGATTGATTACAATCGTCTACATCACGCTTATCTATTTACAGGTACGCGCGGTGTCGGTAAAACGACCATTGCTCGTATTTTGTCTAAATGTTTGAACTGTGATACAGGTATTACCAGTACCCCATGTGGCGTGTGTGATAATTGCGTGGCGATTGATCAAGGGCGTTTTATTGATCTGATTGAGATTGATGCGGCTTCTCGTACCAAAGTTGAGGACACGCGCGAGCTACTGGATAATGTGCCGTATGCGCCAAGCCAAGGCCGTTATAAAGTCTACCTGATTGACGAAGTGCATATGCTGTCGACACACAGTTTTAATGCGCTTCTTAAGACTTTGGAAGAGCCCCCTGAGCATGTCAAGTTCTTATTAGCCACTACGGATCCACAAAAGCTGCCGATTACTATTATTTCGCGCTGTCTGCAGTTCGTGTTGCGTCCTTTGTCGCAAAGCTTGCTCAGTGAGCATTTAGCCAATGTTCTAACCCAAGAACAAGTAGGCTATACACAGCCTGCACTTTGGCAATTGGCTAGTGCGGCAAAAGGTTCGGTACGTGATGCCTTATCGTTGACCGATCAAGCCATTGCTTTTGGCCAAGGTGCGCTTGATGATGTGACCGTCAATTCGATGCTCGGCTTGATTGATGCGGCCGACTTAGTGAGCTTAATTACAGATATCTATAATCATGATAAGCCTGCTGTCGCTGCCCATATCGAGCAGATGCGTGCGCAAATGGTTGATGCTAGCAGTATGTTTGACGGACTCGCTGAGCTATTGCATCAGTTGGCATTGTGTCAGCTGCTGCCCGAAGTCGCTCTCAATGTCAATGAAGCGCAAGCACAGCATATCGATCAGCTTGCCCAGCATATGAGCCCTGACGTATTACAGCTTTATTATGAAATCGTGGTACAAGCACGGGAAGGCGTCAAGCTTGCCAGTACGCCGATGCAAGCACTTGAGATGTGTATTTTACGTCTCTTAGCTTTTCGTCCCTTACCGGTTGATGAGATATTAGCCAATGTACCTGATAGTACGGTAACGGCTATAGAAAAACATACTACCACTGTCTCTAGCGCTACATCAGTCACCACTACTGAGTCAGTGCCATCATCATTAGAATTACAAACTCAATCTGACAATATCGTTTATGAGAATACTGATATAAGTATCAATGATAAACAGGATGTTGGCGCTGATAATAGTATTACTCAACATGAGCAATATTACTCAAATGACGAGGCTAGTCATTTAAGCCAGTACGACAATTCTAACGTTTATGACACGCTAGAATTGTCCAATAATCAACCTGAACCCGTTGTTGAACCCGTTGTTGAACCCGTTGTTGAACCCGTTGTTGAACCCGTTGTTGAACCCGTTGTTGAACCCGTTGTTGAACCCGTTGTTGAACCCGTTGTTGAACCCGTTGTTGAACCCGAGGTAAATGATTCTCAATTATTCAGTCAATCTGAAGACCCTCGTGCGCTTCTGCGTTGTCCGCCGCAAGAATTGATAGGTGAGTGGACACCAGAAAAATGGGACTATTGGCTACAAACTGCTCGTGAAGCCGCTAGTTTGGCTCAAGATGAATTGGCGCTTGCCCGTCAAGGTATGATGACAGGCAGCTGTAATGCCGAAGCCATCTTTGTCACAGCAGTCGATAGTAAGCATTTGCAGGCAACCTTTGAGCAGCTAGCGACAAAGATGCAGGTACAATTCCCTGATGCCGCCATCAGTTTACGAATTGATAGCAGTATCGCGCAAGCCGATGATAAAACCCCAGAGCGTCGTCAACAAAAACGTCTCGTTGAGGCTAAAACAGTGGCAGAATCAAGATTGTTTAATACGCCAGTGATGCAATATTTAACCGAGCGTGGCGAAGGCAAAATGGGCAAGGTTCAGTTATATTAAACAGTCATACATTTATTAATTGATAGTTTATAAAAATTAGCACTTTATTAAAAATATTGTATCTATTAAAAAATCAAGGCGATATTGATCTATCATCTTGATTTTTTTACCTTTATTGATTAAGGGGCGCTCACATCTTACTCTGAGTTTAATATTAAAAAACTGTAAGATTTATCATTATCCGCTATAATGGTTAAGTTATATTAACAACTAAAAAGCAGCTTGGATGAGAATATGTTAGATAATTTACGTGGTATGGCTGTGTTTGCTAGTGTGGTCGGACACGGCTCCTTTAGTGGTTCAGCCCGTGAGCTTGGTATCACCACCAGCGCCGTTAGTCAGCAAATACGTTCTTTAGAGAACGAGCTTGGTGTGGTGTTATTACATCGCTCAACCCGTAAGCTCAGCTTAACAGAAGCGGGTGCTAGCTTTTATGAAGCGGCAAAAGATGTGGTAAGTGCGGCAGAGCAAGGTCGAATTAAAGTCAATCAATTACGTGATGAATTGGCAGGTAGTTTGCGTATTGCAACGACCCCAGAGCTTGGTGTTAATCATATTTTGCCAGCACTATCGACTTGGATGTCAGCGCACGATGATCTTAGTATCACCTATTTTGCAGATAATAATTATATTGATATGATTGATGAGCGAATCGATATTGCGATACGTATGAGCCCCAATATCAACGACTCAACTGTAAGCAATCAACCGTTATCTGATGTGCGTCAAATGTTGGTCGCTTCACCGCAATATTTACGTCAGCATAAGAAAATCGAAACGCCGAAAGATTTGGCAGATCATCATCTTATCTGTATTGATATCATGAAGGATACAAATAATGTTGAGCTTACTCAGACTGAGACTGGTAAAAAAACACGTATCAAAATGACGTCGCGTATCCATACCAATAATGTCTTTATGGCAATGACCATCGCCAAAGAAGGTCATGGTATTCTTAGAATGATGGAAATGGATGTCAAAAAAGAGCTAGAATCGGGCAACTTGGTCGAAGTTTTGACCGGCTACCAGATGCCAAGTTTTGTACTATATGCTGTAACCTTAAACCGTGAGCAACAACCTGCAAAAATCACGCGTTGCTTAGAGGTATTAAAAAAATACTTTCATGCAAACTAAGGTTTAGTTTATTTAAATGCTAATGAAGCTGATTGATTAATAACGAAAAAAGCCTATAGATAATTTGTCTATAGGCTTTTTTATGCTTTGGTTAAATAGACGTTTAAAACGAGGGTTTTAGTAAATTAACCAAGCGTTCAACCACTTGTGAGCTTTCATCACGGCTCATATTAAGTGGTGGTAGCAAACGAATCACATGACCGCCTGTGACATTGATGATAAGTTTCTGCTCATCACGAGCAAGATCGACAAGCTTGCTACAGTCCATATCTTCAGGCAGGGCAATGCCAATCATCATCCCAGCGCCGCGACTGCTGACGCCATATTGTCCAAATGCATCAACCATGCTATCACGAATAAATTGTCCCTCGTTGACGGCGTTTTGCATGATATCACTGCTCGCCAATACGTCATATACGCTATGTACCACACGACTGGCTAACGGTGTGCCGCCATAGGTTGAGCCATGACTACCAGCTCCAAATAAGCCATTGGCGCGACCACGTACCATACAGGCACCGACAGGAAAGCCATTACCTAAGCCTTTAGCCGTCGTTAATACATCAGGGCGTGCGCTGCTATGCTGATAAGCAAAATACTTACCTGTTCGTCCATTGCCGGTCTGTACTTCATCGAGCATGAACAGCCAATTACGTGTATCGCATACGGCTTGTATCTGCTCAAGATAAGTAAAGCCGTTAGCTGCCGTATTAAGACCACCTTCACCTTGAATAGGCTCTACGAATACCGCGCAAATATCCTCATAGTCATGAGCTGCTTGTTCAATGGCGGCAATATCCCCAAATGGTACACGGATAAAATCATTATCTAAAGTGTAAAAGCCTTCGCGCGCTTTAGGATTGGCAGTTGCTGATAATGATAATAAGGTACGACCATGGAAAGATTGCTCCATCACAATGACTTTGGGACGCTTAAACCCTTGCTGATGTGCGTATAGACGCGCCAATTTTAGTGCTGCTTCATTTGCTTCAGCGCCACTGTTGGCAAAAAAAACACTGTCCATTTGCGCGGCATTACATAATGCTTCACCAGCACGTTCTTGCCAATCAATGCCAAATAAATTACTAGTATGAACGAGCGTTGCTGCCTGCTGTTGAATAGCTTCAGTTACTTGTGGATGGCAATGTCCTAGACCACATACCGCGATACCAGTCAATGCGTCTAGATAAGGCGTCTCATCTTGAGTATAGAGCCAGCTTCCTGAGCCGCGGGTAAAACTGATAGGTTGGCGAAGGTAAGTGGGCATCAGGTAAGTAGCAGACATGTACAGAATCCTTGGAATAATAAAGTGATAAAAGTAAGAGGGTAAAGCGCTTAATATTATAGCTCATCAGAAAACGGCGTGGACTCAGCAGGCAATGTATAGTCTTCGTTTGCCCATGCGCCAAGATCGATCAGCTTACAGTGATGACTACAAAATGGCTTATATTTATTATCTTGCCATGTGGTTTGCTTACCGCATTCTGGACAAGGATACGTTTTAGGTGAAGGGCTGGCGTTAGAAGTAGATTCGGTCATAATAAAAGTAGAGAGATCCTTGGTTTTATCAACAAAGTATCCTCAAAAAGTAAGCAATGATTGATTTTAAAATCATTGCTCTATTAATCTGATTGAGAAAGCTATCTGTCGATGAGTAATCGATATCGTGATATTACTATTGGGTTGCATTGACTATATAATAGCATGCAGCCGAATAATGACAAATGACAAATACTTCAAGGACAGCAAATGACTGACAGCTTTGAGCTTTCACATCAGCAAGAGCGGGCATTTCAACCTCAACGACTCTCAGCACCACGTGATTTTGTGATGCCAGAGGCAGCACTTAAACCTAAATCATCACTCGTTTTGGAGATTGGCGCAGGGAAGGGCAAGCATGCCTTAAGCTTTGCCATGCAAAATCCTGATAAGCATCTGATTGCGATTGAGCGTACGCGCAATAAGTTTGAGGCATTTAAAAAATTGGCAGCGCAGCAGAATTCTGCCAATTTGACCGCTATTCATGCTGATGCAATTGCATGGATCGTACATGCAATTGCGCCAAATAGTATCGATAGTATCTATATCTTATATCCCAATCCTGAGCAGCACAATCCCAATCAACAATGGCTTAATATGCCGTTTTTTGAGTTTTTACTGTCACGCTTACAGGTAGGCGGGGAGATAATATTGGCAACCAACATCGAAACATATATGGACAATGCCGAGCATCAAGCGAATGAAGTATGGTGTTTACCCAATACGCGTAGTCAGGTTGCAAGCAGCAGTCAGCGTACACATTTTGAAGTTAAATACTTAGCACGGCAAGAAACCTGTTGGGAGTTAGGCATGAAGAAACCTGAAGGTTATCAAACCAGATTCGATAAGTGGATGATAGCTGATGTGAGTATTTAAGATAATAGCCTAAGTAAAAAACAAAAGAATTACATTTCCTATCAAGCGCTAAGGTTAAGTTAAAACCATAAAATAGCCTAAGCAATTAAAATCATAATAAATAAAACCGCCTCTAAAAAGGCGGTTCAAAAATCCGTTGAGTAAGTACGTTAAAATAAGTTTATAAAAACGGTTTTACTAAATTATTAGAATCAGTACGAGCATCAAGCACGGTCAAAAAAGTATAAGCACCGATAAATTTCCGACTGATAAACATAAACTCTTTAGGTGGTAGATTGAACTCGAAAGACTGCATCGCTTGTGTCGCATCATTTGAGAGGCGAGTATGCAGCTTACTGTTAGCCCAAATATAGCGCTGTTGCTCATCTAAACAATTAGCAGGCATATCAATGTTTATCACAGGATCACTAAAAGGTTCAGTTGCCAACAAAAACAATGAGGCGATATCTGAACGTACTTTATCACTCATGGTATCAAAAAAGTCATAACCAGTCATGGCACTCATCATAGATTGATGATCATGATAATAACCGGCACGTAATAAATTATGAGCAATCGTCAATAAGTTATTATCGAACTGCCGAATCGCGCCAAAATCTAATAAGACCAGTTTATCAATTTCGGTTTCGTCGCGTGCGACACGGACAAGGTAATTACCAAAGTTTGGATCCGTTTGCATCTCACCCCAAACGAAAATCTCTTGTATCATGATTTCGATAGCCGCCTGACCGATGGCGTTTCGACGCTCAAGAGGGAGTAGTTGCAATGCGTCAGAAACCACACTGATACCCGGCTCATAAGACATACAAAGTAAGCGCTTGGTCGAATAATGGCGGTTAATTTTAGGTACAACATAACGTGCATCGTCAATCAAACGGTTATAGAACCGCTCTGTTGTGTCAGCTTCCGCCTCATAATCGACTTCATGATGTAATAAATCACGTATCTCTTCAAACCATGCATCGAGTGAACGGGTTTGTGGAACGATATTACTAACCTTTAATAGGCTCTTAAAGAGAGCCAAATCAGAGTTGATCGCATCAGCCACACCCGGATATTGAATCTTTAATACCACTTGCTCACCCGTGGCTATAACGGTTGCACGATGAACTTGGGCTAGGGATGCTGTACCAATAGGGACAGGGTCAACCTGAAGCTCCTGCAGCTTATTACCCAATAAATCCTGTAAATTCTGCTCGATTTTTGGCCATGCAAGTGTTGCTGTATCATCATTAAGCGTTTGTAAGGCACGGGTAATCTCAGGTGGTAAGATATGCTCACCATAAATCGCCAGCATTTGACCAATTTTCACGACAGAGCCTTTTAATTTACCAAGCTCTTCTGCCAAATAATGCGCCTGTTCTTCCATAAAAATCTGGTTACGTGCTGTACGTGCTTCTTTATTGAGAAACATACCAGACACACTATTACCTGCCCAACGACGACCGATGTTCAATGAGGTTTTGGCAATCGACATACGACGATCAAACCCCGAGGTTTTTAAATTATCGATAGACTGCTTATTATTAGAAGACCTAGAGGTATTGTTTGCCATAGATATCGTCATTTCATCGAGTTGGTATTGATTTGTGGGTGATGTACCTACAATACAAGGGAGATGTGCTATGAGTGTACAGAATTGTATCATATAAAGAAGGCAGGTTTTGCAGCTTAGCCAAGCGACGTTATTTACTTTGTAATTTAGGCTAGCATGCTGAAATTCTTAAGCATTTTTTGCCTATTAGTTTTAGCAGGCTTTAAAAACTATAACCCATCAAAAAACTCAACCCAGCATCATGCTAGGTCGAATTTATCAAAAGTTGTTATAGGTAGGTGCTACTTATCACTACTATTTATATGTTTTCACGGGCAATAGCATGATGACCGATATCACGGCGATAATGAGCACCATCAAAACTAATGGCAGCAGTGACCGTTAATGCTGCTTGCTGTGCATCTGAGATGCTATCTGCTAATGCAGTCACACATAATACGCGACCGCCATTAGTGACCACTTCTTTCTCATTGCTAGGAGCATTTTCATGAGAAAAAGCCGTACCCGCATGAAAGACTTTTACCGAATTTTGATTGTCATTATTTAGTTCTGGCAAGCCTGCAATCACATCACCTTTCGATGAAGTTTCAGGGTAGCCTTTTGAGGCGACGACAATACCAAGGGCAGGGCGCTCATCCCAGTTGGCTTCGCTCGGTAATTTACCTTCAAGTCCTTGTGCAACCAAATCAACCATTGACGATTGTAAACGCATCAAAATAGGCTGCGTCTCCGGATCGCCAAAACGGCAGTTAAACTCAATCACATACGGGTCGCCCGCATCATCAATCATGAGTCCAGCATATAAAAATCCGGTATAAGGATGACCGGCAGCTTTCATCGCATCTACAACAGGCTGAATCACTTGTGCCATGACTTTATCATGAACCTCTTGAGTGACAACTGGCGCAGGAGAATATGCACCCATGCCGCCTGTGTTTGGACCCGCATCACCTTCAAAAGCACGCTTATGGTCTTGGCTGGTTGCCATTGGCAGGATATTTTCACCATCGACCATACAGATAAAACTGGCTTCCTCGCCTTGCAAAAACTGCTCAATCACCACGCGGCTACCGGCATCGCCAAATTTATTATCTGCCAACATATCGTCAATGGCTTCATGCGCCTGTTCGATCGTCTCAGCAACAATGACCCCTTTACCGGCAGCAAGACCATCGGCTTTAATGACAATAGGTGCGCCTTGCTCATCTATATAAGCCTTTGCCGCTACTGCGTCGGTAAAGCCCTGATAAGCTGCCGTTGGGATATTGTGTTGCTCCATGAATTCTTTGGCAAAAGTCTTTGAGCCTTCTAACTGCGCGCAATACGCTGTTGGACCCCAAGCTTTGATGCCAGCAGCACGACAAGCATCGACGATGCCTGTTACCAACGGTGCTTCTGGACCAACGATGACCATGTCGATAGCGTTATTCTGACAAAACTTGATAACAGCGCTGTGCTCACCTGCATCAGTGGCATCTTCCAAAATGACGTTTTGGCATTTGGGCTCAAGGGCGGTGCCAGCATTACCAGGCGCGATATAGATATTTTTTACATTATTATCTTTTGCGCACTGCCATGCTAGTGCGTGTTCACGACCACCTGAACCAATCACCAAAATATTCATCATACCTCTTGCCCTTAGCATTAAAATTCATAATAAGTGAGTTAATAGCGAGCCAGCAAAATACTGTCCAATATTCTGCGCTATTCTAACAAAAAAATGCTGCCATTGTCATGACTATGTGTCATAGCTATGCGCCTGTCCGTCTATATTCAGCCGTATCAAATCACAATCGTCTCATTAGTAAATGTTATCGACATCTTACTGATTCATGAAATGATGTTGTACGCTTTAGCTATGACAGCAGGTGCGTTACAATTCCACCTGAGAGATAGCCTTGAGTGAAATTATTTACTCATAGACCTGTTAAACCTCACAAAATAGTTCGTATAGCGGGAGTCAGACAAACCATGATTGCTAATGTTCAATAAGTTCAAACTTAATTATTCACAATACATAAGACATAACACCTAAATAAGAAGCTTATAAAAAAGCGCAAGGACAAAGGATATGCCAAACTCTCTAAATATCGCAAAAGAGCGGATCAGCCAGATAAGCGATATTGCCACCAGTTATGTACAAGCGGACAAATCATTATTTGACCACTTTATTCATAGCTACTATCAGCCATTGCATCAAGAGACTGCAAAGGACATCAGTAATGCTGATTTGGCTGGGATGGCACTGCATCATTTTACGCTATTAAAAGCCTATGATCGTAGCCATCCGCAGCTTGCCATATTAAACCCCATTGCAGAAGAGCAGCATTTTCACAGCTCACATACCGTTATCCAAATCGTTGCCTATGACCGACCATTTTTGGTCGACACGCTATTGATGAGTCTTGAAGAGCAAGGCATCGATGTGCATCGTACTTATCATATCATCGTCAATGTCGAACGCGATGAAAATGGCGCGATCACTAAAGTTGAAAGCGCTCAGGAAAGTGGCACCTCACACATGTCTTTGATTCATTGTGAAATCTCTTATCAAGACAATGATGAATTGGCGGCATTAAAACAGATGCTGCTGGCAAAAGTAGACACACTTGATGTCGTCGTTGATGACTGGCAGCAGATACGTGCCAAGCTAACCGATATAAAAGCGGAACTTGCTACAAAAACACTGCCGGAAGTATTTTACTCTCAACAAGAGATTCAAGCATTTTTAGATTGGGTCTTGGACGATCACTTTATCTTTTTGGGATATCGAGAGTACCGCTTAGAAGACGGGCACAGAATCGAGGTTAATAGTGTTGGCAATATAGCCAACCAAGACGACCGTAGTGATTTGGATTTATTTTCTATTGGTAATAGTGGGCTTGGACTATTACGTGGCGGTAGTGAAGACCAGCTTTCAAAAAGCTTTGACGAGCTGCCAAGCAATCTAAAAAGACTGCTAACAGCGCCGCAAGTATTGGTATTGTCAAAATCAAGCCGAGTATCGCCAGTACACCGCCCAGTTTATATGGATTTTTTGGGCATTCATAAGTTTGATGATAATGGCAAGCTCATCGGTGAGCATCGTTTTATTGGTCTTTTTACAGCACAAGCTTATCAACTAAGCGTGCAACAAATTCCCTTATTACGCGAAAAATCCAATAAAATCATGGCGATGGCAAAACTACCACGTGATGGTCATGCGTATCACAAAATGATGCATATCATTAATACCTTGCCGCGCGATGACTTGTTTCAAGCCAGCATTGATGATCTTTACCCGACAGTACTAGGAATTAGCCAACTACAGGACAAAAAAAGCCTGCGCTTATTTTGCCGTATCGATCATTACCAGCGTTTTGTTTCCTGCTTGGTCTATATTCCGCGTGATAAATTCAATACCGAACTTCGCATCAAGGTACAGAACGTCCTAAAAGAAGCCTATGGTGGTACATCTTCAGGCTTTACAACGGAGTTCAATGAATCTGAACATGCCCGCGTCCATGTGCATGTCCGTACAGTGCCAGGTCAAGTGCATGAGGTGGATACCGCTGCGCTCCAAGCCAAGCTGTCTTTTTTGATGCAGTCGTGGAGTGATAACTATCAAAAAATGCTGCTGGATAATGTCGGTGAGCAGCATGCCAATGCTTTGACGCGCAGATTTTTAAGTTATATCCCTGCCGCTTACCAAGAGCGATTCGATGCACGTACTGCCGTTGAAGATACCAAGCGTTTGGCTGGACTTAGCGATGAGCAGCCGATGATTTGGCACTTGTATCAATCGACAGGTGACGCAAGCAATCAGTTGCACTTAAAGCTATATGGTCGTCAAAAAGCAGTTATCTTATCTAAAGTCTTACCCGTACTAGAGAACTTCGGGGTATCAGTTATCTCAGCGCAGACCTATGAGTTTGATTTACCTGAGCAACCTATTTGGATGCAGGAGTATGAGCTGGTCTTAGAGCACGTTGATACCATTGATATGCAAGTGGTGCGTGCACAGTTTGAGGACAGCTTAAAGCAAATTTGGGCAGGACAGGTTGAGAGTGATTCGCTTAACGAATTGGTATTGACCACCAAATTAGATACTTATGATGTGGTGGTACTGCGCGCCTTGTCACGCTATATGATGCAAGCGAAAGCACCATTCTCAAATGTCTATATTCAACAAACTATGGTCAAAAACAGTGACATCAGTGTCGCATTAGGCAGTTTATTTGATGCACGAATGAATCCTAACTATAGTGAAGAGGAACGTGCCAGCAAAACCAGCCAGATTCGAGCACAGATTACCACCGCATTAGCAGGTGTCAGTAGCTTGGATGAAGACCGTATCTTCCGCTGGTACTTGGATTTAATTAACGCCATGGTACGTACCAACTTTTATCAAAGAGAGGCGGATGGGCAACGTAAAGATCGTTTGTCCTTTAAATTTTTGGCAGCAGATATTCCAAATCTACCCAAGCCTAAACCAATGTTTGAGATATTTGTCTATTCACCACGCGTTGAAGCAGTGCATTTGCGTGGCGGTAAAGTTGCTCGCGGCGGTCTGCGCTGGTCTGATCGTATGGAAGATTTCCGTACTGAAGTACTTGGACTCGTTAAAGCACAAATGGTCAAAAACGCTGTTATCGTACCGGTTGGCTCAAAAGGCGGCTTTATTGTTAAAACCAAAACGATGGCGGATGGTCGTGATGTGTTCCAAGCTGAAGGTATTGCCTGCTATCAAACATTTCTTCGCGGTATGCTTGATGTGACCGACAATATCGTCGATGGTGCGATTGTCCCGCCAGCCAATACCGTACGTCATGATGAAGATGATCCGTATTTGGTGGTCGCTGCCGATAAAGGTACGGCAACCTTTTCTGATATCGCCAATGCCTTATCTGCTGAATATAACTTTTGGCTAGATGATGCCTTTGCTTCTGGTGGCTCGGTTGGTTATGACCACAAAGCGATGGGCATTACCGCCCGCGGTGGTTGGGAGTCGGTCAAGCGCCACTTCCGTATGCGCGGCATGGACATTCAAAATCGCGATGATTTTACCGTTGTGGCGATTGGCGACATGAGTGGTGACGTCTTTGGTAACGGTATGCTCAGATCAACCCATACCAAACTGGTTGCTGCCTTTAACCATCTGCATATTTTCATTGACCCAAATCCAGATACAGCAGCGTCTTTTGCAGAACGCGAGCGCTTATTTAACTTACCTCGCTCGTCATGGGAAGATTATAACCAGTCTCTCATTAGCCAAGGCGGTGGTATCTTCTCACGTCAAGACAAGACCATTGCTATCAGCCCTGAAATGAAAGCGGTTTTTGATATCTCAGATGACAGCTTAGCACCCAATGACTTTATCAGCGCGTTGCTAAAATCGCCAGTAGATCTCATTTGGAATGGTGGTATCGGTACTTATGTGAAAAGTAGTGAAGAGAGTCATGCCGACGTAGGTGATCGTGCCAATGATGCCGTACGTGTCAACGGTGGCGAATTACGTGCGGCTATCGTCGGTGAAGGGGGTAACCTAGGCCTCACGCAGCGAGGTCGTATCGAGTATGCCCAAACTGGTGGACGCATTTATACTGATGCTATCGATAACTCAGGCGGCGTCAACTGCTCAGATCATGAAGTCAATATCAAAATCTTACTTGGCAAAGTGGTTGAGCAAGGTGATATGACGTTGAAGCAGCGTAATGAGCTTCTTGAAAGCATGACCGAGACCATTAGCGAATTGGTGCTGCGTCAAAACTATCTGCAACCGCAAGCAATTGAGCTGAGTCAAATCCGAGCAGCTGCAAACTTAAGCGATCATCAGCGCTTTATTCAGATGTTAGAAGCAGAAGGGCGTCTTGATCGAGCGATTGAGTATCTGCCATCAGATGAAGAGATTGCTAAACGCCAAAAATCTGGCACAGGTCTGACCAATCCTGAGCTAGCCGTTGTGATGGCTTACGGAAAAATGTGGGTTTATGACAACTTACTGCTCTCAGATTTACCGGATGCGCCGTATTTCGTTAATGAATTACGCAAGTATTTCCCCGATGAGCTGGCATCGCGCTTCTTTGATGAGATGACTGAGCACCGTTTACACCGTGAAATCATCAGTACGTATATGACCAATAGTGTGGTCAACCGTCTGGGTATCGAAGCATTATTCCGTCTGCATGAAGAAACAGGACAAACGCTTGCCACTATCGTGCGCGGCTATGCCATTGCGCGTGATGTGTTCCATGTCTCAAAAGCATGGAAGCTGTTAGAAGCACTTGATAATCAAGTCGATGCCACTTTGCTGCTTGAGCTTGAACTACGTCTGCGCGATGCACTCGAAAACGGAGTAGTTTGGTTTATCAATGCATTTGGACAAGATTTGCAAGTGGCTGATATGATTAGCCGTTTTGAAGACAGTGTCGAAAAGCTAACCAAATCAGGTGGATTTATTGAGCAGCAATTTTCACAATACTTGCAAGCCGATACCACAAGATTGATAGAAGATGGTCTTTCTATCAATGATGCATCGATGTTTGCAATGTTGCCATACCATGTTGATGCCCTTGATGCTGCCCTCTTAGCAGAGCAGTACGAACGTCCGGTTGACGAGATTGCCACTTTATACTTTGAGGCATATCACGTTTTGCAGCTTGATTGGATGATGGATAATATTGCTATCTTGCCGCAGCAAGACCACTGGGATCGCCGTGCGCGTCATGCGCTTGCCAATGACGTATCGCGCAGCTTACGTATGCTGATGGAGACGTTATTGACTCAACCTGATGCCATTCAAGCCTTCAGTGATTGGAAATCGCGTCATGCCAGTCAGCTTGCCGGCGTTACTGCTGAAATGGACAAACTTGATAGCAATAATGATAGCCAAATCAGCCTCTCAACGTTATCCGTCTTGATGAGTGAGTTAAGTGGTTTAGTGACCAAATAGCGAATCGAGTAAGTAAATAGATAGTTTGATTATAAAAAACCACCGTTATTCGTTAACGGTGGTTTTTTTATGTTTTTATGCTAAATAGCCGTGCCAGTATCATTTAATAAATGCCTTTAAACGTACTTCTTTATCATATGTCGTCATCAATCAGGCTAACCTATCATACTTTATCACTCATAACGCGCCGACATCCTTGACCGCTGATTTGGCTAAAGCCGCCCGATATTTTTTCGACCTTTATTTGGGTCAAAATGCGATCTTTTAACGCCTGTACATGAGAGATAACACCAATCAATTTCCCTTCTTGTTGCAAGCCTGTCAAGGTATCTAGAGCAATATCTAACGACTCTTCATCAAGCGTGCCAAAACCTTCATCCAAAAATAGCGAATCCACACGGATGTTGTGACTGGCCATTTGAGATAGTCCAAGAGCGAGCGCGAGACTGATAATGAAGCCTTCACCACCAGATAAGTTTTTGGTGCTGCGAATATCGCCGCCCTGATAGTTATCAATCACATTAAGCTCAAGTGGATTGCTGTCATCATGAATCAGCAAATAGCGGTCACTCATCTTTTGTAATTGGCTATTGGCATGGCTAATCATCACTTCAAAGGTTAAGCCTTGAGCAAAGGTGCGATATTTCTTACCATCGGCTGAACCAATTAAAGTATGAAGCTGCTGCCAAACTTGTAACTTCTCTTTTTGCGTATTAATGGCGGTAAGCTGCGTTGCTCGTTGACCTTTTTGGTTCTCATTGTCCTTGAGCTTTTGAACAATAGCACCAATCTGTTGGCTGAGCTGATCAATCTCCATCTGAATGTGCTGATGCTGCGCAGCAATCGTTTCTTGGCTGACATTCGTCATAGCAAGAGATAGGTTCTGCTCTAATGATTGTTGAGTGCTACCTAACTGTGACTTTGCCTGCTGCAAGGCGCTATCAATCGTAAGCTTACGAGTATGTAAAGCATCACGCTCTTCTTTAGGCAAGCGCGCATGGATAAAAGCATCTTCATCCACAAACTGCGCCGCTGTTAGATGCTCTAGAAATACCGCTTGCTGCGTATCTAGCGCTGTCGTAGCAGACTGCAATTCTGCCAATAGCTGTCGTTGTCTGCTTTGAAATTGCGCTAATACTTGCTGCGTGCTGTCTAGCTGTCTTTGAGCATTTGCTTGTTTGGCTTTTGCCTCATCCACTGTGCGGCGCAGTAGAGTGTCTTCTGACTCTGGGTTTTTATCTGAAAAAAGCTCTGTTCTTTTGCTCTTGAGCAGCTCAAGATCTATCTTTTTTTCCGCTATCAAGTGTTCGAGGTTCTTTAGAGCGCTTTCATCCGTGCAAAGCTGGGCTTGCTTAGTGTCAATTTGAGCGCTCACTGTACTTAATGTATTGGTTAGCTGTTGCTGGATGTTTTTTTGTTCAGTAAAATACTTTTTTAGCTGACTTAGCATGCTGCGCTGTTGACGTAATCTGTCAATATGACGCTCATAGTTACTGCTATCTAGTACGGTTTTATTATGAATACTAGCGTCTAATTGCTTAATTGCACTTTGAATGTCTGCTTTTTTAAAATCAATACTTAAGTATTCTGCATAGTTATCCGCCGGATACTTATCTGCCAAAGTTAGAATACTGCTAGTAATAGGGGTTAATGCCAAAAAGTTGGTGGCTATTTTATCCTGAGTGGTGTCTATTTTCTGCGAGTGTAGCTTGATCTTCGTCGTCAGGTTATTGATTTTATTCATCAGTGCCTGATGCTGCTTTTCATCATTCTCTATAGCAATACTTAGCGTTGATATGCTTGCCGTCAGCTCATCATATTGAAATAATAAGTCTTTAAGACACTGCTTTTGCTCGAGTAGCTTTTGTTTGACGCTGTCTAATAAAGATAAAGTACGCTCAATATCATTATCAAGTTTATTGATATCCTCACTCAGTTGATAAAGCGGATGGACAATCCCTGCAATCGCTTTGGAATAATTTTTATTGGCGTTAAAAAGTGAAAGTAGACTATCTTGAATGTCGTTGCTCAACATCTTACACTGCTGCTGTAACGGAGCTAACTGCTGCTGTTGGTTGCTAATGGTTTCATTTTTAGTAGCATGGTCGATATGATGTTTAGATAACGTTTGCTCTAGACTCTCAATGAGTATCTCAAGCTCAGCTATTTGCTGCTGGGTCTGCTGTGTTAGTGGCAACGCTTGTTTATTGTTACTCTGACTATCCAATAGCGGATGATGCTTACCATAAGGGTGCTCATGCGCGCCGCACAGTGGGCAGGGCGTACCGTCTTTAAGCTCCAAGATATAATCTTCAAGTCTTGCAACTTTTTGCAGTAAATGAAGGTGCGTCTGTTTGTCTTGTTTTTTAAGCTTAATGCTCTGAATGTCGGCGCGATGAGTGGCAATTAAGTCGTCTAAGACCGTCAGTTCTTGCTTCAGTACGGGTAGCGCAAGGTTTATTTTATGGATTTGACTGATCAGCTGAGAACGCTGTGTAATCTTAAAGCTCACCTGCTCAATTTGTATGAGAATTGGATCAATTTGCTCTTGCTCACTACGCATACTGGCAAGGGGCTGGTTTTGAGTGATGACTGCTTGCTGCTGTTGTAGCTTTAGCAGTTGCCCGCGCCGCTGCGCTACCAATGAAAGATCAGTATCTTGCTGTTTAGACAATATCTCAAAATCCGCTTGTAGCTGGCGGGCATGGCTATGTTGACTCATCCTAGCGGCTGAAAGCTCAGAGTTGTCTTCTAGTAGTGCTCTTAATCGTTGACAGCTACTATCAAAGATTGTCATATCGGTATCAAGGTCGCTCATCTCTGGGTGGTCGCTAAAGTACTGGTCGATATTATTTAGCTGAGTTTTGGTGCGATTGGCAGTTTGCTGATGACTTTGGATGGCTTGGCTTAATATCTGTACATTGCCTGCCAATAATTCCTTGTGCTGGTTGTATTCCACTAAGGATTGAGACTGTTGCCTTATATTGCTGTCTAATTCGCGTACCTGTGCGATGAGGGGCAAATTTATTTGAAGGTTGTCTGATGCGTGCTTTTCTAGCGTATTGGCATTGTCTAAATGGCGAGCAGCTTGCGTCAGCGATTCTTGCTGGGCAGGGATTTGATTTAGCAAACTCTGTTGCTCAACATCTAGCTTCTGGACCGTATCACGGCGATAGCTAAGCTCACGAAACTGGCTATCAATCTCTAATGCCTTGTTTGCAATACTTAAACGCTTAGCTTCTGGAATAAAAGCTTGCTGCGCTTGCTGGGCGCTTGCAAACTCGCTCTGATAAATAGACAGGTTACTTTGTAGCTGTTGTATGTTATTTAGCCATTGCAGCTGCTCACTTAATGTCTTAAAGGTTTGTCGCTGCGTGCTTTGCTGCTGATTCAATACTTTTAGATCGGCTGCTAGCAGATTTTCGTTTTCAACACTTAGTAAAGACAAGCCATCAACGCCTGCCTGCAACTTACTGAGCACATCTTCTTCCAAGCGTTTTTTCTCATGAACGTTGAGTGAGATTTTGGCATAGATAGCAGTACCTGTTATTTTCTCCAAAATCGCCGCTCTATCCCCAATATCAGATTTTAAAAACGCGGCAAAACTACCTTGCGCAAGCATGATGGAGCGGGTAAATTGGCTAAAATCCATGCCAATAAGCGTTTGAATATAAGCAGAGGTTTTGGATTTTTTCTCTTCTAAAATCTTGCCAGACTTGACCTCGCTAATCTCGTGCTTAATCGGTAATAAGTTACCTTTGGCTTTTTTGTGGGCACGATGTTGGTACCATGAACACTGATATCGCTTGGCATCAATCTCGATAATAACTTCAGCCGAGCACTCTCCTGTACCTTGGGTCATGATCTCATTGGTAGAGCCAGTAATATCACCGAGTCGTGGCGTTTGGCTGTAGAGCGCCAAGCAAATCGCATCTAAAATAGTGGTCTTGCCAGCGCCTGTTTGCCCGGTAATGGCAAAAATACCTTCGTTAAGAAAAGCGGCGTCACTAAAATCAATGTGCCATTCGCCTTTTAAGGAGTTGAGGTTTTTAAGTCTTAGTTCAATTAGGCGCATGGCAGGGTCTTATTTTTATAGATATCAATGATAATTTGCGATTAGTTGTATCAGGCTTATAAGTTTTAGCTATTATTCAGCTTGGGTATCTATATGATGCAGGTCATAAACGATCTGACCATAAGCTTCTCGCAAGGTGAGTCTTTGCTCATCGGGGATGTTATGAGTGGCTAGACAACGCTCAAATACTTCTTGTTCATTTAAATCCTGTAGCGTCTCAGAGATTTGTTGCTGATTAAGGACTTTGTTATAAGTGCACGTATTTTTTATTTTTAACACCTCACAGGGTAAGCCCTCTACCATCGCTTGAATACTTTCACGCAATTCGCTAACCACCTCATCACCAGTGTAGATAATCTCTAACCAGACCGATTCTGTATCAGACAGAGCTTCAATAACCTTATCAACTTTTTGATTAATAGTCTCGAAATCACCTGATACTTGCGCTAATTTTTGGAACTTTGGAATAGGCATTGAGATAACTTGCATCTGACGTTCTTTATCATGATGCAATAACTGAGCATTCAACGTAGGCATTATATGAAAAGTAGAGTCACTATGCTGTATAGCATCTATTTGAGTCGAGCTTTCTGCTTCAACTTTTCTACTCTCAGCACTTGCTGCTGACTCATCAAAGCCAAATAAGTCGTCCATAAATTCAGAGGTTTGAACGACTGCCTTTTTGGTAACTTGCTTGATTGGTGTCAAAGAAGTCTCGATAGGATCTACTAATACTTTATCTTCAAAATCGTTTGCGGCGGTACCAAACTGCACCAGCAATATCTGTTTTTGCTGACGTGCTTCGCCAAAGCCCATTGCAATGGGTGATCCTGAATATCGAAGGGTTTCACGCCCACCGACGCGCTGCGGCACATGTAAATGCCCAAGCGCCACGTAATCAAAGCTTTCACTGAACATATCGGCGGACACCTTACCAAGCGAGCCAACATATAGCTCACGAACACCATCATCATCGGTAGTAGTGCCGCCGGCAGCAAACAGATGTCCTGTAGCAATAATAGGAATATGGCGCTTATGCGATTTTAATAATTCAGCTTGTTTGGCGTTAGCAATCTTTGCGACTTCATCATAGTGCGCGCAGATACCAGCGATGACATTGGCGTCTTTGCTTTGAGCTGACTCGCCAGCACTACTACTACGCACGTCGCGGTCACGCAGATAAGGGACAGCGGCGATAATGCAATGCGGTGTACCGTCAGCATCATCTAACACCATGACTTCATCGTTTAAGTCTTCACAAGCGGTACCAACGACATGGACATTTAAAAACTTAAGGACATTGCTTGGGGCATCTAGAAATGTTGGCGAGTCATGGTTGCCAGCGACGATGACGACATGCTGACAGCATGATTTTGAAACCTTGCCTAAAAACTCATAATACAGCGCTTGGGCTTTATTACTCGGGGTCATGGTATCAAAGATATCACCAGCGACAATAAGTACATCCACTTGCTGCGCACTAATGGTGTCTTGTAGCCAACTTAAAAATGCAGAAAATTCATCATAGCGCAGACGTCCATAAAGCCTGCGCCCCAAATGCCAGTCAGAGGTGTGCAGGATAGTAAGAGGGGTAACAGCAGATACAGGCATAATGAGGCTTAGTAGTGAATAAAAAGACAGCCATTATTCTAGCAAGGATTGGAGAAGTTTGCTCTGTTGCAATCAGAAAAAAGCCCTACCACTAGATTGGCAGGGCTTTAAATAAAAAGGGGCTTTTAGGGCGCTTTCTAATCAATCACTAACTGCTCAAGACCACCATCTTCTGTTGCCAAATTAGCAATCATAGATAGCGCATGTGCTTGTTGGTTAGGATTTGGTTTTGGTGTCGTAGCAGTACCGCCTCGTAACCAGTTATTATCGTTTTCTGAGGTCTTTTTATTATTATACCAGGCCAAATCATGATGTAAGCTTACGACATCACCCATGATGAGTAGAGCAGGCGTAGGTAGTTGATGTTGTGCTTGTAATTCAACGATACTGGCAAGTGTACCCGTCAATACTTGCTGATTGGGCATACTGGCGTTAGAGACGATGGCAATCGGGGTCTCCGCACTACGCCCGGCATCAATCAAACCTTCCGTCAAGCGCGGTAGCGAATGCAGACCCATATAGAATACGACTGTTTCATCAGTATTCAAAAAACTTTTGAAGTTATTATTAGGCGAGCCTGCCTTTAAAAACCCTGTCACAAAACGTACTGATTGCGAATGGTCACGGTGGGTTAACGGAATACCAGCATAGCTAGCAGCGGCATTGGCAGCGGTAATGCCTGGCACTACTTGATACGGAACATTGTGAGAGCGCAGACTTTCAATCTCTTCACCGCCACGCCCAAAGATAAACGGGTCACCGCCTTTTAGACGCACCACACGCCGACCTTCTTTTGCGCTATTAACCAATAGCTCATTGATGCCCAATTGCGCGACGGCATGATTGCTACGTTTCTTGCCGACAAATACTTTATCGGCATCGCGGCGGCATAAATCCAATACTTGCGGTGATACCAGCGCATCATAATAGACAATATCCGCTTGCTGCATCAAGCGTAGTGCTTTAAAGGTTAAAAGCTCTGGGTCACCGGGACCGGCACCAACGATATAGACTTCGCCCATCGTATTTTGGGCTTCTGTTGATTCATCTGTAGCATTTTTTGCAGTGATATTTGCCGCTGTGTTATCCAGATCAGTTTGCAATTGGGCAATGGCTTCGTTTTCATTACCGGAAAACATCAATTGACTGACTTTACCTTCAAATACTCGCTCCCAAAACTGCCGACGCCCAGTCAATGTTGGAATTTTGGCTTTAACGTCACCACGAAACTCGCCAGCCAGCTTGGCAAGCTTACCATAGCCTTGCGGAATCAAGGTCTCAAGGCGTGCCCGCAGCAAACGTGCCAGCACCGGTGCTTTACCGTTGGACGAGATACCAATGACGATGGGATTGCGATCAACAATAGCTGGGAAGATAAAATCGCATAAATGCGGCGTATCGACGACGTTTACCGGAATGTTGAGTTCAGTGGCATCAGTATGGATTTGGTGATTAAGCATCTCATCATCAGTCGCCGCGATAATAACGCGCGAATCTGTCATATAGGTTTTATTATAATTCTCATAAATCAGCGCGTGCTTACTCTCACTGAGCAAGGCTTGTATCTCATGGCTAATGCTTGGCGCAAGGACAGTGATACACGCGCCAGCACGGCTCAGCAAATCAGCTTTGCGTAATGCCACATCACCGCCGCCAACAATCAGTACTTTACGATCTTCTAATTTAAAAAATAGGGGAAAGGTATTCATAGTATGACCAGTCATTCAATTGAATATATACTACTATTATGAGTTATCAGTTGCGCAGGCTCACGTAATGTATTGGCATTAGTATATTCGTTTTTGAGATATTAAAAGTAGTTTTTGTTGAGAAAGGGAATAGCAATATAAAATCATGATACTGAAAAAATCCCGCTTAACTCGGTATAAACCGGTTAAGCGGGATTTTTATCCATTGTATTCATTAAATCATAATTCTGTATTTAGCAATTACAACTGTGTATGCAAGCCACACTCGCGATGCTCTTCTACCTTAGTCGGATCGAAGTAATCAAACTCATTAGGTAGGTTATGTTCTTCAAGATACACGTCTAGCTCAGCATCTGTCTTATCAAACAACGGTGCGACTTTTAACACGCCGTCTTTAGACAAGCTCAGGACATCAAGACCTTGACGGAATTCGGTTTGATCTTTACGAATAGCATTGAACCAAACATCAGGTTTTAGCTCATCTAAAGCGCGGCGGAATGGCTCAAGCTTCACTTGATCGGTGAACTCATCATGTAGTGGGTTATCAATACCAGGAATACCTTCCATTGTCACGTCACGATGGGCAGCAGTTTGCTTAGGAATATAGGTGATCACGTTTAAATTTAAATCACGGATGACTTTATTGGCAAACTGGTAAGTGGCGTCAGTGTTATAACCAGAATCTACCCATAGTACCGTGATATCAGGGCGCAGCGACGCAACCAAATGCAAAATCGCTGACTCGTAAGGACGGAAGTTAGTGGTAATAATCGGGTTTTTCGCTTGGCTTAATGCCCATTCTACGATTTGTTCTGGCGTTTGACCTTGCAAGTCTTGGTTGGCTTGATCGATATCTAGATTTGGGTGTAATTGACTCATGGTAGATTCCTTGATGAAAGTTCATGTAAAAATGATTTGAGTGAAAAGTAACTAATATAAGTGCTTATGATTTATTCTAAAACTAAGTGCCTGCAAACATCGGTAATGCGCTAGCATCGCGTCCATCGTAACTGCTGGCAAGCGCATTAAATGCTTGACTGATATCAGAGATAGATTTCATATCATGCTCACTGAGCACAAAGCTATCTGCACCCGCGCGTAAAAGGTAAGCAATTTGGTCACGGCCAAACTTGCCAGCCATACGAATCTCGCCCTGATAGCCTATTTGACGCAGGGTTTGCGCATAACTAAAACCGCGTCCGTCGGTAAAGGCTGGTACATGGATCACAATCAAATCTTGTTGTAATAAAAACTCTGACAAACCAACCAATGTATCGGTGTCATTATCTGACGTAACCCAAACGCCAACACGGCTGGCATGTTCAGTCAATAGCTCGTTCAGCTGCTGTAATAGCCCGCCAGCAAGCTTGCCTTCAGCATTCAATAAATCAGTGAGCGGCAATACGATATCGAATTTTTCTTGTTTATGTAATAGCTCAAGCAGCGATATATGGCTAAGAGCAATGCCATCTGGTAGCTCATCGGTATTAAGCGCCAACCACGTATCACTTTGACCGATATCAATACCTTTGCTGTTTAACACATGATGATTACCCATAGACCTTCTCCTTAAAAGGTGCCACGCCAACGCGATTGACCAAGTCACTAAAAGCTTCTACGTCGTTCTCATTGCTCACGCGCTGCTCTAAATAGACATCCAGTATTTTTTGTAGGGTAATCGCCACATCTTCGGCTGGTACTGCTTTACCCAATATTTTACCGACTTTGGCATCGTTACTAGAGTTACCGCCAAGGCTGATTTGATACCAATGCTCACCCTTTTTATCGACACCAAGAATACCGATATCACCCGTATGATGATGCGCACAAGCATTCATGCAGCCAGACATATTGAGGCGAATCTCACCCAAGTCATAAAGGTAGTCGAGATCATCAAATTGCTTTTCGATTTGTTCAGCGATATTGTGAGTTGTGGCATTGGCGAGTGAGCAGTAGTCCCAACCTGGGCAAACAATCATATCTGTTAATGTGTTTATGTTGGCACGTGCTAAATGCAGATCCGCCAACTGTTCCCATAGCTCATATAGTTGATTGGTTTGCACATCAGAGAATACGAGATTTTGCTGATAAGTACCGCGCAATTCACCAAAGCTATATTTGTCTGACAGATCCGCGAGAGCATCCATTTGTGATTCGCTGACATCACCAGATGGTACGTAGGTTCCGTCGACCAAACCTGCCTTTAGCGAAATGACGACAGCGCGATAGCCTGCTATTTTATGCGCAACTGTATTTTGGTTATACCAATCGGCAAAATCTTTATTCGCATTGAGTTGCTGTTGCAAGTCAGACTGTACTTGTAAGGCATCAAAACCAACATAATCAGGCTCACTAAAGAAGCCAATAGCAGTGTCAAAATTGGCATCGGTCAGCGTCAGTGGACCATCTTTGGTATGAGCTTCCCACTCAGCATCGACCAATTTCGCAAAGGCAGGACCGCCCATGCTCTCGACCAATATTTTGATACGCGCTTTGTATTTATTATCGCGGCGACCATGCAGGTTATAAACGCGCAAAATAGCGTCTAGATAGCTAAGCAAATGCTGACGTGGCAAGAATTCGTTAATTACTTTACCAATCACTGGTGTACGGCCAAGACCGCCACCCACCAATACTTCAAAACCAAGCTCGCCTGCGTCATTGGTTTTTACATGCAATCCCACATCATGTACTTGCGTCGCCGCGCGGTCATTGGCAGTACCAACGACAGCAATCTTAAATTTACGCGGTAAAAAAGCAAATTCAGGATGAAAGGTAGACCACTGACGGATAATTTCGCAATAAGGACGTGGATCCGCAATCTCTTCTTGATGAATACCCGCATAAGGATCGGTAGTCGTGTTGCGAATACAGTTGCCCGACGTTTGAATGGCATGCATCTGTACCGATGCCAGCTCCGCCAATATGTCTGGCACATCTTCTAGCTTTGGCCAGTTTAGCTGGATATTGGTACGGGTCGTGAAGTGTCCGTAACCCTTATCGTATTTACGGGTAATCTCTGCCAATTTACGCAGTTGGTAGCTGGCTAGCAGGCCATATGGAATGGCGATACGCAACATTGGTGCATAGCGCTGAATATAAAGACCGTTTTGCAAACGCAGCGGTAAAAATTGCTCTTCTGGCAGCTCGCCTGCCAAAAACCGTTCGGTTTGGTCGCGAAACTGTGCGACTCGTTCTTCTACCAAGGTTTGGTCAGCGTAGTTATATTGATACATGACGTAATCTCAATTTTATTTTTAAACATAAAAGCTGCGACGAAAATGATTTGCGTGTGTATTCGATTTTATTGCCAGTCGCAAGGTAAACCATTCAGATTTACATCATATAAGCTTGCGTCTATAAACATAAATTCCTTTAAGACATATCTATATCCAAACACAGCATAAATTTTCATAACGAAAATTAGGTAGCCTATGCTTATCGAATTCAATACCTGATTTTAATGAGCAGTTTTTAATCATTTAATAAATAGCTTTAACGTACTGCCATTATCCCTTTATTCGCCCAATTGCTTCTCTACGACTTTTATCTACAGTTACTCATCTTTCTCTCATCTCTTAAGGCTGTAAAATTACTATGACATCTATCACCCATAATCAAACACCCTCAAAACTTGTTCCTCCGCACGGTAGTACTGAGCTTAAGCCGTTACTATTGAATGGTGAGGCTCGCAACCAAGCATTAAAACTTGCTAGTACTTTGCCAACCATTACGCTCAGCTCACGTGAGCGCGGTGATTTGATTATGTTTGGTATTGGCGGTTTTACGCCGTTAAATGGTTTTATGAATCAAGCCGATTGGCAGGGCGTGGTTGATAATATGCACCTGCAAAGTGGTGATAATGCTGGCTTGTTTTGGCCGATTCCTATTACTTTATCAGCACCGAAAGCGACAGCAGATAGCCTAAATCAAGGTGATAAAGTTGCTTTGGCGGCGCAAGATGGCGAGATTATGGGTATTTTAACGGTGGAAGAAACCTACACCATTGATAAAGAGCATGAGTGCCAACAAGTATTTACCACCACAGATCCTGAGCATCCTGGTGTCCAACAAGTACTGGAGCAAGGTGAAGTCAACATTGCAGGTAGCGTTGAAGTCCTAAGCGAAGGCGAGTTTCCAACCTTATATCCTGAGATTTATAAAACACCAGCTGAAACCCGCGCAATTTTGGACAATAAAGGCTGGCAAACGGTCGCGGCTTTCCAAACCCGTAATCCCATGCACCGCTCACACGAATACCTTGCCAAGATTGCGATTGAGATTTGTGATGGCGTACTGATACATTCATTATTGGGTGCGTTAAAACCAGGTGATATCCCAGCAGACGTGCGCCAAGAAGCCATTAAAACCTTGATCGACAATTACTTTAGAGCTGATACTGTTATTCAAGCAGGTTATCCGCTTGATATGCGTTATGCCGGACCGCGTGAAGCATTATTACATGCCGTATTCCGCCAAAACTACGGCTGTAGCCATTTGATCGTTGGTCGTGACCATGCCGGTGTTGGTGATTATTATGGTGCCTTTGATGCGCAAACCATCTTTGACCACGTCGGTAAAGATGATTTGATTACCCAACCGTTAAAGATTGGTTGGACGTTTTGGTGTAATGCTTGTAATGCCATGGCGTCAGATAAAACCTGCCCGCATGAAGCGTCTGAACATGTCAAAGTATCAGGAACCAAACTACGCAAAGCACTCTCAGAAGACCTTGATGTACCAGAGAACTTTAGCCGTCCAGAAGTGTTGCAGATTTTGCGTGATTATTATGCTGGTATCGCTTTTGATGAGCGTGCTGAGGTTAAATTGGTCGGGGCTTCTGCGGTATAGAAATTTATATCAAATGTGAACTATTAACAGTAAAAAAGGGTCAGATGATAAGTCTGACCCTTTTTTTGTTATTTGAAGTTTTGAACATCTCGTGGTTAGCTGAGCTCTAAATCACCAGCCAACTTTTGATAGTCACCAACCAATGTGCCACCGCCAGAGCAAAAGTAGTTAAGCGCGTATTTATCTTGGCTATCAATAGTCAATTTATCATCTTTGAATTGAAAAAAAGCCGTACTGTCATTGACCTTGCTCTGAAAAATAATGCCGTGTGCATCATCTTGACCCATCAATGTTGCTTTGCTATCAAAATAGCAGGTCGGTTTTTTGACATCGCTGCGTGCACGTACCTTAATGTCAATCTGCTTATCACCGTCTGCTTTTACCATCACGGCTACCCAGTCATCGCCTTGCGTACGCTTAGCATAACCCTCAGAAGCATAGTCACCAACGATGACTTTTACAGCAGGCGAGAGTGTCGCTGCAGGTTGCGTAACGCTGTGATTATCCACATTGGCTTTTATAGTGTTATTACAACCACTCAAAGCAAGCAGCGCTGCACTCGTCAAAGAGAGGGCGGCAAAAAAACGCGAGTAACAAGAGAAAGAAGTAATCATTAAGATGCCTTGGGTAAGTGAGTAAGTGATAAAAATGGCTTTGCAAAATGGATGTTTTTGATTGAATTAAACAGTTTTAGGTAGCAGTCGTTTATTTGCAGCGATTATAGTTGATCCACTTTTAAAAGAGTACGGAACTACTGGGGTTCATTATTCGCAGCCTCTGTCTGCGTAGGTACAGCAAGCAAGAAAAATTAACCCCAGTAGTGATTGATAATATTTGTATTTCTTTTATTAAGGACTGACTATACAGCGCCAGCGATGATACAGCTTACACAAATATTCGTCTACTGGGCAAACAATACCATCACTTACTCAAAAGTGATGGCTTATCTCTATATCGCAAATAGCTCCTAAAAATATCCATTATAGAATAACTCATAATAACGCTACTAATAATCGTGCTTATGCCAAGTTCACCACTCGATAAGCGTATTCGTCACTAAGCGTTTGTTATCTATGCTGCTAGCATATCTCTCATCAACAAAAAAACCAATGTATCTCCCAAAATTCTTACCATCACTGCCTTTTGTTATCCTTATTTATAGAATTAATAAAATAGTAAGGTCCACAAGTGGCAGCATGACATTATCGAGAGCGTCTATGCAAACGACCAATATAGCCAAGAATCAGCCTTTGCGTCATACCTCAATGACTGATAATCAAGTGATTCAACATAAAGCACCACGTACCTTGATAATGGGTGGTGTGCTGACAATGGCGGTATTCATGACGGGCTGTAGCCCTACTGAATCTAAGCAAAGTGAGACCCAAAACGGCGCCCAAAAATCAGCAGCGCCGTCACAAGATATTGATTTGTTGAATGTCTCTTACGATGTCTCACGCGATTTTTATAAAGACTATAATACCTTATTTGCCAAAGGCTACCAAAAAGAGCATCCCAACAGCAAAGTACATATCAATCAGTCACATGGTGGATCGAGTAAGCAAGCCCTGTCGGTTGCTAATGGTCTACAAGCGGATGTGGTGACCTTTAACCAAGAAAGCGATATGAATCTATTGGTTGAAAAAGGCTTGGTTGCTGCTGACTGGCAGAAAGCGCTACCAAACGGTGCGGTCCCTTATACCAGTACCATGGTTCTATTGGTACGCAGCGGCAATCCAAAGGGTATTAAAGACTGGCAAGATTTGGCACGTAGTGACGTAGCTATAGTAATACCAAATCCGAAAACCAGTGGTACGGCGCGTTATGCCTTTTTAGGTGCCTACGGTTATGGTCTGCATCATTTTAAAGAAACGGTCGAAACCTCTACCAAAACAGATACCTTCATCAAAAAACTTTTGGCAAACGTCGTCACTTATGACAATGGCGCACGTGCAGCAACGACCAGCTTTACCCAACGCGGTCTAGGGGACGTGCTTATCACGACTGAAAACGAAGCGCATTTGGCCGCCAAGCAATTTGCCAAAGGGCAAGTCGATATCGTCTATCCAAGTTATTCAGTGTTGATTGCCAATCCTGTTGCAGTGGTGAATGCGGTGACTGACAAAGCGGGCAAAACAGAAGCGGCAAACACCTATCTAAAGAGTTTATGGGACACGCCAGCGCAAGAACTGATGGCACAGATGTACATGCGTCCTAGTAATGAGCAAGTACTTGCCGCCCATAAAGGTACTTTGCTTGATATTGAGACGTTTGAGCCAGTCAGTGTCTTTGGTCCTTGGACACAGATTATGGAGACGTTTTTTGTTGATGGCGGGCGTTTTGATAAGCTGGCAAGCGTGCAGTAAAGGTAACCAAAAAGGTAATCAAGTTGTTCAGTTATAATCCATTTGATTCAGGCATTCATGCTTAGATGAAAGGCTGAATCAAATGGCTAAATTATTGACGGATAGCCAATGATCATTAAAAATATTTAACTTATGCATTACGGATAAATTTAAGTTATTGATAATCTTATATTTCTCATTTCTTTATTCCATTTTGGCAATAACATACACATATTCATCATTAAACATAATAAGATAGCACTGTTAGCATACTTACATTACTTATCAGACATTTTTTGAGGCAGCCATGACATCATATACCGCAGGTTATAAAAATAAGACACTTAGCGCCCTAAGTATCGCCGGTGTGGCGCTCACTCTAGGTATTGCAGGCTGTAGCAACAATGAAAAAACTGAGCCAGCTGCCAATGCAGAGGGTACGCCAGCAGCGACAGAAGGGCAGGACATCGAAATATTGAACGTCTCCTACGATGTCGCCCGTGATTTTTATAAAGATTACAATCCATTATTTGTTGATCATTACAAAAGCGAGCACCCAAACAGCAATATTCTTATCAAGCAGTCGCATGGTGGTTCGAGTAAACAAGCCCTGTCGGTCGCGAATGGTCTACAAGCCGATGTCGCAACCATGAACCAAGGCTCTGATATTGAGCTGCTTGAGAAAAAAGGCTTGGTTGAGTCAGATTGGGAAAGCAAATTCCCAGACAATGCCGTACCTTTTACCAGTACCATCGTCTTTTTAGTGCGCAAAGACAATCCAAAAGGCATCAATGATTGGGCAGATTTGACCAAAGAGGGTGTTGAGATTGTCATGGCAAACCCAAAAGTGACGGGTAACGGTCGCTATGCCTTCTTAGGTGCTTATGGTTATGGCTTACATGCTTTTAATAAAGATGAAGCACAAGCGGAAAAATACGTCAAAGACATGCTAAAAAATGTCAAAGTCTATGAAAGTGGCGGACGTGCGGCGACTACGACGTTTGTACAGCGTGGTATCGGTGATGTCTTGGTAACATTTGAGAACGAAGCCAACCTTGCAGCAAAAGATTTTGGCGTCGGTCAAGTCGATATTGTTTATCCAAAATATTCAATAAAATCTGAAAGCCCAGTCGCTATCGTAAAAACAGTCACTGATAAAAAAGGCACCACAGATGCCGCCAAAGCTTATCTTGATTTCTTATGGAGCGATGCAGCCCAGCAATTGGCAGCTGATCTATACTTGCGCCCAAGTGTGAAGAGTGTTCTTGATAAAAACAGTGATAAATTGCCACCTATCGACACCTTCCGTCCAAATGACGCTTTTGGCACATGGGATGAGATCATGAGCACGTATTTCAGTGATGGTGGTTTGTTTGATAAGTTAGCGGTTAATGCGCCTCAGTAACAACGGTAGTACTGTGAGTAACCGACGATAAAGCTGTTACTTATTCAATAATTTATTTGAGTACAGCGACTGCATTATTTGACTATTAATCAGTAACGCACGACATCATGAAATTATGTCAATCTCATAAAGGACATGGCCGACAACGCTATGTCCTTTATACCATGAGCATATTCATAATCTCTTTTTATCATGCTTTTTTCTTTATATCGATACGATAGAGTGCTTACGATAAGTACCATCAGCTAGGCAATAGGACACTATTATGAGTGCAACAACACCTTCTACCATCAAACCCGTGCCGAAAAAAGGCTGGTTAACACGCTTGCGTCAGCGCAATGTGCTACCAGGGTTTGGGCTAAGTATGGGTATCACTGTCTTTAGTTTGTCACTGTTGGTAGTACTGCCGTTTGCCATGATGGCCTATACCACAACACAAATGGGCTGGACGGGATTTTGGGAGACTATTAGCCAACCACAAGTCACGGCGGCGATCAAACTCAGCTTATGGATGTCATTTTTGGCGATGCTAACCAATATGGTGTTTGGCACATTGGTTGCATGGGTGCTCGTACGCTATGAATTTTGGGGTAAGTCATTGATAAATGCCTTAGTAGATTTACCCTTTGCACTACCGACAGCGGTTACGGGTATCTCTCTTGCGACTTTATATGCGCCTAATGGTCTTATTGGGCAATGGTTTGCCAAGTTTGATATTCAAGTGGCATTTACACCGATTGGTATTTGGTTGGCTTTAGTAGTCGTCAGTTTTCCCTTTATTGTCCGTGCTGTACAGCCTGTACTTGCAGAGTTATCGGTTGAGTTCGAAGAGGCGTCTGCGGTATTGGGTGCCAATCGCTTGACGACATTTCGCAAGGTAATTTTACCAGAGCTGTTGCCTGCGTTACTGATGGGTGCTGGCATGATGTTTGCCCGTGCGACCGGCGAGTATGGCTCGGTTATTTTTATCGCAGGTAATATTCCAATGCAGTCTGAGATTTTGCCATTAATCATTATCAGTAAGCTTGAGCAGTTCGATGTTCAAGGCGCCTCAGCCGTTGCATTATTTATGCTGCTTATCTCCTTTGTGATTTTATTGACCATTAATATCGTACAGTGGAAGCTGTCGCGCCGTGTAGGAGCTCGCTAATGCAAATCTCTAATAGCTACGACTACCAAAGCAACCCAGCAACCAAAGATACGCCATGGGTACGCCGCATCTTTATTATCATTGCGGTTTTATTCATGGTTATTATGTTGGTAGTGCCGCTGCTAGCTGTGTTTTATGAAGCTTTTAAGGGTGGCTGGGAATTATATATTGCCTCTCTCGTTGATCCTGAAGCCTTGCAGGCGATTAGGCTAACCTTAATTACTGCTGCGATTGTCTTACCGATTAATATGGTGATGGGTATTGCCATTGCATGGCTAGTGACCCGTTATCATTTCAAAGGTAAGCAGTTGGTGACGACGTTGCTTGATTTACCATTCTCAGTGTCGCCCGTTGTAGCCGGTTTGATGTTTGTTCTGTTATTTGGACTTAATTCTACGATTGGTGGCTGGCTTGAGAGCATGGGTTTTCAGGTAATTTATGCCGTACCCGGTATTATTTTAGCAACGTTATTTGTCACCTTTCCTTTTGTGGCGCGTGAGTTAATACCGCTGATGCAAACGCAGGGCGATAGTGAAGAGCAGGCAGCATTAACGTTAGGCGCGACGGGTTGGCAAACGTTTTGGCATGTGACACTGCCCAATATCAAATGGGCGCTGCTATATGGTTTGATTTTGACCAATGCAAGGGCGATGGGGGAGTTTGGTGCGGTAAGTGTGGTCTCAGGTCATATCCGCGGAGAAACCAACACTATGCCGCTACTGGTTGAGATTGCCTATAACGACTATAACTTTACCGCCGCCTTTGCCTTATCGAGCTTACTTGCCGCGCTTGCTTTGGTCACGTTACTTATTCAGCAAATCATGACCAAGCTACAAGATCACAAATTTGCCAAGTCTGAACGTTTGATAAGTGCGCCTGAACTGCCAGTCAGTGCTAATGATACTGTTACAGAATCGGCAGGCAAATCATAACGGTTCATAGAAGCCACTATTGCTATACGCCATACTATTGAAACTATCTGCTACGATAAAAGAAATAATAAGAGACACCATTATGAGCATCGAGATTCGTAACGTTAATAAAAAATTTGGTAACTTCACTGCCTTAGATGATATAAATATCACAGTACCTACCGGCAAATTGACGACTTTATTAGGTCCTTCAGGCTGCGGTAAAACCACTTTGCTGCGTATCATTGCCGGTCTTGAGTATGCAGACTCTGGGCAGATATTATTTGATGAGCTAGACGTCACCAATACACCGGTACAAAAGCGCCACATTGGTTTTATGTTTCAACACTATGCGTTATTTCGACATAAAAATGTTGCTGACAATGTAGGCTTTGGTCTGACATTGCTACCAAAAAACGAGCGCCCCAGTAAAGCGGATATTGATAAGCGCGTGGCTGAGCTATTAGATTTGGTACAGCTGCCACAAGTGGCAAATGCTTACCCGCATCAGCTATCAGGCGGTCAGCGGCAGCGTATTGCGCTGGCTCGTGCACTCGCAGTTAAGCCAAAACTACTGCTATTAGATGAGCCATTTGGGGCGCTGGATGCCAAGGTGCGTAAAGAGCTGCGAACTTGGCTAAAAGACATACATCATGAGCTTGGTATCACCAGCATCATGGTGACTCATGACCAAGAAGAGGCAAGGGCGGTATCTGATGAAATTGTCGTGATGAATCGTGGTCGTGTCGAGCAAGTAGGCACTTCAGAGGCGCTGATTCATCAGCCAGCCAATGCCTTTGTCAGTGATTTCTTAGACTTGGTTTAAAGTTCAATCAAGAGTGCTAGCGATAGCGCATAAAAAAGACCTTATGATGAGGTCTTTTTTATGCGGCTAATATAAGCCAAAGTTATCTAAGCAAAACTTTCACTGCCTATTAGCATTAGGCTAGTTTTAGCATGGCTTTTTCTTTGATTGATATCTGCTTATAAGTAGTGTCCAAAATGTCTTGACACCATTCTGGCAAGTCATTTGCGACCTCGTACCACATCCAAGTTCCATCACGAACACAATTTAGGATGCCCAGTTTTTTTAAGTGGTTGAGGTGGCGCGATATCGTTGGCTGTGGTTGATCAAGTATCTCTACTAACTCACCGACGCAGCGTGATTCTTTATTATATAGGATTTGGAAAATCTTCAAGCGCGTAGGGTCAGATAATACTTTAAACAACTCAAGTGGTTGTATCATAGAATTATTATTAGACATGGGTCAATTCCAATGTATATTTAGTTAATAGGAGGACAATATAACAGCAGTTATCCTTAAAATCGATTAAAAAATGAGCAAATTTACAGTTCGTCGCCATTTTACTACCTTTGATACCGTCGGTTTACATGGATTACTATATTCAGTTACATGGATTTATTAGGATCAACATAACCATAGATCTGTCATTAACCTGACTGAAAAAGTCACCAAACACTATTGTAAATGCTAATAATTATCGTTATTATAGCGAATAACACGTTAGTCAATCACAGTAGGAACCCATTTATGTACGTCTGTATCTGTAATGATGTCAAAGAAAAGCAAATAAAAGCTGCTATCGCGTCTGGTATCGATACGTTAGATGGCTTAAAAGACACATTAGATGTCGCCACCTGCTGCGGCTGCTGTGAGCCTATGGTAAATGATTATCTAGAGGAACATCATGCTAAGCTCGAAGTATTGGCTTATGCTGTTTGAGCGCTAAATACTTATAAGGCTTTACGCTCTAGCCTTTACATCCTAAGCGTACATGATGCTTGATACACCAGTATATATTCACTATTACGCATTTAATTATTGGTATTATACCTAAAGCGTCAGTTGCAAGCGTCCATATAACTCCACTGATACTCCACATCAAAACTAGATCTAGCTACTTCTATTAAGAGTTTGCTATCGCACCTGTTGCTGATACGCTAATACAAATAGTGGTTGGTTATGATTCTCAGTTCATATCGTTACAAGCGTTAAGCTCTCTCTATGCTACTATATCCTTCTTAATATGTAAGGGCCTTCGTTGATTTTAATCTTTACTGATTGGTTTACGAATGGCACTTTATATATATGCAAAATTATGAATGTATATAACAAACAATGATACATACAGGAGTGTAAGTGATGATTGGCAACCCTAAAGTGATTGATTATTTAAACTTTTTGTTAGGTGGTGAGCTTGCAGCTCGTGATCAGTATTTTATCCACTCTGAGATGTATGCAGAATGGCATTACGGTAAATTGTATGATCGTATTAGCCATGAGATGGAAGATGAGACCTTACATGCACAGGCAATTATTCGTCGTATTTTGATGTTAGGCGGCACGCCTAAAATGAGCGTCGACGCGATTAATATTGGTACTACTGTACCTGAGATGCTACAGCTTGATTTAAATTTAGAATATCAGGTACAAAAACATCTTAAAGACGGTATCGCAATGTGTGAAGAAGCGCATGACTATGTCACACGCGAGATGTTGGTCGTGCAGCTCAAAGACACGGAAGAGGATCATGCCCATTGGCTTGAGCAGCAGCTACGCTTGATTGATATGATTGGTCTGCCAAATTATTTGCAAAGTCAGATGGCTGAAGTCTCTTCAAATCTTGTTTGATAGTAACGGATAATAATCGCTATATAGTCAAATCAAATATCCAATAGATAGGGAGAGAGAATATGAATGGGGATAAAGACATTATCCGCGCGCTGAATAAAGTGCTGGGTCAGTCGTTGATAGCCATCAACCAGTATTTTTTACATGCACGTATTGCTCGCCATTGGGGCTTAGAAGCATTAAACGAAAATTTCTATAAACAGTCTATCGCAGAGATGAAATGGTCTGATGATTTGATTGCACGGATTTTATTGCTAGGTGGTTTACCCAATTTGCAAGATTATGGCAAGATGTTTATCGCTGAAGATGTGCCTGAAATGATTGACTGCAATTTGCGCTTAGAAAAGCAAAAGTTTAGCATCATCACCGATGCGATTACTTTGTGTGAAACGCAGCAAGATTATGTATCACGTCAGCTATTGGTTACTCTAAAAGACGGTAATGAAGAGTATCAAGACTGGCTTGAGACGCAAGAAGACTTAATGAAAGATGTCGGTATTCAAAACTATATCCAATCGCAGATGAATGACGATTAGATATTAGTAACTCTCATTGAATCACAATAAGCCAGCCTATGTTTTGCTCATAACCCAAGCATAGGCTGGCTTTTTTTGGTCTATTCTTTATATTTCAAATACAACCTTTCAATACTCACTTTTAATATAAACCACGACCGTCCTCGGGTTTTAAGCGTAAAAAATGCAATCCTGAGAGAATGGTAAAGACACCTAATATCCAATAGGTGGTTTGAAAGGCGGTCAATGTATCCATTTGTAGGCGCTCACGTAGCAGAGTGAGCAGCGCAGCGCCAAAGGCAATACCAAAGCTGATGGCGAGTTGTTGGTTGACAGCCATCAGGCTATTGCCGCTACTGGTTTGAGTACCATGCAGGTCGCCAATGGTAATGGTGTTCATTGCGCTGAATTGCATAGAGTTACATGCGCCCATGACAGTTAAAATAGGTATAAACCACATCCACTGCGCCGCATCATTAAACTGCGCCAAGATGATAATCAAGATACCCATAAAAGTCGTGTTATAGACTAATACTGTGCGATAGCTATAACGCTGGATAATCTTACTCACCCAAGGCTTGATGCCGATAGCACCTACGGCGATAGGGGCAAGTAGCCAGCCAGCTTGCGAGGGAGAGTACTCGAACACCACCTGCAAAAGCAACGGCAGCAAAAATGGCACAGCGCTAATGCCAAATCGGGTAAACAAATTACCCGTGATACCGATGCGAAAGGTACGGATATCAAACAAACTCAATGGAAATAGCGGAGCTGTACGACGTTTTGCGTGCCAAATATAAGCACCAAGCAACAGACTTGCCAGCAATCCAAGCATCAGCCCATAAAACCCACGCCCGACTTGTGCGCCAAATTCTACCGCCAAGGTAAAACCACAAGCGGCAGCGGCAAACAACAAAAACCCTGTCCAATCTAGACGCTTGGTGTCCTCAAACAATGCTGGTACCAGTTTTTTGCCCATGATAAAACCAAAAACACCCATGGGTATGTTGATTAAAAATATCCAGTGCCAGCTGGTGTACTGTACGATATAACCACCCAATACTGGTCCGACCAATGGCGCAACCAAAGCAGGGATTACCGCAAAGTTCATCACCGTTAAGAGCTTATTGCGCGGATAAGACTTGACCAAAATTAAGCGTGCAACCGGCGTCATCATCGCGCCGCCGATAGCTTGTACAATACGTGAGCCTATTAAGAAGTCTAGTGTCGGAGAAGCGGCACATAATAGCGAACCGATACAAAATATGATAATGGCGGACAAGAACACGCGGCGTGTGCCATATTTATCGGCTAAAAATCCGCTAATAGGAATAAAAATCGCCAAAGTAAGTGCGTAGCTGATGACTGCCCATTGCATTTGTAGTGGCGATTCGCCCAATGCTTGTGCCATCTGTGGTAGGGACGTGTTTAGAATAGTAGCGTCTAAAATTTGCATAAATAACGCTACCGCCAGTACATAGGGTAGGTATTTATCTTGCGTTGGAGTCAGGGCTACCATTTTACTTTCACCATATCTTAAAACCGTGGCTCGTGGAAACTCACCTTAATCGACAGTAAATTTTCAACAAAGCCATTATATTATGCGTAGTATAAAAATAACTGCCGAGTAGTTAAAGAGCAGCATAGTAACCATTCAAAAGGACTGATCTAAATAGTTGCTATCTAAAAGAAATGGTTTAGCTAAAAGAAATGGCTTAATAAATTTTTAAAATGTCTGTCATCATCTTATATCCTCAATATTAAATAATATTTCACTTAAACATCTCTACCATATAAATTACAAGACAGGACTTTAATAGCAAGATCAGTCCCCGTTATAGTGGGAGGTATATGGTAGAAACCACCATTTCTAAAATATGACAATCAATACAACAAAAAATAGGTCACATTATGAGTCAGGATAACAATTCTACGAACGATCAGATAGAAAGCTATACACCGCCCAAAATTTGGACACAAGATAAAGAAAACGGCGGCAAATTTGCAAGTATCAACAGTCCAACCGCTGGCGCACGACAAGATAAGGCACTGCCAGTAGGCGATGCGCCATTACAGCTATATTCATTGAATACGCCTAATGGTGTTAAGATAAATATCTTATTAGAAGAGCTTGCTGAGCTTGATATCAAGGAAGCCGCATACAATGCTTATCTGATAGATATCTCAAAAGGCGATCAGTTTGGCTCGGGCTTCGTCGCTATTAACCCAAACTCAAAGATACCGGCTTTGGTCGACCATAGTCCTAACGAGGCTGGCGAGCCGTTAGCTATCTTCGAGTCTGGCGCTATCTTAATGTACTTAGCGGAGAAATTTGGCAAATTCATTCCGATGCAGCAAGGTAAGGCACGGGTAGAATGCTTGTCTTGGCTAATGTGGCAGATGGGCAGTGCGCCTTTCTTAGGTGGCGGTTTTGGGCATTTTTACGCCTATGCCCCAAAGCCAATGGAGTATCCTATCAATCGCTATACCATGGAAGTTAAACGCCAGCTTGACGTTCTTGACCGCCACCTGAAAGACCATACATATATGGGCGGAGACGAGGAGTCTGATTATAATATCGCCGATATGATTATTTGGGCATGGTATGGTCAATTGGCACTTGGCAAATTATACGATGCTGCTGAGTTCTTACAGGTTGATGAGTATCAACATCTACAGCGCTGGGCGAAAAAAATTGCTGAACGTCCAGCCGTTAAACGCGCAGTGGACTTAGTCCTTGAGCCTATTGCTTAGACCAATTGCCACGATAATTCATCTAAGTGGCTCATTTATTTATCCATAAATATTTGATATAAAAGGTAAAAAATAAAATAATTCTGTATGTTGACGAACAAAAAGGTTAATAAGCACCTATCTTATTAACCTTTTTCTGTTTTAAATATTCATTATTCCAAATATACATATAGATATAAGCATTTGAGCTATACTTTGTTAATTACATAATGGTACATTAGTACAACAGATAGAAACATGGATACGTTAAGATAGCAGCCTCCACCCAAAAAGGGTAGGCGCTTAAACCTCTTCTATTGAAGAATGATGATTATGAAGGAGAATGATATGCTTAGGAATAGACCAACCCTCTTATTGAGTGCAAATGGTCCTAGTAGCCAGAGTAGTGTTATCAAACCTAAATACTCAAACAATTCTCATATCAAAGCGCCGTCTAAAAAAACAAAAAAGATAACAAAAACCATGTCAAAAAGAATTTTATTACCCATCCTTACTGCTATCAGTACCGCGTTATACAGCGCCGCAGCTAGTGCTGGTACGCCTATAGATTTTACCAGCCAAGATTGGCAAGTGGTCTGTGACAATACACGTACTTGCCGACTGGCGGGTTATCAAGCAGACAATGATATCGAATTGCCAGTGTCTTTATTGTTAATACGCCGTGCAGGTGCCAATGCCACGGTTGATGCTCGGGTAAAGCTTGGCGGTGCAAGAGAAAATTCTGCCAAAGCCTTGATGCAGTTGGGTAACCGTCACCGGATATCTTTATTTATTAATGATAGAGATTATGGCGAAGCCAAGCCTTTTTCAGGTGCTGCTGGTTATGCTGAGCTCACTTCACTGCAAGTCACAGCGCTGTTAGAGGCACTGACCAAATCAAGCAAAATAGAGCTGGTTATCCGTAATACGCGTTGGCGCTTGTCCGATAAAGGGGCGAGTGCGGTCATGCTAAAAGCGGATGAAGCACAAGGTCGAGTGGGCACAGCCAGTGCTTTTGTTCGTACAGAGGGCGCAAGCAAATCTAACAGTAGTGTTTTATCGCCTACGTCAATACCAGAGATACGGATGGTGATGCCCAATCCAAAAGCCACCTCTGGTAATAAGAAAAAATTCGTCATGCGCTCATCTCAGTTATCAGATCTGATGAAAGGCACCATAAAAGATATCAGTAGCGATTGCCCAAGCCTATATGACAAATCGTCATGGAACGTCAATCGCCTAAACAGCAAGCAGCTGTTGGTACAGCATAATTGCTGGACAGGTGCTTATAATGCAGGTAAGGGTGTCTGGGTAATCAATGATACCAAACCATACGAGCCAAAGCTGATCACAAACAACGCTACCGATTACGACAAGGGTCAGATCACTTCTGTCCAAAAAGGTCGGGGTCTTGGCGACTGTATCTCTAAAACCGAATGGTTATGGACGGGTAAGGATTTTGAGAAAAGTCATGAGAGTAGCACTGGTCTGTGCCGTATGATTGAAGCGGGCGGTGCTTGGCAGATGCCCCTATACGTCACTGATGTGAAACTATCACGTTAATATCAATGTCTACAATGCCTCATTGCTTGCTTTTCTTTTAAAGCGGTAATGATCATTTATTCGATATTCTTTAGCGTAAATGCAGCGCGCATGATAAAAATATTTAATGTAAAAATACCTATATTATTAATTATGTATAGCGCACCAACTCTTGTATTATAGCCGTTTTCTACAATAATCGTAAAAACAGCTACTGATTACGATTTTGTTGTGTTATACTGCGTCGCCACGTTAGCATAGTCTAATGTGAATTATGAGATTGATAACATCGCCTGCGATTTTGGGTCTAGGATGACCGAAAGTAATTGTTGCCGATGATTTTGTGTACTTAAATAATCCTATTATTTTTGACTCATATCTTATCTACGGACCCTTGTAGGGGCTAGATTGGTTGTTATTTACCTTTATCTGCTTTGGAATAAGCATTGATATCGAGTTTTTAGCAGACAAAGATGAGACACTCGGCACTACCACCAAAATACGTCAGACAGCACGAACGCCTTTATATAATTTTGACAAACCTTATGGGTTTGGCATGTAATTATCATTATTTTGATAATCAGATTATATGGGTAGCGTGGTGAACGGTTATCAGTGGTATGCATCAAGTTTGCTGAATTTACAGCAGCTTATACTTACCAAGGATACTCATGACTGACATCTTATCTGCAATTGCCGCTGAAAACGGTATCATCGAAAGCACTGACACCCCAAACACTGACACAAATACTCAAGCGGCTACTACTGACGCTTCTGACGAAAACCAAGTTACTTTTACTGATCTTGGCATCGCTAAGCCTATTCTAACTGCACTTGATCGCAGTGGTTATACCAACCCAACGCCTATCCAAGCACAAGCGATTCCTTTTGCTCTAGCAGGTCGTGACCTTCTATTGTCAGCGCAAACTGGTAGTGGTAAAACTGCAGCATTCGTTATCCCAGTACTTGATCGTTTAAGCCGCGCTACTAGCTTTGACAAACTAACCAAAGCACTTATTCTAACGCCAACGCGTGAACTTGCTCAGCAAGTACATGACAGCGTACGCACCTATTCTAAAGACATGCGCGGCCTGTTCTGTGTACCACTAGTTGGCGGCGCACCATATAATGGTCAGATCACTGCTCTGAAGAAAGGCGTTCAAGTTATCGTTGCAACCCCTGGTCGTCTACTTGACCATATCAATGCTGGTCGCGTTGACCTATCAAGCCTAGAAATCTTGGTACTTGATGAAGCTGACCGTATGCTAGACATGGGTTTTGCTGATGACATCAGTGATATCCTACGTGCAGCACCAACGGATCGCCAAACAATCATGTGTTCTGCAACTTGGGATGGCCCAGTAGGTAAAATTGCCGCCAGCTTCACTAAGAACCCTGAGCGTGTCTCAATCAAAGTAGAATCTGCACACATCGAAGAAAAAGTGTACTACTGTGATGATTTTGATCATAAAAACCGTTTACTTGATAAAATCGTTTGCCAGCAAGATATGGAACAAATCATTATCTTTGCTGCTACCAAACGTAGCACTGAAAAACTGGCCAAACAGCTACAAGAAGCGGGTCATAAAGCCAGCTTCCTACATGGTGACTTGCCACAAAGCAAGCGTAACCGTATTGTTCAAGATTTGCGTAATGGTAAAGTCAAAATCCTAGTAGCGACTGACGTTGCTGCTCGTGGTCTAGACATCCCAGCAATCTCGCACGTAATCAACTATGACTTACCGCGCCAAACTGAAGATTACGTCCATCGTATCGGTCGTTGTGGTCGTGCTGGTCGTACTGGTATCGCTATCAGCTTATGTAGCATGGATGACCGTCCACAGCTAAACGCGATCAACCGTTATTTAGATCGCAAAATGGAAGTATGTATCATTGAAGGCATGGAGCCTAAGAAGACTTATGTACCTAGCGAAAACAAAGGTAATGGTCGTGGCCGTGGTCGCGGACGCTCAAGTGGCGGCGGTAATGGTCAAGGTCGTGGTCGCGCGGGTGGTGGCTATCAAGGTAACCCTGCTAATGCTCGTGGTCGCTCAAGTGACAGCGCACCGACTGGTCAACGCGCAAGCAATGACAGCGGTTATCAAGGTAAGCCACGTGACGCATCTGGCAAACCAAATGAGCGTTCAGGTGGCAAGCCGTATCAAGGCAAGCGTACTGGTGCTCCTAGTCGTGGCGATAGCACTGGCGTTCCACGCGGTGAGCGTGCTGCAACGGGTCGTGGTCGTCCAAGTGGCAGCCAAGGTCGCCCAGCTGGTCGTTCAGACAGCCGTGGTCAAGGTCGTCCAACTGGCGGCAACCGTGGTAACAACTCGTAATAGCTTTATTTTAAACGATTAATGATTTTTGATAATCATATCTTAATCGTCTAAAGATATTGCAAAAAAAGCCAGATACTTGTTATCTGGCTTTTTTGTGCCCAATAGTTTGATATTAACCACCACGTAGAGATATGACTCAAGTATATGCAGGTATTTAAAAACTCTGGCTTATTCAAAGCTTTTAAAATTAAGCTTTGTACTCGATAGCTACTTGCGCGTTTTTTTTGCCTTGTCTATACTGACAAACTTTTATTCATCGTGTGCTGTGGAGCCAGTTGATGCCGGATATTTCTCACTTAGCTATTGAAAGCTTGCCATTAGCGTTTGGCATCATTATGGCGATTATTGGTTTGGTATTTTATACCCAAGCATTGCCTGGTAAGTTTTGGCAACGGTTTTATGCGGTGCTACCGGGTATCGTACTGTGCTGTTTTATACCTGCGACGCTAAATAGTCTAGGTGTCTTCGCTGACGGTATTGGCTCGCAGATTTATGGTTTTACCGCCACTTATCTGTTGCCAGCCAGTTTGCTGTTAATGACCTTGTCGATGGATGTACCGAAGATATTGGGGTTGGGCTGGAAAGCGATTGCTATGTTCTTTGCCGCCAGTATCGCTATTGTCATTAGTGGTCCTATTAGCTTAGGTATCGCTAAATGGGTGTCGCCTGAGATGTTTACCGATGACACGCTATGGCGCGGCTTTTCAGCGGTTGCTGGTAGTTGGATCGGCGGCGCGGCAAACCAAGCAGCGATGAAGGAGCTGTTTGGCGTCAGTGATGATCTGTTTGGGATGATGATATTGGTTGATACTACCAATGCTTCACTGTGGTTACTGGCCATCTTAGTCATGGCAAAACACAGTGAGAAGATTGACAAGTTTTTACGGGCGGATAGCAGTAGCATTGATAAGGTCGTCAAAGCCGTTGAGAGCTATGAGCGTGACAATGCTCGTCCAGCAACTTTAAATGACTTGATGGTGATGTTTGGTTTGTGTTTCGCCATGGTTGGGGTGGCGCATTTCGTAGGCGGGCAAATAGCAGGCTTCTTTGCCCCTTACAGTTGGGCGGTACAGTATAGCTTTGCCAGCTCATTCTTTTGGATGGTGGTGATTATCACCTTAATAGGGGTGATTTTCTCCTTTACCAAAATACGCAGACTTGATCATGTTGGTGCTTCAAAAATTGGTACCGTCTTTATCTTCATATTGATTGCCGCTATCGGTATGCAAATTAATCTTGCGGGTATCGTTTCGCAGTGGCGACTGCTACTAATTGGTTTGCTTTGGATGAGCATCCATGTGATATTAATATTTATTTTTGCCAGAATCATCCGTGCACCGTTTTTCTTTTTGGCGGTCGGCTCCAATGCCAATACTGGCGGCGCGTCATCGGCACCCATTGTTGCCACGGCATTTCACCCGTCACTAGCGCCAGTGGGGGTGTTTTTGGGTATTTTAGGCTATGCCGTGGGTACTTTTGGCGGTTATATCAGTACGCAGATGATGCGGCTGGTGGTGGGGTGATAGAGTTTTATCAGTATTGACAGCTTTTATCCAAATAATCACCCAACCAACTCAAAAACTCATCGCTTGTTGTTGATACATTGAGTCGCAGATGGGTTGAGGCGCTCGCATCTGGATAAAACAATTGCCCCGGTGCGACCAGCCAGCCTTCTTTGTAGGCATCTAGTGCCAGCTGGCTCGTATCTTGCCCCGTGTCTACCCAAACAAAGAGACCTGCTTGTGTATGCTCAGGATAGATAAGTCCTATCTTTGGTAATGCTTGGCGCATTCTTTCATGAGCGCTATATAAATGCTGCTGCACTTTTTTAATCTGCCGGCGATACTCACCATGCGTCCATAAATGATGACAAACTCGTTCACCAAATTCTGGCGTGTTTGAATTGCTTAAGGTTTTCATACGTAATACATCATCGATATAATTATCAGGACAGACCAACATGCCGACGCGCCAGCCTGAAGCCATTGACTTTGAAAACCCAGTCGCATAAAAAACCCTTTCAAACTGATCAAGGCTGGCATAACGCAGCACTTGACCACCCGGTACAAATGCGGCGTATAAATCGTCCTCAAAAATATAAGCATTATACTCATGAACAAGATTGAGTACTTGGTGCGCGCGGGCAGGATGCAGATTATAGGATGTTGGGTTGTGCAGCACGCTATTAGTCAGGTATAACTTAGGGCGATACGTGGCAAACAGTTTTTGCATGTGCTCGATATTAGGCCCTTGATGGTCGCGTTCTACAGAGACGACGTTTAAGCCCTGTTGTTGCAGGCAGCTCGATAGCCAATACCAGCCCGGCCCATCAACGACTACCGTATCCCCAGCTTGAGTAAGAAGCCGCGCAACCATGTTCACGGCTTGCGACACTCCTGCTGTAGTAATCACATGGTCGGCATTAGTTTGCATGCCTAGCGTATGCAGGTGTTGAACCAGCTGCTGACGTAGCGGCAGATAGCCGTGAACATTGCCATAATCATAGATAAAGCTATCGGCTTGCTGGGTGACCTGCCGTATGGCCCATTCCATCTTATCATTACGTACCCAGTCTCTTGGTAATGTTCCCACCCCTGGCGAGCGATTATGCGGGATATCACTAAAGACTTGCTGCACCAGCCAGCGCGTATCTATTACTGGTTGCTTAACGACCACTCTTTTATCATTATTTGGCTGAACTACTTTTGCTTGCGTATTGACATAATAGCCCGAGCTGGGCTTAGCGATTAGCACACTGGTAGCTACCAATTGCTCATAAGCTTGTACCACCGTAAAGCTTGATATATTTAATAGTTTCGCTAACTTTCGCACCGAGGGCACACGCTGATTGGGCAGGTAAATCTGCCAGTCAATACGCTGCTGTAACCATTCAGCGACGGCGGCAGTCTTGGTTAAATTTGGATTGAGCGTATAGGTTTCGACCATAATGAATGTGCTTATCTCTTCAATGTCATGATTAATTGTAACGTTAAGAGTAACTATACACTTTGTTCGCCATTAGTAAAACTGTATCGGGTCTGTTATGGGCATTTAAACTATAGTTGATTCTTAAGATTCAAACATTAATAACAACTCAGAACTAATAATAGCTATTCTAGGATAAAGCCTATGACCCTTCTACACGTCGCTCTAGCTGTATTGGTTGCCTTTATTTGGGGTGTAAACTTTACCTTTATTGCATGGGCGCTCGAAAGCTTTCCGCCACTGATGTTAACCGCGCTACGTTTTTTCTTTACTGCTGTGCCGTTGGTTTTGTTCCTTAAACCGCCCAAATTCAACCGTACGCTATTTATCTATGCTATTGGTACGTTTGTTATGCAGTATGCCTTTGTATTCACCGCCATGCATTTGGGTGCATCGGCATGGTTGACGGCGCTGTTGTTGCAAGTTCAAATTTTTATTACCGTCTTGCTGGCGTATATCATATTAGGTGAGTCTGTGAGTCGCATGCAGATTATCGGTATGCTGGTCGGTGTACTAGGTTTGGGTGTCATTGCGCTTAACCTTGGTGGTGATATGCCCTTGGTTGGCTTTATCTGCATATTGATTGCAGCCATAGGTTGGAGCTTTGGCAATATTGCTTCAAAACAAGCCTCAACACAGCAAAGCGCTAGTAATATTTCTACTGCCTTGCCTGTCAATAGCAATAGAAACAACAAAGCTTCAAATAAGACATCGGCACTGTCTGCGCTATCACTAGTGGTATGGGGCGGTCTGATCGCCTGTGTGATTTTGACGTTATCTTCTCTACTATTCGAAACCGAAGCATGGCATCTCGCCACATTTACTGAGGCATCCTTCCAATCTTGGTTATCGCTTGGATTTATCGTCTATGTCTCAACCCTGATCGGCTTTGGACTATGGGCGCATTTGCTTAGTCAAAATATCGCCTCCAAGGTTATGCCCTTTGCTCTACTGGTGCCCATATTCGGTATGGCGACCTCAGTGCTGTTCACAGGAGAGGTGGTGACGTGGTGGAAGATGCTAGCGATGATGCTCATCTTATCTGGATTGATATTGGCAAATGTGAAGATGGGCCTAGGCAGGATATCTGCTCATGCATAGTAGTAAATAACTTATAGCTTCCTATAGGGTTAGTAAGAATAGACAAAAAGAGCAGTGCATCACATATGAGGCATTGCTCTTTTTTTATTCTGAACGCTTTATATCCCACTATGATAAAGATGAAAACAGGCTACTTATTGATACAGTGTACACTCACATTCAAAAACTCTGCACGCACAGTCAATCTATTTTGCCAAAACCTCGCTATAGTGAAAAAGCTTGATTATTAGGATAGATGATAAGCCAAATAAAGCGCGCGCTGAAGGGTAAGGATAAATGGTCATATAGACCGGTATATTCTTTTATTTTTTCTGTATAAATGCGCTTCTTCTGACCCAAATTTCTCGACAAGGAGTCTTTCATGAGCAACGCTCACCCCTCTATAGATCCTATTACCTTGTCTGTCGTACGTGGTGCCCTAGAAACGGCGCAGCGTGAGATGACAACCACCTTAGAAAAAACCGCCCGTTCGAGTGTCTTTAACTTAGCCCATGACTATAGTAATGCGCTGTTTGATCATTTGCCTGAGATGATTTTGCAAGGGCAAGATATTGCCATTCATTGAAGGTTAAAATCCTAGAACAGCAGCTGCTTAACCTTATTGTATTGGCATTGAGCGCTCCGAAAGAGGTGATGATGAGCACCAGCTCGTCCATACAGTCGGTGCATCTAAAGCGCATCGAGCATTACGTCTATTTGCACCTAGAAAACCCCGCTTTAACCCCAGCAATGGTCGCTGCTGCTTGTCATATATCGGTCAGATACTTGCATAAACTGTTTGCTGAGTTGCCCTATAGTTTTTCGGAATGGGTAAAAGAATTGCGCTTAAAGCAGGCCAATCATATTTTAAAAACCAAAAGTTACGTAACCATCGATGAAGTGGCGCATAGGGTCGGTTATAGCGACCAAGGCTACTTTTCACGCATTTATAAGCAGCATTTCGGTTATACGCCGCGAGATACTCCAAGCACAAGCGCAAGCACAGGATAGTCATTGTTATGTACTCTGTCATGCAGTCGCTGTATGATTTATGAATTGAGCATAAGCGCGTATATTAAGTTAAGGAAAAACCAAGATGACTGATGCTACGAATGATAAAACAGCAAAAGTAGAGATTTATGAAAGCGCTGATGGACAGGCGCAGATAGAAATACGTTTAGAGCACGATACTCTATGGCTCTCACAAGCCCAATTGGCTACGCTGTTTGAAAAAGACTCTGATACCATAGGATTGCATCTAAAGAATATTTATAAAGAAGGTGAGTTAGACCCAGAAGCAACTACCGAGCAATCCTCGGTAGTTCGTCAAGAGGGAAATCGGCAGGTTCGACGTAATATTCGCTTTTACAATTTAGATGCTATTATTTCTGTGGGTTATCGGGTTAATTCCAAAAAAGGCACTCAGTTCCGTATATGGGCAACCCAGCGCTTACGTGAATACTTAGTCCAAGGCTATACGCTCAATCAAGAGCGCTTTGATAAAAACTCAAGCGAGCTACAACAAGCATTAAACTTAATTAGAAAAACCGCGAAAAGTCCTGAGCTGAAAACCGATGAAGGCCGCGGCTTGGTTGAGATTATCAGCCGTTATACACAGACATTCTTATGGTTACAGCGCTATGATGAAGGTTTGCTTGATAATCCTTCAGGGGAGGATGGAGGTATCTTACCCAGTCCGACTGAGGCGATGGCAGCGCTAACGGATTTAAAAGCACAGCTGATAGATAGAGGTGAGGCGACTGAGCTATTTGCTAAGCCTCGCGGTGATGGTTTGGACAGTGTACTGGGTAATTTAGAGCAGACGGTGTTTGGCGAGCCTGCATACCCGACCATCGAGAGTAAAGCGGCGCATTTACTGTACTTTATGGTCAAAAATCATCCTTTTACCGATGGCAATAAACGCAGCGGCGCTTTTTTGTTTGTAGATTTTCTGCATCGGAATAATCGACTGCTCAATGATAAAGGTGACATGGTTATTAATAACACTGGGCTTGCCGCATTAACCTTGTTGGTTGCCGAGTCTAACCCCAACCAAAAAGAAACCTTGATTAAACTAATTATGAATATGCTGTCGTTAGAATCTTGATAAATAGGCTTATTGTCAACACCATTTAACCCCTTAAAACACATAACGCCAATAATAAAAAGCACAGTCTAACGACGAAATTAAAGGAAATTCAATATGTTTAGCATGATAAAAGACTGGCGCGAGCAGCGCATATTGGACAACAGCGAGTTTACCCGTAGTGACTGGATGCAAGCGGCCAAGCGGATTGTGATACTCGATAGATTGAACGAGGACGAGATGACCCGTTTGTTTGAGCTAGCGACGTTGTTTTTGGCGGATAAGTCGATTACTGGCGCGCAGGGTTTTGAGATTACCGATGCGGTCAAGCAATCTATCGCCTTACAAGCTTGCCTGCCTATTTTAAACCTAAGCCTTGAGTGGTACGCTGGCTGGTCGGTCATTATTATTTATCCGGGTTCTTACAAAAGCGAAACCACCACCGTGGATGAGTTGGGGGTTGTCCATGAGGGCAGTCAGCACCGTAGCGGCGAAGCGTGGCTGCGTGGTCCCGTCATTCTGTCGTGGAAGGATGCCAAACACTCAGGCGAGCGTGATGGTCACAACGTTGTCATTCATGAGTTTGTGCATAAACTTGATATGCTAAATGGTCGCGCTAATGGCTTTCCGCCGCTGCAAGCGGATATGGATCCTGCGCGCTGGACTGAAATTATGAGCCGCGACTTTGAAGATTTTCAAAGTCATCATAAATCAGGTCTCGATCGCTATGGCGCGACCAATCCTGCGGAATTTTTTGCGGTACTGAGTGAAGTGTTTTTTGAGACGCCGCAAAAGCTGATTGATGCTTATCCTGATATTTACGAGATAATGGTGAAGTTTTTTCGCCAAACGCCACTTAAGCCAAGACCGTAAGATTTACGTATATCAAAAAGTAAATATATAATAGTTAAAGTAAAAAAAGGGCGATGCATCATAAACGATGCATTGCCCTAATATCATAAAATACCTCTAATGAATCAAACACTTAATCTTTTTATTACACTGTCCATCTATCGCTGACGATACCAATCAAGTAGCGTTTCCCTTGATAGTCATCAAACACTAAGCGCATACCACGCCAGTCCATACCATCATATTCAGCTGTCCCTTTATAATGAAAATCTACCACATCCGATTTTGGATAAGCCTCATTGACGTTATTAATCATATTGCCTCGAGATTCAAACTCGTTGATAGTTATACGCGCATTATTATATTTTTTAGCATCAATCCAAGTTCTTAGATATTCTGGTAGTGGTACCACCAATGCCTCGCCAGTACCGTCTTTTTCGCCCCAAGTAAAACGAATTTTCGATTGTTGTAGATACTGAGCATACTGCTCGCGGCTAAAGACTTTATCCGTATCAGTCCTTACGTAAGCATACATCGAAAAACGTACGCCACGAGTTGGGTGAATATCATCTGTGATTCTAGAAAAATCATTATTGGCAAGAGCGCGCTGGATACGCAGTGCTTGCTGTTTGAGCGTTTGCTGGCTCATATCTGAGACTATAGGTACAGATGGGTTGCCAGTTGATTGATTTGGAGTGCTGGCGTTGGATTCAGCAGAAGATTGGCACCCTGTGCTTGCTAGCACTAAACCAAAACCCGCCGCGGTTGATAGCTTATAAAGATAAGACTGAAAAATATTAGAACGAGTAGATGGCATCATAACAATATCCTTATCGTAGCTTATTTAAGTCATTCCAAAACACATATTAGATCCAATGTATATTTACCAGTCAATAGTACTAATAACGCATCAAAGTTTATAATGGTGCTGTGTAAACAGTATTTTTAATAAACTCGATAGACACAATTAAGCAGTAAAGTAGTAGTTTATATATGATTTAATGAATATAACACTTAAAACGTCATATTTCATGGAGGGTGCCATGCAAAAAATGATATTTTCTATAATGATGCTCGCAATAGGGTTTTCTGCTATCACGGCTACTGCTAATCTAACGCAGCCATTACAGACAGCTTTTGCCATGAAAATTGATACTGTCGCTAAGATGTACCAGCAGGATGTGAATAATGAAGGAATGGATAACCCAGTGGTATTGCAACAATATGCCAATCCGGATCTAAAGGCTGCCATGCAGCGTGAGCAAGATTACTTTGCTAAAGCGCAAACATCCTGTCATGTGGGTTATGATATATTATGGAATTCTCAAGATCCTGATTATGCACAAGACAAGCAATTTTCAGTGACGACCAGAGGCTTGGTTCAAGTCAGCTTAGCGCATGGCCATGATGTTTATTATGAATTGTCCTGTGATAATTCTGCGTGCCAAGTGGCGGATGTAATCTTAGATGAGGATGGAACATCTTTACGAGCGCATTTGCTTAAAAACTGTCTTTAATTAGAAACTAATATATCGACATTTAATAACCGCTGATAGAAATCAATGGGATGATTAGCAAATAGCATTATACAAAATATGATGCGCCCAAATTATAAAGCCGTTGGTTTGTTTTCGCATAATGTATATTATGTTAAACTAGAGCTACCGTATAATAAGTTCATGAAATTATAATTATATGATTAATCTTTATCAAGATTGGTTGATGATTGATTAATTCTCATACGTACTAACTATTCAGAAAGTCATCTTCATCACCACTAATACAGTTACTAGCTGAGCTGTCTTAAGGAGTTAATGTACAGAGCTATCACTGATCCTGTTGTATTTGTAATCGAGCTTAACGTATTAAACCATGTCGCTAGTCAATCCATTTAATGAACTCGTTCTACTCATTATCTAGTAAGATGTTAAACCATAATGGAGGTTTTTCTAACTCACTTGCCTGCTATAAAGCCTACTGTATCAATCTGGAAATAACGCTTGATGCCGTTCAAATAAATCGACTATCGATAGATTGCTTCGAACATCTTATAGATTTTGCTCGGAATGGCAACTCTATCAACGGCATTGAAAAATTTTGGAGATTATATAAACGTGTGTTTATAAGATATAATGGAATCGGCAAGAAGAACTATCACTTGTCTTTAAAAGAAAAAACAGTCTACTAAACTATTTTTTAATGTTTCTCATTTGCAAAGTACGCTGTGGCCCTTTTTAGTATTTCACATTAGCCCCTTTAAGTGGCAGCTCATAAGTTTCTCAGTTTAGACCCTAACAGTTAAAAAACACTTGCTAGAATCATACATAGTAAAGTTCTAGCAAGCCTTCATTATCTAATATTTTACTTAGGTGAAGTTATTAATACTGGGTTTGATCAGTCGATCAGCTCAGCCTTGACCCTGCCAAACGCAGCAATCGCCGTATCGATATCTTCCGCTGTCGACGCCGCACTCATTTGCGTCCGAATACGAGCTTGGCCTTTCGGCACGACAGGGAAGGAAAATGCGACCACATATACTCCTTCTTTCTATAATGCCTCCGCGAAGCGCGCCGCGCGTGCGGCATCGTGCAACATCACCGGAACAATCGGATGCTCTCCAGGTAGCAGCTCAAAGCCCAGTTCTTCCAGTCCCTGCGTAAATCTTGCGGTGTTCTCTCGAAGTTGGTGGCGCAAGTCACTTGAGTCCATGACCAGATCAAGCGCCTTGAGGGCACTAGCGACTACCGGAGGTGCAACACTGTTGGAAAACAGGTAGGGGCGCGAGCGCTGCCTGAGCAGTTCCACTATTTCTCGACGGCCGCTCGTGTAGCCACCGCTTGCTCCACCAAGCGCCTTGCCCAAAGTACCCGTGGTGATGTCGACTCTATCTATATATCCACGGTATTCATGCGTTCCCCTGCCCTGTTCACTGATAAAGCCTGTGGTGTCTTCCATGCCGAGGAAATCGCTGAACCTGTGTTCGAAGGTATTATGCTGTGTCTGAGTGCCGCAGATGAAGCGCACTGAAGCTCCATTCGTCCAGGTCCTACCGCGCTGCTTTCTGTACATCAGGATGCATTGATACCAACGTTTGGTTCAGGAACATCTTTCAGCCAGAAGCCAGGTTTTGCTTCGCTTTTGACGAGCGCTTTCATAGTATAAAATCCTTTTTGGTATGACTAGCCATTATGATCGGGTAATCAATTTTTATTTAGTTAATACTGGGTTTGATAGCTTAGGGTAGAAAGCATTGATCGATACATTTTTTAAGCACCTAAATTATTTTGCAGCCAATAATATCTGTTGCCAAATCGCTACTTCATCATACATCACATATTCGCGGCGTAGTCCCCAGGGTCCAAACTCAGCATGGCAGGCGCCCATGACATGTACCTCTGCACCAGTGGGTTGTCCAAAGTGTCCATAGCCTTCATGCTTGCCAGTTAATGACCATCTAATCGCTGCACGAGGTGACATTAACTTGTCTTCCCGACCAATCTGGTGGTGAATCTTAAACTCAGCACTTGGAAAGGAAGAACGCAACCCTAGCCAAAAAGCATCAACCTCACCATGTGATATACCTGAGACACCACCTGGGTATTCGCCTAAACAACAACGGTCGTACTCATGTGGGATCAAAGCAAACTCTGCATTCATTAAACGAGTTAAAATATCAGCATACTTCTCACCCCATTCATTGTCGTTACCACGGCCTAAATAAGGGCCATCTTGATCGATATTTGGGGTAAATGGTGGTTTGACAATACCACTTTGCTCTTGCATTTCAATCACTTCTTGCGCACGTTCTTTAGGCGTTTGACCCATTTGTCGAGCAATGGCTCCTTGATCTCTTATCAACCATTCATCATCAATCTGATTGTTCTTCGCATGGCAATCAGCAATGACTCGAAAACGAAGATTTTGACCCGTTTTAATATGTGTAGCCGTAGTGATGATACGGTGTGAAGACAGCATGCCAGTCTCTGGCGTACCGCTCCAAATGACATCTTCACCCAGCAAGGTGCGATTAGGGAACTCTGCTAACACATTCATGGTCGCATTTATCACGCCTTGATTTCCGAAGTCTATACCTAATGGCGTCCTAACCACAATATCTGGAGCATAATAGTCATGTAGTGTGTGTAATCCACGGTTTTCCCAAATCTCATTAGTAATTTTTAAGATATAATCGGGAAAATCGTTAAACTTTTCGTCGAATCCTTTCATAAATTGCTCTTTTTTAAAGTAAATGTTAGTAGATTTGTTTTATTTATCAAACTGACGGTAACGTGCCTTATTAAATTCGCGCATGCGAGCGAGGACATCTATGCCAACTTGTTTATAGGCATGTAAAATATCTACCAGCACCCAGTTCTCACGAATTAAGCTATCCTCACAACGCCAAAAGTCTAGGCTACGAAGCGTTATTTGTTGTCCGGCAGGTGCAATACCAAGCCAGCCACCGTGAGAGACGGTCATCGACATGCCAGGCCAAGCCGTGAAAGCGACATAATCTCCTTCAGCAAAAAAATACCCGTTTTCTTCAATAGTTTGACGATTTGGCAGAGCATTTAAAAATGGGATTTGATGCCAGTTGCGAAACCCCGTAATACCTCGGCAAGTACCAATACCAGAAGGTCCGTACCAAGTGCAACGAGAATGCCAATACTTTTCTAAATTCATGGCTGAGACACCGCCAGTCGAAAACTTGCCCAAACCATTTAACATATCGAGCACTAACTGCCCGCTACGCTGATTGTGTTTAACAGAGTACTCTTGTCCCACTAGGTTGCCATCAAGGGTAGCTGGTGCTGAGGTGATACCTTCACGCCCAAGGCTTTTTACCATTGGCCATGCATCTGCTTGATGCATCACTTCTGGTATGTCCCAAAGCGCTTGCATCTCAACAATCTTGCCGTTTTCAAAGCGGTAAAACTCATGAAAACGCATGGTAACCTGATGTCCTGTGGGAGGAATATCAAGCCAGCTTTCCATGAACGTACCTGTATAGTAGCCAGCACACCCGACCCAGTCAGTATTGCTATTTTTATTGCTGGTCATACTGCTACCACTATTGCCAGCCATGACAATAAAGGTTCGGCGCTCTAGATCTGGAATGGCTTGTTGTAATGGCTCAAACGCTTCAGTAAATAAAGCATCACGGTTTTGCAGAGTTTCTAAGGGATAAGCCAATTGAATGACAGCAGATTCCGTAAAGAGCTCATCGATTAGAGACTTTACTTTTTCACTATCATAATTGTATAGCGCTTGATTGAACCGCTCAATTTGATGTTTATTTTGCTGTTCTATTATCTGGTTATTCATGTGCTATCCCTTGCTGTATTTTTTAGATTTGAATCGATTAAAAATCTCACAAGCTTTCAGTTAACTCATCACAACCACACCGACAATAGTAGATATGGTTATGGCTTTGATTGGTCGTGACTTATACCTTAGGTCTTAGGTCTTAGGTCTTAGGTTAAAACTCTATTCCATGATAGTAGGTGTATGGGCCAAATCACCTGATTTGGTGTCAAACTTTTCCCAACCATGACCATTAAAAGGGTCAACACCTAGCTGCATCATAATAGAAGGGAAATCGACCATGACATAGTTATCCTCGATTTTGCCATCTGCTACTTTCCAAAAGTCCATATAACGAATAATAACTTTCTTGCCAGTAGGCTTTATACCCATGAATTCGCCACTGTGGATGGCTTCTTGACGACCAAATGCTGCACACCATTCACCTTGGGTTAGTCTTGCTTCATCAATACAAACTTTTTCAGAGAATGCTTGCTGAAACGGACGCTGCCAACCATTTTGAAACTCTGTTAAGCCTTCTTTGTAACCACATCCTGCATTACCCATCCAGCGAAAAGTTTCGGCAAAAAATCGACCCATATTGTCAATATCATGATCATTTAAGCCATCAACCATGGCATCAATCACTCCTATAGTTTCATCTGTTTTACTGAGATCATTATCTTTGGTTAAGATGCCTTGCTCTGGACGTTTTAAGGTTGTCATAATATTTCTCTCTATTAAATTAAAAGGTAAAGGTTATTTTTTAAGCATTGATGAAGACAAAAATTAAACTCTTGATTCTTCGAACGCTTGCCACGCTTTCTCAAAAGCTGCAAAGTCAAAGCCTTCTTGTTTTGCTGGTGTTAGGATAATTTTCTCGCTATTTAATAACTTCTGAATAGCTGCTTCCAATTTATCGGTTATATTTTTAGGAATGACGACGGCGCCATGACGGTCAGCATGTATTAAATCACCTACCTCAACCGTCATGCCCATAATATCGACTGTGGTATTAACCTCTTTAATATGGACAAACCCATGACTAGGGCCGACAGAAGGGGCAATGACTGGAAAGTCTTCTGCCATGTCACCCAAATCACGCATTACGCCATTTGTTAATGCCCCATTCATCCCAAATGCCTTATGTATTGTTGTGTTTATTTCGCCCCAGTATGCGCCAATGCAATTTGGATAATCGACATCTTCAACCACTGCAACTGAAGGCATAACACCTTTGGCACCCTCTGACATGGCACGATAATAATCCATACGTCTGGCGCGGATCACCTCTTTTGGTTCTGTGGGCTCTACCAACGCGCTAATTTTTGCGGTCACGGCATAACCGACAATCGGTCTTGAACCAGGGTCAGATGACAACATATTTCCACGTGTAAAACTATTGAAACCTCGTTTACCCTGAGCCACTTCAATGGCATTACAGACCGTTGGCGTATCCACAGATTGCAGTAGTTTAAGTAACGTATTATTCATAGATATCTCCTTTCATTTCCGTATGATTTGAGCGACAAGCGAATTCTTCTCTAGGGTGTGTCATTACTTAAGTAAACAACCAGCTCTCTAAGGCAAGGTTGGTTTGCTCTGGCGCTTGCAATGTCGGTAGATGCCCCGCATCTTTAATGATGTGTAAATCTGCATGTGGCATCAAAGATTTCATCAATGTATGACGTTCAACAGGACAAAGTTGATCATCCTCACCGCACAAAATCAAAGTAGGGACATTGGCAGCAAGTTTCTTTAAAGTTTCTTGCTGATCTTGTCTATCACGTAAAGCCATGCTTTGGTTAATATAAGCGGCTACACCAGATGACTGAGACATGGCGTTGCAAAGCTCAATTATTTCTAAATTTCTCTGAGTTGATAGACTTTCTGTCGGTGAGAAATACTTAGGGATAGTATTCGCTATCACCTCAGCCAATCCATTTTGTTGCACATTGGCCATTAATACATGGCGATTACTCTTCACTTCTTCTGCTTCTGCTCTTGGATTTGTGTCAAGTAGCGCAAGTTTGGCAATGCGATTGGGCGCTTGACGTAACACTTCCATGGCAATAATACCGCCCATGGACAATCCTGCCAGCGCAAAGACTGGTGGTGCATTATCTAGAATGTCTTTTGCCAAATCCTGCATATTGCTGTGAGTTGAAACCGGTACAGTATGAATCGGCACTCTATGTGAAAAAGCTGATATTTGAGGCTGGTACAATCTTGCATCACACATCATGCCGGGGATAAGAACCAAAGGTATCATTTTTATATTCCTAAACAGTACGCCTCAAAACCTAAGGTAATAACCTTAATCACACTACTATTCACTGTGGATGGTTAACTTTGTACCCAAGTCGCCCCTGCCGCTTCGGCAGTGTTTTTTACTCTAAACAAGGCAGCCTCACCAGACATAGAAGGGTAAATACGATGTGTCAGATTAGGCGGTACAGCCACTACATCCCCTGGTGCTATGCTCGTCTGAGATTCTTCACCAGTATCATCTAGCCATTTAAATGTCCAATGCCCTGTTTTTACCATCAGGATTTCGTGACAATCCGTCTGATAAGATGCTTCACTGATTGAGCCGCGTGTCAAAAACTCCACCGAAAACCCCGGCTTATCTTTGATCAAGGCATGTTCACCTATCACTTGGCAAGGTGCTTCTTTGGCCAGTGCCATCATGTCCCAATAATGAGGGACGATTGCTGAGGTTGGCACTTCTGGATACTCTTTAAGCGCTTCTTTTGTAAGTTGCGTCATTGGCTCAATACCTTCAGGTAGGCTCTCCCCTTTTTTGCTGTCATACAGTCGACCATCATTGCCCAAAATCAGACCATGAGCCTTAGCTTCTTCAATAACTTCGGCGCCCAAGTCACACCGCCACCTGCATCGTCACCACCCAGTATCGACATAATCATGCCGTAGTCGTCACCGATATTTTCAAAGCCACGAAAAATACCTGTTGGAATATTAAAAATATCCCCTGCTTCGCAAATCACCTCTCCCGCTGTACCATGAAGGCCCCAAAAAAAGCGCCAACGACCGCTTAATACAAAAAAGACTTCGGCCGTGGTGTGTAGATGTAAGCTGTTTTTACAATGTGGTGGTTGCCCTGCAGCACCAATGTTAAAACCCGGGGTATCTTGAATATGTACGTGCTGGTCTGGGCTTTCTGACACACCACCACCAATGATAGTGAAGTTTTCTTTATGATTTGACCCTGGCGTATGTGCATCAATAAATGCGGTGCGGCAAGGCTGCAAATCTCCATAACGCACGATACGTTTTTCCATCTCAAATCTGCTGATACCTTCCATTAATTTCTTCCTATTTTAATTTGTATTCCAAACAGCTTTTTCAATCAGAAGCATTTATGGTTTTTTTGCCGAGTTACGGATAATCAATGGGCCATCTATAGAAATACGTCTCGGTGGAGAATCAGGGTTGGCTATTTTCTCTAATAAAGTAGATACCACCTCATCTGCCATACGCTGAGCCGGTTGACTGACGGTCGTTAAGCTATAAGATTTCCAAGATGCTACCGCAACATCATCGTATCCAACGACAGATACATCTTCTGGCACTTTAAGACCCAACTCGTAACGTAAGGTGTCCATGACAGCAAAAGCCATAAAATCATTGGCAACAAATACAGCATCTGGGCGACTTGTTTCAGTTTTATTAGCAAATAACTCTATCGTGGCCTGCTTTGCCGTTTCACGATCGTAATTACCAATCGCTTTGGCAAATAGCTTTTGACCAGACTCTTGCAACCCTAGAATAAAGCCCGCTTCACGGTCTCGCTGTGTAGAAGAGCCTGTCCAACCTGAAATATGAGCTATTCTTTTATGGTTACCTTTAACAAAAAACTCTGCTACTTTACGACCACCGACGAAGTTATCAGAGCTCACACCAGAGAGTCGATCATCATCTTGCAAACGATTGAGCATAACCACAGGAATGTTCTCTGTATGACAACGGTCCGTCAAATCGCTAGATAAACTCAGAGACGCTGTGATAATACCGTCCACTTGATAATCCAACAGCTCATCTACTACCTTAAGCGTAGAGTCTTTGTCATTCATTGCCATAAAAATCAGTAAATGATAACCTTGCGACTGCAATGCATGAGAGAGCTTTTCGATCACATCTGCGTAAAATAGATTTTCTAAGTGCGCCACTACCAAACCAATTAAACGACTTTGCCCAGTGATTAGTGAGCGTGCTAGCATGTTGGGGCGGTAGCCTAATTCTTTAGCAGCTTTTTTTACTTTGTCCTTAGTTTTTTGCGATACGCTGGCACCTGGGGTATAAACCCGAGATACCGCAGATTGACTGACCCCTGCTGCTTCAGCAACTTGATCTGCTGTGACACGTTGGTTTTTTATAACATTTGTGATATCAGAATTTTTATTTGTCATCTCATAACCTTTTATAGCTCAGCTCTTAGCCATTGGTGTTGATAGGGTGTTCTGATAATTATTATACCTAAGCTAATAAATCAAAAACACTTAGTGTCAAAACCGCTGAGAACTCAATATCTAGCATTAGCTATTCTGCGGTCCATCCACCATCTATTAACAATGAAGTGCCTGTTATCATGGCGGCAGCATTTGATGCCAAAAACACCGTTGCTCCCATAATATCCTCTACTTCAGCCACTCTGCCTAAATGAATTTTACTCATAATCCATTGGCTTTTTTCAGCGTCAGCAAACGTTGCTGCACTTAAGGCTGTTCTTACAAATGTTGGACAGATGGTATTAATGCGAATACCATGCTTACCCCACTCTATTGCCATGGCCTTGGTATAACCCTCAACAGCATGCTTAGTTGCACAGTACACGGCACGATCTGGTCCGCCGACATGTCCCATTTGTGAGGAGACATTGATAAGGCTGCCGACTTTATTGGCATGAATGAGTTTTTTTGCAGCCGCTTGCATTAAAAAATAAGAGGCACGTAGATTAATATCATTCACATCATCAAAATCATCAGGCTCAGTCTCTAGTGCAGGCGTATGTTTGGCCATACCTGCACTATTGACCACAATATCAAAAGCATCTGCATTAGAGAGGTTTTCAAATAAATGACGAACAGAAGCGACATCGGTCACATCTAGTTTTAAGGCGTTGGCTTTCAAACCTTTATCTGTCATTAGCTTCACTACCGCTTGCAACTTATCAGAGGAGCGTGCAGCTAATGTCACGTCTGCACCAGCTTCAGCCAATGCAACAGCACACCCTAATCCAATACCAGATGAGGCTCCAGTCACTAATGCACGCTTTCCTATCAGATTAAATGAGGGTGTTGTTGGTAATCGCATAAGTCTTTATCTTCTCTAATTTAAATATTTGATATCAAATAGATATAATTGAATAATAATGCTGGCTTAGTCAGCAGCTGCACCATAAGGCACTTCTTGATGACCATAACGACGTACACGCACATTACACTGTTCAGCATGACCGACAAAACCCTCTAACATGCACAAGCGCGACCCATAACTTCCAATTTTGGCAGCAGCCTCATCCGTGGTGATTTTTTGGTATGAATGTGTTTTCAAATACTTTCCTACCCACAATCCACCTGTATAGCGCCCTGCTTTTTTGGTGGGTAAAGTATGATTAGTACCGATGACTTTATCACCGTTAGAAACATTGGTGCGAGGACCCAAAAATAACGCCCCATAACAAGTCATATGTTCTAAAAACCAATCATCTCGATCAGTCATCACTTGCACATGCTCTGAAGCGTAATCATTGGCTACTTCAAGCATTTCTTCATAGGTGTCACAAACAATTATTTCACCATAATCTTCCCAACTTACTGATGCTGTATCAGCCGTTGGTAATACTTTCAATAGACGCTCGATTTCTCTCATAGTGTCTTCAGCCAGTTGCTGTGATGTCGTTAGCAGTACAGCAGGTGAGTTATAGCCATGCTCTGCTTGACCCAGCAAATCTGTAGCACAAATCTCGCCATCAACCGTGTCATCTGCAATGACCATTGTTTCAGTAGGTCCTGCAAATAGATCGATACCTACACGACCAAACAGCTGACGTTTTGCCTCAGCGACAAAGGCGTTTCCAGGACCAACTAGCATATGCACAGGCTCGATGGTTTCTGTACCTAATGCCATTGCTCCAATGGCTTGAATACCACCCAACACATAAATTTCATGCGCGCCGCCCAGATGCATAGCAGCTATCACGGCAGGATTCGGCTTGCCTTTAAACGGTGGTGTACAAGCAACAATACGAGGTACGCCTGCAACAGATGCTGTAGCAACAGACATATGCGCTGATGCGACCATCGGAAACTTACCACCTGGGATATAACAACCTGCCGACTGAACAGGAATGTTTTTATGACCCAAAATAACCCCAGGCATGGTTTCAATCTCAATGTCTTGCATCGAGTCACGCTGAGCTTGGGCAAAATTACGTACCTGAGCTTGAGCAAATTTAATATCTTCTAAATCACGAGGCGACACTTGCGCAATCAGCTCGTCAATCTCTTGTTGGTTTAAACGAAATGCTTGTGGAGAATAATTGTCGAATTTCTCTGACAGCTCACGTATGGCAGTGTCACCACGCTTTTCGATATCTGCTAGTGTATTCTCAACAACTTGACGCACTTTGGTATCATCTTGGCTACGTTGTGCTTCAGGCTTGCCTTTTTTTAAATAGGTAATCACATCCATGTCCTCGTTTATGCTTATTTAGCATGTTCTTTGATAGATAAAACAGATTGGCTTTCTTACATTATGTTATTAATGGTGCAGACCCACTCAAACATCATAATTATTTTGCATACGAATTTATTACTAAAACCCTTATACTGATACTTATTTGGGTGAATCAAAAATACTAATGAGACCTTTTATATAAAGTGTAGTAAATTAACATTGTTAATGTCAAAACCTACTGATTATAAATATATCTTAGCGCGATACGACCAATAATACAACAATTTTTTGAATTCGAATTCATTAGTATTTATACGTCCGTTAAAGGGCTTTAATGCGAGACATTTGATGCTTAAATTTACGAATATTTGGCAGTCATATTATTCTTTAACATAAAATATAAGATTTGTTAAGAACGAGCATCACATTATTCATTGGCATCATTAATGCCATAAAACGCAAAAAAGCCACCTCAGTGACTTTTTTATGTGAAAGCTTCTGTTTAAAAAATGATGTGTAAAACCTATTTTAAAGGTTAATGACCAGCGCCATTGATACTACGTACCATCTCTTCGACCATCTTCTTCGCATCACCAAAGATCATCATGGTTTTGTCCATATAGAACAAGCTGTTATCTAGACCAGCATAACCTGTACTCATCGAACGCTTGATAACCATCACGGTTTGGGCTTTAGTCACTTCTAGAATTGGCATACCAAAGATTGGTGATGTCGGATCATCTTTCGCAGATGGGTTGACAACATCATTGGCACCGATAACTAATACCACATCCGTACTCGCGAAGTCCGAGTT